>JBPBQJ010000118.1:0-168553 GCA_050954765.1 Janthinobacterium lividum | reverse complement strand
CGATCAAGATGCTGCGGCAAGCGGACGCCAGATGAGCATGACGGCCTTTTGAGATTTTACACATGAAAATCCTGGTTCTGCGCTTCTCTTCCATTGGCGACATTGTGCTGACGACGCCGGTGGTGCGGCAGCTGAAGACCCAGCTGCCGGGTGCGCAGGTACACTTTGCCACCAAGCCGGGCTTTGCCAAGCTTTTCGAGGCTAGCCCCTACGTGGATAAGCTGCACCTGCTAAGCGGCAGCCTGGGCGAGCTGGTGCGCGAGCTGCGCGCCGAACGGTTCGACTTCATCGTGGATTTGCACAATAACCTGCGCACCAGGCTTATCCGCTTGCAATTGCCGGGCGTGCCCAACCGGGCCTTCGACAAGCTCAACTGGCAGAAATACTTGTTGGTACGCTTCAAAATCAACCAGCTGCCGCCGGTGCACATTGTGGAGCGCTACCGGGCGGCCGCCGCGCCGCTCGGCATCCGCGACGATGGCCAGGGACTCGATTACTTCATCCCAGCCAGCCAGGAAGTGGACCTGGCCAGCGAGTTGCCAACTGGTTTCCGGCCCTGGGAATACGTAGCGGTGGCCATCGGGGCGCAGCACGCTACCAAGCGCCTGCCGGTGGAGAAGCTCATTGAGCTAGTGCAAAACCTGGCGCCGCGCCCGGTGATGCTGCTAGGGGGGCCCGAAGACGAAAGCACTGGCCACGTGATTGAGTTAGCGGCTACTGGACTCATTTTCAATGGCTGTGGGCAATTTTCGCTGCATCAATCGGCCTCACTAGTGCGACAGGCGCAGTTTGTGGTGAGCCATGATACGGGGCTCATGCACATTGCCGCAGCCTTCAAAAAGGAGATTTACAGCGTGTGGGGCAACACGGTGCCGCAGTTCGGCATGTACCCTTACCGCACCAAATTTGAGGCGTTGGAAGTGCTGGGCCTGCCCTGTCGGCCGTGCTCCAAAATCGGCTTTGGCCAGTGCCCACAGGGGCATTTTAAGTGCATGCGGGAACAGGATTTGCAGCGCGAGTGGCCCAGCTAAGACCGGCCCCTATTTCCAGTCGGCCCCGCTAGCCCCCTTGTCGCCCTCCGGCTTCACCAGCCGAAACTCTACCCGCCGATTAATGCGCGCGTCAGCCTCAGTCAGCTCATCCTTAAGTGGTTTGCTGGAGCCGTAGCCGAAGCTTTCGATGCGGTTGGGGCCTAGCTTGCCCTTGCGCTCGATGTAGCGCCGGATTTCCTGGGCGCGGTCTTGCGAGAGCTTTTCATTGACTTCGGGGTCGCCGCGGCCGTCGGTGTGGCCCGCGATGTTGAGCTTGTAGGTGGGATGGTCGACCAGAAAGAGCGTGATGCGGTCGAGCGTGGGCTGCATGGAAGGCGAGATATTCGACTTATTTGCCTCAAATTCAATGTTTTTGAAGATGAGTGGCAGCTTGTAGTCGATACTCGTGGTGAGCATCGTCATCACGGTATCGCCCTTGAGCTCAAACTTTTTCTCGACCGAAAACGCGTCCGGGCTTTGGATGAGCATAGCGTAGTGCGAGCCCTCCATCAGCTCAAAGTCAAACGAACCGTCGGCGCGCAAGTACTTGCTGGCCACCTCAATACCGTTATCAAGGTCGATGATGCTGACCAGGCCTTTGAGCGGGCGGCTGCTCACCGAATCGAGCAGCGTGCCGGCGACTTGGGTGGTGGCTAGGGGCTGCGCCTCCATAGGCAGCGGAAAGGAATAGAGGTCGAGGTTATTAATGTCTTTTTCCTCGGAGCGGGCGTAGTAAAGGTTTTTGCTTTGGCTGTCGATGGTGAAGTAATACTCTGACCCTTTGCCGTTTACGAGTGGGCCGATATTGCGCGGCTCCTGCCAGCGGCCCTTTACCCGGTAGGTTTTGTAGATGTCGAAGTCGCCAAAATTGAGCAGCTGGCCTCGCGAGCTGAAGTACAGCACCTGGTAGAGCGGATGAAAAAACGGGCTCACCTCGCTCTCGCGGGTGTTCACGGTGGGGCCCAGGTTCATGGCGCGGCCCCACTGGCCGTTTTTGCCCTTCACAGTGTAGTAGATGTCGCTGAGCCCAAAGCCGCCGAGCCGGTCGGAGGCGAAGTAGAGCGTGTCCTCTTTGGGCGAGAGCGTGGGCTGCGAGTCCCAGGCCACCGAGTTGACGAACGCGCCGAGGCTTTTGGGCGGGCTCCACTTGCCGTCTTTGCCGAGGCTAGCGGTGTAGAGGTCGCAGTTGCCGTGACAGGTGGGGCACTCGCAGCGGGCGAAGAAAATCGTTTTGCCATCGTGCGAGAAGCACGCCGAGCCTTCGTTGTACTGCGAATTTATCGGCTTGGGCAGCGGCTTGGCGTCGGTCCAGAAGTTGTCGCCCTCGCGGTGCGACACGTACAAATCTTCCTGCTCGCGGCTGCGCACGCCTTTGCCCAGCGGGCGCTTCGAGCTGAATAGCAGCGTGGTATCGCTAGCCCCGAGGGCGGGGCCGTAGTCGGGAAACTTCGAGTTCACGGCGTCGCCCATGCTGGTGTACACGTTTTTGGGCGGGTGAAAGGTATTGACGCTCTTGCGGTACTCCACCACATCGTAGTAGACCTTGAGCGGCACGTACAGGATAGCCGCTTTTTCCTCCAGCGAGTCGTAGTAGAGCTGCACGCGCCGGATGTCGGTGCGGTGGTGCTTGAGGGCTAGCCGGAAGTAGGCCTTGGCCAGCTCCTGCTGGGTGCTATCGCGCTGCAAGAGCTGGCCCAAGTGCCAGAGCAGGTCGGTGTTACGGTAAAAATTCTCAATGCCAAACTGGCCGACGTACTGCGTGAGCAGCGTGCGCGCCTCGGCGTAGCGGTGGCGGCGCTCGGCCCGCTGAATAGCTTTGAGCGCCTTCTTATCCTCGAAAAAGGCAATTCGGTTTATATTCGGAAAGCTGGGGGTGCCGTCGGCGTGCAGGCGCAGCCGGCGCGCCACGCGGCCCTTCAGGGCGCGCTGCTGGTAAGCGGGCTTGGGCGGGCTAGCCGGCCGGGCAGTAGGCGCCGGAGTGGCTTTGGTGGGCTTGGCGGCCGGGCGCGGCGGGCGCTGGGCCAGCCCAGGCCGGGCCACTCCCACCACCAGCAGCCAGCAGCTCAACAGAAAAAGAAGTAACGGTGGGCGCATTAGGCAGGGCGTGGGAACGGAACGGGACTGCAAGTTCTTACAGAAGAGCTAGTATTAGCAAATTACTATGCCGGGGCGGCCGGGCGCCGCAGCTTTGGCGGCCCCGGCCGGGCTGGCACGGCCCTTGCCGCATACCCCGCCAGCCCCGGCGTACCTTAGCCTAGCGGAAACTGGCTGCCACTCTGGCAGCCAGGTTCTGCTTCACGCCGGCTGGCCTTTTTCTGCACTGTCTATGCCCCTTGATTTGTCTGGCCCCGGCCGTTTATTGGCCGTTGGCCCTGATTCTCCTTCCGAAGCTATTGCCATTATGGCCGCCGACCCCGACCACCTGTTGCCCGCCGCCGATGCCCCTGAGGTACTAGCCCTGCTGCCGGTGCGCAACACGGTGCTCTTCCCCGGCGTGGTGCTGCCCGTGACGGTGACGCGCAAAAAAAGCATTCGGCTGGTGCGCAAGCTGGCGGCCAAAAACGAGAAGCTCGTGGGCGTGGTGGCCCAGCGCCACCCCGATGCCGACGAGCCCAGCACCGACGACCTGCACCCGGTGGGCACCCTGGCCCGCATTCTGAAGCTCATCGACCAGCCCGATGACACGGTGACTATTATTCTGCAAGGGCAGGTGCGGTTTCAGGTGGGCGAGCAGCTCACGTATGCGCCGCAGCTCACGGCTAGGGTCACCTACTTTGATGAGCGGGCGCTCGACGCCGAAATCGACGGCGAAATGGTGCTGCTGCAAAGCCTGCGCGAAGCCGCCGCCAAAGTACTCGAGCTCACGCCCGAAATTCCGATGGAGGCGCGCACCATGCTCGACGGCATTCAGTCGCCGGCCTTCCTCATTCATTTCCTGTCCTCCAATGTGCAGCTCGAGCTGCCGGCCAAGCAGCAGCTATTGGAGCTAGCCGACCCCGAGGCCCAGGGCCGCCAGCTGCTCGAAGCGCTGCTACGCCAGATTGAGCTGCTGGAGATTAAAAACGACATTCGCACCAAGGTGCACACGGGCATCGACGCCGAGCAGCGCGAATATTTTCTGCGCAAGCAGCTCAAAACCCTGCAAGACGAGCTGGGCCAGGGCGAAGGCAGCGCCGAGGGCGACGTGGCCGCCCTCAAGCTGCGGGCCTTAACTAAGAAATGGCCCGAGGCCACGGCCAAGCACTTTGAGAAGGAGCTAGCCAAGCTGGGGCGCATCAACCAGATGTCACCCGACTATCCGGTGACCTTCAGCTACATCGAGTTTTTGCTTGATTTGCCCTGGGGCGAAACGACCAAGGACAAGTTCAACCTCAAGACGACCAAGAAAATCCTCGATGCCGACCACTTCGGGCTGGAGAAGGTGAAGGAGCGCATTTTGGAATACCTAGCCGTGCTCAAGCTGAAGCAAGATTTGAAAGCGCCGATTTTATGCCTCTACGGCCCGCCCGGCGTGGGTAAAACCAGCCTGGGCCGCAGCATTGCCACGGCGCTGGGCCGCAAGTATGTGCGCCTGAGCCTGGGTGGCGTGCGCGACGAGGCCGAGATACGCGGGCACCGCAAAACCTACGTGGGCGCTATGCCGGGCCGCATTATCTCGCAGATAAAGAAGGCCGGCGTGAGCAACCCGGTGATTATTCTGGATGAGATTGACAAGGTGAGCAGCGACTTCCGCGGCGACCCTAGCTCGGCGCTGCTGGAAGTGCTCGACCCCGAGCAGAACTCGACCTTCACCGACAACTACCTGGAGGTGGAGTACGACCTAAGCAAGGTGCTCTTCATCGCCACCGCCAACTCGCTCGATACTATTCAGCCCGCCCTGCGCGACCGGATGGAGATTATCGACCTCACCGGCTATACGCAGGAGGAGAAGGTGCAGATTGCCAAGAAGCACCTCTGGCCCAAGCAATTGCGCGAGCACGGCCTGGGCGAAATGGAAGTCAAAATAACGGACGCCTCGCTGCACCGCGTGGCCGACGATTACACCCGCGAGAGCGGCGTGCGCAGCCTCGAGCGCCAGCTGGCGGCCCTCACCCGCAACCTGGCCCGCCGCAAGGCCAGCAAGGAAACCCTGCCCGCCCAGCTCGACCCTAGCGACGTGCAGAAAATTTTGGGCTCGCCGCGCTTCGACCGCGATAAGGACCAGGACCACGACACCGCCGGCGTAGTAACGGGCCTGGCCTGGACGAGCGTGGGCGGCGATATTTTGTTCGTGGAAAGCCTGCTGAGCCGGGGCCGGGGCAAGCTCACGCTCTCGGGCCAGCTCGGCGACGTGATGAAGGAATCGGCCATTACGGCCCTCTCCTACCTGCGCTCGCGGGCCGATGAAATGGGCATCGACTACCGCTTGTTTGAGCAGTACGACCTGCACATTCACTTCCCCGAAGGTGGCATTCCGAAGGATGGGCCTAGCGCGGGCATTGCCATTTTCACCAGCATTGCCTCGGCCTACACCCAGCGCCAGGTGCGGCCCCGCATGGCCATGACCGGCGAGATAACCCTGCGCGGCCGGGTGCTGCCGGTGGGCGGCATCAAGGAAAAGCTGCTGGCCGCCCGCCGCGCCGGCATCGACCTGATTATCCTTTCGCCCAAAAACCGCAAGGACGTGGAGGAAATCACGGCCGAGTACCTCAAGGGCGTGCGCATTCACTACGCCGAGCGCGTGGACGACGTGCTGGCCGAGGCCCTGCTACCCGAGCTGGTGGCTAGGCCCCAAAAGTTGCCCGTGCGCGACGAGGTGCCCGCTCCTACTGGCCCCAGCGTGGAGGTGCAGTAGCTCGTAGCCCAAGCATCGGCCGGCCATTCGCGCGATTGGTCGGCCGATGCTTGGGCTGCCCGCGTTACCTTGTTCTATGAAACAACTCCTACCGTTTCTCGGGCTGTTGCCCCTCGCCGCCCAAGCCCAAATCGGGGGACGCGCGGCGTTTCCGTTTCTCACGCTGCCGCCCTCGGCGCAGGTGGCCGCGCTAGGGGGAATGACGGCCTCGACCCGTAGCAGCGACCCCACGCAGTTTTTTGCCAGCCCGGCGCTGCTAAATGCCGACATGGACCACGCGGCGGCCGTGAGCTACGTGAGCTACGTGGCTGACATCAAGCAGAGTACCGCGGCTTACGCCTTCAACACCGCGAAGCGCGGGCGCTTTGGGCTAGGCCTCACCTATCTCAGCTACGGCAACCTGGAGAGCTTCGATGCGACCGGCAACTCGCTGGGCATCTTCTCGGTGAACGAGTATGCCTTGGCAGCGGCCGACTCGTATACCAAGGGCAAGTTCACCTTTGGTTTGGCGGCCAAACTAGCCGTGTCGGGCATCGCCGGCAATCGCGCCGTGGGGCTAGCCGGCGACGCGGGCGTGCTGTACAAGCCTAGCGCGCAAGATTTTACGGTGGGCTTGGTGGTAAAAAACGCCGGCTATATGCTGAAACCCTACACAGCCGCCGCCCGCGAGCCGCTGCCGCTCGATGTGCAGCTAGGCACCACCATTAAGCCCGAGCACATGCCCCTGCGCTTCACTTTCACGGCGCATCACCTGCAGCAGTGGCGCATTCAGTACCTCGACCCCAACGCCCGCGGCACCCTCGACGCCAATAACGTGGAGGTGAAGCCCGAATTTAACTGGGGCGACAACCTGGCCCGGCATTTTACGGCCGCCGCCGAGCTGATGCTGGGCAAAGGCCTGAGCCTGCGCGCGGGCTATAACCACCTGCAAGCCCGCGAGCTACGCCTCGACAACGTGGGCGGCGGCGCGGGCTTCAGCTTCGGGGCCATGGTACGCATCTCGCAGTTTCAGCTCGATTACACGTATGCCACGTTGCAGGCTGCCGGTAGCAGCAATTACTTCACGTTGAGCCGCCGGTTTGGGGCGGCGCCTTCTTCACCGCAATAATTATTTCGCGCAGGTTTATGAGGCAGTAAAACGCAGGGTTCCGCAATGCCGTTCTGCTCTTATTGCGAACCCTAGCGCTTCAACGCTGTAAAACTTTGCGCGAAATTCCACTTTATGTTAGATACTAGCTTCCTTACCCCGGCCCAAATTGTGGCCGAACTCGATAAGTATATCATTGGCCAGCACGAGGCCAAGCGCCACGTGGCCATTGCACTGCGTAATCGCTGGCGTCGTCTGCACGCCCCACTTGACATGCAGAAGGAAATTGTGCCCAACAATATCCTAATGATAGGCGCCACCGGCGTGGGTAAAACCGAGATTGCCCGCCGGCTAGCCATCCTGGCCGATGCCCCTTTTGTAAAAGTCGAGGCTAGCAAGTTCACCGAAGTTGGCTACGTGGGCCGCGATGTGGAAAGCATGGTGCGCGACCTCGCCGAGCAGGCCGTGAGCCGCCTGCGCCAGCGCCGCCAAGAGGAAGTGAAAGCCCAAGCCGCCCAAGCCGTGGAGGACATCATTCTGGATGCACTCATTCCGCCCTTGAAGGCGCCCGCCAATGGCAGCGGCGGCAGCCTGGGCTTCGGCATCAGCGGCGAGAGCATCGCGGCCGACGCCGTGCCGGGCTCCGACCAAGAGCTGAACGAGCGCACCCGCGAGCGCTTCCGCCAGAAAATCCGCAACGGCGAGCTCGAAGACCGTCGCATCGAAATCAACGTGGCCCAGGGCAACCCTAGCGTGGGCATTATGGGTGCACCGGGTATGATGGACGAGGCCACGATGTCGGGCCTGCAAGACATGCTCGGCAACATGCTCCCCAAGAAGTCGCGCAAGCGCAAGGTATCGGTAGCCGAGGCTCGCAAAGTACTGCTCGATGAAGAGGCTGCCAAGCTCGTTGACATGGACGAAGTAAAGGAAGAAGCCATCCGGCAGGCCGAAAACTCGGGCATCATCTTTATCGACGAAATCGATAAGGTAGCCACCAGTGGCAGCGGCAAAAGCGGCGGCGGCCCCGACGTGAGCCGCCAGGGCGTGCAGCGCGACCTGCTGCCCATCGTGGAGGGCTCGGCCGTGAACACCAAGTACGGTATCGTGAATACAGACCACATTCTGTTTATCGCCGCCGGAGCTTTCCACGTGAGTAAGCCTAGCGACCTCATTCCTGAGCTACAGGGCCGCTTCCCCATCCGCGTCGAGTTGCAAAGCCTGACGAAGGACGACTTCTACCGCATTCTGAAAGACCCCAAAAATGCTCTCACCAAGCAGTACCAAGCTTTGCTAACGGCCGAAGACGTGCAGCTAGCGTTTGAGGACGAGGCACTGCTCAAGCTCGCCGAAATTGCGTTTGAGGTCAACTCGGAGGTTGAGAATATTGGTGCCCGTCGTCTGCACACCGTGATGAGCCGCCTGCTGAATGAACTACTCTTCGACGTGCCCGATAAGATTGCAGCTGGTTCGCGGCTTACCATCACGCCTCAACTAGTAGAAGAACGCCTGCGCGACATGGTGAAGAACCGCGACATGAGCCAGTATATTCTGTAAGGTGTAGTGGGTAGTACAAATAAAAAAGCCCTAGTCAACTTGACTAGGGCTTTTTTGTGACAAGCAGCTAACCTGATTTAGTAGCCAGGGTTCTGCACGAGGTTGGGGTTCTGCTGAACGTCCACCAATGGAATGGGGAACACGGCCTTCTGGTCACCGTAGTTGATACGGCTCGAGTTACGCTTGTAGCGCATCAGGTCGTAGTAGCGGTGGCCTTCGAAAGCCAGTTCCAAGCGACGCTCGAACAGGATGGCATCAACTAGTGCCTGCTTGCTAGCGAAGCTAGCGGCCGTGTAAGCCGGGTAAGCAGTAATATTCGGTACCGAACGGCTACGAACTTGGTTGAGCAGCGTGATAGCATCGGCGCTGATACCGGTAGCGCTTTGGGCCAGGCCCTCGGCACGATTGAGCAGCACTTCCGAGTACCGGGCAATCATTACGTCGTCAAAAGGACCGTTAGGGTACTTTGTGGTGAAGACGTTGACGCTGGTAGTAGCCGGGTAGGTAGTCGGGGTAAGTAACAACGTACGCCGACGGTCTTTGCTCCGGAACTGCGTGCTGTCGATACGGGCGTAGGGTGTTACAATAATGTCAGCCCGCTTGGTGCTGCCATAGTGCTGGCCAATGGCATTGTTGGTGTTCGGGTTATCAGCCGAGTTCATGTTAACCGAAAAAATAGTTTCGGTCGTACGAGCAGCCAACTGAAATGGGGCGTTTGGAAGCGACTGCAAGGTATGGCGGCCGCCTGAGATGACATTACCAGCCATAGTAGCGGCATCAGCGTACTGCCCCTTGTAGAGGTACACGCGCGAGAGCAAGGTGCGCGCAGCATCCTTGGTAGCCCGACCAGTGCGCTCGAAAGCGGTGCTGTACGTTTCGGGTAGCGCCGTAATAGCGTCGTTCAGGTCCTTCTCAATCTGCGCGTACACATCGCGTACCGAGGACCTCGACAGGTTCTGGCTGGCGTCGAATGCAGTAGTGCCGTCGGGGGCCGTCAGTTGCAACGGTACCCCTAGGTGCGAAGCATCGGCCGTGAAGTTGTAGGGCTGGGCAAAAAGATTTACCAGGTTAAAGTAAACCAGTGCCCGGATGAACTTTGCCTCGCCTACATACTGGGTTTCCAGAGCAGTGGTAGTTACCCCAGGATACTTAGCAAGCTGCTGCTGAAAATAGTTAACTCCGTACAGCGTACGGTAGCCCCCAGTCCACGCGTTCGATGCAAACGCATCGTTGGCCTGCTGGTTGAATACCGGCACATTGGTGAAGTAACCAGCCGGGTTGGTATCGTCGCTCCGAATGTCGCCGTAGATGAGTGCGCGGCCGCCCAGAAACTCTGCATTCTGAAGCTGGTCATACATCCCGATTGCCGACTTAGCAATCCGGTCAGGCGTGGCGTAGGCTTCTGCTTCGGAGAGGGCCGTCGGTGGCACCTGGTTCAGCACGTCGCAGCCTGCTATGGGGGCTAGCAGCAGCGCAAAAACGGCATACCGCAAATTAGACTTACGAATCATATAGAAGTACAATTGGAAAATTAAAGACCTAAGTTCAAACCAACCGTGAAGCTGCGCGGCACTGGCAGCGAGCGACCGTCTACACCATAAGCAATGTTCTGCGTCGTAGCCAACGTGCTGCCGGCGTTGGTATTAACCTCGGGGTCCAGGCCTTTGTAACCAGTAAAGTTGTAAACGTTCTGCGCAAGTACGTACACCCGCAGGTTGCTGAGGTGCAACGTATTGAGCACCCCTTGCTGGAAGTTATAGCCCAGGCTGAGCTGACGTACCCGCAGGAAATCACCTTTTTCCAACCAGCGAGTTGAAGCCTGCACAGAGGTTACGTCACGCAACACAAGCTTCTGGATATCAGTTTCCTGACCAGGCGTGGTCCAACGGTTTTTGATTTCCTCAATATTGTTTTGCAAGCTGTTGCTAAGCAATGCGGCGCGGTAACCATCATAAATCAGGTTGCCACCGCTGTACTGCAAGAAGATGCCCAGTTCAATACCTTTGAAAGCGAAGGTGTTATCGAAACCACCGTAGAATACCGGGTAGCCAGTTTTATCCGTGTATTTGTAGTCGGCCGTCGTAATACCCGTCGTTACATCACCATTCATGGTCAGCCAGCGGCCGGGGCTTGTAGCACTGGTGGGATTAGAATTATAAGCGGCATCAAACTGCTTGATGTTGTCGTTAGCATCCAAGAACATCGCGTTGCCGTTAGCCGGGTTCACACCAGCCCAGCGGGGCAGGAAGTAAACACCTAGCTGATTGTTAATCTGAGCGCGCTGGTTACCCGAAATGATGTCGTTTGGCGTGGCCAGCGACGTAATGCGGTTGCGGTTAATAGAGATGTTGAAGTTCGTGCTCCAAGTGAAGCTGTTCTCCATGCGCACATTCGTCGTGTTGATAGCTAATTCTACCCCGCGGTTAAACATCGAGCCGACGTTGCGGTTGACCGCAGACCCCGGGATACCAGTGGTACGTAGCGGCGGAGCAGCCAGTGCCAGCCCGTCAACATTGGTGTTGTAGTAGTCGAAGGTAACGTTAAGGCGATTGTTGAGGAAGGCAGCGTCCAAGCCGATATCCAGCTTTTTCGACGTTTCCCACTTCAGCGAAGGGCTAGCCACCTGCTGGGGGCTGAAGCCGTTTAGGTCAGCATACTGGCCACCACCAATTAGCCCGCGCGAAGCGTAAGGGCCCAGGCCGTTTGAGTTACCTACCAAGCCATAGCTGGCACGCAGCTTCAGGTCGTTGAGGAACGTTACATTCTTCAGGAAGCTCTCCTGCGAAATACGCCAGCCCACCGAGCCGCTGGGGAAGTAGCCGCGCTGGTTATCGGCACCGAACAGCGACGAGGCATCACTCCGGATAACGAATGAGGCGTAGTACTTATCGGCAAAATTGTAGTTGGCGCGGGCGAAGTAAGACTGGAAGCCGAGGTTAAACTCTTGGCCACCGCCCGTGAGGGTACCTGAGTACAGACCATCCAGGATAGACTGGAAGCGGGGGTCGGCGAAGTCGTTGGCTACGCTGTAGATACGCTTTGTACGGGTTTCCTGATATTCCGCACCAACCGTAACCCCTAGGTTATGCTTGTCTGCAAAAACCCGGTCGTAGTTGATGTAGTTCTGCCAGTTGAACTGCGTACGCGTCGTGTTGTAATCCTGCACCAAGCCTTGGCCAATCTGACGGCCGAGGCCGCCCAGGATGGGGCTGTTATACTGGTCTTCGAAGTTGGTGTTGTAGTCAATGCCATACTTGGTAGTCAGGCTCAACCCCTTCACCGGAGTAACGGTCAAGTACACATTGCCCAACGTCCGCTCCGAGGTGTTATCGTTCCGGTTTTCGCGCAAAATGCCCACAACGTTGTAATAAGCATTCGGTGCGTAGGTGCCCGGAACAGCGTTGTTGCCGTTACCCAAGTTACCCAAGTTGTTCAGGTAGTAAGTGCCGTCTGGGTTAAATGCAGGTACGTTGGGAGGAGCCGTATAGCCCGATACCGTAGCACCAGCTAGCGCATTTTCGCCATTTACACCTTGGTTGTAAGTCTTAGCATAGCTAAGGGTAGTACCCGCCTTCAGCCACTTTTTAGGCGTCAGGTCTACACTCAAGCGGGCCGAACCGCGACGCAGGCGGTTTTGGATGATGATACCCTGCTGGTCGTTCCAGTCGGCCGAGCCATAGTACTGCGCAAACTCATTACCGCCCGAAAGCGCCGCCTGGTAGTTCTGCTGCCGGCCGGTGCGGAAAATTTCCTTTATCCAGTCCGTCCGGTCTGGAATACCATCGCCATTAACGTCAATATCAGCCGCAACACCAGCGGCTGGAATGCTTTGGACACCTATATTACCAGGAGCTCCTACGCTACCAGCGCGGGCGTTGGCAGCTTTCTCGTTGTTGATGAGTTCGAAGTCGTCGCCATTCAGCACTTTGGGCGTACGTACAGCCTGCTGAAGGCCGTAGAAGCTATTAACTGATACGCGGTTGGTACCAGCTTTACCACGCTTAGTCGTAATAACTAATACACCGTTGGCCGCACGCGAACCATAGATAGCGCTGGCCGAAGCATCTTTCAGTACCTCAACCGACGCAATATCGTTGGGGTTGATGTCTGCTAGCGGATTGTAGCGCGAGCCAAGTACGTTGCCCTGGTCGGTGGTGTTCAAAGGCACGCCATCTAGTACAACTAGTGGCTGCGAACTGTTAGAGAGCGAGTTAGCACCTCGAATACGAATAGCTGATACGTCGCCCAACGTACCACCAGTAGTATTTACGCTTAGGCCGGCTACGCGGCCTTGCAGCGCTTGGTCAACGCTTACTACTGGCTGAAGCAAGAGTTTTTCTGCTTTCACCGTGGCTATCGAGCCCGTGATGTCTTTCACATCCTGCGACCCACCGTAGCCCGTTACGACTACTTCACTTAGCTGCTTGTTATCGACAGCAAGGCCGATGGCAAATTCCGACTGCGTGCCAATAGCACGTTCCTGCGCTATATAATTAACCGAGCTAAAAACCAGCGTGCCGCCCGTAGCCGGTACGCTGAGACTGAAAGCTCCATCAGAGTTAGTCGAAACACCATTTGTGGTGCCCTTGAGCAGCACTGTTACTCCGGGCAAGCCTTCGCCTGATTTCTGGTCAGTTACCCGTCCCGATACCGTCCGCGTCTGGGCCAGTACCGTCTGGAACAAGGTAAGCATGAGCACAAGGCTCATAAGTAGTATTCTTTTCATTGAAAAAAAGGAAGGTAAAAGATAAAAGATTGCCAAATACCGCTGACAACGGGCTAGTTCGAGACGCAAGATAATTCATGCAGTGTTAATCTTAGCGCGCTTTTTAAGTGTGAGTCATTTTTTATTTTTTATTTTTTTAACATTGTTATTTATAATTATTACAGTCTAAACCCTATAAAAAAGGAGGGCTACCGTCTGGGAGCCCTCCTCTACATTTTCTAATTCTGCTATTAGCTAGCTAGTATTTATCCCAGAATATTTTGGTATCAACCTTGTCTCCCCCAATCGCACTAGCGGCAGCTGCGTAATTGGTAGCGTTGATATTTTGCTCATCAAATGGGTAAGGAAATCGCAACGGGATGGGCGAAAGCGCATCAGCCCCAGGCAAAAGCACTGGAGTATCAAGCCGGCGCCAAGTGTTCCAAGCCTGAACAGGTTGGTTGTACAAAGCAATCCACTCCTGATTTCCAATTTTGGTCTTAAAGGAAGAGCCAGCGGCCGTAGCATATGCTACGCTAGGCTGTGCCAGATAAGTTGCAGCATCGGCAGCTGAGCCTCCCCAACTCTGAATAGAGGCTGTTATTGCGGCATTGTAGTGAGAGGTAATGGTTCCGCCTACATTGAACCCGCGAGCTACCGCTTCAGCCAGCAGGAATTCTACTTCTGCATATGATTCCAATTCTGCTGGTAGTGCAGGGTCTTGCAGTATAGTTCCTGGGTTTGAGGCAGAGGCATAATCATTACTATCGCCATAATTACCACCAACGTAATTGGTAGAGGTAGTACCTCCTCCTACTGGGGAGAAGTACTTGGGAAGACGCGGGTCGTTGAAATATTTCAGTGTATCGATAAAGATACTGGTACCAACAAAATCCTTACGGCCGCTTTGTACCAAATTCTCCCAAAGCGGATTAGCATTAGGGGGGGCACTCGAAAACTTGAATGTTGCGTCGTCAGCATTTGCCGTGAAAACTGCGCTTGCGGCTTGTTCAGCCTGCGTTTTAGCACGAGCTGCATCGGCATCTACTGTCGTTATGGCCATACGCAGTTTTAGGGAATTAGCAAACTTGAGCCAGCTCGCCATATTGCCACCATAAATGACGTCGGCACTACCCAAACCTGCCGACGCTGATTTCATCGATGCAATTGCGGCATTCAGACGGACGAACAAGTCGGAATAAATAGTAGCTGCATCATCATAGGCTGGTTGTCCATTCGTGTAGTCCAAGGCCTGCTTATAAGGCACGTTGCCATAGGTATCAACTAACACTGTCCAACCGTAGACAGCAAGCACTTCTACGCAAGCCAGTTGGTTTGCCTTAACACTTGCATCGAGTGTATTATCGGCCGTAATAGTACTCTTAGCTATGTTAAGGTTACTTAGCACACCTGGCGTATAGGTAGGGTCGGTAGTACCCCCACCGAGGTACATATTACGCCAAAAAGTACGGTTAATCTGCCGAGTAGCGATGTTATAATTCGTCTCATCAGGGTACTGGGTCTCGGCCCAATACTGCACGTAAAAACGAAATGGATTCACGTTTACGCTCGGGTTAACCATTTCACGAGCCAAGCCTAGCTCAGCTGCCGTAACCAAGCTACCAGCAGATACCGAGGCCGGGCTTTTAGGGTCTATATTATAGTCCGTCAAGCTATTGACGCAAGAGGTCGCTAATAGCAAGGCAGGCAGGCAAAGCGAGAGTGATTTTTTCATATCAGTAGAGAAGCTAAAAAGTTAGAAGCTAACCCGAACATTCACCCCCAGGGTACGAACGGCCGGATAAGAGCCGCCCTGATAGCCTTGCCCAATGTTGCCAGAGCTAGCTACATCTTCCGGGTCAGCATCCGGCAGATTTTTGTGAATAATCCACAGGTTGCGGCCCACAATAGAGAGGTCGGCTGCCTTGAGGAAAGGTGCTTTTGCCAGCAACGTTTTGGGCAAGCCAAAAGTTAGCGCTACCTCACGCAATTTCACGAAGCTTGCATCATAGACGAAAGCTGCCGAAGGGTTGCGCACGTAGCCATACAGACCATAGTTGGTGTTGCTCACGCGCTTGGTATTTGGTGAGCCGTCAGCCAGCACCCCATCTAGGATGACTCCCCCCCCATTGGCGATGGTATTGCGCGATGGGTTACCCAAATCGTTGAGGCCAGCTGTTTCGGGCTGCAAGCCAGTTGCTAGGCCAAAATAACGGTCGAGCGAGAAGACTGAACCGCCCGACTTAATATCGACAAGGAAGCTCAAGGAAATAGACTTGTACGAAACCGTGTTGGTGATACCGCCACGCCATTTCGGATTGGGGTTACCAATGACTTGGTTTGCATCGCTTTGAGCATAATAGCCACTAGCCAAGACCTGCTTCTGCCCATTTACATAAACGAAGTCGGTACCGCGCAAATCGCCAACCGGCCGCCCGACGGTAGAGTTAGAGGAAACCCCGCCTTGGTAGCTGGCAATGATAAAGTTGTCAGTAGCTTGCGATAGTACCACATTGGTGTTATGCGACCAGTTTGCCGCGATACGCCAATTAACGTTTGCCGTTTTTACGGGTACTAAGTAAGCCGAAAGCTCAATACCACGGTTACGTATTTCGCCCCCGTTTACATACCGGTTCAGGTAGCCAGAGGCTGCCGATACAGTAACCGGAAGTATTTGGTTGCTGCTGTTTTGCTGATACACGGTAGCTTCCAGACCCAGACGATTTTCCAAATACGACGTTTCTATACCGGCTTCAAAGCTGCTCGTGCGCTCAGGAAGCAGGTCGCTGTTATACTTGGTGCTAGGTACTGCACTAATTGGCGCCCCATTAATCGGCGTATGCAGTCGGAATACATCGTTCGTAATATTAACCGGGGCGTAGTTACCTACGCCGGCATAGTTGGCACGAACCTTACCATAGGAGAGCCAGGGTGCCTTATCGCGCAGGTCTTCAGAAAAGACGTAGCCCAACGCTACCGAAGGGTAGTAATAGGTGTTGTTGCTACTTGGCAGCGAAGTAGCTCTGTCCCGACGCAGGGTCAATTCCAGAAACAGCCGCTCGCGATAGCCAAGGTTAGCGTTAGCAAAAAGACCGTCAACCCCGAATTGCGTTGCTACTTCGTAAGGAGCATTGATGCTATTGAGCGAGTTGGAGAGCGAATACAAGTTAGGAAGGATAAGACCTCCGTTTGTGGACGCATCAATTGAGTTGTTGTAGATGCGGTTCATATTAGCCCCGACTACCCCACGCAACGTAAGATTCTCACCCAGCGTCTTGTTAAAATTACCGAACAGGTCGTAGTTAAACTCGCGGTAGGTATGGTTGTAACGCTCGTAGTACGGGGTATGGTCAGCAGCCGTGCTGCCAATAGCCGAGCGCTGCTCCTGCATTTCATCGTAGGAGTCCATCGAAACACGGCCCACAATCTCAAAGCCCTTAAAGACTTTATAGTTGGCTAGCACATTACCAAACGTGCGGTAACGAGAGTCGTTTTCGGCGTTTTTATAGCGAACGAAATAGGGATTATTCCAGAAGATGGCGCTGAGGTCACCAGTTTGGGGGCTGCTGTAGTTCCAGGTAGCGTTTCCGTTATTGAGGGCATATTGTGGGTCCTGAGCGCGGTTGTAGGCCGTCTCCAACTGCTTTATATCCACGTTCGTCTCCCACCACTGCCGGAAGTTCGTCATCAGGTTGTCCGAGTTATAGCCGGTACCATAGCGCCCAAGTCCTTTCACAACCGTAAAGTTGGCTGTTGAGCTAACCGTAAGTTTTGGCGTCAGATTTAGCGAGCCACCGAAGTTGATAGTATTCTTGGTAATATTGCTATTAGGAAGAATACCACGCTCAATGTTGTTGCTGTAACCAAGCTTGAAATTTCCCTGCTCGTTGCCACCATCGATTACGACGCTATTGAGCGTCGACACGGCGGTTTTGAAAAAAGAGCTAGGGTCATTATCGGCCGCTACCCACGGGGTAGCCTTGCCAAAATTGGGGTCACCAGGAGTGTACGAGTACCACTGGCGCACCAACAGCGTGGGGTCGAAAGCTGCGCCATACGAAGCGTCATCACCGGTTACCACTACCGGTTCTCCGGTGCTTGAAATATTAAAGTTGCCATTGCTATTCGGGCCGTAGTAACGACCATACCCAGCACCATACTGCTTTTGATACTTGATAAAAGTGCTTTTATCAATTTGGCCGAACGTAACGCCCGTGTTCAAAGACACACCAAAGCCTTTACGGCCTTTCTTGGTAGTAATCAGAATAACGCCATTGGCTGCTCGCGACCCATATAGGGCAGTAGCAGCGGCCCCTTTGAGGACAGTAGTAGTGGCAATATCGTCGGGGTTGATGTCGGCAGCGGCGTTACCGTAGTCATAGCCAAGGCCACCCGACGCTTGCGTACCGGCACCAGTAGACCCACTCTCGTTTCGGTTACTGATGGGTACTCCATCCACTACAAATAGTGCTTGGTTATTACCGAAAGCAGACTTCGTGCCCCGAATAATAACGTTTGAAGAAGCCCCTAGGGCATTGCTTTGCTGGATATTAAGGCCAGCCACCTTACCCTCCAAGCCGTTGATGGCGTTAGGGTTACGGGCTACCGTAATGTCGCCACCCTCTATTTGGGTAGCAGCATAAGCAAGCGAGTTACGTGTGCGCTCCACCCCGAGCGCCGTAACTACCACCTCGTTGAGTTGCTTCGTATCAGTAGCCAGCGACACGGTTACCGTATTATCGGCTGTGATGGCTGCTTCTTGGGTAGCGTACCCAACGAAGCTGAAAACCAGCGTTGTGGCCGTTGCAGGCACGCTCAACGAGTAGGCCCCATCTGCATTGGTAGAAGCGCCAATAGTGGGCATGCCCTTTACAATAACGGTAACCCCCGGTAATCCTTGCCCGTTGCTACGGTCCGTAATCTTGCCCGAGACAGTTCGGTTTTGAGCCCATGCCTGCTGGCACAGCCCCGCAAGAAGCAGGATGACCCAAAATAAGTGTTTTCTCATGGTGGAAAATGGGTTATTAAGTGCCTCTCGAAAAAGAGACTTATGAACAGATGTGGCAATTATAAGCAAAAAGCCGAAACTGCATTCTGTGGCCAGATTAACAAAAGATGAACCTTCTGGCTGCAACACAAGCTGTAACGATAGCCCGGCACCAAGCTATCAAAGGGTTACCCTACCTCATTCATGGAACTTGACAGCCACACATAAAAAAAATACCGGATAAATATCCGGTATTTTTTCTGCGTCCTTGCCCGATATCGCTCTCTTTAGTTTCGCATCAAATACCCCTTGATGTACTCATCTAGGTCGCCATCCAGCACGCTTTGCACGTCGGTGCGCTCGATGCCGGTGCGCAGGTCCTTGATGAGCTTGTAAGGGTGCAGCACGTAGTTGCGAATCTGGGAGCCAAAGTCGATGCGCTTTTTAGTAGCCTCCACCTTATCACGCTCCAGGTTGCGCTTGTCCATCTCCTGTTGGTAGAGGCGCGACTTGAGCATGCGCAGGGCGTGCTCCTTGTTCATGAGCTGCGAGCGCTCAATCTGCACCGCGATGATGATGCCGCTAGGGGCGTGCGTGAGGCGCACGGCCGTCTCGACCTTGTTCACGTTCTGGCCACCCGCGCCGCCCGCTCGGAAAGTATCCCAGGAAATATCAGCGGGATTGATGTCGATAACAATCGTGTCGTCGACCACCGGGTAGGCAAATACGGAGGCAAACGACGTGTGCCGCCGCCCACTGCTGTCGAAGGGCGACATCCGCACCAGCCGGTGCACGCCAATCTCGCTCTTGAGGTAGCCGTAGGCAAATGGGCCGTCTATTTCGAGCGAGGCCGACTTGATACCGGCGCCCTCGCCGGGCTGATAGCTCAACTGCTTCACGGTGAAGCCTTTGCTTTCGCCCCACATGATGTACATGCGCATCAGCATCTCGGCCCAGTCCTGGCTTTCGGTGCCGCCAGCACCGGGGTTAATGTCGATGATGGCGGGCAGCTGGTCTTCCTCATCGGAGAGCATCCGCTTGAATTCCAGCGCTTCGACCTTGGCCTGGGTGGCGGCGTACTCGGCTTGTATTTCGACCTCGCTAGCCTCGCCCTCGCGGTAGAAGTCGTAGAGCACCTCGGTGTCGCCGATTGCCTGCAGCACGGCCTCGTAGTCGTCGGTCCAGGTCTTGATGCTCTTGATTTCCTTGAGCTTAGCCTCGGCGGCCTTCGAGTCGTCCCAGAAATTGGGGTCCAGCGTTTCGGCCTCGGCTACTAGTACTTGTTCTTTGCGGGTATCGTAGTCAAAGATACCTCCTCAGAGCCTCGGCGCGGCCCCTCAAGTCCTTTATCTGGTCTTGGGTCATAGGGTGAATAAGTAAATGAGCGACCGGACAAACCGCCCGGCCAATGTCGCAAAGGTCGGCATAAAAAAAGGCTACCCGCTCGCCGGGTAGCCTTCTTCGAATGCAACGGGCTAGCCCGCTAGCTTACACAGCCACCATCCAGCCGTGCGCATCGGCAGTGTGACCGGTGCGGATGGCCTCCAACTCCGCTCCTACCCGCCGCGCAAACGACGACTCGGTAAGCGCTGGCAGGTCGTGGTCGCGGCCCTCGTAGCCCATGGCGGCAATAGTGGCGATGGTAGCCGCCGTGCCCACGCCGAAGGCTTCGGTAAGGCGGCCGGTGGCTAGCCCTTCGATTACCTCGCGGCTCGCTACGCGACGCTCTTCCACGGGCACGCCCCAGGTACGGGCCAGCTCCAGTACCGAGCGGCGGGTGATGCCATCGAGAATGGACGTGGACAACTCGGGCGTAACCAACTTGCCATCAAGGACAAACATTACGTTCATGGCACCCGATTCTTCTACATACTGGTGCTCGGAGGCATCGGTCCAGATGAGCTGGTGGTAGCCTTCCTGCTGGGCTAGCTTGCTGGGGAGCATGGCGGCGCCGTAGTTGCCGGCGTTTTTGGCGTAGCCGGCGCCGCCGGGGGCGGCGCGCACGTATTTCTGCTCGAAGCGCACGCGCACCGGCTTAGTGAAGAAGGCCGACACCGGGCAGGTGATGATGCCGAAGTGGTATGTCTCCGAAGGCCGCACCCCTAGCGCGCCATCGGTGGCAAACATGAAGGGCCGGATGTAGAGCGAGCTACCGGCGATGTTGGGCACCCAGCCAGCGTCAAGCTTCACTAGCTCGCGCAAACCCTGCATGAAAACATCCTCCGGAATGGTGGGCATGGCCATGCGCTCGGCCGAGGCATTGAGGCGGCGCCAGTTGTCGAGGGGCCGAAACAGGGCCACGCTGCCGTCGGCCTGGCGGTAGGCCTTCATGCCTTCAAAAATGGCCTGGCCGTAGTGAATGGCCGAGTTGGCAGGGCTGATGGCCAGCGGGCCGTAGGGCACAATGCGCGGCTGCTGCCACTCGCCGCCCGTAAATTCTACACTCAGCATGTGGTCGGCGAAGAGCTTGCCGAACTCCATGTTGGCGGGGTCCAGCTCGGTGAGGCGCGACTGGGTAGTGGGTTGGACGTCGATAGTGAGCGTATCAAGCATAGGTAGAGCAGGGTTAAAATCAGAAAAAGGCGGGCTAGCCAGGCTAGCGGCGCCAGAGTGGGTGGGATGGATATAAGAAGGGACAACTGAGCCCGCCGAATGTTGCGCCGCCGCGCGAGCCAGCGGCTAGCCCTACTCGCTACACGCGCGGCTTCCAGGTCACTTCGGCCACGCCCAGGTCGTGGGCCATGGCGCGGCTGAGCACGAACAAGTAGTCGGACAACCGGTTGAGGTACATTACCACCAGGTCTTCGACCGGCGACTCTTCACGCAGGTGAATGACCAGGCGCTCGGCGCGGCGGCACACACAGCGCGCCACGTGCCCAAACGACACGGCCGGGTGCCCGCCGGGCAGCACAAACTCGCGCAGCGGGGCTAGCACTTCGTTCATGCGGTCCATCTCGGTTTCGAGCAGGGCCACGTCGGCGGCGTGCAGGTCGGGCAGGCGCTGGCGCACGTCCTTGTCGGGGTCGGTGGCCAGGTGCGAGCCAATGGTGAACAGCCGGTCCTGAATTTCCTTCAAAAGCTCGCGGCGCGGGGCGTTCACTTCCTGGTCGCGCAGCAGGCCGATGTACGAGTTCAGCTCATCCACGGTGCCGTAGCTGTCGATGCGCAGGCTCGACTTGGGCACGCGCGTGCCACCAATGAGCGAGGTGAGGCCAGTGTCGCCGGTTTTAGTATATATCTTCATGGACCGCAGATTTAACGGATTTAACAAATGGCGCGGATACGCTTGCTGCGCAGGCTGGCTAGAACCGCGTTGGGGCGGCGCTAGGCGCTTACCGAGCTGACGGCCGGTTGCGAGATGTTATGGTTGACGTCGTCGGTTTCGATGAGGCCGTCGCGCAGGCGCACAATGCGGTGGGCGTAGTGGGCAATGTCCTCCTCGTGCGTTACCATGATGATGGTGTTGCCTTTGGCATAGAGCGCCTCAAAAAGGGCCATAATCTCGTAGCTGGTTTTCGAGTCGAGGGCGCCGGTGGGTTCGTCGGCCAGCAGCACGCTGGGGTTGTTGACGAGGGCCCGGGCAATGGCCACACGCTGGCGCTGGCCGCCGCTGAGCTCGTTGGGGCGGTGGCCGGCGCGGTCGGCCAGGCCCACGGCGCGCAGCGCTTCGAGGGCACGCTCGGTGCGCTCGCGCTTGTTGAGGCCGGCGTAGATGAGCGGCAGGGCCACGTTTTCGAGCGAAGTTGAGCGCGGCAGCAGGTTAAACGTCTGGAAAACGAAGCCGATTTCCTTGTTGCGCACCTCGGCCAGCTGGTTGTCGCTCATGCGGCTCACATCCTGGCCATTGAGGATGTACTGGCCCTGGGTAGGAGTGTCGAGGCAGCCTACAATATTCATGAGCGTGCTCTTGCCCGAGCCCGACGGCCCCATAAACGCCACGTACTCGCCGCGCTTGATGTCGATGCTTACCGAGCGGAGCGCGTGGATGTGCTCGGTGCCCATCACGTATTCCTTAGCAATGTCGGTGGTCTGGATGACGAAGGGCGTCGGGCTGGCAGGAGTCATAAGGAAAGGCAAAAATCAGCGGGCAGGAACGGGCGGCTGGTCAAAGGCCGCGCCGGCGGCGGCGTGCGCCGCCCGGCGCGCCGCAAATTGCGCCAGCAAGTTAGCGTACCCGGCCGGGCTAAGGCGCGGGCGCAGCTGCTCCAGCGCCGACTGGCCCAGCTCGGCTAGCCCCGCATCGGCGGCGGCCAGCGCGTAGGCTTGCAGCAGCGGCACCGAGGCAGGGTTTTCGGCTAGCCCTTTATTGAGCGCATCGTAGGCGTCTGTGGTGGCTTTTTGACTCGTGAAGTAGCGGGCAGCAGCCAGCACGGCCGCTTCGTTGAAGGGCGCCGCTTGCACCAGCGCTTGGTAGCGGCGCGTGGCTTCGGGCAGCTTTTTCGCGGTTTCGGCTTGCTGCGCGGCAGCCAGCGCTTCGCTCCCGGCAAGTGTTGAGGACGCGCTACTTTTCAGCAAGCCGGGTGCGGCTAAAGCCTGCCCTAGCTGCGCCCCTGCGGATGACACGGGGCTAGCCAGCGCCAGCCGACGGTAGGCCGCCCGGGCCGAATCGGTCTGGCCCGCCAGGGCCAGGGCCCAGGCCTGCGGCAGGCGCGCGTCGGTAGCGCCGCTCTCGGCCGCGAGGGCTAGCTGGCTGGCCGCCGTGACGTACTGCTGCTGCTGCAATTGCCACAGCCCCAACACGTATTGGTAGTAGCCGGCCGTGGGCGTAGTGCCCACCGTGAGCGGCGCCAGTGTCTGGCGGGCGGCTAGCTCGTCGCCGGCCGCGTGGCGCAGCAGCGCTTGCAAAAAGAGAATTTGCTCGTAGTACGGCTCGTTGGCGGCGTAGCCGGCTAGCCGGGTCAGCTCTTTAGTAAAGGCCCGGCACGCGCCCGGCTGGGCAGCCTGCGCCGTGCGCAGCGCCGCGTGGTAGAATTGGGCAAAGGCCGCGCCATCGAGGCTAGCGTAAGGGGCGGCTGGCTCAGCGGTGGCCGCTTTATCGGTCAGCAGTCGTAGCAAGTCCTTGTTAGCCAACAGGCCCGGCTCGGCGGGCGTGGCCTTCGAATCGGTGGCCAGCTTTTGGGCGGCGGGCACCAGGTTTTGGCTCAGCAGGAAGCCTAGCTGATTGGTGCGGCTCACGTAGCTGGCGGGCCGCAAGCGCTCTGCTTTATCGAGATAGAACGCCACCGAATCGGTGAGGGCCGAGCGGGTGAAGAGCTGGGCCATGTCGGAGGCCAGCGCGAAGCTGCCCGGCGCGGCGCGGCGGGCCTCGCGCAGCACTTCGAGCGCGTCGAAAAAGTCGGCGGGCTCGCTGAGCAGCGCGATGAGCTTGAGGCTGATTTTGGCGTCGGGCTGGCGCTTGAGGGCGCGGCGCAGAGCGTTCAGCTCGTTCTGGCGCTGGTCGCGGAAGCGGTAGAGCGCTGCCCGCCCCAGCTGCGCCGTGCGGTTAAAGCGGTCGAGCACGTCGCCGCTTTCGGCGTAGTAGCGCTCAGCCAGCAGGGCGAGCGGCAGGTCGTCGGGCCGGGCCTCGCTTTGCTGGCGGGCGAGGTCGCCAAGCTGGTTGTACTGCCCGGCCTGCACCAAATCGAGCGACGGCCAGTTGTTGCGCAGCTCAAATAAAAACAGCCCCGCCAACCCCAATATGTATACGGTATAGAACGGCAGCCGGCGCGGCTCGAACACCACCCGGTGCACCGCCAGCCGCTGCCGGATGAGCGAGCCGAAATTGACCAGCACGTACAGCAAAAATGCCGCTCCGAGCAGCCCCAGCGCCCGCCCGCTAAAGCCCCTGGCCGCCGCCAGCAGCGGGGCATTGGCCGTGGCCAGGGCGTAGCCCAGCGCCGCCGCGGCCGCCGCCACCAGCAGCCAGTACAGCGGCCGGGCCGCCGCGTAGGGCAGCCAGCCCGCGTAGCTGGGCGCCCGCTCGCGCAGGCCCAGGCCGCCCATGAGCACGGCGGGCAGCAGCAGCACCAGCGGGTCGAGGTGCAGGCCGGCCCCGAGGGCTAGCGAGCCGTCATTCCAGTAATACAGCCCCAGCGCGCCCAGGTAAAGCAGGCTAGCCAGCCCGAAAGGCAGCAAGCCAAACCGCCCCTCGGGCCGCTCGGCCTGGGTATTGAACCAGAGCAGCGCCCTGATATTCTCCACCCCTAGCCACGCAACGAGCGCGGCCACCAGCCCCGCCCCGGCCGGCGTAGCGTAGGCGGCCAGGTGCAGGGCTGTTTCGGCCAGCGGCAGCTTGGTTTTGGCTACTAGCAGGGCCACTAGCCCACCTATTAGCACCAGAAAAATGACTACCCGCCACACTGCCCGCACGCGGTCGCCGAAGGCTTGCAGGCCCAGCGCCGCCGCGCCCAGCACGCCCAAGGTCAGGTACAGAAAATACTGCTTGGACTCGCTGAAAATGCCCAGCGCGTCGGCATTCAGCGACATGAGCAGGAACACCACCGGCACCGTGCCGGCCAGAAAGGCCGGCCGCGCCAGCATACTCACCACCGCCAGCCAGCCGGCCAGCGCCAGCGCCAGCACCCCTAGCCACAGCCCGGCCGCCAGCGGCTGGGTGTAGGGCCCGCCCACATCGTGGGTCAGCGTGGTGATGAAGCCGCTCACGGGCAGCGCCAGCCGGGCCGGGCCCACCGCCACCGAGTCGAGGGTGAGGGGCACGGGCGCCAGGTGCGGCACCAGCTGCACGGGCAGCGTGGCGCTCTCGCCGGTGAAATAGAAATACACGGCGCCAGCCAGGGCCAGCAGCGCCAGCAAGGCGGGCAGCCCCGGCAGGCGGCGCAAAAAAGGAACGTCGGGCAAGGGGTAGCTTAGCTAAAGAGCGGGTTATAAGTGGTGGTAAAGTAAAACGTCCGTCATGCTTCGGCAAGCTCAGCATGACGGACGTTTTACTTTACTTATTGCTTGTCCAATTCGGATTAGTCCAGCACTTTGGGCACGCGGAAGTAGTCCGAGTCCTTGCGCGGGGCGTTGCGCAGGCCTTCCTGGTGGCTCACGGTGTTGGCCGATACGTCGTCGCGCAGCACGTTGATTTCGTGCGAGAGGTGCACCAGCGGCTGCACGCCGTCGGTATCGACCTGCTCGAGCTGGGCCACCCAATCGAGAATCTTGTTGAGGTCGGTGACCATCTGGCCTTCGCGGGCGGGGTCAAATTCGAGGCGGGCCAGGTGGGCCAGGCCACGGATGGTTTCGAGGTCTGCTTTCATGATGCGTAACGGATAATAATCTGACTATCAAACCTGGAACGAGGCTAGCGGCAAAATTGACGTACTTCGTCAGCTTCTGTTCTAGCCGCTTTTAGGCTTGCTTGAAAAAATGGCTGGCTTCCGGAATGCCCCGGCCTTCGGGCACGAAGTCGTCGGCAATCTGAGCCATTACCTTGGCTTTGAGGGCGGGCACGTCGGCCTGGGTGAGGCCGGTGGTTTCGATGGCTTCGTGGAAGACGATGCGCAGCGGCGCGTGGCGCACCCGCAGGCCAGCCACCGAGGGCATAAACTTGTGGTTGAGGGGCATACTCACCGGCACCAGGGGCACGCCTAGGCTGATGGCCATCTGAAAAGCGCCGTCCTGGAAGGGCTGCAGCTCTTCGCCGGGCTTGGGGCCGATGGTGCCCTCCGGAAACAGGGCTAGCGGGCGGCCTTCCTGGAGGCCCTGCTTGGCGAGGGCAAAGGCGCGACCCCGGCTCACCACGCTGCGGCGGTTGACGGGAATATAGGTTTTACCGAAAAGCGGCCCCCACAGCGGAAACTTCACCAGCGCGTCCTTGCCCATCATGTTGAGAAAGCCGGGGATGGTGTAGAACAGCACCAGAATATCGATGTACGAGCCGTGGTTGGCCACGTAGATGCAGGGCTGGGGCACGGGCCGGGTGCTTTCGCGCACAATGTCGAGCGGCACGCCCCACATCAGAATGGAAAACTTGGCCCAGTTGCGGTTGATGTTGTGCAAGTAGGGCCGCCACGCGGGCCGCCGCACCAAGATGAGCTGGAGCGGGTACGTGACGATGAACGGCAGCACAAACCAAAACGTGGCCCAGATGGTGTAGAGCCGGTGCCCGAGGGCGCGCAGAAAAGCAGGCATACGGGCAAATTTACAGTGAACCCTGTGAGAGTAGGCCGGGGCTACTGCCCGCGCCCGCGGGCGCTCAGCACTTTCTCGGCCTTGAGCAGGCCGGCCACGCTGATGGCGTCGGTGATGCGGTCGCTCATGCAGAGCTCCACGGCGTGGGCTAGCGGCAGCTTCCAGAGGCGCAGGTCTTCGGTTTCTTCGGGCTCGCTTTCGCCGGGGGTTAGGTCTTCGGCCAGGTACACGAAGCCTTCTTCGTCGGTAACGGAGTTGGAGGTGTGCAGGCGGGCAATGCGCGTCCAGCGGGCGGCGAGCAGGCCGGTTTCTTCGCGCAGCTCGCGCTGGGCCGACTCCAGCACGTCGAGCTCCACGGGGCCGCCGCCCATCGGAATTTCCCAGCAGTACTCGTTCAGGGTGTAGCGGTACTGGCCCACGAGCCAGGTATTGCCCTCGCTATCAATGGGCACGATGCCGATGGCCTTGTTCTTCATCGACACCACGCCGTAGACGCCGGGCTGGCCGCTGGGGTTGATAATCTCGTCTTGCCGCACCCGAATCCAGGGGTTCTGGTACTTGATTTCGGTGCCCAGCGTCTGCCAGGGGTTGTGCGTTTCGTCGAGGTCGGGATGGGGCTGCGGGTACGGCATGGTGCGAAAGGAAAAGCTGAATTAGCAGCAAAAATAGCCCCTAGCCCACCGCCGCACCGCGCCAACCCCGCGCCAAGCTGGTGCGTACTACCCCTAGCCCGGCGGCTACTCACCACCCAGCCGCCCGGTTTGCTTGTATGGCCGATAACACCCAGAAGCCCGCCGACGATTCGCTGCTCAATCTCAAATTTGCCCAGGCCGAAGCCGACCTGGCTGCCAAAACCGGTGGCCTCGGCCCCACTACCAACGAGTACGTGTCGACCGACGAGGACGACGAAATAACCCAGGCCGAGGGCCCGCGCGACAGCCAAGGCCAGCGCCGCGGCGAAACCGACCCCACCGACCAGGGCTCGGCGGCCGGCAGCCACAGCTAGCCCCCGCCCATGCATTTTCTCGATTGTGCCCCTACTGCCCACCGTCCGCTGCGCAGCCGCCTAGGTTTGCAGCTGCTGGCCCTGGTTATTGCCCTGACCTTGCTGGCTGGTTGCCAGGCTAGCCGAGGCGGCCCCGACACGCCGGCCCGCACGGTGCCCGCTTTTTTTGCCAAGTACCGCGACCGCTCGGGCTTCCGCACCACCGAGTGGTCGGCCGACCTGCTGCAGCGCCTAGCCTTGGTGCGGGTGGGCAAACTGCTCGGCGGCAACGACCTGACCAATGCTATTACCGGCATTCGTACGGCGCGCGCCATGACCTTTACCCCCACCTCGGGCAGCGCCCGCAACCTGGTAGAGGCTGGCCTCAACAACGAGGTAAGCGGCCTGCTGCAGGCCGAGCGCTACACTCCGCTTGTGGCTTCGAGCGCCGGGGCTACCGACTACCGCTACGTAGTGAAGGCTAGCGGCGACCAGGTGAGCGAGCTAGTAGCTACCGGCACCATGCCCGATGCGCTGGGCTCGTTTGTACTCGTGCAGGTGCAGGGCAATTTTACCCGTGCCCAGGCCGAAGCCCTGAGTAAAGTGCTGCCCGAAGTAGTGCAAACCACCAATAAGTAACCGGTTGCCCCAATCTACTGGCTGTTCAGAAGCCCGGTAAGCCAAGCGTCGCTTGGCTCACCGGGCTTTTTGGTGCGCGTGGGGCTAGCTGACAACTCCCGGCCGGTGCAACTATGCACCTTGGCTCACCTTAACGGCTGGCCGACCTGACTTCTTTTTGATTACGGGCAGAGTTGGTCTTGTGCACCAATGGCTACGGCGACAACCCCAACCTAATTGAGGGCATCGACCACGCAATTGTAGTCATCAGCGACAACTCGAAAGACGGCACCCTGGCCCGCCCCCCGGCCCTAGCCGAAGAAATCCCGACTCTCACTACCTATAACCAATCCCGGCCCCAACGGCTTCGGCTACGCCGTGCGCTACGGCCTGAAGCGCTGCCAGGGCGACTGCGTGGCCGTGATGATGGCCGACCTCAGTGACGACCCCGTTGACCTCGTGCGCTTCTACCACAAGCTGCTCGAAGGCTACAACTGCGTATTCGGCTCGCGCTGGGTGAAGGGTGGGCGCGTGGCAGATTACCCGGCTCACAAAAAAACCCCCAACTAGGTAGCCAACACCATTGTGCGGGCCGTGTTTTGGCTGCGCTACCGACTGCACCAACGCCTTTAAGCGCTACCGTCGCAGCACCGTAGACGGACTCAAGCCTTTCCTCTCGCCGCACTTCAACTCCATGCTCGAACTGCCGCTCGAGGCCATTGTGCGGGGCTGCACCTACGCCGTGCTGCCCAACTCGTGAACCAACTGCAAATGCGGCAATTTGAAGCTGAAAATCAAGAAGATAGCCAGCCACCACTTTTTTGTTCTGGTGTATTGCCTGATTGAGAAATACTTTTCGGGGAGCGATTTCAAGGAGGCAAATTGAGAGGCTAGCCAGCGCGTATCTTGGCCAAAAATTTAGGCTTCGACTTATGCGTAAACCCTTACTTTTGGCGGCGCTACTGCTAGCGCTGGCGGCCTGCAAAGACAAGTCGAATAGCAGCCCGAGTATCGACTTCGGGGCGGGCGACGGCCTCTCACACTTTGATGCCGGCGCCCGGCCCAACGGCACGCAAGACCCGACCGACTGGACGACGGATGCCAGCTGGAACGAGCAGGAAAAAGCGCTGTTTCCCAAGCTAAGCTTTGAGCTAAACGGTGCGCAGAGGCCCACCCTGTTCATGTACGCCAATGTGTACCCCAACCCGGGAGCCAGCGCTATTTACCGGGTCGAAGCCGCAAATAAAAGTGGCAGTTTTGCGGTAAGCTACTCGGTGAAGCTAGTGCTGGTAAACAGGGCCTACGAAGTGCTCATGCAGCAGGGCCCGCTGAGCTTTCCCAGCGGCTACGCCGTGGCGCTCGACTACGGACAGCTGGGCCTGCAACCCGGTGAGCGTTACCGACTTTACTACGTGCTGTATGACAGCGACGGCCTGGTGAGCAAGGGCCACGGCGACGTGCGTTACGATAGATAACCGCGCCGCTGGGTCCCTACTGATACGAGTGGCCCGCCAGCACCCGCAGCAGCACCAGCCACACCGGCCCGGCATATTGCAAATACCCGGTGGTGAAATAGGCCGGGATGAGCAGGGCGAAAAATACCACCACCAGCGCCAGGTAGCGCCGCTCGGCCAGCGTGGTGTAGCGCCCCAGCAAATCGAGGCTGATGAGCGCCACCGGCATCCCAAACGCCAGGCTGCGCGTGCTGTCGGTAACGGCAAAGGCGCCCACAAAAATGGGCGCAAAGCTGCCGAGCAACAAGCTCAGCACCAGCCAGCGCCGCTGGTAGGCAAGCAGCGCCAGGGCCAGCGCCACCGGCAGCCAGTAGCTCGACAACCCCGTGACGAAGCCCAGCGCCAGCAGCTCGTGCCAGCTGCTGTGAAAGAGTGCCGACACGCCCACCAGTCCGCCCGGCGTGTGCAGCCCGTAGCGCCAGGCCAGGGCTAGCCGCAGCGCGCCGTAGGCTAGCCAGGCCGCGTACACCGCCGTAGCGGGCCGCGTGCATAAAAACCGCAGCAGGCCCGGCACCCGCCAATCGTGCTGCCGCGCGCCGTACCAGAATACCAGCAGCGCCGAAGCCGCCAGTACCCGCTCGTCGACAAAGCCACCGGCCAGCACCAGCCCGAAGATGGCTAGCCAGCGCCGAGAACCCAGCCCGATGATGAGTGCGGCGTAGCCCAGGCCATCAAAATACCCGCTCAAATCATAGGTATACTCGTAGCCGAAGTACGTGAGCGCCAGCCCCAACGTGAACAGCGCCGCCGCCACGCGGTCGCGCAGGCTGGCTTCGAGTAGACCAGCTATTTGGTAAAACACGGCAAAGCCTGCCAGCACTTGCAACGCCAGCAACTGCGCCAGCGACAGGTGCAGCACCCTAGCCAGCAGCGGCACGGCCAGCCGAAAGCTCATCTTGGCCAGGTGCGTCGACGATACATCGGAGTGCTGGGCGAAGGGCGCGGCTACCTGCTCGTCGATGCGGCGCAGCTTCTCGTCCAGCGCTTCGGTGTGGGCGAAGAGCTGCGCGTAGGCGTGGTTGACTTTCGGAAACTGAAACGTGGCCGCCACCAGCAGGCACAGCGCCGCTAGCCCCCAGCGCCAGTGCCGGGGCGCCACCAGCCGGGCCAGCCAGCCAAACCCCGCCTCGAACATGGTGTGTAGCATGGGGCAAAGATGGGCCGGCCAGTGGCTAGCCCTGCAACCCCGGCCGGGCCGCCCGGCTCTCACTTACCTTACGCCTTACTTCATTCCTACCCCATGCCGCGCCCCTTACCCCTAGCCGTCATTAGCCTGCTGCTATGCGCTTTTCAGTGCGAGCACCAATACCAGGGGCCCGACATCGACTTTGGGCCGGGGGGAGGCATCACCTACCGCGATGTACAGAGCCGGCTGTATCGCCCCGAGGACCCGACCGACTGGACTTCGGATGAGACCTGGAACCAGGAAGAGTTATACAATTTTCCTATTGCGACCAATGGGCCGCAGCAGCTGGGCGTCGTCAGCCGGTCGCTGGCCTACCCCAACCCGGGCAAGGTTAGCCAGGTTGCGTGGCACTTCAAGCTCAGCCCAACGGCACCCTGCCCCTGCAGCGTGTATGCGAAGCTAGTGAACAAGCGCTACGACGAAACCGATATTTATTTGGCCGACCTGGCGGCCGGCGATAGCCTACAGTTCATGCCCAAAGTCTACGACCCGGGGCAATTGTATCGGCTTTATTATCTCGTCTATAACAACAACACTGGCATGCTCTACAAGGGCCACGGCGACCTGCGCTTCCGGCCCTAAAAAGGCAGGCGCGCTGGCTAGTGCCAGCGCGCCTGCCTTCAGGAGTAGGCTAAAATTTAGATGTCAAACTTGATGCCCTGGGCTAGCGGCAATTCAGTGCCGTAGTTGATGGTATTGGTTTGGCGGCGCATGTACACGCGCCAGGCGTCGGAGCCCGATTCGCGGCCGCCGCCCGTTTCCTTTTCGCCACCAAAAGCGCCGCCGATTTCGGCACCGCTCGTGCCGATGTTCACGTTGGCAATGCCGCAGTCGGAACCCGCGTGGCCCAGGAAAGCCTCGGCCTCACGCAGGTTCAGGGTGAAGATGGACGACGACAGGCCCTGCTTCACGCCGTTTTGCTGCGCCACGGCGTGCTCCACGCCGCCCGAATACTTGAGCAGATAGAGGATAGGTGCGAAGGTTTCGGCCTGCACGGTGACGTAGTGGTTTTCGGCGGCTACCAGGGCCGGCAGCACGTAGTGGCCGCCGTGCAGCTCGGCACCGCTCAACACCTGGCCGCCGGTGAGTAGCGTGCCGCCCTCCTGCTGCACGGCCTCCAGCGCGTTGGTGAATGAGGTCACGGCATCGGCGTCGATGAGTGGGCCCACCAGGTTGCCAGCTTGCAGCGGGTGGCCCACCGGCAGCTTGGCATAGGCGGCCAGCAGGCGCTGGGTCACCTCCTCATAAATGCTGTCGTGGATGATGAGGCGGCGCGTAGTGGTGCAGCGCTGCCCGGCCGTGCCCACCGCCCCAAACACGATGGCGCGCATGGCCATGTCGAGGTCGGCCTGCGGGGTGAGAATGATGGCATTATTGCCCCCTAGCTCCAGCAACGCGCGGCCTAGGCGCTGGCCCACAGCGGCGCCCACGGCCCGGCCCATGCGGGTGCTACCGGTGGCCGACACCAGCGGCACGCGCTCGTCGGCGGCCATGGCCTGGCCCACGTCGGCGTGGCCCAGCACGAGGTTGAACACGCCCTCGGGCACATTGTTGTCGGCCAGCACTTGCTCGATGAGGTGCTGAATGGCCACGGCGGCCAGCGGGGTTTTCTCCGAAGGCTTCCAGATGCAGACATCGCCGCACACGGCGGCCAGCATGGCGTTCCAACTCCATACCGCCACCGGGAAGTTGAAGGCCGAAATGATGCCTACCACCCCGAGCGGGTGGTACTGCTCATACATGCGGTGCGCGGGCCGCTCCGAGTGCATGGTGAAGCCGTGCAGCTGCCGACTCAAACCCACGGCAAAGTCGCAGATGTCAATCATCTCCTGGACTTCGCCCAGACCTTCCTGCAGGATTTTACCCATCTCGTAGCTCACCAGCTTGCCCAGGGCTTCTTTGTGGTGGCGCAGGGCTAGCCCGATTTGGCGCACCACGTCGCCGCGCTGGGGCGCCGGCACCATGCGCCACGCTGGAAACGCGGCTTCGGCGGCGGCTACCACGGTGTTATAGTCGGCCACGGTGGCCTGGGCTACGCTGGCAATGGGCTGGCCATCGGCCGGCGACACAATGGGGCGGGCCGCGTTGCTGGCCCCGCCCCAGGCGCGGCCGGTGCTGTAGGCTGGGTTTTGGGGCTGCACGCCGAGCTGGCGCAGCACATCGCGCATGCCGTGGGGGTCCTGGTGGGGGTGCGGCACGGTCACGTCGGGCGCGGTAGCTTCTTCGAGGGCTTGCTTCATAAAAAATCAGGTTTAAGCAGTGGGTGGGTGCGCCCAAAGGTAGCGCCCCGGCAAGGCTAGGGTTGCTGCAGCAGCCAGGTCAGCGCCTCGTTTTCCTGATTGAAATAGCAGTAGCGATTGCCTTGCACAGCGCCCTGCTGCATGTTGTCGCGCAGGCCGGCGTTGGTGGCGGCAGTGCTCTGGTCGACCATGGCAAAGTAGGCTAGCGCCACGGGCTGCCCCAGCGCCGTGGGCAGTTGGCGGCTGAAGTCGGCAAACCAGGCCAGGGCCGCCGCGTCGGAGATGTGGCGGCGGCGCACATCGAGCAGCCAGTGCCGGCAGTGGCCGTGCGCCAGGGCCGCTTCGAGCAGGGCGGTGTAGTGCGTTTTTAGCTCGTCGAACGATACCGGCCGCAGCCAGCGGCCAATGAGCAGGTGCTGCTCGGGGCGGTAGTCGAGGGAGAAACTGTCGGGGGAGTAAGTAGCAGCGGCTAGCATGCGCCTAGCGGGTAAGGGAAAAGCCTGTAAAACTAGCATTTTCTCCGCCACCAGCTACGCTTACTTACCGTCTAGTTCCTGGTGGTAGGCTAGCCACTCGCGAGCGGCGGTCTCCTCATTGAAGAAATAGGGATAAAACTCGTGCTCGGCGTGCGAGCGCAGGCGCACCTGCATGCCGAGGCTTTCGATATCAGCCCGATTTTGCTCGGTGGCCACGCAAGCCAGAAACACGGGTTTGCCCAACACTTTCACCACTCGCTGTGACAGCAGGCCCGAAAACCACTTCTCAAAGACCGGGGGGTGCCATGCCCGCTCCCGCATGTCGAACAGCCAAAACCGACAGTTATCGGCAGCCACCGCTTCCTTCAGCAGCGCTTCGAACACGGGTGCCAGCTCCTCGCTGGGTGCATCGGGCCGCCAGCGACACAGGAGCAAGCCAGCCTCTTTTTCGTAGGCAAGCGACAAAACGTCGGGGGGTAACGCAGTAGGCATAGCAGCAAGAATAATGACGTATTTTACTGAAAGGCACGCCCACAGGTTGCTCTAGAAAGCTGTATACCCATACTAGCGCGGCGCCGCTTTTGGACCCTAGCCAGGAGCGTAGGCCATAAAAAAGCTCCTGCCACGTAGTAGCAGGAGCTTTATAGTTGCGGTAACCTGACGAAAGGCTACTCGCGGCCGATAGGGTAAAATGCCTTGCGGCCGTCGGGGTATACGCCCTCTACGAGCGCGCCCGAATTGTCCTTGGCTTCGTCGAGGAAGGCTTGCACGTCGCCGGGCTTGCGCACAGCATTCTTATCTATGCGCGTGATAATGAAGCCGTCGGCCATGCCGGTTTCCTTGAAATTGCTGCCTTTGATACCCGTAATCTGGGCCCCGCCCTCGATGCCGAGCGAGTTTTGCAGGCGCGCAGCCACCGGGTTTATTTTGGCACCTTCGTAGGTGATGGCCGCCTCAGCGGGCAGCTCTTTCACTACGGCCGTGGTGTTGGAAGCGTTGAAGAGTGTGGCCGTGGTGGCGGCCTTGCTGTCGCCGCGCAGGTAGTTCACCTTGATTTTATCGCCGGGGCGGAAGCGCGATACCTGCTCCTGCAGTTGCGACGCCGTGTTCACGGGCGTACCGTTGATGTCCGTGATGATGTCGCCTACTTTCAGACCAGCCGCAGCCGCCGAGCTTTTCTCACCCAAGCCCTGCACGTATACGCCATTCAGGGTATTGAGCTTTTTCTCCGACGCCAGGCGGGCATCCACTTCCTGAATGCGAACCCCTAGCAGGGCGCGCTGCACTACTTTGTACTTCAAAAGGTCGTCCACCACCTTGCTCACGATGGAGCTGGGCACGGCGAAGGCATAGCCTTCGAACGAGCCGGTGTGCGACGAGATGGCCGAGTTGATGCCAATGAGGTCGCCGCTGGTGTTAACCAAAGCGCCACCCGAGTTGCCGGGGTTCACCACAGCGTCGGTCTGGATGTACGACTCCACGCCCATGCCATTCTGCTCCTTGGCCAGGATGCCGATGCTGCGGCCCTTGGCCGAGATGATGCCGGCCGTCACGGTCGAGTTCAGGTTGAAGGGGTTACCCACGGCGAGCACCCACTGCCCTACCTTCACCTCATCCGAGTTGCCGTACTTGATAAACGGCAGGTTATCAGCCTTTACCTTGAGCACGGCCAGGTCGGTACTGGGGTCGGCACCCACTAGCTCGGCGTCGTACTTGCGCTTGTCGTCGAGCACGACCGTGATTTTGGAGGCCTTGTCAATTACGTGGTTGTTGGTCACGATGTAGCCGTTGGCGGCGATAATCACGCCCGAGCCCGAGCCTTCGCCCCCGCCCTGCGGCTCGCGCTGCCGGCCCTCAAACTGGTCGCCGAAGAACTGGCGCAGAAAAGGGTCCATCTGCATGCGGCTGTGCTGCTGCTGCGGCTCCGCTTTGTACTCGGTCATTACGTGCACCACGGCTGGCGTGGTGGCAGCGGCGGCGGCCACAAAATTCAATCCTTCGGGCGCGGCGTAGGTACTGCTACGCATGGCCGAAGTGTAGCGAACCTGGGGGTCAGAAGCCACCGTCAGTTGAGCCACGTTGCCTGGCTCGGTTTCCAGCAGCTTATATCCCCCCACGGCCACACCCCCACCGAGTACGGCAGAAGTCAAGAGGCCGAGCATCATCTGTTTAGCTTGCATTGGGGTTGAGTTAAAAAATAAAAGAAGAAAGGAACGACAAACGGAGCCTAGCCAGTCGGCGGCTTCTTATTTAGGACCCGCGAAAATAACAAAGAGTTTACTTTTCTACTGCTTTAACGCAAAAAAGAGCTCGAATAGTACCCGAATAGTTGCGCACTGGGTAATTATGCCCAAAACCCCGAATCAAAAAAGGCACCCTAGGGTGCCTTTTTTGATTCGGGGGTGCAACCTAGCGCACTTCGATGTGCTGCTTGGTTACTTTCTCCGTGTCAAAAGGCAGTGTCACGCGCAGCAAGCCGTCGGCCAGCTCGGCCGTAATGGCCTTCACGTTCACCGTTTCGGGCAAGCGGAAAGAGCGGCTGAACTCACCAAAGCGAGTTTCTACCCGGCGCAGCGTTGGCACATTTTCACCTTCGGTAGCGGGGGCGGGGCGATTGCCAGTCACCACCAGTTGGTTGTCTTGGAAATCGATGCTCACCGCGTCCTTAGCCACGCCCGGCAGGGCTAGGTGCAACTCGAATCCTTGAGCCGTTTCGAAGATGTCGGCGGCGGGCACGAAGGCAGTCGAAGGTTGGGGAGTGGCTGGTTGGGCATCGCGCAGCAATTCGCTCAGCATGGAGTTGAAAGCGCGGGCGGGACGAACAGCGGGCCGGTTATTATACAAAATAGCAGACATGATAGAAAAGATGAGGTTGAGGTTGAAAGCAAGCTGCCTTACTCAGCAGCGCTACCTTTTTTCCTTAAATTCTATGCCAGCCCACCCTTACTGACAAATTGACCATATTACAGTAATTAAACTTAAAGCAATGGGGTCAGTCAGTGGCAAAATCAACGTTTAACGCATTTAAACCATTATTAGTACCTTGTCAAACTAACGACAAACTGACGCTACATCGTAGTTAATGCTGCGTGGGCAACTGCTGGCGGTCAGCCTTGGCACCGGTTGACAGCAAGGTAAAGCGCACATCCAAGCCGACGGTAGGGTAAACGTAGTTTTCCTTGCCACCGCGTACCTGCACCATGTTTACGTCATATTGGGGCACTGACACAAAATAGCTGGTCTGGTAGCCAAACCACGGCGTGATGTCGAGCTGCGGCAACAGGCGCACGCCTACCTCGGCGCGCAGGTTGGTGTATTGCACCGTGCGTTCGTCGGGGTCAAGGGCGTCTTTTTGCAGGCGCAGGTGCGTGCTGGCCTCGTAGCTGAGGCGGGGGCGCAAGGCTAATCCATTGGCAGCGGCACCGAGGGGCACTAGTTTCTCCAGGTCCACGCGCAGGCGCGTCCACAGCTGCTTCTCGGGCCCCGACCCAAGCGCGTAGCTACCATCGCCGCCAAAAGAGCGCTCCAGACTCAGACGCTGGCCAAAGGTGATGCCGCCAATAACGGGCGAGCGGTGCCGCAGCAGCACTTCCGGAATAACGATAGTGCGGCCGTCGCCCACCACTTGCAGCGTAGCGCCGTAGCTCCAAGTGCCGCTGCCAAAATGCTCGTAGCCCAGCCGGGCGCGGCGGGTATCGAAGCCCAGGCTGCGGCCCGCAAAGTCGCCACTTGCCGCGGCTCGCTCGCCGCGCAGACCTAGCAGCAGGTAGTCGCCGTTGTGCAGCGCCAACTCGCCCTGTAGCTCGGGCCAGAGCTGGGTAGCCCGCACTTGGCGGTTGGTCTGGGCGCTAGCAGTGGCGGCCCCCAGCAAAAACAATGGCAGTAATAACTTACGCATACACAATAGCTTATAATATATTAACCCGTAATATTCGCTAGCTCCTGCAAAGTGAGCCAGGCCATGAGGCCCGCCCCAAGGCTGAGCGCCTGCTCATCCACGTCGAAGATAGGCGTGTGCACCGAGGCGGCAAAGCGCCCATCGAGGGCGCGGGTGCCGAGGCGGTAGAAGCACGCCGGGGCCGCCTGCGAGAAATAGGCAAAATCTTCGGCGGCCAGCCACTGGTCGAGCTCAATCACGTTTTCGGCGCCCAGATACGCCTCGGCGGCGGTGCGCACGCGGGCCGTCACGGCGGGGTTGTTGTCGAGGCAGGGGTAGCCGCGCCGAATTTCCAGCTCGCACACCGCGCCCATGCTGCTGGCTAGCCCCTCGCAGAGTTGCCGCAGGTGCTGGTGGGCCTCGGTGCGCCAGGCTTCGTCGAGGGTGCGGAAGGTGCCTTCGATGTACACCTCGTCGGGGATGACATTGGTAGCGCCGTTGGCGATGACCTTGCCAAAGCTCAGTACCGAGGGCATTTTGGGGTTGGCGCGGCGGCTCACTATCTGTTGAGCAGCCACGATGAGGTGGGCCGCCACTAGTACGGGGTCGAGGTTGAGCTCGGGCATGGCGCCGTGGCCGCCCTGGCCCTTTATGCGCAAATACAGCTCGTCGGTGCTAGCCATGTAGCGGCCGGAGCGCACGCCAATCTGGCCCACCGGCAGGCGCGGAAACACGTGCTGGCCCAGCACCTCGGCTGGCTTGGGATTTTCGAGTACGCCATCCTGTATCATCAGCGACGCGCCACCGGGTAGCAGCTCTTCGCCGGGCTGAAACAGCAGCTTCACCGTGCCCTTGAAGTGGGTCCGCTGCTCGGTAAGCAGGCGGGCGGCCCCCAGCAGGCAGGTAGTGTGCACGTCGTGGCCGCAAGCGTGCATCACGCCGGGGTTCTGCGATTTGTACGCCACTTCGCTCAGTTCTAAGATGGGCAGCGCGTCCATGTCGGCGCGCAGGGCCACTACCGGCCCGCCCGGCTGCCCCTCAATGAGAGCCACCACGCCGGTGCCCGCCACCGCATACGGGGCCAGTCCCATGTCCTGCAACTGCTTGGTTACGAAGGCCGCCGTTTCAGTTTCCTTAAACGAGAGCTCGGGATGCGTGTGTAAGTGACGACGGATAGCCGATAGCTCGGGCGCCAGGGCCGCAGCCCGGTCCTTAATTACATCCTTAAGAGTAATGGATTGAACAGCTTGCATACGAATGCCTTAATACTAGTTACACTATAAATCAACCTCAAAACTCCGCCGACAACCTAGCCAGAGCAAGCAGCCCCTAGCCAGCTTGCGCGGCAAGCGTATCTGCGCAATCCGCTTAAGCTGTTAAATCTGCGGTCTACGGCACCTTGTTCAGCAGTACCTGCATGGGCTCGAGTTCGGCGCGGGGCACAAACTGCCGCACCCTAGCCAGGCCGCGCGCGGCGTCGAGCTTGGTAAGGTAGTCGCCCACGTAGAGCCGGTACACGGGCTGCTTGAAGGTGATGTAATCCGTTTCGCCGGGGTAGCGGCTGATAATCTGGCGCCGGATATTCATCACCTGGTCGCGTTCCAGGCCCAGGTAGGCCCGCACCCGGAAGCCGCTGGCATACTTCACATTCTGGTTGGTGAAGGCTTGGTCGCGCAGGCGCTGCTCTACCTGGGCCGTGACGTGGCTGGTGGGCGTGGGCGCCGCCTTGGCTACTGGCGCGGCAACGGGCCTAGCCGGGGTAGTCGGGGTAGCCAGCGCAACCTGGTTGCTCACGGTGGGGGCCGCAAACACGGGCCGGTACTTGGCTACGCCTTCGGTGGGCACCCCGGCCACGGGCTTGCGCGTGGTATCGACCGGCGTTTGGGCACGAGTGGTGGGGGCAGTGGGGGCCGTAGCCGCACAGGCCGCTAGCAGCGGCAAACTCAAGAATAGCACGGCGTTACGAAGGCGCATTTTCATCTTCCTGCAGAATAGCCAGACTGTTAGACGTACCCAGGCGGTCGGCGCCAGCGGCTAGCATCGCCAGGGCCTGCTCGCGGGTGCGAATGCCCCCACTCGCCTTGATACGCACCCCGGCCGGCAGCACGCGGCGCAGCAGCGCCACATCGGCCACCGAGGCGCCTCGGCTGGCAAAGCCAGTGCTGGTTTTCACGAAGTGCGCGCCGGCCTCGGCGCAGAGCCTAGCGGCGGTAGTCATCTCTTCCTCGGTGAGCAGGGCCGTTTCGATAATGACTTTGAGCAGGGCATCGTGCACGTCGGCCAGGTCGGCCAGGTCTTCAATTTCGGCCTTCACGGCGTCGAGCTGACCCGATTTCAGCAGCGATACATTCAGCACCATATCCAGCTCCGTAGCGCCTTCGGCCAAGGCTATTTCAGCCTCCTTAAACTTCACGCGCGGGCTGTTGTACCCTAGCGGGAAGCCGATGACCGTGCACACCGCCACGCCCGAGCCGCTGAGCTCGCGGGCGGCCAGCGACACGTGGCACGGCGGCACGCAGGCGCTGGCAAAGCTATACTGCCGGGCCTCCTGGCAAAGCTGAATTATCTGGGCTTCGGTGCAGTCGGGCCGCAGCAGGGTGTGGTCGAAAGCAGCGGCGAGGTTGGGCGTGGGCATGGGGCAAAGGTACGGCAAGGGGCCAAGGATGGGCCTAGCCACCATGCAAAAGCCCTGCCGGGCACGCTATGCATCCGGCAGGGCTTCTACTTCTAACTAGCGGCGATTAGTCGACCAGTACGCAGCGCTCGGCGGCGAGGTCTTCCTCCACCGTCTTGTACTTCACGTCGCGCAGCACGCGGCCGTCCATATACTGCACGCTCACCTTGTCGTTGCGGTTGGCGACCTTCTGGCTACGCACCGGCTCCTGGCGGATGGGCGGGGCTAACCCCAGCTCGGCGGCCTGGTCAAGGTCCTCCTGACCGGCACCGAGGCTGACGTCCGAAACGGCTTTCTCGGCCTTCAGCTTGGGCAGGGGCTCTACTATGTCGTCCTCGTAGTAAGAGTCCGGCTCAGCGAAGCCGGCTTCGGCGGCCACCGGCACGTCGGCCTTGAAGAGGAAGCCGCTGGTGCCGTGATTCACCTTGCTCAGCATCCGCTTGAACAGCTCAAAGGCCTCAAACTTGTAGACCAAGAGCGGGTCTTTCTGCTCGTACACGGCGTTTTGCACCACCTGCTTGAGGTCGTCCATCTGGCGCAGGTGCTGGGTCCAGGCCTCGTCGATGGTCGAGAGCACGGCCCCCTTTTCCATCTGCCGGATAATGTCCAGGCCGTTGCTGGCCTGCGCCTTGCGCAGGTTGGCAACCACCTGCGTGTGCTTGTGGCCATCGGTGAAGGGGATGGCGATGTTCTCGTAGGGCGTGTTCTGGCCCAGCAGGTCGTTTATCATCGGCAGGGCGTTTTGGCCGATGTGCTCGTTCTTGCTTTCGTAGTAGCCGGTGGCCTCCTCGTAAAGCTTTTGGGTGAGCGGCTCAGCGGCTAGGGCACTAAATTCCTGCGCCGTGATGTGCGTGTCGTAGCCAAAATCCTTGATGATGCTCAGCTTGAAATCCTCAAAGTCGTTGCTGACCTTGTGGCCGGCCGCGATGTCCTCGCTCACGTCATAGATGAGGTTGAGAATATCCAGCTCCAGGCGCTCGCCAAACAAGGCATTGCGGCGGCGACGGTACACCACCTCGCGCTGGGCATTCATCACGTCGTCGTACTCCAGCAGGCGCTTGCGGGTGCCGAAGTTGTTCTCCTCCACCTTTTTCTGGGCGCGCTCAATCGAGGAGGTAATCATCGAGTGCTGAATCACTTCGCCCTCTTCCATGCCCATGCGGTCCATGAGCTTGGCAATGCGCTCCGAGCCAAACAGACGCATCAGGTTGTCTTCCAGTGATACGAAAAACTGGCTGGAACCCGGGTCGCCCTGGCGGCCGGCACGGCCCCGCAGCTGGCGGTCGACGCGGCGGCTTTCGTGGCGCTCGGTGCCAATGATGGCTAGCCCGCCCGCCTCGCGCGACGTCTCGCGCAGCTTGATGTCGGTGCCGCGGCCGGCCATGTTGGTGGCGATGGTCACGGTGCCGGGGTAGCCGGCAGCAGCCACAATCTCGGCCTCGCGCTGGTTCTGCTTGGCGTTCAGCACCTGGTGCTTGATGCCGCGCAGCTTCAGCATCCGACTCATCAACTCGCTGATTTCTACCGAAGTAGTACCCACCAGCACCGGGCGCCCGGCCTGCACCAGGGCCTGAATTTCCTCGGCTACGGCGTTGTACTTCTCGCGCACCGTGCGGTACACTTTGTCGTGGTCATCCTTGCGCGAAATCACGCGGTTGGTCGGAATCACGACTACGTCGAGCTTGTAGATTTCCCAGAGCTCGCCCGCTTCGGTTTCGGCCGTACCAGTCATGCCGCCCAGCTTGTGGTACATGCGGAAGAAGTTCTGCAAGGTCACCGTGGCGTAGGTCTGGGTGGCATCCTCGATGCGCACGCCTTCCTTGGCCTCGATGGCCTGGTGCAGGCCATCCGAGTAGCGGCGGCCTTCCATCACGCGGCCGGTTTGCTCGTCCACAATCATCACCTTGCCGTCCTGGCTCAGGATGTACTGGTCGTCTTTTTCAAAGAGCGTGTAGGCTTTCAGGAGCTGGTTCACGGTGTGCACGCGCTCCGATTTCTCCTGGTAGTCGCTCATCAGCTGCTCTTTCTGCTGAAGCTTCTCCTCCGCAGTCAAAGCCTCGGCCTTTTCGATGTTGGCGATTTCAATGCCGATATCGGGCATGATAAACAGGTGCGGGTCTTCGCCCTGCGCCGTAATCAGGTCAATACCTTTTTCGGTCAGCTCAATCTGGTTGTTTTTCTCGTCGATGGTGAAGAACAGCGGTTTGTCGGCCTCCGGCATCTGGCGCGAGTTATCGGCCATGTAGTGGTTTTCGACCTGCTGCAAAATCACGCGCATCCCCGATTCGCTCAGGAACTTGATGAGCGGCTTGCTCTTGGGCAGGCCGCGGTAGGCGCGGAACAGGGCTAGGCCGCCGTCGCCGTCCTTGCCGCCTTCGGTGGCGCCGGTTTTGCCTTCGGCAATGGCCTTGCGGGCCTGCACGAGGTAGCTCTGCACCAGCTTGCGTTGCTCATCCACGAGGCGCTGAATGCGCGGCTTGAGCTGCAAAAACTCGTGCACGTCGCCCTTGGGCACGGGGCCCGAGATGATGAGCGGCGTCCGCGCATCGTCAATCAGCACGGAGTCCACTTCGTCGACCATCGCGTAGTGGTGCTTGCGCTGCACGAGCTCGCTAGGGTCGCGGGCCATGTTATCGCGCAGGTAGTCGAAGCCAAACTCGTTGTTGGTGCCGTAGGTGATGTCGGCCAGGTAGGCATTGCGGCGCGCATCGGTATTAGGCTGGTGCTTGTCGATGCAATCCACGGTGAGGCCGTGAAACTCGAACAGCGGCGCATTCCACTCCGAGTCACGCTTGGCGAGGTAGTCGTTGACGGTAACCAAGTGCACACCGCGGCCGCCGAGCGCGTTCAGAAACGCGGGCAGGGTCGACACGAGCGTTTTGCCCTCACCAGTGGCCATTTCGGCAATTTTACCCTGGTGTAGCACTACCCCGCCAATTAGCTGCACATCGTAGTGCACCATGTCCCAGGTAATCTCGGCACCGGCGGCCAGCCACTTGTTGCTCCAGGTAGCCTTGTCGCCCTGGATGGTCACGTTGCCCTTCGTCTGCGCAATCTCGCGGTCGATGTCGGTGGCCTTTACGACCAGCTGACCATTCTGGGCGTAGCGGCGGGCCGTTTCCTTTACAATGGCGAAGGCCTGAGGCAGCGCGTCGAGCAGCGCGGCTTCGAGGTCTTTGTTGCGCTGCTTTTCGAGGGCGTCGATTTGCTCAAAAATAGCTTCCTTGCGCGATACGTCGAGGTTGGGCTGCGAGTCAATCTGACCTTGCAGGCCGGCAATCTGCCCATCAAGGCCCGCTAGCTTGCCATCAATCTGCTGGCGGACTTCCTGGGTACGCTGGCGCAGCTGGTCGTCGGTGAGGCCGGCCAGTTTGGCATATTCCGCATTAATGAGGGCCACGTAAGGCACCACGTCCTTGAGGTCCTTTTCTGCTTTGGAGCCAAACAGCTTGGCGACGGTTTTGCCGAGGAAATCTAACATTGGGTAAACAAATTGACTAAAAAGAGCAGCGCGTTCTGGACAAATTTACGGCCTGCCCGCTTAACGGCGCGATGGGCCATAAACTATAAAACCCCGCACGCTCAAAAAGAGTGCGGGGTTTTAAAAGCTGTAAAAGTGACAGGGACCCTAGCTAGGCTACTCCTCGCGCAGGGGCCGGAAGAACTCGCGTAGCTCCCGCACCAGCAGGCCCGGCGCTTCGAGGGCGGCAAAGTGGCCGCCGCGCGGCATTTCTTCCCAGCGCTGCACATTGAAGAACCGCTCGGCAAACTCTTTCGGCGCGGGCGTAATATCCTGCGGAAAAATGGCGAAGCCCGCGGGCACTTTGGTGTGCGTGGGCGCCGCCAACGTAGGGCTGTGCATAGCCTCGTAGTAGAGCCGCACCGACGAGCCAATGGTTTGCGTCACCCAGTAAATCATCACGTTGGTGAGCAACTCGTCTTTGCTTAAGGTGTGCTCTAGGTTGCCGTCGTTATCGCTCCAGGCGTGAAATTTCTCAATAATCCACCCCAGCAGGCCCACCGGCGAGTCGTTCAGGCCATAAGCCAGCGTTTCGGGCTTGGTACCCTGAATTTTCTGGTAGCCAGCTTCTTTCTCCTGCCAGGCCTTGTTTTTCACGACAAACGCTTTCTCGGCCAGCGACAGGTTGGGCAGCTTGTCGGCCGCCTTGGCGTGGGTCGAGGGCACATCGGTGAGGTGAATGCCTAGTAGAGCGCTGCCGTGGTGCAGCGCCAGCTGCTCCACAATGCTGCTGCCCCAGTCGCCGCCGTGGGCCACGTACTGCTTGTAGCGCAACGTTTTGGTCATCAATTCGGCCAGCACATCGGCCATGCGCCTGGGGTCGTAGCCCTTTTCAGTGGGCCGGTCCGAAAATCCGTAGCCGGGCAGGTCGGGCACTATCACCGTGAAGGCATCCTCGGCCCGCCCGCCGTGGCTAGCCGGGTCGGTGAGCAGCGGGATGAGCTTCAGCATCCGGAAAAACGAGTCGGGCCAGCCGTGCACCAGCAGCAGGGGCATGGGGTTGGGGCCCTTGCCTTCGATGTAGAGGAAGTGCACGTTCAGGCCGTCTACCTCGGCCTTAAACTGCGGAAACTCGTTCAGTTTAGCTTCCTGGGCTCGCCAGTCGTAGCCGCTTTGCCAGTAGGCAGCTAGCTGCCGCAAATACCGCTGGTTGGTGCCATAGTCCCAATTGGCATCTTCGATTTCGTCGGGCCAGCGCGTGTTGGCCAGGCGCTGCTGTAAGTCGTCCAGTACAGACTGGGCTACGTCTATTTTGAAAGGCTGCATAAGTAGCTCGTAAACAGGTTATCTGAAACAGTCTTTCTGTACGCACCCGACACAAAAAAGGCTTCCCCAATGCAGGGAAGCCTTTTCTTATTTCTCGGCTGGGGTCAACTACTCTTTAGCAGGCTCGCGGTTGATGAGCTTCTCCACTAGTGAAGTAGAGCCAGCGATGGCTGGGCGCACGGGCTTGTTAGCCTCTTCTTTATCAGTCAGTTTCTTGTACAGCGTCAGGGCCTGGGCTACTACCTGGTCCATGTTGTAATACTTGTAGGTAGCGAGACGGCCCACAAAATGCACGTTAGCCGTTTCGTCAGCGAGCTTCTTGTACTTGGCGTACAGCTCGGCGTTTTCGGGCATGGGCACTGGGTAATAGGGGTCGCCTTCGGCCTGCGGGTACTCGTACACGATAGCCGTTTTGGGGTGCTTCTGACCGGTAAGGGCCTTAAACTCAGTGATGCGCGTGTAGGGGTGCTCGTTGGGGAAGTTCACGACCGGGGCGGCCAGGTGCTGCTCTTCGTTCAGGGTGTCGTGCTTGAACTCGAGCGAGCGATAGGGCAGCTTGCCAAACTGAAAGTTGAAATACTCATCTACCGGGCCGCTGAAAATCATCTCCTTAAAGGGGATGAATTTAATTACCTCGTGGTAGTCGGTGTTGAGCATGATTTTGATGTTCGGATGGTCGAGCATCTTCTCAAACATGCGGGTGTAGCCGTGCAGCGGCATTGCCTGGTAGGTATCGGTGAAGTACCGGTCGTCGCGGTTGGTGCGGGTAGGTACCCGACTCGTCACCGACTTATCCAACTGCGATGGGTCGAGGCCCCACTGCTTATTCGTGTAATTCTTGAAGAATTTATTGTATAGCTCGCGGCCTACTTTGCTCACTACCACGTCCTCCGACGTTTTCACTACGGGCACTTCCTCGGCTACCGAGGCGAAAAACTCCTCTACCTGAAAGCTGGTTAAGTTCAAGCCATACAGCTTGTTGATAGTGTCGAGGTTAATCGGCATCGGTACCAACTGGCCATCTACCGAAGCGAGCACGCGGTGCTCGTAAGGGCGCCAATCAGTGAAGTTGCCGAGGTAGTCAAACACATCCTTCGAATTGGTGTGGAAGATGTGCGGGCCGTATTTGTGAATCAAGATACCATCCTCATTGTAATGGTCGTAGGCGTTCCCCCCGATGTGGCTACGCTTGTCGATAACAAGCACTTTTTTGTTGCTGCGGGTGGCTAGGCGCTCAGCCAGTACGCTGCCGGCGAAACCGGCCCCGACGATGAGGTAGTCAAACATAGGAGGAGAATTAGGAATGTAGATTAAAAACCAGTTCGTATGCAGTCGAGAAAAAAGAGTATCAGGCAGCTTAGTCAGCAGGCGCTAACTGCTTGGCAGCCAAGCGTTCTTGCATCAAGTTCACCATGTTCTGCCAGGTGAGGTCCCAGGAGATGGTGGCCAGGTAGTTATCGGTACGGGTGCGCCAGTCGGCATCCTTGCCCTGCTCGAGGGCGTAGGCGATGGCTTTGCCGAAGTCTGTAGGGTCGTCGGCAATCTGCACCAGGTTAAGGTCGCCATAAGGGCGCACTACATCGCGGATACTGGTGCTGACTACTGGCCGGCCGGCAGCCAGGTACTCTGGGGTTTTGGTGGGCGAAATGAATTCGGTGCTTTCGTTGCGAGCAAAAAGCAACGTGGCTACGTCCCAGCCCCGCAAATATGCGGGTAGTTCCTGGTAATTCTTACCGCCGAGGTAATGAATATTTTTATTGTGGGGCAACGTGGCGGGGTCAATCTTAACCACCGGCCCGATTATGACAAACTGCCACTCCGGATGGTTCGTTGCGAGCTGGCCGAGCAGCTCGATATCTAGGCGCTCGTCGACCACGCCAAAGAAACCAACGCGCGGATGCGCAATGCTGGCCTGGTCGGCAGGCTCGGCTAGCTCCGGGTTGCGGGCCTGGCCAAAGTGGTCTTTGTCAATGCTGCTCGGAAAAGGGTGCGCATCGTTATGCTGCTCACGCTTAGACTCGTACAGGCGTTGACCGCCGGTGAATACGAGGTCAGCTTGTTTAAATAGCTCCTGCTCGCGCTGGCGCAGTTCGGGCGGGGCACCTTTGAACTGGGCCAGCTCATCCATGCAGTCGTACACGGTGAGTACGGGGGCAAACTCGCGCGCCCGGCTCATGGCCATGGGGGTGTAAATCCAGAAAACGTAGGTTTTCACCTCGTTTTCAGTGAAAAACTGCTTTAAAACCTTTACCTGAGCTTCGTCACTAGCCTGCTCATTATCGCGCAAGCGCTGGGGCAGGTGCACCACCAGCACTTTGACGCCGTTTTGACGCTCCTTTATTTCTACGTGCGGCTCAATAAGATTATCGCCGTGGAAGAAAGCATCTTCTATGTAAAAAACGCGGCCGTGCTGCGCGAAGCGCGACAGCAAGTGTTGGGGCCGCTGCCAAACAAAATCCCAATGCAAGTGCGCGAAACACACCAAATCGGGCAGCGAATACGTAAAGGATTTTGAGTCGGCTTGGCCCGCAGCCGGGGCAGTGGTGGCGGCACGCAAAGGTGCCTCCGCCGGAGTAGAAAGCGGCATGAAAAAAGACAGGAAAGAGCTTTAAGAACTGCGCAAACCAGGGATAATCGTCCAGTAAGCAGCGCCTGTCTTCTTATACGAGGAGCCTTGCTAAAAGGATATGGCCGAGCTTAGAATGGTGGTTTTTCGCACCGCGAATTCCTAGCCCCTCAGTATAATTTGAAGTTCAACGGCATTTATCCAGCCCGAAGGGGTATTTTCACGTAGCCAGTCCTGACGCTCGCCCACCCGCCGAAAACCAGCTTTTTCGAACAAGCTGAGGCTAGCCACATTAGTAGCGGCTACGGTACAGTATATCTGGTGCAGCCGCAATGCCCGCCGGGCATAGGGCAGTAGCTGAGCCAGCGCCGCCCGGGCGTGGCCGCGTCGCCGGGCACTGGCCAGCACCGCGATGCCTACGCCCGCCCGCTGGTGCAAGGCCGAGTAATCAAACAAGTCCAGCGTGCCTACTGGCTGGCTTTCTTCATCGCTGATAATCAAGCGCATTTGCCCGACTTCGGCGAGGCTAGCGGCCGCGTGGCGCAGGTATTCGCGCAGGGCGTGGCGCGAAACCGGGGCCGGTAGCACATCGGACACAGCCCAGAGCGCGGGGTCATTTTCGAGCCGAAATAAAAATTCCAGGTCGTCGGGTTCGAGGGCGCGCAGCGTCACCATCGCGCTTAGATGTCGCCGCCAAACACGCGCACGGCCGGGCCGCTCAGCCACACGTTCTGGAAGCCGCCAGCGGGGCCGGGCTCGAAGGAGACTTCGAGCAGGCCGCCCATCGCCTGCAGCTGCACCGGTGAGGTAGCGCCGCGGGCCGAGGCCGCCAGGGCCACCGCCGTGACGCCGGTGCCGCAGCTCAGCGTCTCGGCTTCCACGCCGCGCTCGTAGGTGCGCACGGGCCAGGGGTGGCTAGGGTCGGCGGGCACCTCCACAAAGTTGACGTTGACGCCGGCCGGGTCGTAGGCCTGGTCGAAGCGAATGTCGTGGCCGTGGCTAAATACATCGAACTCGGCTAGGGTGTGGTGCTCTTCGGGGTCGAGAAAGTGGATGTGATGCGGCGAGCCGGTGTGCAAAAACACGTCCTCCCCCCCCACCCCGGCGGGCTGGGCAGCGGCCACATCTATCATCTTCAGGCGCACGGTACCGTCGGCTTCTACGCGGGCCTCGTGCGGGCCATCCACGGCCAGGAAATAGGCTTTGTCGGTAATGAGACCCAGGTATTTGGCGAAAGCTACCAGGCAGCGGCCACCATTGCCGCACATGCTGCTAGGGTGCCCGTCGGCGTTAAAATACACCATCTCGAAGTCGTAGCCTTCGTGGTTGCGCAGCAGCATGAGGCCATCGCCGCCGATGCCGAAGCGGCGGTGGCAAAGGTGCGCAATGCGCTCGTAGTCGGCGGTATCGAACTGCTGGGCGCGGTCGTCGATAATCACGAAGTCGTTGCCGGTGCCCTGGTATTTATGGAAGGTCATGCGAATGCGGGTTGGAAGGCCAAGCGGCTGGCCCGGGCAGTAAAGTTCGGGCCGGACACCGCATCCGCGCTAATGCCCCTGGCTAGCCAAGTCGCCACACTGCAACCACTTTTCCCAACGCTTGCGCTTGGGCGCGATGTGGCCCCGCAGGTATTTCTCCATGATGAGCGCGGCGCAGGGCGCAGCCGAGAGCCCACCGAAGCCGGCATTTTCGATATAAACCGCCACCACGATTTTGGGCCTGGTGGCCGGGGCGAAGCCGGCGAAGGTGGCGTGGTCGTCGCCCTCGTCATTCTGCACCGTACCGGTTTTGCCGGCTGCCGTAATGCCTACATCGGCGAGGCTAGCCAGCTCGGCGGTGCCGCCGCGCTGCATGGCGGCCACCATGCCGGGGATGAGGGCAGCAAAATTGGCGCTATCCACGAGCGTGCGGTGCCGCTGGGTGAAGCGCGGTAGCGGGCCCGCCTTGCCCACGGCCCGCACAAAATGGGGGGTGATATACCAGCCCCGGTTGGCAATAATAGCCTGCACATTAGCCATTTGCAGGCCGGTGAGGTTGATTTCGCCCTGCCCGATGCTGAGCGAGTAAATGGATTTGAACGTCCAGTTTTTGGTGCGGCGCGCTTTGTCGTAATACGCCGGCGTGGGCAGGAAGCCAGGCTGCTCGCGGGCCACATCAACCCCCAGCAGCGTATCGAGCCCAAACGAGCGCACGCAGCGCCGCCAGGCCGCCAGGTGCGCGTGGCGGGCGGCGCTGGAGTCGGCCAGCGTGGCGGCCGAGTCGGGCCGGGGCTCGACCACGGCGCGCAGCGTCTGGTAGAAATACGGGTTGCAGCTGTACTTGAGGGCCATCGTGAGGTTGCGGGCCGTGGGGTGCGGGTGCACGCAGTTGATGAGCGACTGGTCGCAGGCAAACGACGTGTGGTCAGTGATGGCCCCTAGCTGCAAAGCCACGGCCGCATTCACGAGCTTGAAAACCGAGCCCGGCGGATTGGCCGCCACGGCGGGGCGGTTGAGTAGCGGGCGGTTTTCATCGTCGAGCAGCAGCGCCCGGCGCTCGGCGGTGCGGCCGGGGGCCGTGAGCACGGCGGGGTCGTAGGTGGGGGCCGACACGCAGGCCAGAATTTCGCCGGTGCCAGGGTCGAGGGCCACGATGTAGCCGCGCCGCTCGCCCAGCAGGCGCTCGGCATAAGCCTGCAACTCGGCATCGAGGCTAAGCTGCAAGTCCTGGCCCTGGTGAAAAACGGTATCAGCAGCCCAGCGGCCGTGCACCCGGCCGTGGCCGTCGGTGAGCGGGTGGTAGGCACCCCGGTGGCCCGCCAGCAGGTTGTTGTAGTAGCCTTCGACCCCGCTGTTGCGCAGGCGGTAGTAGCGGCCGCGCGCCAGCTTTTGGGCCAGGGCCAGAAACGGCTGGGCCGCCGCCGGCTGGTAGCCCAGCACCGGGGCCGCGGTGGTGGTCAGGTACGTGCGCACGCGCTGCCGGCGCACCACCAACCCGGGCCACGCCCGGGCGTGGCGGCGCAGGCTGTCGGCCTCGGGCTTGGTGAGGGCCAGTGCAATGGGCCAGCGCTGCACACGGGGCGGGGCCGGCTTGGGGCGGGCAGTGTCGGGAGCAACAAAGCCGGTGGAGTCGGCCACCGGCCCGGGGTGATGGAGCAGCGGCCCGGCCGGCAGCCGGGCGGCAAACACCCGCGCCTGCAAGGCACCAGCGGGCCAGCCCATTAGCTCATTGAAGGCCACGGTATCGAGCAGCGCGCCTTTGGGCAGGCTAAGGGTGTAGAAATTCTGGCTAGCCACCAGCAGCGTGCCGTGGCGGTCGTAGATGCGACCACGCACGGGCCAGTACATTTCACGGCAATGCAGGTAGTCTTCGGTGGCCGTAGTAGACGCCCCCGGCGAGGCGCACGCCGCCAGCCCGGCCCCCAGCAGCGCATAGAGTAAGTAGCTGATTTTCCTTGAGAAAGAATGAGGCATTATGTAAAAATACGCCCGTCCGGCACAGCTTACCAGCTAGCCCGTTCTAATACGGTGCCAGGCTGGGCGAATAACCGTTTACGCCCGCTAAAAGCGTGCCCCAGCCCCGCCGCCGTAACTTGCCTGCCCTTGCCAGCGGCCTCCGACCGGGGGCCTACCCTATTCAAAGTATGCGTCTTACTTCCTCCCTAGCCACGGCGTTGCTGCTGGCGGCCAGCCTGCCCGCCGCCGCCCAAAGCCGCCAGGAAATCCTGCTCACTACCGACTGGAAATTCACCAAGGGCGACCAGCCCGACGGCGCCAAGCCCGACCTCAATGACGCTAAGTGGCAGACCGTGCGCATTCCGCACGACTGGGCCATCACGGGCCCGTTCAGCGGCCAAAATGATGCCCAAGTAGTTAAGATTGAGCAGAATGGCGAAAAGGAAGCCACGCTGAAATCGGGCCGCACGGGCGGCCTGCCCTTCGTGGGCGTGGGCTGGTACCGCCGCCCGCTCGCCGTGCCCGCGCTGGGCAAGGGTGGCCAGGCCGTGCTGCTGTTCGACGGCGCCATGAGCAATGCCCGCGTGTACATCAACGGCAAGGAAGCCATGTTCTGGCCCTATGGCTACAACTCGTTTTCGGTTGATATCACGCCTTTTCTGCGCACCAGCGGCCCCAACACCCTAGCCGTGCGCCTCGAAAACCAGCCCGAAGCCTCGCGCTGGTACCCCGGTGCGGGCCTGTACCGCAATGTGCACCTCATCACCACGCGGGGCGCGCACGTGCCGGTGTGGGGCACCTACCTCACCACGCCCGAGGTGTCGGCCACGGCGGCCTCGGTGAAGCTGAAAACCAAAGTGGAAGCGCCGGCCGGGACCACCGGCCTCACGCTGCAAACCGACCTGCGCGACGCGGCCGGCCGCGTGGTAGCCAGCGCCACCACGCCCGTTTCGGGCGCCGAGGTCGAGCAGGATTTCAAGGTGGCTAGCCCCAAATTGTGGTCGCCCGAAACGCCGGCGCTGTACACCGCCGAGTCGAAGCTGCTGGCCGGCAAAACAGTGCAGGACACCTACAAAACGCCGTTTGGCATTCGCTCTTTCAAGTTTGAGAAAGGCAAAGGCTTCTCGCTGAATGGGCAGCCGCGCAAGTTTAAAGGCGTGTGCAACCACCACGACCTGGGGCCGCTGGGCACGGCCATCAACGTGGCGGCGCTGCGCCACCAATTGCTGTTGCTCAAGGACATGGGCTGCGACGCCATCCGCACCTCGCACAACATGCCCGCGCCCGAACTGATGACGCTCTGCGATGAGCTAGGCTTCATGGTGATGGTAGAGTCGTTTGACGAATGGAAGGCGCCGAAGGTGAAGAACGGCTACAGCCAGTACTTCGACCAGTGGGTGGAGAAGGACCTGACCAACATGGTGCGCCGTGACCGCAACCACCCCTCGGCCATCATGTGGAGCATCGGCAATGAGGTGCCCGACCAGAGCACGCCCGAAGGCCCGGCCCTGGCCAAGCGCCTGCAAGACCTAGTGCACCGCGAAGACCCTACTCGCCCGGTTACGATGGGCATGGACCGCTTCGACGACGACTTCAAGTACGGCATTGCCGCCGTGCTCGACATTCCGGGCTTCAACTACAAGCCGCATCGCTACGCCGAGGCCATCACCAAGCTGCCGCAGGGCTTTTTGCTAGGCACCGAAACGGCCTCGACCGTGAGCTCGCGGGGCGTGTACAAGTTTCCGGCTGTGCTGGCCAAGGACAAGCAATATTCTGATAATCAGTCGTCTTCCTACGACCTAGAAGCCTGCCGCTGGTCGCAGATTCCCGATATTGAATTTGCGGCGCAAGACGACCTGCCCTACGCCCTCGGCGAGTTTGTGTGGACGGGCTTCGACTACCTCGGCGAGCCCACACCTTATGATGAGAAATGGCCGTCGCACAGCTCGTACTTCGGCATTATCGACCTGGCCGGCCAACCCAAGGACCGCTACTACCTCTACCGCGCCCGCTGGAACCCTAGCCAGCCCACCGTGCACCTGCTGCCGCACTGGACCTGGCCCGGCCGCGAAGGCCAGCCCACGCCCGTGTTCTGCTACACCAACGGCGCCTCGGCCGAGCTCTTTGTGAACGGCAAAAGCCAGGGCCGCCAGACCAAAGCCGCCGCCGGCGCCGCCGACCCGCAAACCCGCTACCGCCTGGAGTGGAAAGACGTGGTGTACCAGCCCGGCAGCATCAAAGTAGTGGCCTACGATGCCCAGGGCAAGGCCATTGGCACCGAAGAAGTGCGCACCGCCGGCGCGCCCCATCATATCAGGCTAGTGGCCGACCATACCAAGCTGACTGCCAACGGCGAGGACCTCGCCTACCTCACCGCCCGCGTCGAAGACGCGCAGGGCAACCTTTGCCCCGAGGCTAGCCAGCAGCTGCACTTCACAGTGAGCGGCGCGGGTAAGTTTCGCGCCGCCGGCAACGGCGATGCCACCAACCTGGAGCCCTTCCAGCAGCCGCAGATGCACGCTTTCCAGGGCCAGCTCGTGGCCATTGTGCAGGCTAGCGAGGCCGCCGGCGCTATGCAGGTAAAGGCGACTGCGCCGGGCCTGAAAGACGGCGTTATTCAATTGACCACTAGCAAGTAATTTGCATAGCGGGTGTAGCAACTCAGAAGTGCGTTGCTATACCCACCGGTTACGCAACCATCTCAGACCAACACAAGAAAGCCCCGACTCACGCGTGAGTCGGGGCTTTCTTGTATCCAAAACAACTAGCTTACTTAGTTTACGTCGCGGCTAGCTTCGAACAAGAACCAAGCGCGGCGCTCGGCTTCGTCGATATACACTTCCAGCAAGCTGGCGGTGGCTACGTCGTTAATGTTATCAGCAATTTCATGCGAGCCGCGCAGGTTTTTCACCAGCTCGCGGTTTTCGTTTTGCAAGTCGATGAGCATGTCGAGGGGGTTCTCGTAGATGTCATCGTTGTCTTTCACGCGCTGCTTGCGGCCTACCTCGCCCACCGAGTGAATGGTGGGGTAGCCCAACTTGCGCACGCGCTCGGCGATGGGGTCAATTACGACAAAAATCTGGTCGGCCTGCTCGTCAAGCAGCAAGTGGTAGTCACGGAAGTGACGGCCGCTCATGTGCCAATGGTAGTTTTTCGTCTTGATATACAGCGCGAAGTAGTCAGCAACCAGCAGGTTGAGGCTATCGCTGAGCTTGGCGCGGCCTTGCTCGTCGAGGTCCGACGGCGTGTGCAGCAAGGTAGGCTTGGCAAGCTTTTCTTGGGTGGCGGGCATAAAAATGAGTTTTAGGTTAATTATTTGGCAATCAAGGGCTTAATAAATAAGCCGTAGGTCTGAGCTTGTTTACGCAATCCAACCAAGCTGGTTTAAAAAGAATGAAATAATCCGCATCTTTCCCTTGGCGGCCCGACCTTTGCCGGTTCTGGGGCGGGCGTCGCGCCCCCTAACCCCCGCTTTCTCGCTCGTGTACGATTTTCTTACTACCTCTACCTGGCCCGACTACGAGCTCCTCGACAGCGGCAATTTTCAGAAGCTCGAGCGCTTTGGCCAGTACGTGCTAGCCCGCCCCGAGCCGCAGGCCATCTGGGATGCGCACCTACCCGCCAGTGAGTGGGCCCGCGCCGATGCCACCTTTGCCCGCGCCCCCGGCAGCACCGAAAAAGGCCAGTGGAGCCTCAAAAAAGGCATGCCCGAGCAGTGGGTTATCGCCTACGAGCGCCCCGGCGGCCTCAAGCTGAAGTTTCGGCTGGGGCTCTCGTCGTTCAAGCACGTGGGGCTGTTTCCGGAGCAGGACCCCAACTGGCAATTCATTTATAACCAGACCAAAGCGCGCCGCGCCCAGCTGCCGCGCGTGCTCAATTTGTTTGCCTACACCGGCGCGGCTACCCTAGCGGCCCGTGCCGCCGGCGCCGATGTCACGCACCTCGACTCGGTGAAGCAGGTCAATTTCTGGGCCCGCGACAACATGGAGGCCAGCCAGCTCGACGGCGTGCGCTGGCTCGTGGAAGACGCCATGAAATACGTGCGCCGCGAGGTGAAGCGCGGCAGCAAGTATCAGGGCCTCATCCTGGACCCGCCCGCCTACGGCCGCGGCCCCAACGGCGAGAAGTGGCAGCTCGAAGACGAACTCAACGAGTTGCTCAAGCTCAGCCAGCAGCTGCTCGACCCGGAGGACCATTTTTTTGTGGTGAATCTGTATTCGCTGGGCTTCTCGGCGCTGATATTGGACAACCTGACCCAGGCTATTTTTCCTGGCAAAAAGGCCGTGCGCGAGCTGGGCGAGATATACTTGCACGATGCCGGTCAGCGCAAGCTGCCGCTGGGCACGTTCTGCCGGTTCGCCACTTAATTCGGTTTGTCTGCCATACCATCGTTGTCATGCTGAGCTCGCCGAAGCATCTCGCTCGCACCGCTGGGGATACTAATCCAACGGTGCGAGCGAGATGCTTCGGCAAGCTCAGCATAACATTCTACTAATAATTACGCCCCATGCACGCACCAGTACATCACCGCCGGCTAGCCCTTATCGACATGGGTACCAACACCTTCCACCTACTGATTGTGGAAGACCGGCCCGGCCAGCCGCCGCACGTGCTCGTGCGCACCAAGGTGGGCGTGCGCCTGGGCGAGGGCGGCATCAGCAAGGGCGAGATTGCGCCGCTGCCCTACGCCCGCGCCCTGCAAACGGTGCGCGGCTTCAAGGAAGAGCTTGAATTGCACCAGGTTACGGAGGTGCGCGCCACGGCCACCAGCGCCATGCGCGTCTCGCGCAACGGCCCCGATTTGGTGCGCGATATTCTGGAAACCACCGGCATTCAGGTCGAGGTGATTGCGGGCAGCCGCGAGGCCGAGCTCATTGCCAAGGGCATCCGGCAGGCCATCCCGCTGGGCCAGGCCCGGCATTTATTGATGGACATCGGCGGCGGCTCAGTCGAATTTATTATTGCCAACGAAGACACCATTTTCTGGAAGCACAGCTTTGAAATCGGTGCCCAGCGGCTGCTCGACAAGTTCTTTCCTGACCCTAGCGGCGTGCTTCCACGCGAGCAGCTGCAAGCCGAGCTCGAATACCTGGCCGAAAAGCTGGCGGCGCTCACGGCCGCCGTGGCCACCCACGGCCCGCTGGCCGGGCTAGTGGGTAGCTCGGGCAGCTTCGATACCCTGGCCGACCTCAGCGTAGGCCAGGTGCGCCGCGAGGCCGACCTCCCCCCTAGCACGGCGCTGCCCGTGGCCGATTTTGAGCGGCATTTTGCGCAGCTGCTCACCCTCGACCACGATGGGCGCGTGGCCCTGCCCGGTATGTTCCCGATGCGGGCCGACATGCTGGTAGTAGCCTGCGTTATTGTTAAGTACGTATTGACTACCTACAAGTTAACGCAGATTACTACGTCCGCCTTTGCATTGAAAGAAGGCCTGCTAGCCGAGTTGCTGGGCTAGTGGGCTATTTGAATAAGCCCCGTGCCAGCGGGGCTTATTCAAATAGCTTCCCTGGTAGCCATTCCGGCCCGGCCGCCGGCCACCTTGTGGATAAAGGCGAGCTTATCGACCACCGCCGGACTGATGATGAAGGGGTACGGGTCGGGCTGGCCCATACTGCGGTTGAGGCTGTTGAGGGCAAAGGTGAGCGGCAGCCACATGGCCATAATTTGCCGAACATCAGCCACTTGATAGGGATTTTGCATGGCGGCGCGCAGGCCCTGGTCGGGCGCGGCATCGAGCGGGTCGAGGCGCAGGCCGAAAGCGTGGGCCGTTTGCAGCGTGTCGAGAATGTGCAGATAGTGGGCCCAGGTTTCGGCCCAATCCTCCCAGGGGTGGCTGCTGGCGTAGGCGCTGATGTAGTACTGTGGCCAATCGGGCTGAGCGCCCTGGGCGTAGTGCCTTTTGAGCGCCTCGCCGTAGTCTACCCGCTCATCCCCAAACACTTGGCGAAAGCCCGCCAGGTTAGGTGAATCGTCGATGAGGCGGTCCCAGTAGTAGTGCCCTACCTCGTGCCGGAAGTGGCCTAGCAGCGTGCGGTACACCTCGTTCATCGACTGCCGGGCTTGCTCGCGCTCGATGGCGTCGGCCTCGGCTATGTTTATGGTAATGAGCCCATTGTCGTGGCCCGTCAGGACGCGCTCGTTGGGATTGTCGTCGGCCTTGAAATCAAATTGCAAGCCTTGCTCGGGGTACACGGTTTTGCTCACCACGGGCAGGTGCAGGCACAACAGGCTGTAGACCAGCCGGTGCTTGGCGCCTTCCAGATTACGCCAGCGGCCCAGGTAACCGGGGTGGCTCAGGTCGGGGATGGTACGATTGAGGGCGCAGGCCGTGCAAAACGGCGTGGCACTATCGCTAGGCACCAGCCAGTTGCAGGCGCCGTGCTCGCTGTTCTGGCAGTAGGTATACGCCGGGCCGGCGGGCTCGCCATACACCCGAAACGTGCGGCCGTCGGGCGTGGCCTCCAGCGGCAGCAGCTGCCGCCGGGTGGCCTCGAACCCTAGCGGGTACTGACATTTTTCGCAGCGGCTGTTTTCAAAATACAGCACTTGGCCGCAGTGGGTGCAGGTAAAAAGCTTCACGGAAGTCGGGCTGAGAATCTTCTGCTCAACGGGCAGCTTAGGCTAGTGGTTGGCCTGGCAAGGCGTTTTCTCAATAAGTTATTATTTTGCAAAATGACCTCTCTGTCCAAGGTACTTTGGCCGAAATTAATAGGATTTTAGTTTTTTAGCCGTTAATTTAAGCCCGGCTAGCCTACTAAAATAGCCTTTTGCTAGTCAGCATACCTTCCAATAGCCACTGCCTTATGTCCAATCCGCTAGTAGCTTCCTACCAGAGCCAGCCCCACGTGTGGGATGAGATGTTTCGGGCCGAAGGCGTGCGGGCCGAGTACCAGCACTTTGTGGCGGCCATTGCTGGCCTGGCCGGCGACGAGATGACCCGCAAAGATGAGCTAGCCAAGAAACTCTTTATGAGCCAGGGCATTACGTTCACCGTGTACAGCAGCGGCGAGGGTATTGAGAAGATATTTCCCTTTGATATCATCCCGCGCATCATCTCGAATAGCGAGTGGCTGCGCATCGAGGCGGGTATCAAGCAGCGGCTGAAGGCGCTGAATATCTTTCTGAAAGATATTTATAACCAACAATTTATCATCAAGGATGGCGTGGTGCCGGCGGCACTGGTATACTCGTGCCCGCAGTTTTTGCGCGAGATGATGCATGTGCGCGTGCCCCACGATGTGTACACCCACGTGGCGGGCGTGGACCTGATACGGGACCACGACGGTGAGTTTTACGTGCTCGAAGACAACCTGCGCACACCTTCCGGCGTGTCGTACATGCTGGAAAACCGGAGCATTACCTACCGCATTTTCCCCGACCTGCTGCCCAAAAGCAACGTGCTGCCCGTCAAGGACTACCCCGATTTGCTGTACCGCAACCTGCTGGCCCTGGCCGACCGCCAAACGAGCGACCCCACGGTGGTGCTGCTGTCGCCGGGCATCTACAACTCGGCTTATTTTGAGCACAGCACCCTGGCCCGGCTCATGGGCATTGAGCTGGTGGAGGGGCGCGACCTGCTGGTACACAACCACTTCGTGTACATGAAAACCACGCGGGGGCTAGCCAAAGTAGACGTCATCTACCGCCGTGTCGATGACGAGTTTCTCGACCCGCTGGCCTTCCGACCCGACAGTGCGCTGGGGGTGCCGGGCCTGTATTGGGCCTACCGCAAGGGCAACGTGGCAATAGTGAACGCCATGGGCAACGGCGTGGCCGACGACAAGGCCGTGTATTGCTACGTGCCCGACATGATACGCTACTACCTCAACGAAGAGCCAATTCTGAAGAACGTGCCTACCTACCAGCTCGAACACCCCGAGCACCGCGAGCTGGTGTTCAGGGACATGGACAAGATGGTTATCAAGCGCACCAACGAGAGCGGCGGCTACGGCATGCTCATTGGCAGCGCCGCCACCGAGCAGGAAATGGACGATTTCCGCACCGCCATCCTGGCCGACCCGCGCAGCTTCATCGCCCAGCCGATTATTAGCCTGTCCTCCACACCGTGCTACATCGACGGCAAGCTCCAGCCGCGGCGGATTGATTTGCGGCCGTTTGCCTTGTGCGGGCCTAGCGGCATTGATATTGTGCCGGGCGGGCTGACTAGGGTGGCCTTGCGCGAGGGCTCGCTGATTGTGAACTCGTCGCAGGGTGGGGGCAGCAAAGACACATGGGTGCTGGGCGCCTAATCGACTCACTAGTAATTACCTATGCTTTCTCGCGTTGCCGATACTATCTACTGGCTGGGCCGCTACATGGAGCGTACCCAGGTCATGTTGCAGACCATTCGTATCCAGTATATTGCCTCGCAGGACGAGCCGCACTACTGGGGCTGGCAGCCGCTGCTCGGCACCTATGGCGACCTCAGCGACAAGGAGTTGGCCAAACGGGCGCCGCACACGCCGCAGGTGCTCTACCACCTGCTGTTCGACCGCGATAATGCGGCCTCGGTGTACCGCAACATCGTGCAGGGCCGCGAAAATGCGCGCGCCGTGCAAGACCACATTACCAAGGAAGTGTGGCAGTGCCTCAACGACTATTACCACCTCATCCGGCACGATGCCCTCGCCCACCAAACGCTGGGCGAAGACCCCGTTTCGGGTATGGACAACCTATTGCAGCAAAGCATCTTGTACGTGGGCACCGTGCAGAATACCATGCCGCGCGATGAAGGCTACATTTTTCTCAAGCTGGGCAAGTTTCTGGAGCGCGCCCTGCAAACCGTGGACCTGCTGCGCCTCAACCAGCACCTGTTTGAGCGCGAGCCGGAGGCCGGCAACCACGAGCTGCGCTACCTGCTCTATAGCCTGCTAGGCTACGAGCTGTACCTGAAGACCTACCAGGGCCAGCTCGACGCTACCAGCGTGCTGGAACTGGTGCTGTACAATCCTAATTTTCCGCATTCGCTGCTGTATAGCCTGGGCCAGCTGCTGCGCTACTGCGAGCGCCTCAAAGACAAAAGCCGGCCCGAGAGCTACGAGCAGCTGCGCTTTCTCATCGGCAAGGCGCGCACCACGGTGGCCTACAGCACTTTGCAGGCCCAGCAAGATGGCGCGCTAGGGCCATTCCTGGGCCAGGTAAAGGGCGAGCTGCTCGATATTACGGCGGCGCTCAGCACGTCTTATTTCAATTAACGCTCTTCAATCATCAGTTAGTAAAGCTGCTCAGGAAGCAACTTTCTCGTCATACTGAGCGCAGCCGAAGCATCTTAGCAGGCTACGGATGAGCCGTTCAACGAGGCGACCAAGATGCTTCGACTGCGCTCCGCTCCGCGGACGCCAGATGAGCATGACGAAATACCTGCCCCTTTAACTTTCTAAACGACATTATTAACAACAGAGCAGATAACTCACTCTGGGTCAATGAGTGATAACTGATAATTGAACGCATGGCTTCCTATAAGATTCAGCACCGCACGCGCTACGCCTACGCCGCACCCGTTATCGACTGCGCCAACCAGCTGATGATATACCCGCTGCCCGACGAGCGCCTGACCGTGAAAAGCCACCTCGTGCGCATTACCGGGCAGCCCGAGGTGGCGTTGTTCACCGATTATTTTGGCAACCAGGTGGGCGTGTTTTCGCTCGTCGAACCGCACGCCGAGCTCATTATCGACTCGCTGGCCGAGGTCGAAACCCACGCCATCCAGTTTCCGATGGACGAAGAAACCGCCGAGGCGCAGTGGGATAACCTGGCTAGCCTGCGCACCGACGTAGCCTTCATGGATTTCCTGAAAGTGCCGCCCGCCGAAATCGAAGCCGAGCTGCGGACGGCGCTCGGCGGCATCGTCACCTACGGGGCCAAGCCGCTGAAGCAGGCGCTCGAACTCTCGGAGTACGTGCACGATAACTTTCAGTACCAGCAAGGAGTCACGAGTATCGAAACGCCCATCGAGGCCATTTGGCGGCTGCGGGCGGGCGTGTGCCAGGATTTTGCCCACTTGCTGCTGCACCTGCTACGCCTCAACGGCCTGCCCGCCCGCTACGTGAGTGGCTACGTGTGCCCGCGCGAGGAGGGCGTGCGCGGGGCGGGCGCCACCCACGCCTGGGTCGAAACCTACGTGCCCTTTTACGGCTGGCTAGGCCTCGACCCGACAAATAACTGCATCGTCAACGACGGGCACGTGCGCATGGCCATCGGCCGCCATTTTGCCGACTGCACCCCCGTGAAAGGCACCTACAAAGGCACCGGCGCCCACACGCTGGAAGTAACGGTGCACATCGAAAACGGCCGTCCCATTGCCGGCAACGAGCTGCCCGACCGCCCCACCTACGTGCAGCAGGCCCCCAGCCCCGCCCCCGCCGTCAACTCCTACCGCAAGTACCTCGACTGGGAGCAGCAGCAACAACAGCAGCAGCAATGATGGCTAAAAAAGCCGTCTGTCGTGCTTCGACAAGCTCAGCATGACAGACGGCTTTTTGGATAGCTCACGGATTTCCCTTGAACATGACCGGCACCGTAAAAGATACAGCTACCGGCCGACCATTTTGCTTGCCGGGCACGAAGCGCGGCAGCTGTTGGATGGCGGCCACCACGGCCTCGTCGTAAGCTGGGGCGAGGCTTTTCACAACCTTCGTATCGCCCACGCTACCATCGGCCAGCACGACGAAACTAACGAACACCCGGCCTTCCTGGGGCGGGCCGCTAGGGTACACCAAGTTTTGCTGTATCTGCTGGATGATGGCGCTCATGCCCCCACCGCCGGGCAGCGCGGGCATTTGCTCGACGTAGGTGTAGATGCCGGCTGGGCTCGGCACGAGCTTACCAAGGCTAGCGGCGCGCGGCGGGTCGGGGGTGGGTGGCACGGCCTGCACGGTTTCGCCCGGCCGGTACACCCGCATGGTAGACATCCCCGGCTGGCCAGCTTTCACCCTTCTGACTATCACCTGCGTTTCTTCCGGCCTGCCTTGCAGCTGGGTGATGTCAAACTGCTGCGTAGTACCAGGCTCCAGCTTGCCGTTTTGCAGTAAGTCCTGCTGCATCGCCGCTGCTACTTTGCGCTTGATTACCTCCGTTCGGGCAGTATGGTCAGCCTCACCACCCGTGGGCTTCGTTTGAGCGCTCGCCACCTGGCTAGCCCCAAAAAATACCCCACCCAGCACGGGCAAGGCTAGCCACTGCTTCCAGCGGCGCACGGGAATCTCATTCTGCAACATGGCAATTCGGGTTAAAGTGAAGGAAAAGGCAAACGACTGAACCAGTGAGGAGTAGCCCGGCCCGGCCACGCGGCGCACGGCCAGCCGGGCCAGCAGCGACGGGTAGGGCGCGGCCGGGGCCAGCGCATCGGCGGGGCTAGCCACTAGTAGCATGGCCTGCCAGTCGGCCAGCAGCTCGTGGGTGAGGCGCAGCGCGGGCAGCAGCAGGTGAGCAAAGGGGTTGAACCAGAGCAGCGCCCGCCACACTTCCAGCCACAGCAGGTCGCGGCTGTGGCCCTGGCGCACGTGCCCCAGCTCGTGGGCCAGCACCGAGGTGGCCTCGGCGGGCGTGAGGGCGGCCGTCTCATCCCAAAAAATGGTGCGGCCGAAGGAGCTCGTGGGCAGGCGCCCGCCGGTGTAGGCCAGCACGTAGCCGGGCCGGTGCTCGCGGGGCAGGTGCCGGGTGGCGCGCCGCAGCCGCCCATAGCGGTAGGCCAGGCACCCCAGCGACACCAGCACCCCCAGCAAGTAAATGGTAAGCAACGCCGGACCGGGCTGCCAGCCCGGCGCCGGGGCTAGCGGCACCCCGGCCGCGGGCCCCGCCACCACCGGCCCCGCCACCACCGGCCCCGCCGCCAGCGGCACGGCGGCCGGGGCTAGCCACTCGGCCACCGGGGGGCGCGGCAGCAGCGGCAGCACCCCGGCCACCACTGGCGCCAGCAGCAGCAAGGCGCGGTTGTAGCCAAAGCACCGCTCGCGCCGTAGCACTAGTCTGAATAAGAGCCAGATGGCCCCGAGCGGCAGCAAGGTGCCCGCCAGCCAGCCCATCAGAAAGGAAGTATCCATAACACAAACGGGAAGTGGTAGTGAGTAATTTCTAGCCAGCTATTTAGTAAGGTTAATTGGGCTGACACTCAGGTGGCGGGTGCTGGTGCGCTTGCCCAGGGTATACACCTGCACACTGTCGAGCGCCCCGGCGGGCGAGTAGTAGTTCCAGTCGCCGAACCAGTAGAAGTGCAGGCCGTCCGGCTCGTCGGCCAGGCGTGCGTGGCCCTGCTTCGCCACCCGCCCGCTAGGGTAGTAGTAGCTGATGTCGCTGAGGCCGTGGCGGCGGTAGCGTTCCTTGTGCTGCAAGTAGCCGGCCTGCGCGTAGTAGCGCCAGCGCCCCACCGGCTGCCCGTGCCGGTAGCGGCCCCGCACAAAAAGCTGCGTGCGGGCATCATCATAGTACGTGCGGTGGCGCCCTTGGCGGTCGCCCTGGCGGTCGGCGCGCCCGGTGGGCTTGGTGCTGGTGCAGGCCGTAGCCAGGGCTAGCAGCAGGCTGAATAGCAGAAGACGTGGCATGGCGGGGCGGGCTCAGGCTAGGGGTTGGGTTTCGGTGGGCGAGTCGGGGGCCGCGGGCCCATCGGCCTGGGCCTGGCGCAACAGGGCATCGAGCTGGGTGGCATCGAGGTTTTCATCTTGGGCGAAAAAGGACACCAGCTGCCCAAACGAGCCCCCGAAGTAGCCGCGCAGCAGCTTGCGCAGCGAAAAGCGCCGGTAGTCGTCCTGGGCCACCAGGGCGTGGTAGCGGTAGCCGCGGCCCACCGGCTCGTAGCTCACAAAGCCTTTTTGCTCGAGAATGCGCACGATGGTGCTCACCGTGGTGAGCGCCGGCAGGGGCGCGGGCAGCGCCTCGCGCAGGTCTTTGACGTAGCTGGGGCCCAGCTGCCACAGCAGCTGCATTACCTGCTCTTCGGCACGAGTCAATTCAGGGAAGGGCGGTTGCATAATATTCAGATTGATAGCTTATTGAACAGAAAACGTCTTTTGCCAGCCGCGGCGGCCGGGGGCATCGCGCAGCTCGGCCACGTAGGTGCCGGGTAGCAGGTCCAGGCGCACATCGGCTTCGCGGGGGCGCAGGCAGTGCACGACCACGGGCACGGCGCCGGGCTGGGCCTGTTTTTCGCGCTGCTCATACACTAGCAGCACCTGCGGCGGGCGCAGGCTGTCGGCCGGCACGGCTAGGGTGGTGAGGCGGCCGGCGGGGTCGCCGAAGGCATTACCGGCTTCGGCTAGCTGCAGCCGATTCAGCACGTAGAAGTCGCAGGTGAGCGCGTGGTTGGGCAGGCTAGCCGGCGGCACTACGTAGGCACCCGGCGCCAGCTGCTGCCAGCGCACCGAGCCACTTTGGGCCGCCTGCGTTTGCTCGATAGTGAATGGGTCGATGCCCGTGAGCTTGCGCACCCAGGTAGCCATCGATTGGGCCGTGCTGTTTTCGTTGATGTGGCCGTGGCCGGCCAGCACTACCACCCGCGCCCGCGGGTGTGGCCCTAGCGTGGCGGCCAGCAGGTTGCGGGCCTGGTCGCGCTCGCGGTCATCGGTCATCGCATCGTAGGCCACTAGGTGAAAGCCTAGCCGCCGCGCCCGCCGGATGAGGTTGCCAAAGTGCGGCTCATTGGTGTAAAAACCGGAAGCTGCCACCGGGTAGCCGCGCCGCCGCAGGCCTGCCGAGTCGGCCGCATCCAGGGCTTCCAAAGCCAGGTAGCGAAACCCCTGCCGGTAGAGCGCGGACAGGAGGCTGCCCACCAGCCAGCGCCCACGTGGCTGGGTGTGCTCCTCATTGAACATGACCACTTGCCGCTGCTTGGTTTGGGCCAGGATAGCCGCGGCTGCCGCCGCCGGGGCCACGGCGGGTGCGGGGGTCGGCGCCGGGGCCGCGTAGCCCGGCGCCTGCCGCCAGTAGTGGGTGGCGCTGTCCAGCTCGCCGGCCATTGCTGCGTAGGTGGCCAGCGCTTGCCAGTACACGCCGGCTTGGCTAGCTTCAGCCGCTCCCGGCGCGTAGTTTGAGCGCTGCCGGCGCAGCTCCAGCAGCGGCAGCAGGTAGTTGACCGCGCCGGCCGGCCCTACCCTAGCGGCTTTACCGGCCAGGGCAAATGGGTTTTCGGGCTCCGGGGCCATGAAGGCGGCGCCCAGGAGTGCGGCACCGAGTAGCCAGCCAGCTAGTTGCAGTTTCATAGAAACGTGTTGAGGAAAGCCGTCTGGCTAACTTGACGCTAGGTACGGTGCTTTGTGACTAATTCCTTAGTTTAAAACTAAAATCTTAGTTTATCTGATAAAACTTACTGATAATCAACAGGTATTATTTTCTTACTTTTTAAGCACAAGCCTTGGCGCCCGGCAACTGGCCAGCCAACCGGCTAGCCTTGGGCCCACTCGCTCGCCGGGCAGGGCGCGGGGTATTGCAGCTGGGCGGCGGCCTGGCGGCAGGGGGCCAGCGCAGGCCGGGGCCGGTAGGCTGGGCTACCTTCGCGGCCAGGGTTTTTCACCGCCCCTGGTTACGCACCTAGCCCTATGCTTTTTCGCCTTGTACTGGTAAGCCTGGCTACGCTGGCGGCGCGCAGCACTACCGAGCTGCGCGACCTGCGCAGCGTATACGAAACGAACGAGCCGGCTTTTTTTCGGGAGCACCGGGTGCGCGAGATTCGGGTCTACCAGCAGCTATTCGACGGCCCTAAAGCCCCACTACCGCGGCGGCTCGACTACATTTTGCAGTTTGACCAGCAGGGCCGGCAGGTGCAGTACCAACGGGGCGAGGGTAGTACCGCCCAGCGGGTAGATGCTGCCTACAACGCCGCCGGCGCCCTGAGCAGCCTTAGCCGCTGGGCACCGGCGCCGGGCGGGGCTACTGCCGCCCAACCCGCCTGGCAGCCCACCACGCGCGAGCTTCTGCCCGAGCCCAATGGCGCCCTAGGCTACCTCGACCAGTGGGATGCTTACCACCAAAACTGGCTGCGCATGGAAGACCGCACCTGCCGGCGCTGGCAGGCCCACGATACCACTTACCTGCTTACCACTTACCGGCCCGGCCCGCTGCCCCAGGCCATGAGCCCCGAGCCGCTGCACACGCGCAGCGTGCTTAAGCGCAGCTATGAGATGCCGGGGGGTATTACGCGCCTCGATGTGCTGACCCTGGAAGACCAGGTGCTGCAGGATGAGGAGTACCACTACGTGCGCCGCCAGGGGCTGACGGAGGAAAGCGGCCTGCTGTTTTACGAAAGCCGCCCGCCCGCCACCAGCCACCTGCCCGACACGCACCCGGCCCTCAACTACCTGAGAGACTCGCTGGCTCGCCGCACGCTGGGCAAACCCGTGGTCGAGTTTCGCACTACCTACGATGCCAATGGCCGCGTACGCACGCGCGATGGGCTTACCTACGAGCGCGACGCTCGGGGGCGGCTCATGGCCACCATGCACCACAGCACCCGCTACGGCACCTATGATGGCACGCGCTACGAGTACCTACCCAATGGCCTCGTAGCCAACCAAAAATCAGTGAGCGACCTTGGTTTCGCGAGCGTTATCTACTACTATACCTACCGCTACTACTAGCCCCAGACCAGCCGCCCGGCCGTGTGCTGCGGCGCAGCGGCTAGCCCGCCAGCCGGGCTACTCGCGTGGGTGCCGCCAGGCTGGCCGCGCCCGCTGGCCGCGCCGCGCGGCCCACTACTTCCGGGCCGGTGCATCTTTGCGGGCCGCTACGCACTTCAGCGGGCTACTTTGCCATGACGTTCTCCTACCAGCAGCTATTCACCTTTGCCGAGCGGGTTTTTCTGGCCCTGGGCTGCCCCGAAGCCGATGCGACCCTAGCCACCGAAACCCTGCTGTCGGCCGATTTGCGGGGCGTCGATTCGCACGGCGTGGCGCGGCTCTCGGGCTACGTACGCCTCTGGGAGGCGGGCCGCATCAATGCCCGGCCGCGGGTGGGCATCACCTACGAAACGCCCAGCACGGCCGTGGTCGACGGCGACGGCGGCCTGGGCCTGGTGGTGGGCCCCAAAGCCATGCGCATTGCCATGGCCAAGGCCGCGCAAGTAGGCACCGGTTGGGTGTCGGTGAAGAACTCCAACCACTTCGGCATCGCCGGCTACCACGCCATGCTGGGGCTAGCCCAGGACCTGATAGGCATTGCCATGACCAACGCCTCGCCGCTGGTGGCGCCCACCTACTCGCTCGATAGACTACTGGGCACCAACCCCATCGCCGTGGCCGTACCGGCCGGCGAGCAGCCCGATTTTGTGCTCGATATGGCCACCACCACGGCCGCCAACGGCAAGCTCGAAATTGCGCAGCGCAAGCACCTGCCTATTCCTGAAGGCTGGGCGCAGGACGCCGCCGGCCAGCCCAGCACCGACGCTAACATCGTGAAGAATGGCGGCGCTTTGCAGCCGCTGGGGGGCGCCACCGGCTCGCACAAGGGCTACGGGCTGGGCGCGGTGGTCGATATTTTTTCGGCTGTGCTGAGCGGGGCCAACTACGGGCCGTGGGTGCCACCGTTCGTGGCGTTTTTGCAGCCGCCCGCCGACCCGGTGGGCCAGGGGCTGGGGCACTTCTTCGGGGCCATGCGCGTCGATGCCTTCCGGCCGGCCGCCGAGTTTAAGCAGCACATGGACAAGTGGATAACTACCTTCCGCGAAGCCAAAGCGGTGGAAGGCAAGCAGGTCCTCATTCCCGGCGACCCCGAACGGGCGATGGCCGCGCACCGGCTCATGGAGGGCATTCCGCTGCTCGATGCGGTGGTGCAGGACTTGGAGAAGACGGGCGCCAAGTTCAGTGTAAAGCTATAGCCGACGTTGGGCTAGCCCAGCGCTGGCTTGGCTGGCCCGGCCACCAGGTGCACCAACAGCACCCAGCCCACGGCGCTGCTCCAGCCGGCCAGCACATCGGAGGGGTAGTGCACGCCCAAGTACATGCGCGCCGCGCCCACCGCCAGCGCAAACACCGGCGCCAAGACCCACAGGCGGCGGTGGCGCGGCAGCACAAAGAACAGGGCCGCCGCCAGCGCCGCCGTATCCATGGCGTGGCCGCTGGGGAAGCTGAACGTGTGCTCGGGCCGAATGCTGGCCCAGAGCGCCGGCCGCGGCCGGGTCACGAAGAATTTGATGGCCTGCGTGAGCAGCATCGAGCCGCCCAGCCCGGCGGCAAACAGCCAGGCAGCGCGGCGCCGCCCGGCCCAGGCCAGCGCGGCCGTGGTGAGCACGCCGGCCGTTATCATGGGGCCCGTGTTGCCCACAATAGTGAAAAAGGTGGCTAGCCCATCGAGCACCGGGGTGGCGCGGCGGTGCAGCGCCAGCAGCAGCGGGTCGTCGAACGGCGCCTGGCCAAAGCGCGCCACCAGCGCGCCCATCGTGCCAAACACGCCCCAGGCCAGGGCGGCCGGCAGCCCCAAACGGCGGCGAGCGGAGACAACCATACGACAGCAGGTAAAAAGGTGCGGTTTGCATACGCAAAACCAGCGCCCGCAGTAGCGATACGGCTACCAGCTTTTATTTTGCCGGCTCCCTCATTCCTTACCATGCGGCCTTTTACCACTGCCCGCCTGCTGCTGCGCCCTTTGCAGGAGGGCGACGCACCGGGTTTATTTGAGCTGGATAGCAACCCGGCCGTGCAGCGCTACCTGGGTGGCATCGGCGGCCCGCGCCCGGCTAGCCTCGCCGACAGCGAGGCGGCCCTAATGCGGATTCGGGCGCAGTACGGGGCAGGTCAGCTGGGGCGCTGGGCGGTGGTGCTGCGCGCCACCGGCGAGTTTATGGGCTGGGCCGGGCTGAAGCTGGTGGCCGGGCCCATAAATGGCGAGCGCGATTTTTACGACATTGGCTACCGCCTGCTGCCGCGCTACTGGGGGCAGGGCTACGGCTACGAGGCCGCCCAGGCCTGGCTAGCCCACGGCTTTGACACGCTGCGCCTGCCGCGCATCTGCGCCTACGCCGATGCGGAAAACGCGGGCTCGCGCCGCATTCTGGAGAAAATAGGGCTAGCGGCGGGCAACGTATTTGCCGAAAGCGGCACGGCCTGCGTGTGGTACGAGGCGCCCAACCCGGTGCTGCTAGCGAAAGACTACCTGTCGATTTGAGTAATCGAGCCCGTTTCTAAAACGGATTCGGGGCAAAAACAACCTTTTCGATGCAGCACCGGGCGCCGCCTGAAAATTCATTTCACATCAGCTAGCCAGCATATTAAGGCGGCAATAGCACCGCCTTTTAGAACGCCCGCGCTTAACTCGGCGGGCTTGCTACCTTGCGGCATGCTTCGTTTCTTTCTTTGCACTCTGCGCAAACCGTGGCTGGCCAGCGCGGGCTTGCTGGGGCTAGCCGCCTGCTCGCCCACTACTCCGGCCACCCAAGCCGATATCGCCATTCCGGCCGAGTGCCGGCCGGCCGCGCCGTTTACCATTCAACATCCGGCCTGGGCCACCAATGCCAGCCTCTACCAGGTAAATGTGCGCCAGTACACGCCCGAGGGCACGTTTCGGGCCTTCGAGAAGCACCTGCCGCGCCTCCAGAAAATGGGCGTGAGCGTGCTGTGGCTGATGCCGGTGCAGCCCATCGGCGAGGTGAAGCGCAAGGGCAAGCTGGGCAGCCAATACTCGCTGCGCGACTACCGGAGCGTGAACGCCGAGTTTGGCTCGCTGGCCGACTTGCAGCACCTCATCGGCGAGGCGCACCGGCTGGGCATGCACGTCATTCTCGACTGGGTGGCCAACCACACCAGCTGGGACAGCGAGCTGAGCCAGCAGCACCCCGACTGGTTTACGAAGGACGCGCAGGGCAACTTCGTGCCGCCCGTGGCCGACTGGCAGGATGTCATCGACCTCGACTACAGCAAGCCCGGCCTGCGCCAGTACATGACCCAGAGCATGGCCTACTGGGTGAAAGACGTGGGTTTCGACGGCTTCCGCTGCGACGTGGCGGGGCTGGTGCCCACCGACTTTTGGAACAACACGCGGATTGAATTAGAGAAGCTAAAGCCCGTTTTCATGCTGGCCGAGTGGGACGAATTGCACGACCCGCCCTTCCTCAAAAAAGGCGAGTTCACCCCGAACACGCACCTGCTCGAAAAGGCCTTCGACGCCACCTACGCCCTCAAGCTGCACTACCTCCTCGACAGCGTGGCGCAGGGCAAGCGGCCGGTAGCGGCGCTGCCCGGCTACTTCGCGGCCGAGCGCCAGCGGTACCCGGCCGGCGTGTATTTGATGAATTTCACCTCGTCGCACGACGTCAACTCCTGGGACAACCCCGAGGGCGTGCGGCTAGGGGCCAATGCGCAGGCGATGGCCGTGCTCGCGACGCTGGCGCCGGGTATTCCGCTGGTTTACAGTGGGCAGGAAGCGGCTTCGACCAAAAAGCTGCGCTTTTTTGATAAGGACACGATTCGGTGGAACGGCTACCCGCTCAATGCTTTTTACGCCGCGCTGCTGCACCTCAAGCAGAACAGCCCGGCGCTGCGCAACGGCGATGCGTGCGCCAAATTTACCATCCTGCCCGCTCCGGCCGACTGCTTCGTTTTTGAGCGGGCCAGCGGCGACGGCCAGGCCAAAACCTGGGTGGCCGTGAACCTCGGCGCTCAGCCCCAGACCCTCGCCCACCCCGCCGACACCGTGACCGACGCCTTCGCCGACGTGGGCTCGCCCATCGAAGACCCGCAGGTGACGGTGCCCGCCCACGGCTGGCGCGTGCTCAGCACCAAGAAACCGTAGTAGCCGCTAGGGCGTAGCGTGGACTCTGCGAGTGCCTTTATCGTTATTCACCCACGCCGTTCAACTACGCCACGCGCGGACTCGCAGAGTCCGCGCTACATCTTTCTATGTCCGACCATCCGCTAGCCTCCCGCTTCAGCGTGCGCCACCCCGAGTGGGCTGCCAACGCCACTATTTACGAAGTAAATGTGCGCAACTACACGCCCGAGGGCACCTTTCGGGCCTTCGAGGCGCACCTGCCGCGCCTGGCCAAAATGGGCGTGGTCATCGTGTGGCTGATGCCGATTCACCCGATTGGCGCAACCGGGCGCAAGGGCTCGCTAGGGTCGCCCTACGCGGTGCAGGACTACTTTGGGGTGAACCCGGAATTTGGCACCCTGGCCGACTTGCAGCACCTCGTGCAAACGGCCCACGAGTTGGGTCTCAAGGTGATACTCGACTGGGTAGCCAACCACACCAGCCGCGACAACGCCCTCATCACGCAGCACCCCGACTGGTATCAGCACGATGCGCAGGGCCAGCTCGTGCCCCCCGTGGCCGACTGGACGGATGTAGTCGCCCTCGACTACGCCAACCGCGAAATGCGCGCCTACATGGTGGAGGCGCTCACGTATTGGGTGCGCGAAGCCGATATCGACGGCTACCGTTGCGACGTGGCCGGCCTGGTACCCACCGATTTCTGGGACGAGGCCCGGCCTGCGCTGGAGGCCATCAAGCCGGTATTCATGCTGGCCGAGTGGGACGAGCTGTATCCCTCGGGCGGCCTGACCTGGGAGGAGTTTAATTCGGACACGCACTTGCTCGAGAAGGCCTTCGACATGACCTTCGGCCTGCGCCTGCACTACCTGCTCGACCACATTGCCGAGGGCAAGGCTAGCCTGGCCGACATCGACACCTACCTGGCCGCCGAGCGCGAAAAATACCCGCCCAGTGTGTACCTCATGCACTTCACCAGCAACCACGACGTGAACAGCTGGGACGGCACCGAGTACGAGCGCCTGGGTGCGCTGGCGCAGCCCTTTGCCGTGCTCGCGGCGCTGCTGCCGGGTATGCCCATGCTCTACAGCGGCCAAGAGGCGGGCCTGAACCGCCGGCTAGCCTTCTTCGAGCGCGATACTATCGATTGGGCCGAGCTGCCGCTGCAAGACTTCTACACCAAGCTGTTGCAGCTCAAAAAGCGCCATCCTGCCCTGCGCAACGGCGACCCGGCCAGCCAGTTTCAGCGCCTGGCCACGCCCGAGGGCCTCTACGGCTTCGTGCGCGAGAAAAACGGCGCGGCCGTCATCGTCCTCATCAACGCCACCGCCGAGCCGCTAGCCCTGCCGGGCCAAAAAACGCTGGTGCCCCCGCAAAAAGGCTTGTTCGACGTATTCAGCGGCGAGCAGTGCACGCTGGCGCAGGCCAGGGCGCGCACCGTGCCGGCCCACGGCTGGCGCGTGCTGCGCACCCGCGACTAGCCGCGCCAGCCGCGGGCGGGTCAGGCTAGCCAGCCGCGCTAGCGCTTCTCGATGCAGGTCAGCTTCACTCCCTCACCCACCATGCAAATGCTGACGGCGGGCTCCACCTCATAGCCGATAAGGACGCGGTCGCCATCGTGCGGGGCGAAATTTTGCCAGGGGGTGCCGTGCGGCTCCAAGCGCTGGCCGTTGTCGAGCTCCAGCACGTAGCCACAGCCGTCGAAGCCGGTGAGGTTGCGCACGGTGGCGGGCGTGCCGCAGCCGGGGGCCTCGTCAGATTTTTGGCAGCTAGCGGCTAAGGCCAGCAGGCCCGTGGCCAACAGGGAAAGGTAACGATATTTCATAGCCCAAGGTAGCTACGAGAATGAGGCGCAGCTCCTTAGCAGAGCCGCTGCACCCACAATTGGTTGCATAGCAGGTGCTGGGTAAAGCCGTATGAACAGTCAGCACCCGGCGCCCGCGGAGTATTCCGCAGGCGCCGGGTGCTAATTAGGGTCTGACTTTCTGGCTAGCCTACTCGGGCAGCTTCAGGGCCCGCCAGGTATTGTTGAAGCGGTTGGCGTCGGGCAGCAGGTTGGTGGGGTTGAGCACCACCTGCGTGAGTGGGGCGGTGGTGTTGGCCCGGAACGTCCAGGTGCCGCCGCGCTGCCAGATTTCGACGGGCAGGCGCACGGTGGTTTTGCGGCCGCCGGCTTCAGTTATTTCGGCCGTCACGGGCATGGCCATCTGGCCCTTATTTTCGATGGTGATGAGCGAGCCCTTGGTGGGGTCCTGGTTCACGTAGGCCACCGAGTTCACGGCCTGGTCGAGTTGCCAGTTTTCGAAAAACCACTGGTGGTAGAACCACGTCAGGTCTTCGCCGGCCACGTTATTCATGGTGCGGAAAAAGTCGCGCGGCGTGGGGTGCTTAAAGGCCCAGCGCTTGATGTAGGTGCGGAAAGCGTAGTCGAACCGCTCGGGCCCCAGAATTTCCTGGCGCAGCAGATACAGGCCGAAACCCGTTTTGGAATACGCCGCGTAGCCCAAGTTGCGGGCCTGCGTCACGTCGGGCACGGTGTAGGGCACGTCCATGTTAGGGTCTTGCAGGGCCCGCACGATGCCGGGCGTGGTGCGGCCCTCCACATCGGCCAGCGCCTTGTATTCGCCGCCGTTGAAGTCCTTGGTCGAGAGGAAGTTGATGAAGGTGTTGAAGCCCTCGTCCATCCACGGGTATTTGCGCTCGTTCGAGCCCACTATCATCGGAAACCAGTTGTGCCCAAACTCGTGGTCGGTCACGCCCCACAGCGCGCCCTTTTTCGACCTAGCGCCGCAGAACACGATGCCCGGATACTCCATGCCGCCCACCACGCCGGCCACGTTGGTCGCTACCGGGTAGGTGTACTCAAACCACTGCTTGGAGTTGAATTCGATGCTCTTTTTCACGTATTCCGTGCTACGGTTCCAGGCCGTGTCCTGGGCGGCTTCTACCGGGTAGAGCGACATGGCCAGCGACTTGCGGCCGCTGGGCAGGTTCATTTTAGCGGCATCCCACACGAAGGCCGACGACGCGGCCCAGGCCACATCGCGCGCCTGCTGGCACCGGAAATGCCAGGTGAGACGACCGTTGCGGCCACCTGGGCGCGAGCCGGCCTGCGTCACCTCGTCGGGGCCGCGCACAATCACCGTTTTATCCGAGCCCGCAGCCTGGGCCAGCCGGCGCTGCTGGCTGGCCGTGAGCACTTCGGTGGGGTTCACCAGTTCGCCCGAGCCGCCCACGATAAAGTTGGCGGGCACGTTGAGGGTGTAGTCGTAGTTGCCGTAGTCGAGGTAAAACTCGGCCGACATGTAGGGCAGCGTGTTCCAGCCCTCCACGTCGTCGTACACGGCCATGCGCGGGTACCACTGCGCCACCTCAAATATTTCGCCGTTCTGGGTCTTGAGGCGGCCTAGCCGGTCGGCACCGTACTCGGGGATGTTGAAGGCGTAGGCAATGCTGATTTTGAGCTTGTCGCCGTGCGGCTTCATGGCCTCGGGCAAAATGATTTGCATCCGCGTATCGGTCACGCGGTAGTTGGCCTTCAGCTTCTTGCCGTGCAGCTCAATGCTCACGGTTTGCAGCGAGTCGCCGCCCTGAAAGCCGCGCGCCCCGTTGCCGAAGCGGCTGCCCGCCAGCGGCGTGGCCGCCGCCCCGCGCGAGTCGCTGCGAAACAGGTTCTGGTCGAGCTGCACCCACACGAAGGGCAGCGCGTCGGGGCTGTTGTTGGTGTAGGTGATGGTGACGCTGGACGTCACGCGGGCCGCCTTGTCGTCGAGGCTAGCCGCAATTTGGTAGTCGGCCGCATTTTGCCAGTAGGTAGCGGCCGGAGCGCCGCCGGCCGTGCGCGTGGCCGGCCCCACCTGGTTGAGGTAGTCGGGGTTAAAGAGCGCCCGGGCGTTGTAGGGCGGCAGCGCGCCGGTGGGCTGCGGGGCATTGGGCTGGGCCTGGGCGGCGCCGGCCAGCAGCAGTGCCGCGCCGCTCAACAGCGTGGCAACGAAATGTTTTTTCATGAAAAAGCTAAAACGGAAACAGCAGCGCTAAAAGTAGCCGCTGGCCCGGCAGTTTGAGTGAAGGGGCCAAACCGGGCTAGCCGGCATTTTGGCTGGGCTAAAAGACTGCCCCCAGGCTGTGTGGTTGCAGCCGCCCCCTAGCGGACAGTTTTGCGGTTTTTACCGGGGCATTTCAAGCGCTAGGCGGTTATTGACTAACGCTGGCTACGGCCGGGCTGACTTTTGCCACCGCGCTACCGAGTTCGCGCCCTTTTTTCTTTCCGCATGACTTTCGACCCCCAGCAGGTCAATGACCTCATCCGCACCCGGCGCAGCGTGTTTGTGCCGCAGTTTGAGCCCGGCAAAATCATCCCCGATGACCTCATCTGGCAACTGCTCGAAAACGCCAACTGGGCCCCCAGCCACAAGCGCACCGAGCCGTGGCGCTTCGTGGTGTTCAGCGGGGCGGGCCTGCAGCGGCTAGCCCGGTTTCAGGCCGATTTATACCAGCAAACGGCGGGCTTCAAGTTCAACCCCGCCAAGCACGAAAAGCTGCTGGCAATGCCGCGGCAGTGCTCGCACATCATCGCGCTGGGCCTGCACCGCTCCGAGGACCTGCCCGAAATCGAGGACGTAGAGGCCGTGGCCTGCGCCGTGCAAAACCTGGCGCTCTCGGCCCATGCCTACGGGCTGGGCGGCTTCTGGAGCAGCGGCGGCGTCACGTACACCGAGGAAGCCAAGGCATTTTTCGGCCTCGGGCCACACGATAAATTACTGGGCTTCTTCAATTTGGGCTATGTCAAAACGCCCGGCACGGCCGGCAAGCGCGGCCCGGTGCAGGACAAAACCCGCTGGGTAACAGCGTAGCGTAGCGCGGACTTTTAGGCCACGAGTTTGGCGCACTTGTCACGCGCGGCCTAAAAGTCCGCGCTACATTCGCCCCATGGCTCTTTCGCTGCTCGGGGTGCATCACCTCGCCATTATCTGTACCGATTACGCCCGCTCCAAGCGGTTTTATACCGAGGTACTGGGCCTGGAAATCCTGGCCGAAACCTACCGCGCCGAGCGCGATTCCTACAAGCTCGACCTGGCTCTGGATGGCCAGTATCTGGTCGAGCTATTCTCTTTCCCCAGCCCGCCGCCGCGCGCCAGCCGGCCCGAGGCGGCGGGCCTGCGGCACCTGGCTTTTGCGGTGGCCGATGTGGCGGCCGCCGCCGCGCACCTGGCTAGCCTCGGCGTGGCCTGCGAGCCTCTGCGGGTGGATGAACTGACGGGCCGGCGCTTCACGTTCTTTTCGGACCCCGACGGGCTGCCGCTGGAGTTGTACGCAGGCTAAAAACAAGCGCGAGGTTGCCGCCCAGCACCCGTTGCTTGGCTAGGTGCAACTAGTGCTGGGCGACAGTTCGTTTGCTGGTCTCTTCGCCGACTGGGTGCGGCAGCTATACAGCTTGCACTGAAAAAGAAGACCTTTTACATCCATAAAAAGCGCTGGCTCGTCGCGTGCACCTTAGTTTGGCTCATTGCCAATCGCCGCTTATCGAAGGAATATGAATGCCTGTTGACCCGAGCCAAGGCTTGGCTAACCTGGGCCAACGTGCGCCGCCGCCTCAAATTTTGCCAACTCAAATAGCTGCTCAGACAATTTCTACCGCTCATAAGAGGTCACTATACAATTCATCAGCTATTTTCTTTACTAATGAGCTATTCTGATGATTTAACAAAACAACTAGGCCTACCTTGTTCTCTTTGTCAAACCGTAGTAGTGAGGAATTACCAAAGCTATCCCCTGTTTTTTCAAAATAAGTTAGCTTCCCATTACTACTACTATTCCAGCCTAAGCCAACCGCAAATCCGTTGGCTACGCAAAATGTCTGGTGGCTTAGCTCAATTGCTTTGCCAAGTGGGGTATAGCTCGGATTGATTTGAGCTTTTACGTATTTTATCAAATCTGATGCCGTGGAACACAGGCCCCCTGCTGGTGCTATTTTATTAGCTATTAGCCGCTCAACTACGTCGCCTTGCTGATTGAAGCAACCAACCTGGTTATTAGTCATGAAATTGTTTAGCCTGGTCCTGGTCATTGAGAGGCAGACAGTTAGTTGGGTTGCGAGCGCATTTTCATAGCTCAAGCCAGTACACTGCTCTATAATAAGGCCTAACAGAGCATATGCAAAGTTGCTATAGCGGTAAAAACCATAGTGGGACAGGTCCTCTGTGTTACTTAATACTTGCTGAATATAAGGTGTATCAACTGCTGCAAATGGCTGTTTAGAGTTCATCCGCAGCAGTGAGTCTAGATACTGGTCGTCTGCTAGAGTAGGTAAGCCTGATTGATGCGACGCCAGGTCGGTTACTTTTATCCTATTCAGCAAATTGCCTCTCAATTTAATTGAATCTGGCAGTAGCTTATCAATAGGAGCATCAAGCGCAATAGCACCTCGGCCTATTTCCAAGCTTATCAGCAAAGCAGTAAACGTTTTCGTAATTGAGCCTATTTCAAATACAGAATCCTGATTAATTGCACATTCGTCATTTTTATGCAATGAGCCGGCTGAGAAGAAAACAGTGTCGTTGTGCCTGACTATCCCAACGCTCATACCCACATCCTCAAGCAGCTCTCTGTTGTGGAGTAGTATTTTGGATTCGAGCTGGCGATATTTTTCGCTATTCCAAGAAGTCATGGTATCCTAGTCGTCTGGTATAGCTGAGATAGTCTGCTAGCAACAAAACCTCAAGCTAAGATGGGTGAATGGACGAACCGGCTAGGGGCACGGTAGCGCGGCAGTACGGTGGTCAGTTCGCAGATAAGGCGCTATGCCTTAGCCATTACAGCTCTACTTTGCACACAACAGGGTCGATGCCCGCTGCATCCGAAGCTAGGTGTACAACATAGTTTTTAGCCAGTTTTAGCTTTTTCAAGTACCACGTAGTATTTGCTATTCTCGCTTCATTGTCCCTAACTACAATTTCCTCCAGCGGAATGATTAAGCCGCGGCCATCAGCTTTTACAATGGATTCTTTTTGGGTCCAGTAATCATAGAAGTCATAATACTTATTTTCCGAATCAGAAATTTTATTCCACTCATCGGGTAGCATATAGCATTTAAAGTCCTCAATTGCTATCGGATTCACCTGTTCAATATCAATACCTACTTTAGAGAAATCGCTTAGGGCACAGGTCACATAATGACCAGAATGCGATATGTTAAAGTCTATGCCCTTATCAATGTAAGGCCGACTATAAGAAGTATATTGGAGCTTTCCCAAATCCCCCGTAATGCCGAATTCCTCCAAACCTTTTAGCAGGAGCAATTTGCCGTAAAGGCATGCTTGCACATCTTGCCACCGCTGAAACCTGAGAATTCTGCTCTTAATGCTGGCTGGAAATAGTGCTAGGTAAGTGCTAAGCTCCCTATCTGTGAGCTTATGCTCAAAGCACGAGTACAGGACCTTTATCATGTTTTCTGGTGATATAATGTGGAAATTAAAAGGACCAGGTGATTGCTAAGAGCATTACTACTTAGTGCAATTCAGAATTAGCTTCGCATTCTGCTGGAAAAGCCGCGTAACCGGCGACCAGTCGCAAGAGCTCTGGCTAGGGTGAGTCTAGTAGGTAAGACCTATTTTACGGGTTGCTTCTTACTGTGCCAAACTGCCATCGCCATCTACCTCGGGCAAATCATTTGCTCGATGCGACCGCCGCAGATAGTTAGGCTGTATTTCCAGCTTCAATTACCGAAGCAACAGTTCTGGCATTATCGAATATGAAGAAATGATTGCCAGGCAATGCTCGATGACTAATTGGAAATACAGATTCCTGCTGCCATTTCTCGATTACCGCTACATCCAGTCCTTCCTTATCACCATACAGCACTTGGATAGGAATGGGTAACGGGGCCGATTCCTCGTAGGAAAACGTTTCTACTACTTGAAAATCAGCCCGTAATATCGGCTCGAAGTACTCGCGAAAGTCCTGAGACTCATTTAGCTCCTGTGGAGTGCCTCCAATACTGAATACCTCGCTCCAGAAGGCGTCTTTCCCAATTTTGTGCAGGACAACCTCTCTCGTATGGCGAGCTGCTGGGCCCGCTTTGCCAGATACAATTAACCGGCTAGGTAAAGGCTGCCGCTGCTCATACAATTTGCGGCAGAGCATCAACCCTACCAAAGCCCCCATACTGTGACCGTAGAGCACGTAGTCGACACCAGAATTGGCTTTTTGTACTAAAGCAGGAAACAGGTCGTTTACTACAGCCTGCATACTTGTGAGTAACGTGCCAGTAGCGCGGTATCCCCTCCCACTGTATTCTAGTACCTCAACAGAGCAGGACTTTGAAAAGTACTTTTTGAGCAACTGGTAGGAAAGGCTGGAGCCACCAGCGAACGGTAGGGCAATGATGTTCATGGGAGGGAATACTTGGTGCAACGTTAGTGATGTGCTTGGACAGTATTAATTGCATTTGATGGGACTCCATATCTGCCAGAGTTAATACAACTCAGTAGCGTCAGGTTGACCCAAACTATTGATATGACCTGTTAATTATCTAAATTACAGGCATTTACTCGGAAAATATGTTAGTTAGGCTTATTGCGAGTTGGGACAGGCAAGGGAAGCCGCGCTGGCTAGGGCCAGCGGCGTGGTAAGCGCAGCTATTGCGGGCAATGAGCCACGGCCGGCGTGCTCCGCTCGAGGCCAGATAAGCGGAGCGCGCTCTGCAGGAGCCCCAGCAGCCCGCTAACGGCCCCAGAGCGGAGCGCGCCCGGCCAGGGAGGAATAATTAGGCTACGCTAAGCGCCTCTTCCTTAGTCACGCTTTCGAGCTTGCCATAATTCATTTTGTACAATTTATCAGCATACTGATAATAATTGTCATCGTGCGTGATGGCCACAACGGAGAAACCTTCTTCTTTCAGGTAGTCCAGAATTTCGGTGTAGAACTTCTTCCGGAAATACGGGTCTTGGTCGGCCGCAAACTCGTCCAGAATCAGAATGGGCTTGCGCTCCAGCATGGCGCAGACCAGGGCTAAGCGCTTTTTCTGACCAGTTGATAAGTTGACGGTTGTCAGCTTATTATTTTTTATCTCCACTTTCTTGTCGAGCTCAAAGACCTGGAGGTATTCGAGCGCTTTTGCCTCGTCGACGTGCTCTACCCCGTAAAACTCTTCAAACAGGTGGAAGTCGCTGAATACGGGCGCAAACAAAGCCCGGTAGGCGGCGAAGTTGCGCTCCTCCATTACTTCGCCGTTGATGTACACCTGCCCTTTTTCGCGCACAAACAGCCCGACTAACACGTTGATAAATGTGGTTTTGCCACTGCCGTTCCCGCCGTACACGAATACCACTTCCCCCCTGTGCAGGAAAAAATCATTGGGCCCCACGCTGAAGTGGGTGTCTTCTTCAGTGGCGTACTGGTAGGAAATATCGTAGAGCTTCAGGCTATCGAAGTGCGTTAGCGCCGCCGTGACCTCGCCTACCTCCTCTTTCTCGCGCAGCGACTCCTTCAGGGAGCTCAGCCGGTTCAGGGATACGTGCGCCTGCGCCAGGCCCGGCACCATGAGGACTACCGATTCAATGGGCCCCCAGATGTACATCAATACGAAGATAAAATTGATGATAACCGGGCTGCTGATGGAGAGCCAGTCGCCGAGAAACAATAGGAGCGCGCCAATGAAAACGTAGAAGGCAATCTGCCCGATTACCCGGTTGTTCAGGTGGTAAACCAGCGCTTTCTTGTTGTAGGTCGAAGACTCCTCAATGGACGTGTACATGTGCCGGTTAACGATGTCGATGCCTTTGTTGCGCGCTATCTTGATTTCCTTGAAGCCCACCAGAATTTCATTGAGGTGGCGTACAAAACCATCCTCAATGGACATGGCCTTGTCAAAGAAGGCCATTGCCTTCTTCTCGCTTAGCGTGTAAATCAGCACCGTAAAGGCCATCAGGACGCAGGTGCAAGCCAGCAGCTTCCACGAAAGAAAGGCCATGTAGCCGCAGCACAGCAGGATGATGATAAAGTTGGTCATCAGGTCAATGACATTGACGGAGGCGTTGACGACGTTATTCGTGTCCCGGGTGAGCGCGGTGTAAATGCGCTCCTTGTTTTTAATCAGGGGATGGTAGGCCGAGGTGAGCACCATTTCCACCACCTCCATGCGCACCTGGCGTAAAATCTTCAGCATGAAGGCAATCATATTCTGCGAAACCACCCAGCGGCTCACGAAAAACAGCACCACGCTGCCCGCAAACAGGTAGGTATACTCCCGGTTGGCAGTGCTGATACCCTGGATGGACTTACTGATTATCTGGTTGATGATGAAAATGATGGCCGTATTGCCAGCCGCGGCCAGGATACCCAAGGCCACGAATAAAATGTACTTTCCGAGATGCCCTTTCAGGAGATTCATGTCGTTGGGAATAAGATTTTTAAGGATGAAGCTTAGCCGGCGCGCTAGTGCAGCACCGGGGCGCAGGCGGCCTGCACCGCATAGGCCAGCTCGGCTTTAAACCAGCCGGCTATTTCACCCGCCCGCTCGGCCGAAAACTCGTTGGCCTTAAACAGCATGTTAATCTGCAAGGCGTTGTTGAAGTGGAAGATGTCAACCCACCATTTGGCGCGGCACTCGTCGGGCAGCACCTGGTGCGCAGGCTGGCTGCTGACGTCCATTGCCGCCTGGCGGAGGGCGCTGTAGTTTTGGTAGTTGATGCCTATTTCGGGGTGAAAGCCGGGCGCAGCCTTCAGCTCGTGCAGGAGCTTATCGTAGGGATACTGATACTGCTCAAAATCAGCTATCAGGCTGTCCTGCACCACGTTTAGCTGGTCGGCTAGGGTGTCCCGACTGCTCCAGGCGCAGCGGTTGAGGATGATATTGGAGTAGAAGCCCACCGCCTGCTGATTGTCTACCGTGTGGTACACATCGTGGGCCCGCAGCGACACGGGCACGGCTACCGCCACATCTTCCTGCCCGCTGAGCTGGTGATACACGCGCCGGCACACCCCCATGAGCACCGCCAGCGGCATGAGCTGCTGGCTAGCCAGCCACTGCTCGAAGTCCTGGAGGGCGCGGCCCTCCACAAACGTCGAAACCTTGCGGGTTTGGGCGGCCACGGGGTGGGCGGTGAGGTCGGCGTCGGCCAGCTGCTTTTTCCAGTAGGAGAGCGCTCGCCCACCGTCGGGGTTGTTGACATAGCCGTGCTGGGCCGCTACAAAGGCCCGGTACTGGCTGGCAGGGGCCAGCGGGGCCGCTGCGGGGCCTTGCAAGGCCGCCTGATAGAGCGTCGTTAGCTCCTCTTGCAGCACGCCCTGCGAGTAGCCGTCGAAAATCAGGTGGGAAAGGACGATGAGCAGCTCGTCTTCGCCCTCGAAGCGTAGCACCCGCACTACCCAAGGGGTTTGCAGCGTTACCTGGTGCCGGGCTTGCCGCTGGGCTTCCTTCAGCAGGGCGGCCCGGCGCTCGGTGGGCTGCGGCCGGCAGTCTAGCCACGCGATGGGGACTTCGGCCTGGGGCTGGAGCTGCATGTAGGGCAGCCCCCCTGCATTGGGCACAAAGGTGGTGCGCAGCAGCTCGTGGCGCTGCTGAAGCTCCCACAGGGCCGTTTCCAGGGCCTGCTTGTTGAAGGAAGGGTACGCTACGGGCCCAATCTCGGAGTACTCCCCTACTACTCGGTAGGGCGAGAAGAAATTTTGCTGGGTGTAGGACAGCGGCGTTAGCTGCTGCCCGCCCTGCTGGGCTATTTCCTGCACAATGGCCGTCATCGCCTCCGAGAAGTGCGCCACCAGGGCGTGCATCTCTGCGTGGCCATAGCGCGCCTGGCTGTACTGGATGGACAGATGCAGCTCATCTTCCGAGAGAAGCCCCGAAAACTCGATTTCGTGAAACCGGGGCATCAGGGGGTGCACTTCGGCCCCTTTCTCGCCGAGCGCCAGGCGAATGTCCTGGGTTTGCTGCGTGGCGATATGGCTGTCGAACTGCCCCAGGTAGTTGAAGCAGATGGCCGGCTGCGTGGCCTGCGCCAGTACGGCGTCCTGGGCCACGTACTTCAACATCCCGTAGCCCAAGCCCTTGTGGGGTACTGCCTGGAGCACCTGCTGCACCTGCTGCACGTAGGCCAGGCTTTGCTGGGTGCCCGGCTCCGGTAGCACAACCGGGAACACACTCGTAAACCAGCCGATGACGCGGCTTAGGTCGGGAGCTCCGGCCAGCTCTTCGCGGCCGTGACCCTCCAGGTGCACGGGTACGTTGGGCATGCCGAAGTGGCGGTGGCACGCTAGCCCCAGGCCCGCCAGCAGCAGCGCATTAAAGTCGAGCTGCAACACCTGGGCGGCCGTGGTCTGGAGCACGGCGGTTTCCTGGGCCGCTATTTTAAAGGAAATAGACGCGCTATCGCTGACGCGATTAGTGCCCTGCGGGTGGCTTACCGGCAGCGCGGCCTGCGGCCCACTCACTACCTGCTGCCAATAGGCTTGCTCGGCGGCCAGCTCCGCCGAGTGGGCGTAGGCCTGCTGCCAGGTGGCGGCGTGCAGCAGCGCGGTGCTCGTGGCGGGCAGCTCCAGCGGGCTACCTGCCTCATATTGGGCATATAACACCCCAAAGTCTTCGAACAGGATGCGCCAGGAAACGCCGTCTACCACCAGGTGGTGAATAGCCAGCAGCAGCACGTCTTCGGTGGGCTGCCTAAAAATAGCGGCCTTCAGCAGCTCGCCCCGCTCCAGGCTCATACTCTGCTGAATGGCTGTGGCCTGCTGGGCAAAAGCCTGCTCGGGGGCCGGCTCGGCACGCAGGTCGACGACGGGCAGGGTAAAGCCGGGGCTAGCCGCTGCTACTACCTGCTGCCACTCGCCGGCCGCGCCCTTCCGGAACTGCGCCCGCAGCCCTTCGTGGTGAGCTAGCAGCTTTTCCAGAATCACGCGCACGGCTTCGGCATCGAAGCCCGCCGGCCGGATTAGCTTCACCGACTGGTTGAAGTGGTGTAGGTAGGGCTCCTCCACCAGCGCCACGTAGCGCAGCTGAATGGCCGAGAGCCCGGCTTGGCCCGTGTACTCCACCACCGCTTCGGCCAGCGGCGCGGCCACCAGCCGGGCGGCCGCGCCGGCAATGGTGGGTTCCTCCATAAAGTCTTTGATATTCAACCGATAGCCCTGCTGGCGAAGCATGGACACGAGCTGGATAATCTTGATGGAGTCGCCGCCCAGCGCGTAGAAATTGCTGGCGGTGCTGATATGCTCCTTGCGGAGCAGCGTTTTCCAGCAGGCTTCCAGCAGTTTTTCCGTTGGGGTTTCGGCGGCCACGGCCAGCTCGGTGGTGGCTTGGCCCAGGGTCAGCGCGCCCAGCGCCGCACGGTCTACTTTCCCGTTGTTGTTCAGCGGCAGTTGCGCCACGCGCACAACGTACTGGGGCAGCATGTAGCTGGGCAGCCGGGTGCCGAGGAAGCTGAGCAGTGCCTGGTCGGGCAGGTCTTGGGTAGGCACCAGGTAGAGCACCAGGGCGGGCACGCCGGCTACTTCCTTGTAGAGCACATGTGCCTCCCGCACGGCGGGATGGGCGAGCGTGGCGGCCACAATCTCCTCTACCTCTACCAAGAAGCCCCTGATTTTGAGCATGTCATCTTTGCGGCCGCTAAATAGCAGCTGCCCATCCTCGCTCCACCTGCACAGGTCGCCGGTGCGGTAGACACGCTGGTTCGTATGCGCATCGAGGCCGAAGCGCTCCTGGTTGAGCAGCTCGTTGTGGTAGTATTCCTGGGCCAGGCCCGCGCCGGCGAGCCACAGCTCCCCTACGCCGCCCACGGGCACCGGCATCCCGTTGCTGTCCCGCAGGTAGGCCACCACGTTTCTGGTTGGCTTGCCGATGGGTATAGTGGCGTAGGGCATCTCAGCCTCTACCTGGTAGGCAGTCGCAAACACCGTGTTTTCTGTGGGGCCATACATATTCAGCAGGCTGCTAGCCCCAAAGCGCTGCACAAAAGTGCTGATGTGCTTGGCCGAAGCAGCTTCACCCCCAATGAGCAGGTGGCGCAGTTGGCCAAAGCCTTTAAAGTCGGTATCTACCAGCACATTAAAGAGCGCCGTGGGTATGAAGCTGACCGTGACGGCGTACCGGGCCATTACCGCTTCGTAGGCGTAGAGGTCCTTCACCTGGGTCTCGTCCATGATAACGAGCGTTGCGCCCTTCAGCAAGGCCCCGTAGATGTCGAACACAGACCCGTCGAAGGCAAAGGAGCACACGTTCAGCAGGCTGTCCTGCGGGGTAATGCCCACGCCCGGAATGCTATCCACCATGTTAATAATGGCGTCTTGCCGGATGAGCACACCCTTAGGCACGCCCGTCGAGCCCGACGTGTAGCAGATGTAGGCCAGGTCGCTGGCCGCCGCATCGGGCAGGGCGTAGGCGTTGGGCTGCACGGCCTCCTCCAGCGCCACTACGGCCAGCCCGGCGGGCGCCGCAAAGGTCACGGGGCTAGCGGTGAGCACCAGCGGCAGGGCCGCGTGCTCGCAGATGTAGCGCAGGCGCTGCGCCGGCAAAGACGGCTCCAAGAATACGTACACGGCTCCGGCTTTGAGCACCCCGAGCATGGCCACGATGGCCCACTGGTTGCGCGGGGTGCTGATGCCAATCTTGGCCCCGGCCCGGACCCCGGCCTGGTGCGTGAGGTAGGCGGCCAGGTAATCCGACTGCTCATCCAGCTGCTCGTAGGTGAGCTGAGCGTCGGTGGCCACGGCGCAAACCGCCGCTTTGGTGGGGTAAAGCGCCGCCTGCTGCTTGACCAAGCGGACCAGGCTGCCGGCCCCATTGGGCAGGGGCCGCAGCGCGTCTTCCTGCGAGAAGCGGCGCAGGAGCTGCTTCTCGGCGGCCGGAATAAAATCGATAGCCTGGATGCTGGTATCGGGCGCGGCGGCTGCCTGGCGGAGCAGCTCCTCCACGTGGCCGCACAGCCGGGCCATGCGAGCGGCCTCAAATAGGTCGGTGTTGTATTCCAGCTTCAGCAGGAGGCCATCGGCTACCTCACGGAACGAGAACGTCAGGTCAAATTTGCTGTAGCCGTTGAGCTCGGCCGCTTCGTGCGCCTCGGTGGCGGCGGCCGGCAGGGGGCTGTCCTGGTCCGGGCCGGCGGCCTTGTGCAGTATCAGGGCCACGTCGAACAGCGGGGAACGGCTCAGCTCGCGCGGGCTGGCTAGCTGCTCTACCAGCCGGTCGAAGGGATACCCGGCATGTTGCAGGGCCTGGGTAGTGTTGTGTTTTACCCGGGCAAAAAGCTGCTGAAACGTATCCTGCTCCCCAAGGCGGTTGCGCAGGGCAATAGTATTGGCAAAGAAGCCGATTACGGATTGAATCTCGGCTTTTTCGCGGTTGGCCACCGGGGTTCCGACCACGATGTCCGTCTGCCCCGAGTAGCGGGCCAGCAGCACGTTGAGGGCCGTGGTCAGGCCGTTGAACAGCGTGCCCGCCTCGTGCTGGCACAGCGCCTTAAACTGGGCTAGCGTAGCCAGGGGGATGAGGTGCTCGTGGAGGCTGCCGGCGTAGGTACGGTTGCGGGGCCGGGGCTTGTCCAGAGGTAGCTCCAGCACGGGGGCCGGCTCCGCAAACTGCTCCTTCCAGAATGCCTCGCTGGCCTGCATGGCGGGGGCTTGCAGCTGGTCTTGCTGCCACATGGCGTAGTCTTTGTACTGCACCGGCAGGGGCGGCAGGGCCGGCTGCTGGCCCTGGGCCAGCGCCTGGTAGCTCGCCAGCAGCTCCTGGAGCAGCAGCGTAGTCGACCACCCATCAAACACGATGTGGTGCACTACCACCAGCAACACGGCTTCGGTGGGAGACACCAGCAGCAGCGTGGCCCGAATGGGCAGCTCGTGGGCCAAGTCAAAGGGCGCGTCCTGGCAGCGCTGCATCTGCTGGCGCAGGGCTTCGGCGACCGGCACCGCCTCCTGCTGCAGGGTAAAAAGCTCGGGGTGCCAGGGCAGTACTACCTGGCGCACGTCGCCCTCAAGCTGCCGAAACACGGTGCGCAGGCTTTCGTGGCGGGCCAGCACCGTTTGGAAGGCCTGGCTCAGGGCTGCCGCGTCTACCCCACCGGTCAGGGTGTAGGCAATCGGCATGTGGTAGGCCACGGAGGCCGTTTCCAGGTTGCTGATTACCCAGAGGCGCTTTTGGGTGTGCGTGAGGGGGTAGGAGGCCAGCTGCGGGGCGGGCACTACCGCCGACTCGGCGGCGGCGGGAGCCTTATCGGCAATGAAGGCGGCTAGCTTGGCAATGGTCGGATACAGAAAAATATCCATGAGCTTGAGCTCCACGTTGAGATGCCGCTGAATGTCGCCGGCTATCTTCATCGCCTTCAGCGAGTTGCCGCCCATGTGGTAGAAGGACAAGTCCCGGCTGATGGCCTTCAGGCCCAGCTCCGCTTTCCAGATGTCCGCCAGCTGCGTTTCCAGCCCTTCGCGGGGCAGCTCAAACTCGCTGCCCAGCAGCACTTCCTCGGGGGAAGGCAGGGCGGCTTTGTCGATTTTGCCGTTGCTGTTGAGCGGAAACTCCGGCAGGTGCACCAGAAACGCCGGTAGCATGTAGGCGTTCAGGCGCGTCATCAGCTGCTCGCGCAGGTCGGCGATGGCCGCCGGGGCCGTGTAGTAGCACACCAGCTGCAACTTGCCTTCCGCATCCTTAACGGTTTTGGCCACGGCCTCCTCTACTTCGGCCACGGCCAGCAGGGCCTGCTCAATCTCATTGAGCTCGATGCGCACGCCGTTAACCTTCACCTGCCGGTCTTGCCGGCCCAGAATTTCCAGGGAGCGGTCGGCCGCGTACCGGCCCATGTCGCCGGTCTTGTAGATGATGTCGGCCCGGTCCTGAATGAGCGGGTTCTGCACGAACACCTGCTGGGTCAGGCCCGGGTTATTGTAGTAGCCTTTGGTGATGAACGGCGTTTTAATGTACACCTCCCCAATTTCGCCAATCCGGCAGAGCTTGCCCTGGTTGAGCACCAGAATAAACGTGTTGTCGATGGGCTTGCCCACCGACAGTATCTGGCCGGGGGCGTCGGGCACTTCCGCAATCCGGTGAAAGGTTTTAATCATCGTGGTTTCTGTGGCTCCGTACAGGTTCACCACCTCGATGCGGGTGCCAAATACCTCGCGCCAGCGGTGGATGTCCTTGGCATACAGCGCCTCGCCGGCCAGCAGCACGTACTGCAAGGCCCCAAACAGCGGCTGGCCCTCGTACTGCTGGGCCGTTTTGGTGAGCTGCTGAAACAGCGAGGGCACGCCGTGCAACAGTTGAATTTTTTCCGCGTCAATCCACTCGACCAGCTTGGCTAGGTTGCCGCGGGTTTCCACCTCCGGCAGGCAGAGCGTGCCGCCCGTGCACAGCGGCAAAAAGATGTCGCGCAGCGACGCATCAAACGTGAACTGAATCAGCTGGCTGACCCGCATGCCGGGGCCCGCCCCAAACTCCTTGGCTTCCCACTCGATGAAGTGCGCCAGGCTTTTGTGCATCCCCACAATGGCCTTGGCCCGGCCCGTAGAGCCGGACGTGTAGAAGAGGTAGCTGGCCGCTTCCGGGTCTTGCGCACTGGCTAGGTTCTCCACCGGCAGCTCTTCCCACCGGTGCACCACCTGCTGGCCCTGCGCTACCACGGTAATGCCCTGGCTTTCGTTTAGAATCAGCAGCTTGTTTACTTCCAGGCCCAGCTTGGCGGCCAGCGCCTCCCACTCGGCCAGCCAGTCTTGATGCAGCAGCACACTGGCGTTGGGCGTTTCTTCGAATATTTGCTGAATCCGCTGCTCAGCAAACTGCAAATCGACCGGCAGGTATACGTGGCCCGCCTTAAACACCCCCAGCAGCGCCGCCACCAGGTGGGCACTGGCCGGCATGAGCACTTTAATGATGGCCGGCGCCGGCTCCACGGCCGCCAGCAGCGCCGCCAGGCGGTTGGCGTAGGTATTCAACGTCTCATAAGACATCGGCCGGCCCCCAAACCGCAGGGCTTCGGCCGTTGGGTACTGCGCGGCAATGTCTTCGAACTGCTTGTAAACTAGGTTTTTCATTTTGTGGAGTAATCAAGAGAAAGAGTGGGATGGGGGTGCGGCCGGGCGGGCAGGAGATGCGCGGGCAGCTAGTAGGCGGCGCTGGGCACGAGCAGCTCCTGGTAGCTCTGGTCCACCACTTCCTGGGCCAGTACTTCGAGCACATTAAGCAGGGGGACGGCGGGCCCTACCTCATCGGCCATGATGGCGACCTCCGTGCAGCCGCCGATGATGACATCGACCCCCTGTTCCTTCATGTAGCGGATGCAGGCAAAAAAGCGGTCCTTGGCATTCTGGCAAATCACGGCCGATTTCAGCCCGTTTTCCATGTACACGGATTGCATAAATCCGTCTTCCTGCAAGGCCGGGGGCAGCACCACGTAGGCAATGTCTTCCCGGGCCAGCACATCCTGAAACAGGCGCGTCTGGATGGTGCCGCTGGTAGCCAGGATGCCCACCCGGGCCCGGCGGCCGTAGACGCCCAGGATGTGCTGGGCCACGAGCCGCACCGGGTGCAGCAGCTTTGCCCTGGAGTGCAATTGCATCGCCTCGTAGTAATAATATGATGTCACACAGGCCGATACAATCAGGTCGACGCCCTGTTCGTTGAGCAGCGCCACCGAGCGCAGCAGCTCCGGCAGGGGCGAAGGCTCGTTGTAGAGGATGGCCCGGGTGCGGTCGGGAATGACCGAGTTGCTGTGCAGCACGATTTCCAGAAACTCCTGGTCGGTTTTGGCCGGCGATTTTTCAATCACGTGCTTCAGCAGCAGCATCCCTGCCCGCGCACCCATACCGCCAATGATGCCTACTTTCTTCTTTTGCATTTTATTAGGATAATACTATGTGAATGTTGGGTTGGGTGAGCGCGGGCGCGGCCCGCGTCGGCTTGTGCACACCCGCCAGGCGGGCGGCGGCCCGCTACGCCGCGGTGGCGGACTGGGCTTTTAGCGGCGCAACTAGCTGTAGTTGGGAATGTTAAACACGTCCAGCAGGATATTGAAGGTTATTACCACAATCAGCAGGTCGCTGTCGAAGGGCATGTTGAGCTTGAAGCCGGGGCGGCTGTACATCTTTTTCAGCCGCTCGATAACCACCGGGTTGAAATATCCCTGCCGCTTAATCTGGTCGTAGCTCAGCAGGTCCATCACCATCTCATCCTTATTCTGAATCAGCTGGCAGCTGCCGGGCGCCACAAAGCCGAACTTCTGGCGGTGCGCTATCTCGTGGGGCACGTACTGCTCGGCCACTTTGCGGAGCAGGTACTTTTCGGCCAGGCCCTGCATCTGGTACTGGGGCGGGATGGTTTTGATGAACTCAAACAACTCGACATCCAGAAAAGGGTAGCGCCCCTCCACCGAGTTGGCAAAGCACATCCGGTCGCAGTGGTCCGAGATGAGGTGGTCGGCCAGCCGCAGCTTCAGGTCCAGGTAAGAGCGCTTGTGAAAGCTGTTGCGCCCCGCGAGCTGCTGCTTGTTGATGGGGAAATTGCGCAGGCAGTCAATTTCATCGAAGCGGTGGTTTACCGCGTCGGAATAAATGTCCTGCTTGTCGGTCCGGAAAGCCGCGTGGTTCTTCTCGTAGAAGAAGTTGCCATCGCCCCACAGCTGCTCGTGCATCTGCCCTTCCAGCATGGCCGCCAGGTCGTCGTCGGTGCTGGCTCGGTTGCCGACCGCATCGAGCCGGTAGCCCACGTACCCGCCAAAGAGCTCGTCGGCCCCCTCCCCCGACAGCACCACCTTGATGCCCTGGTCGCGCACGCAGGAGGAGAGCGCCATCGAGCAGGTGTTGTAGGTTTCCTTCAGGGCCGTTTCGCCGTAGTACACCGTTTTGCGCAGCAGCTGCGAGATATTTTGCCAGTCGAAGGCTATCTCGTTGTGCGCACTGCCCAGGTGCGAAGACATTTTGCGCTGAAACACGCCCTCGTCAATCTGGCTGTGGTCGTGGTGAGGAAAGGTGACGGCGAAGGACTTAAAGGCCGTAGCGGGGTGGGTTTTCTTCATGATGGACCCAATCAGCGACGAGTCGAGGCCGCCGCTGAGGTAAAAGCCTACCGGCACGTCGGCATGCACCCGGTAGGCCACCGACTTGAGGAGCTTTTCCTCCAGCGTGTCGGCGTAGTACTTTTCGGAGCGGCCCAGGTCGTACTCGCCATCCTGCGGAAAGTCGGCGTCCCAGTAGGTGTGCTCGCTGCACACGTTGTCCTTCATCAGCAGGTAGTTGCCGGCCCGCAGGCTGTGAATACCCTTGAACATGGTAACCGGGCTCACCCACCCCGGAAAGGAAAACACCTGGTCCAGGCCCGTCATGTTGATTTTCCGCTCCACAAAGGGTACCTCCAGTATCGCCTTGATTTCGGAGGCAAATACCAGGTGACCGTGCTGCTCGGTATAAAAGAGCGGGCACACGCCGAAGTGGTCCCGGGCCAGCAGCAGCGTATCGGTGCGCTTGTCGTAGAGGGCAAAGGCAAACTGCCCCACCAGCCGGTCGAAGAGCCGGTACCCGTACTCCTGATAGAGCGGAATGATGACTTCCACATCGCACTCGGAGGCAAACTTGTAGCCCTTGCCGATGTACTCGCTGCGGAGCTCCTTGAAGTTAAAGATTTCGCCGTTGCAAATCAGAATAATTTGCTTGTCCTCGCTGTAGAACGGCTGCGTGCCGCCCGCCAGGTCAATGATGCTGAGGCGATTAAACCCAAAGCCCCAGTATGGCTCCTTGTGGATGGTCGTGCCATCCGGGCCGCGGTGGCTTATCGCCCGGGTCATCTTGACGATAATGTCTTCCGGGACAACGTGTTGCTTATTCTGGCTAAAAATTCCGGTTATCCCGCACATGTCTTTGACGCTCGGTGAGGTGGTTGAGGTGGGTATATTGTTTTGCAGGCCAGCCGCTTAGCTGCCGCTGGGCGCTGGGCGCCGCCGGCCGCTACATTTCCAGCATCTGGGCCAGAAAGAGGTCGTTTTCTTCGGCTTCCGTCGCCGAGGCCAGCAGGCCGATGTCGGCCAGGCAGGTCGCCTGGGCCAGCTGGCTAGCCACGTGCCGGAAGTTGTCGAGCAGGGTGCGCACGGTGGCTTCCCGAAACAGCTCCGTGTCGTATTCCAGGTGCACCCGGATGGCCCCCGGCTCTTCGACGAAGAAGAAGCACAGGTCGTACTTGCTGCTCTCCAGGTCGGAGCTGAAGCGCGAAACGGCCAGGCCGGTCGGCTGCGTTGGGGGCTGCTGGCTCTCAATGTTTTGCAGCACCACCATCACGTCAAACAGCGGCGAGCGGCCGGGCTGCAACGGCCGGTTGAGCTGCTGGAGCAGCGTATCGAAGGGGTAGAGCTGGTGACTGTAAGCGGCTACTACCTGCTGCTTTACCTGCTGGTACAACTCGGCCACGGTGGGCTGGCCGGCTAGCCCGGTGCGCAGGGCCAGCGTGTTCACGTACAGCCCAATCTGGCTTTCCAGGTCCAGGTGCTCGCGCCCGGCAATCGGGGTGCCGATAACGATGTCGGTTTGCCCCGTGTACTTGTAGAGCAGCACGTTGGTGGTCAGCAGCAGGGTCATAAACAGGGTGCCTTCCTGCTGTGCATTCAGCTGGCTAAGGGCCTGGTAGTTGGCCTGCGCGATGTCGGTGGTGAGCGTTTTGCCTTGGTAAGCTTTGCGCTCGGGCCGGGCAAAGTCGGTGGCCAGGTCCAGGACCGGGACGATGTCGTCAAACTGGCTGAGCCAGTACTGCTCCAGGCGCTGGCCGTTTTCGCCGCTGAGGCTGGCCCTCAGCCAGGCCTCGTAGTCTCGGTACTGCGTGGGCAGCGGGGGCAGGCGCAGGGGCTGCTGGGCCGCCAGGGCGTTGTAGGCCTGCATGAGCTCATCGAAGAGCACCTGCATCGACCAGCCATCGCCGATGATGTGGTGCAGCGTGTACACCAGCACGTGCTCCTGGGCCGCGAGCTGCCACAGCTGGAGCCGCATGAGCGGGCCGGCGGCTAGGTCAAACGGCGTGCGGATTTCGGCCAGCACCTTGGCCTGCACAGCTTCCTGGCTCAGGTTGGCGGCCCGCAGGTCGGTCGTGGTTAGCAGTTCCGCTATGGCCGGGGCGGGCAGCACCTGCTGGCTCACGGTCCAGTCGGCGTTTTTGCGGAATACGGTGCGCAGGCTCTCGTGCCGGGCCACTACCGCCGCCACGGCTCCCTCGAAGGCGGCCAGGTTCAGCTCCCCGGCGAGCTTGAGCACGAAGGGCATGTTGTAGGCAATGGTACTCTCGGCCGACTGGCAGGCCTTCCAGATGCTGTACTGGGCGGGCGTGAGGGGGTAGCTTTCCTGGGCCAGGGCCCCGCCCAGGGGCTGGCTGGCCGCCTCGGGCCGGGCATAGAGCAGGAATGCGGCCTGCTGCGCAATAGTGGCGTGGTCAAATAGCTCACTGAAACTCACCTTTTTGCCAAAGGCCTGGTTCACGCGCAGGATAAGCTGCGAGAAGTTCAGGCTGTTGCCGCCCAGCGCGAAGAAGCTCTCCTGCGTGCTGATGGAGGTTTGCTTCAGCACCGCCTCCCAGATTTTTTGCAGCTCCGCCTCCAGCACCGTAGCCGGGGCTACGTAGGGCCGCTCTTCGGCCTGCTTTTGCTCCCCGGCAAGCTGGGCCAGGGCTTTTTCATCCACTTTCCCGTTGGGCGTCAGCGGAAAGGCCGTTACCTGTAGCCACTGCATGGGCAGCATGTAGGCCGGCAGTCGCTCGGCCAGGTAGCTGCGCACGCGGGCCACCGGCACCACTTCCGCTACTTGCAGGTACGCCACCAGGTAGCTTTCCTCCTCGTGCTTGAGCACGCCCACCAGGGCATTCGAGATTTCGGGTATCTCGAGCAGCAGGGCTTGTATCTCGCCCGGCTCGATGCGGTAGCCCCGAATTTTGACCTGTTTGTCGGCCCGGCCCAGGTAGTCAAAAATACCCTGCGCGTTCTGGCGCACGAGGTCGCCAGTTTTGTACCAGGTACGGTTTTGGGGGTCCCAGGGCAGGGTTACGAAGCTCTTGGCCGTTAGCTCGGGCTGGTGCAGGTAGCCCGTGGCCAGGCAGTCGCCACCGATGTAGAGCTCCCCGATGCAGCTGTTGCCCACGCACTCCAGCTGCTCGTCGAGCACGCACACCGTGGTGTTGGCAATGGGCTCCCCGATAAAGATGCGCTCATCCTGCCAGGTTACTTTTTGCACCACGCAGCCCACGGTGGCCTCGGTGGGGCCGTACTCGTTGTAAATCTCGATGTCGGGGTTCAGCTTGCGCAGGGTGTGAATGTGGTCCCACTCCAGCGCTTCCCCGCCCAGGATAACTTTTTTCACGTTGGTGCGCGTGAGCGGCAGGCTTTTGAGCATGGCCACGTGCGAGGGCGTGAGCTTGAGGATGTCGATGGGTAGCCCCGCCTCAGCGCTCACGGCTTCTTCCAGAATGCTCAGGATGGACTTTTCGGCCTCACTGATAAAGAGCACCTGGCCCCGGCACAGGGAGGTATAGATGGCCGTCACGGTCAGGTCGAAGGCAATGGAGGTACACAGGGCCCAGTTGCCCCGCTCGCCGGGGGCGAAATAGTAGTTATTGCTCCACTGCACGTAGTTCGTGAGGCTATCGTGCCGAATCATCACGCCCTTGGGCTTGCCCGTAGAGCCGGAAGTGAAGATGATGTAGGCCAGGTCCGTGAGGGCCGGCAGGGGGAGCGGCCCGGTGGGAGCACCGGCCAGCACCGCATCCTGCAACAGCAGGGCCGTGAGGCTGCACAGCTGCTGCTTCTGGCTCCACACGGCGGCCTCGGAGAGCACCAGCTGGCAGTCGCCGCTCTCCACAATCTGGCTGATACGGTTGTCGGGGTAGGCCGTGTCGATGGGCACGTAGGCGGCCCCGGCCTTTAGCACGGCCAGGATGCTCACGGGCAGCCACTGGCTGCGGTTGAGCAGCAGCGCCACGTTGCTGCCCGGCCCGATGCCGTAGCGCTGGCGCAGCACGTGGGCCAGCTGGTTGCTGGCCACGTCGAGCTGCTCGTAGCTCATGGTCAGCTCTTTGTAGACCAGGGCGGGCGCACTTGGGTTGCTGGCTACCTGCTCCTGAAACAATTCCAGCACGGTTTGGGGCTTGATGGCCGCCGCCAGCTCCCGGCTGCCCGAAGTGCAAAGGGCCAGCTGGTCAGCGGGCGACAGGGCGAGCTTGCGGCGCAGAAACGCGCTCCACTGCTCGGCCACCAGGCCAATGGTTTGGGGCGTGTAGGCGTTGGTAGCGTAGTAGAAGTCGAAAACGAGCTGTTCGGCCTGTTCCAGTACTACCAGTTGCAGGGCATGGGCCTCCGACACGATGTGCAGGTCCGTGAGCGTCACCGTGATGGCGCGGCCCAGGGGCTCGAAAACCGTGGCGGGCAGAAAGTTAAATCCGTAGGAGTAGCCGTCGGTCTTCTCCTTACCGGCGTGGGCAAAATTGAAGAAGTCCTCCCAGTCCATCAGCTCTTCTTCCTGCCGCTCCAGCAGCGCGGGGTGGTTGGCATCGGGGGCTAGGTCGGCGGCGCTGACCAGCAGCGGCACGGTTTTGCTCATGGCGCCCACGGCGTTCTTCAGCTCGTCGTAGAGGCGGTTAAACCGCTGTAGGCCAATAACGAAGTGCTCGGGCCGCTCAAACGCATACAGGAACCGGGCAAACAACGACAGCAGCATGGTTCGCACCGGCACGCTGTGGGCCGCGCAGTACTGCTGCAGCTGCTGATACACTTCCGGCGCTACCGCCACCCGGCGGCGCTCAATCGCGGGCGCCACCACGGCGGCCGTCTGCTCGAAGGGTACCAGCGGCTTGCGGAAGAGGTGGCGGCGGTACTGCTTCCAGTACGCCAGGGCCTCTTCCTCGGCCTGGCCCAGCAAGTCTTGCTGCCACGAGGCATAGTTCTCATAGGGCAGCATATCGTCTTCGGCGGCCAGCTCGGTGCCATTGGCCAGGGCGGCTACCTCGCGCAGCAGCAGGTGCAGGCTGGCGGCATCGGCTTGCAGCGGGTGGGCCTGCACCCAGAGGAGCGTTTGCGCGGGTCCCAGCTTAATGATGGCCGCCTGCAACGCGTCGTTGAGCGCCAGCGGGGCCGCCCAGCTGGCTTGCAGGGCCGTCAGTTGCTGCTGCTGCGCGGCGGCATCGCAAAGCTGAAAGTCGTGGATGGTGCACGCGAGCGCTGCCTCTTCCCGCGTTTGCTGCAACGGGTAGTGCAACGCCGAGGAGTGGTTGAAGTGCATGGCCAGGCTGTTGTGACGCCGCACTACCTGCTGCACTAGTTCTTGTACTTTATCGGCCTCGATAGCGCCGTTAATCTCCGCAGTGGCCCATACCCCGGCGTGTTGCACCGTACTGATGCTGTCCCAGATTCTGGCCTGCGCCGGCGATAAGGAATATCCCTGAAGGGTGAGCGTGTTATTTTCCATGATGGGTTCTGGTAATGAGGGGAAAAGGACGGAGCACCTGCTCCTGCCGGGGGCTTGGCCCTAAGTGCGAGTGGCTTACCGCAAGCGCTGTGGCGCACCGCAGCTGGCTGCGGCGCCCGGTGCGGTTGCGCACGGGGCCGGGTACGGGGCAACAAGGGTGGCTGCACACGCCCCAAGGGGGCCGCAGCGGGCGCGGGGCACAGCCACCAGCCAGGTAGCCAGGCAGCGAGCCTGGCAGTAGTCCGCGCTGCAACGCGGGCTATACCCGGGAGGCGGCGCAATGCAGTAAAATAGTACAGAAGAAAGGAGCCGGGCTAGGCTGGCCTAGTCTTCCATCGGCTCTAGCAGGGATACCAGAATCTGCCGGGCGCCTTTAAACGGCATGCGGCCGTGCGCCATGAGCATGTTGTCGAGGAAGAGGACGTCGCCTTTTTGCCAGGGGAAAACCACCAGCGCCTGCTGGTAGGCCCGGCCGATTTCCTCCGCTTCGGCCCGGCTGATTTCGGAGCCATCGCCGAAGCAGGTATCGAAGGGTAGGTTGTCCTGGCCCAGGATGGCCAGCAGGTCTTCGTCGAGGGTGTACTTGTTGAAGAAGAAGGCGTGGTTGAACCACGTGGGCTCGCCCGTTGCCGGGTGGTTGTAGACGGCCTTTTTGCGCCAGCGCGTCACCAGCTTTTCTTCTCCCTGCCACTCAAACTCCATGTTGCTCTGCCGGCAGATGGCCTCTACTTCCGCCTTGTCAGTGGTTTGAAAAACTTCCTGCCAGGGTAGCCCCAGCTGCGGCGACAAGTTGCGGGTGTACAGCACGCCGAGCTGCTCAAACTTGGCCCGCAGGGCGGGGCCGAGGTTGGCTAGCACCTGGCGCGTGTCGGCAACGGGGGTTTCGCCCTGCTCGGCCGCCGGCGTCACGCAGCAAAAGATAACCCGCATGGGCCAGGAGCTGGCATATGACGACTCGCTGTGCATGTTGATGGTCTGGTCGGCCGGGTGGGTGGTGGTGTGGTAGATTTTATCGCCTACTTCGTGCCGGGGCGAGGACCGCATCTTGTACTCCAGGGTGTTGAGCTCCAGCTGGTCTACAAAATTTTTGAAGCTAGCGACCGTGTCTACCCCGAAGTTGCGGAAGAGAATCCCGCCGTATTGGTTGAGGTAGCGGGCCACCAACGGCTTGTTTTTCTGCATCCAGCCGCCCAGGTCTACTCCCGGCATGGTGCAGCTCAGCACTATCGGCGACTTGGGTTCGGGCAGGAAAGACTCCTGCACGATGTTCTCTTGCAGGTTCAGCAACTGGGCCTGCACTGTTTTGGCTTTGCTTAGCCCACCTATGAGTTCTCTGGTACGCATGTGACGAGTGGTTTTGTCCCTGCCTTCGCAAAGGATGGTTGTATTATAGCAGATACATAAGGGTATTTTTTCAGGCGCAGCGGGGCGCATACCCAGTTGCCGGCGGCCGGCTTTTGTTATTTTTTCAGCGATACCAGGCGTTGCTTGACGCTGGACTTGCGCTGGGCATGGCGCTGGGCTTCAATGCCTGCCTGTAGCTCAGCCACGGTGATGCCGGGCTGCTGGCAAAACCGGGTTATCATGCCGGCGAAGGCATCCCGCATTTGCGCGATATCCGACGGGGCAAACTTGCCGGGCAGGTACACGAAGCGGATGGTGAGGGCGCCCGGGGTGGGCAGCACGTGAAGGGAGAAGTCGAGGTTGTTGGGCTCGTAGGACTTCACGTGCAGCAGCTCCCAGGGCGCGGTGTCGGTTTCGGCCATGGGGTAGTTGCGAAACACCAGCACGTGGTCAAACAGCGCCTTGGCAGCGCGCACATGGGGCATGTCGCTGAGGGGCGTGTAGTGGTAGGGCAGCGAGGCAATGGCGTGCGCACGCACCCGGTCGAGCACGCTGCTCAGCGGCTCGTGGCCCTGGAAGCGGACCCGCACGGGAATCGTGTTGATAAACAGCCCGACCATCGACTCTACGCCCGGCAGCTCGGCCGGGCGGCCCGATACCACGGTGCCGAACACCACGTCGTTGCGCTGGCTTTTGCTGCCCAGGTACACGCTCCACAGGGCCTGCATCAGCTCGTTGAGAGTGGTGCCTGCTTCGCGGGTGGTGTGCTGCAGCTGGGCCAGCGGCTCGCCGGCCAGGGTGATTTCGGCCGTGGCCAAATCCCGCACCAGCTCGTGGGTTTCTTCTTCGTCTTCCCGGCCGATGCCGGCGCCGCCCACGTAGCCCGACAGGTACTGGCGCCAGTACTCTTTGCCCTCGGCTACGGAGTAGGTAGCCAACCACTTGATGTAGTCAACGTAGGCGGGGGGCGCGGGCAGGGCCGCCGGGGCCTGGGTGCTCGCGGCCGTGTACATGGCCTGAAACTCGTGCATAATCAAGGGCATGCACCAGCCATCCATGATGATGTGATGGTAGCTGAAGACCAGCTCAAACACGTCTGCTTGCAGCCGGAACAGGCGCCAGCGCAGGGGCAGCTCCCGCTGCAAGTCGAAGCCCCGCGCCCGGTCCTGCTCGGCGTAGTGGTCCAAGATAAGCTCGTGGGCCTCCTCATCCAGCAAATCGACGAAGTACCCTTCCGGCAGGCGGTCGGCCAGCACCACCTGGAGCACCTCGGCGCCCAGGTCATCCCTGAAAATCGTGCGCATCACGCCGTGGCGGCGGGCCAGCTCTTGCAGCGCTTCCGCCACCAGGGCCGGCTGCAACGCGCCCTTCAGGCGGTAGCGGGTCTGCTCGAAGTACGCCGTGGACGTGGGGTAGCGGGCGTGGTAGTAGTAGAAGCTCTGCTGCATGGGGCTCAGCGGGTACACATCCTCCAGCACCCATTCCTTCTGCAGCTTCAGCAAGGCGGGCAGCTCCACCTCATTAGCCGTTACGTCGCTGGCAGTCAGGAAAGTTGTTTCGGCGGCCTCGCAGGCTGCCACTAGTAGCAGCAGCTTTTCGTGCCACTGCGCCAGCAGGCGCTGCATGGTGGCCGGCTGGTATTGCCGGGCGCTGTAGCGCAGCGAAAGCTGCAACTCCTGGTCGGCGATGGCCGCCGTAGCGTCGAGGGCAAACAGGCGCTGCTGCTGCTCGTTGCGCTCGGCCCCCTTGCCTTCCGTGGAGAGGCTAAAAGAAGTTTCACCTTCCGTAGAGGCCGCCTGAAACTGGCCTAAGTAGTTGAAGCACACATCGGCCGGCGGGGCGGGAACGGGCTTGTCGGCGGCCAGGTACCGCCAGATGCCGTAGTGGCTGCTTACGCCCACGTACTCGCGGATGGCTTCCTTCACCTCCATGAGGTAGAGCAGCGCGTCGGGCTGGCAAGGGGGCAGCAGCACCGGAAACATGGCCGTGAACCAGCCCACCGTGCGGCTCAAGTCCAGCGACATTACGCTGTTGCGGCCGTGGTTTTCCATCATCAGGCCCAGTTGGTCTACCTCGAAGCACTCGCGCAGGCTCTGGCCGAGGGCGGCCACGAGCAGGTCCTGCACATCGGCTTTCAGCACGCGGTGCGCGGCCTGGGTGAGGGCCTGGGTTTGGGCGGCGGTCAGCTGCACGTGCAGCTGCACGGCGTCCTGCTCCCGGTTGGGGGCCAGCGGCGCGTCCTTGGGCAGGTGGCTGAGCTGCTGCTCCACGGCCTGCCAGCGGGCGCCGGCCTCCTGTAGCAGCGCCGAGTCGGCCAGGGCCTGCAAGTGCTGCACCCATTTGCGGTACGAGTGCGTGCGGGGCATGGGCTGGGGCGCGCGCGCCGCCTGCGCGTCGGTATACAGCTCCTCAAAGTCTTCCAGCAGAATGCGCCAGGAAACGCCATCGACAAGTAGGTGGTGCGCGCACAGCAGCAGGGTGTCCTGGTCCTGGTGCTGGTAGAGCACGCACTTAAACAAGGGGCCAGCGTGCAGGTCGAAGCTCGCCTGGGCTTTGTCGGAGATGCTTTCCACGGTGGCCAGGTTTTCGGCCAGGGCGAGGTCGCGGAAGCTATGCACCTCCAAGGCCACGTCGGGGTGGGTGCGCACTTCCTGCACCCAGGCCCCGTTTTCCTGGTAGTACACGGCGCGCAGCATATCGTGGCGCTCGGCCAGGGTGTGCAGCACGGCGGTGAGGTGGTTGAGGTCCACGGGCTTGGTGCTGTGCAGCACCACCGACTGGTTGTAGTGCGCGGGCGTGGTAGCCACGGCCGAAAAGAAATACTGCTGAATCGGGCTCAGGGGAACCAGCCCGCTCACCGTTTCTTCTTCCACTACCACCTGCTCTTCGCGCAGCACGGCCGCCATCTGGTGCAGGGTGGTGTGCTGCATGGCCTCGGCTACGCTCAGGTGCAGGTGGTGCTTTTTGAGCTTGGAAACCAGCTGAATAGCCTTGATGGAGTCGCCGCCCAGCGCAAAGAAGTCGTCGGTGCGGCTGATGGTATCCACCGCCAGCACCTCTTTCCAAACGGCCAGCAGCCTGGCCTCCTTCTGCCCCACGGCGGCCTCGAAGCGCTCGGCGGGCAGCTCGGCGGCCGTGAACAGGCCGGCGTATTCCAGCGGGGTCGCTTTGGCCTGGGCCTGGGCTAGGGCCAGCTCGGCCGGTGCGCGCAGCTCCAGCAGGCGCAGGGGCTCGGGGCGCTGCTCCAAAAACAGGTGCAGCAGGGTCAGGAAGTGCCGGGCCAGCTGCTGAATGGTGGCCGCCTCGTACAGGTCGGTGTTGTACTCCAGGCGCAGCAGCAGCTCCTCGTTCTCGGTTTCTACAAAGAACCAGGTGAGGTCGAACTTGCTGCTTTCCCCGGTGTAGGTGAGCGGCTTGACGCCCAAATCTGGGAGCGCGTCGAGGGCCGCGAGGCCAGCGCCGGCCGCCACGTGCACGTCCTGGGTGTTTTGCAGCACCACCATGCTGTCAAACAGCGGCGAGCGGCTAACGTCGCGCTTCAGCTTCAGGTCCTCCACCAGCTTATCAAACGGGTAGCTCTGGTTTTCGAAGCCGGCCAGTACCTGGTGCTTTACAGTTTCGAAGAGCTGCGCCAGCGTGTCATCCAGGCTAAAGCGGGTGCGCAGGGCCAGCGTGTTGATGTAGCAGCCAATCTGCTGCTCCACGCTCACAAACTCGCGGCCGGCCGTGGGCACCCCCAGCACCACGTCGGTTAGGGTAGTGTGGCAGGCAATAAGGGCGTTTACCAGCGTGAAAAGGCCCATGAAGACGGACCCGCCCAGGCTATGGCAAAGGTGCTCGAAGGACTGCAGCTGCGGGGCCGGAATGGTGAACTCGGCCAGGGCGCCGGCGAAGGTTTTGACGGCGGGCCGGGGCTGTTGCCGGCCCAGGTCGATGCGGGGCCAGCCCTGGCGAAACTGCTCGTGCCAGTACGCTCCCTGCGCGGCCAGGGCTCCCTGCGCCAGCTGCGCGTGGTACCACGCGGCGTAATCCTTGTACTGAAACGGCAGCGGGGCCAGCGGCACAGCCTGCCGCTGCTGCTGCCCCTGGTAGAGGGCCAGCAGCTCGGTAAAGAACACGTTCATCGACCAGCCATCGCTGATGATGTGGTGCATCGCGTAGCCCAGCACGCACTGCGCCTCGTCGGTTTGGTAGAGCGCAATTTTTAGGAGCGGGGCGGTGGCCAGGTCGAAAGGCTGCATAGCTTCGGCGCGGAAGCGGGCCGCTATCTCCTCCAGCGGCAGGGCCTCGGGGTGGTAGGTAAATACTTCCTGGATTTCCAGCGCCGGCAGCACCCACTGCTGCACCTGCTCCTGCGCGTCTTTGCGAAACACGGTGCGCAGTATCTCGTGCCGCTCCAGCAGCTGCGCCAGGGCCTCGGCCAGCAGCACCGGGTTTAGCAGGGTGTGCAGCTGGTAGGCGCTCGACATGTTGTAGGCGGTGACGTCTTCCTGCATCTGCTGGAGTACCCACAGCCTTTTTTGGGCGGCCGACAGCGGGTAGCTGGCCCGCTCCTCGCTCTTGGGCACCACTATCCACGAGGTAGGGGCCGCGGTTTGCAGCCCCAGAATCTGGGCGAGTTCCTCCAGGATGGGGTGCGCGAAAATATCGCTCAGGCGCAGGCTAGCCCCTAGCCGCTCGCTGATGCGCGCAATGAGCTGGGTAGCCTTGAGGCTGTGCCCGCCCAGGTCAAAAAAGTTGTCTGTGACGCTGACCTTGGGTAGGCCCAGCAGCTCCTGCCAAATCGCCACCAGCTCCTGCTCCACCGCGTTGCGGGCGGCCACGTAGAGCGTGGCCTCGTCCTCGATGTACGCCTTGGGATTGGGCAGCTTGCTGCGGTCTACCTTGCCGTTGAAGGTCAGCGGGATGACCGGCACGCGCACGAAGTAGGCCGGCACCATGTAGGGGGGCACCTGCAGCTGAATGTAGAGCTTCAATTCCTTGGCGCTGAGAATATTTTCGCTGGTGTAATAAGCTACCAGGAAGTTGTCCTCGTCTTCGTCCTTGAGGGCCACCACCACGGCCGTTTCCACCTGCTCGTGCTTGAGCAAGTTGTTTTCCAGCTCGCCCAGCTCGATGCGGTGGCCCCGAATTTTTACCTGGTTATCGATGCGGCCCAGGTATTCGAGGTCGCCGCTGAGCGTGATGCGGGCCAGGTCGCCGGAACGGTAGAGGCGCTGGCCGGGGGCCACGGGCAGCTCTACAAAGCGCTGGGCAGTTAGCTGCGGCTGGTTGAGGTAGCCGGTGGCTACCCCCTCCCCGGCCACGTAGAGCTCGCCCACCACCCCGCGCGGCACCGGCTGCTGCGCCTGGCTCAGGATGTAGCAGCCCAGCGTAGGAATCGGCTTGCCGATGTTGCTGATGCCGCTCTCGATTTCCGGCTGGTTGATTTGCTTGTAGGTGACGTGCACGGTAGTTTCCGTGATGCCGTACATGTTGATGAGCTGCGTGGCGGGGTACTTGCCGGCCCAGCCCTTTAGCTGGTAGGGGGCCAGGGCCTCGCCGCCAAAAATGACGTAGCGCAGGGCGGCCAGGGCCGTGGGCTGGGTAGCATCGGCCTGCACCAAGCGGTAGAAGGCGGAGGGCGTCTGGTTGAGCACCGTAACGCGCTGCTCGGCCAGCAGCTGCCAGAACAGCTCCGTATCCTTGGCCACCATCTCGGGCACCACTACCAGCTTGCCGCCGTAGAGCAGGGCGCCGTACATCTCCCACACCGAAAAGTCGAAGCAGTACGAGTGAAACATCGTCCAGGTATCCTGGCTGTTGAAGTCGAAGAGGTTTTGCTCGTTGAACAGCAGGCGCACCACGTTGCGGTGCGATACCTCCACGCCCTTGGGCCGGCCCGTAGTGCCCGAGGTGTAGATGACGTAGGCCCGCTGCTCCGGCGCGATGGCCACCGGGCTTTCGGCAGTGGGCAGCTGGGCCCGCAGGGCCAGAAATTCATCCAGTACCTGCTGGTTCACGAGCACCTTGCTGCGCGAGTCGGCCACGATGTAGTCGATGCGCTCGCGAGGGTAGCCAGGGTCCACGGGGATGTAGCAGCCGCCGGCTTTCAAAATCCCCAGTAGCACCCCAATCATGTGCCCGGAGCGGGGCAGGCACACCGACACGAAGTCCTCGTTCTGCACCTGGTGGTGCGCTTGCAAGTACGCCGCAAACTGGCTGCTGTATGCGTGCAGCGCCGCATACGTAGTGTGCTCCTCGTAGAAGACCACGGCCGTGTTGGCGGGCACGGCCTGGGCCTGCCGGGCAAAGAGGCTGACGAGGGTATCGGCCGTAGGGAAGGCTACCGCCGTGAAGTCGAGGGCCGAGGCCAGCTGCGCTTCCTGCGCCGGGGCCAGGTAGGGCATCTGGGCTAGCGGCTGCGCCAGGGCCCCGCCGAGCTGGGCCAGCCAGTAGAGCAGGTTTTCGCAGAAGGCGGCAATGGTGGTCTCGTCGAAGTACCGCTTGTTGAAGGTGAGGTAGCCACCCAGGCCATCCGCGTCTTCCTTAAACAGCAGGTTGAGGTCGTATTTGCCCAGGCCGGCGTTGGTTTCCTGATACGCCCAGGTGGCGTGGGCCGTCTGCTGGGCAGCGCTAGCCGTTTCGTAGTGGAAGAGCACGTCAAAAAAGGCCGTGCGGCTCATGTCCTTGGCCGGGTTCAGCAGCGTGCAAAGCTGCTCGAAGGGCAGGTCCTGGTAAGCCAGGGCCTCCTCGAGCTGGCCCGCCACCTGGCTCAGCAGCTCGTCGAAGCGCACACCCATATCCAGACAATTGCGGAGCACCAGCAGGTTATCGGCCGGACCGACGGCGGCCCCCAGGTGCTGGCGATGGTTGTCGCCAAAGGTGCCGATTACCACCTCCGCCAAGCCCGAATACTGGTGCAGTAGTACCAAAAAGGCCGTCATCAGCACCTCTTTGCAGGAGTGGCCCTGCGCGGCCCCGATGGCCTGCAGTTGCCGGGCTAGGGGCGCCGGCACGCGGAAGGCATACGTGTCACCGTCGTAGAGGTGAATATGGTCGCGGGGGTAGTCCGTGGCTATTTCCAGGGCTTGCACGTTGCCCTTGAGCTTGTGCTTCCAGTAGAGGAGCAGCGCCTCCACGGTTTCTTCCGGAAATTCCTTTTGCCAGCGGGCGTAGCTCTCGTAGTGCAGCTCCAGCGGGGCCAGGGCCGGGGCACTGCCCTGCTCCAGCTGCTGGTACACCGCAATGAGCTCGTCGAACAGCGTTTGCAGCGAGAAGCGGTCGGCCACGAAGTGGTGAAACACCCACAGCAGGTAGTGCTGCTGCTGCCCGTCGGTAAAGAGCAGGGGGCGGTGCATTACCCCGCTTTGCAGGTCGAAAGCCTGCTGCACGTAGGGCCGCAGGGCCGCCGCTAGGCCGGCCGCCACGTCGGGGGGCAGCGGGCGCTGCTCCAGCGGCACTGGGCGGGCGGGCGCCAGGGCGAGGGCCGGCACATTGCCCGGCTGAAGCTCGCAGCGCAGCACCTCGTGCCGGGCCACCAGGTAGGCAAGGGCCACTTGCAGGCGCTGGGGGTCGAGGCGGCCGTCGATTTTGAGCAGCAGCGGCAGGTTGTGGTAAACAGGGCTTGCCTCGTATAATTTCCCTTTTTCAAAGGTGTCAATAAACCAAAGACGCTCCTGATGATAAGAGAGTGGTAAGTGAGTGCTCATTATCTCCTGTTTACTTGGTGGTTGGGTGGATTCCAAAATGGATAAGCCTTTCTACTGCCGAGGGTAGCTTGCCCCTGGGCGCCCCAGCGGGGGCGCACTTTCCCGGCTTTGCGCCGAGAATTCTTATTTCTGACTGCTGCTGAGTGGCCAGCTCCGCGCCTTACTCGGCCAGGGCGGGGCGCAGGCGGGGTTTGTTCAGCGTTGGGAGGGCGACGCGCTCGGCGAGCAGCTTGCCCAGGGGCAGCTCCGTGTGGGCGGCAAAGCGGCCCAGCAGGCTCACGAGCCGCTCGGCAAAGCGCGCGATGTACTGCGGCTTGAAGAGCGACGTTTTGTACTCGATAAAGGGCTTGGTGCCCGGGGCCAGGTCGTCGTAGACATAGAGCGTCAGGTCGAACTTACTCTGCGTGTGCACCCGGTCCCAGTCCGTTATCTGCAGCGAGTCCACGGTCGTAATCGCCTCTTGCTGCGCGCTGGTCAGCATGTTGATGGCCACGTCGAAAACGGGGCCGTGCTTGGCATCGCGGGCGGGGGCGTAGTGCCGCACCACTTCCTGAAACGGATACTCCTGGTGGGCGTACCCGTCGAGCAATACGTGCTGCACCTGGGCCAGAAACGCTTTCAGGGGCTGGGCTTCGTCCACGCGCACTTTCAGGGCCAGTGTGTTCACGTATACCCCAATCTGATTGACCAGCTCGCTGCGGTTGCGCACCGCCACGGGCACGCCCACCACGATTTCCTCATCGGTTGAGTAGCGGTTGAGCACGAGGTAGTAGGCGCTCAGCAGCAGGGCAAACAGGCTGATGTCGTGCGCGGCGGCCACTTGCTTGAGCGTCAGCAGCAGGGCGGGGGCCAGCTCGAACTCGTAGCGGTGGCCGGCGGTCGATTTTTGCTCGCTGCGGGGCCAGTCGGTGGGCAAGGCCAGCACGGGGAGCTTGCGGCCCAGGTGGCCCTGCCAGAATGCCTGGAGCGGCTGCAAGCGCTCGCCCTGCCAGCGCTGCTGCTCGTCCACGGCGTAGTCTTTGTAGTGAATGGCCAGCGGGGCCTTGGCCCACGCCGCCCCGGTTTGCAAGTGCTTGTAGGCTTCCAGCAGCTCCGATATCAACACCTGCCCCGACCAGCTATCGCCCACGATGTGGTGCATCACAAAGCCCAGTACGTGCTCCTGCGGGCTTAGCTTGATGAGCAGCAGCTGGAGCAAGGCCGGCTGGGTAAGCTCAAAGGCCGTGTCGCTGACCTGCGCAATGAGGGCTTCGGCCCCTTGCCCGGGGTTTTCGGTGGGGCTGAGGTCCACGAACCGGAAGGCCGTCGGCACTTCGGCGGGGGCATGTACCCGTTGGGTCAGCTGGCCATTGGCGGCGTGAAACGAAGTGCGCAGGGCTTCGTGGCGCGCCACCACGGCGTGCAGCGCCTGCGCCAGCAAGTCGGCGTGCAGGGGGCCGCGCAGGTGGTAAGCCTGCGCCATGTTGTAGGCCGACTCGCCGGCCTGGGCCTGGCTGCCAAACCAGATTTGCTGCTGGGCAAAGGACAATGGGTAAGCTGGCTGGGGCGCGGCGGGCTGAATGGGCGCCAGGTCGGGGCGCTGGGCCAGCAGCTCATCCAGGTAGGCCGCAAATTTGCTCAGCGTGGGGGCCTTGAAGAGCTGCCGGATGCCGCTGACGCCCAGCTCCAGGTGCATGGTGCGCGTGATGCTAGCCCCCAGCTGAATGGCCTTCAGACTATTACCACCTATTTTAAAGAAGTTATCGGCGGCGCCAATGTTTTCTACCTGGAGCAGCTGCTGCCAGATGCGTTGCAACTGCTGCTCGGTGGGCGTCAGCGTTTCGGCTACCGGCGCGGCCCCGGCCAGGGTCGCGGCCAGCGGATTGGGCAGGGCCGCTAGGTCGACTTTGCCGTGCCCATTGATGGGGAAGCGCTCGAGGTACACGAGGTAGTCCGGGACTTCGTAGGCATTCAGGCGCTCCTGGCAGTAGGTGCGCAGCACCTGCTCGTCGAGCGGCGCGTGCGCGCTGTAGTAGCCCACCAGGTATTGGTCGCCGGCGGCGGTTTCCAGCACCCGGCACTTCACCTGTTCCACGCTTTTGTGCTGGAGAATGCCGGCCTCCACGCCCGCTAAGTCAACGCGGATACCGCGCAGCTTGATTTGGCCGTCCTTGCGGCCGATGAGGGCAACGGTGCCGTCGGGCAGGTACTTGGCCACGTCCCCGGTTTTATACACGAGGTCGGTCGCCTTTTGGGTCAGGGGGTTGGGAACGTAGATTTTGGCGGTAGCCTGGGGGTCTTTGTAGTAGCCTTTGGTCAGGAAGGGGGTCTTGATGTACACGTCGCCCTCCTCCCCTATCGCGCACAACTTGCCGTCGCTGTTGAGCAGCAAAATCAGGGTATTGGCAATAGGCTTGCCTACGCTCACCCGGCCCGACATTTTGCCCGAGGCGTAGCCAATGCGGTGAAACGACTTGAGCATGGTGCTCTCCGTGGTGCCGTAGAGGTTCACGAGCTCCGTACCGGTGCCGACGCTCTTCTGCCAGCGGTAAACGTCTTTATTATAGAGCGTTTCGCCGGCTAGCAGGCAAAAGCGCAGGCTCGGCAAGGCGTAGGTTTCCGGGCCACTCTCCTCGATTTCCTGAATCATTGCCCGGAATACCGACGGTACGGTGCACAGTAGGGTGATGCGCTCCTGCCCTAGCCAGTGCAGCAGGCCGCCGATGTTGCTCATGCTGTCGGCCGGCGGAATGTAGATGGTGCCCCCGGTTATGAGCGGCGCCAGCATGTCGCGCAGGGAGGCATCGAAGGTCAGGGCCGCAAGCTGGGAGATGCGGAAGTTTTCGGTGTAGCCAAATTCCTTGACAATCCAGTGAATGAAGTGGCTCAGGCTTTTTTGAATACCCTCGATAACCTTGGGCGTGCCGGTAGTGCCGGAGCTGAAAAACAGGTAGCAGGTATCGTCGGGGGCAATGGCCACTTCGCAGCTGGGCTCCGGGGCCAGCGCCACCGCCTGCCGGAGGTAGCGCCCCTGTTGCCAGGCGTAGTAGGCCAGCTGCCCGTTGTCGTCCAGAGCCAGCAGGTGGCGCGGGGCCTCGGCTTGCAGCCGGTGCAGCAGCGCCTCTAGCCGGGGCAGCTCGGCGGCGAGCGTCACGATGAGCTGGGGCTGAATATCTTGCCAGATTTTGCACCAGGTATTGTCGCCCAGCTGCCAGCTTACCGGCAGGTACACTTTCCCCGCCTTAAACACGCCCAGCAGCGCGGCCACCACCGCGGGCTGCTTGGGCAGCAACACCAGCACCACGCCGCGCTGCGTGGGCTCTACCTGCAAGCAGGCGCCGGCAATGGCGTTTACTTGCTGGTGCAGCTGGCCGTAGCTCACCGCCTGGCTGCCGTGCCTGATGGCCACGCGGGCCGGGGAAGCAAGGGCTTGCTGTTCAAAGAGGGTATGAATAATCTGCTTCATGTAATACTGTCCTGAAAAGGAAAAAATATCCTAAAAAACTAGCAATGAATTTAATTGGGGCAATTAAGGCAATTAGCGGATTGAATTATCTTTTCAATAAAAACAACCTGCTTTCTTAAAAGCAGTGCAATTACTACTACCCCCTTGCTCCCCCTGGGCGACTAATGCAAACGCAGCGGGAGTGACGAGCGCAGTCCCCAGCCGCGCGGGTCTGTTAAGAATGGAAGCGGGCTAAAATTCGTCGTCTACTTCCTGCATGGCCAATTCGTGCAGGGCAGGCAGTGCCGAAACCTGGTAGGCAGCGGCAAAATCGGCGAGCAGCATGGTGGGGAATTCAATCAGCTTTTGAATGATTTCCTGGAGCCGGCTATGCAACTCCTGGGCAATTACCAAATCCGTTTTTCTGGTATTGTATTCCACGTGTAACACCAGTTTTTCCTGGTCTTCGTTAAATACGATGTTAATGTCGTACTTGCTTTTCGTATTCTGTTCCGGCAATACACCAATCTCCAGTTGCGCGGTACCTAAGGCCGTATTCTCGCGCCGACTATCCCGGCTGTTTAGGTTGAGGTAGTTGATGGAAACCCGGGTTAAATCGCTCATATCAAGGCCGTGCATTTGCTGAAGCAGCTCGTGCAGCATCGTGGTAGGATAGAATTGATACTGGTAGGTATCGGCTACCACGGCGTGCACTTCTTGCAGCAGCTCCTGCAAGGAGTGGTGGCTGTGCAGGTAGGTTCTAAGCAGCACGGAATCGGCAAAGCAGCCGATAACGCGGTCCAGGTCGGCGTGCTGACGCCCGGCAAAGGGGCTGCGAATGGTGATGTCGTGCTGGGCTGTGTAGGAATGCAGCAGCAGATTGAGGCCGGTGAGGGCCACCGAGAACACGCTGCTGTTGGTGGCGGCGGCCAGCCGGCGCATTCCCTGGAGCAGCGGGGCCGCCACGGCGGCGGTTACTACCCCGGTTTCGGCGTCAGCGTCGGCAAAGGCGTCGGTGGCCGCTACGAAGGGTAGGGTCAGAAACTCGGGCTCGCGCTGAAACTGGTCGCGCCAGTACTGCTCGTACCGTAGCAGCGAGCCCGCGCCCAGCTCCTGCTGCTGCCAGGCAGCGTAGTCCTTGTACTGAATCTCGCTTTGCACCGCCTGCTTGCCCTCTAGGCTCAGCAGGTAGGCGCTCAGCAACTCCTCGCGCAGCACATCCAGCCCCCAGCCATCGCTGACGATGTGGTGCAGGAAATACATGAGGGCGTACTCGTTGGGCGCTTGCTTGAAGAGCACCAGCTTGAAAAGCGGGCCCGCCTGCAAGTCCATCACCGTCTGGCCGATGGCCTGGCAGTGCTGGGCCATCACCTCCGCGGGCGCCGCTAGGCCCGACAAATCGTGGTAGGCCCACACGTGCGCAGCCGTAATGGAGGGCAGTACCCACTGGCGAATTTCGCCGGTGGCATCGGGGCGGTACACCGTGCGGAGAATGTCGTGCTGGTCTAGCAGCAGGGCCGCCGCTGCCCGGAAGTGCTCGGGCTGGAGCTCGCCCCGGAGCGACAGGCCGCCGCTGATGAGGTACTCGCTGCCGCTGTGCTGCCAGTCGGCGGCAAAGATGCCCAGCTGCTGCGTGCTGAGCGGGTAGCTAGGCTGCCGGGGAGCGCGGGCAATGGGCTGAAAAGCCACACTTTCGGCGCGGGTGAGCTGGGCGGCCTGCTCCTCGATGGAGGAGTTCAGCAGTTGGGCCAAGGCCACGTTCACTTGCAGCGTCTTGCGGATTTCGGCCAGCAAGCGACTGGCTTTGAGGCTGTGGCCGCCCAGCTCCGAAAACTTTTCCGTGATGCCGAAGTCGCTTTTGCCCAGCACCTTTTCCCACAGGTGCCAGAGCTGTTGCTCCACGCTGGTGCGGGGGGCAACGCGGGCAGTTTTGGGGGCGGGGCTGGTGCTGCTGGGGATGGGCAGGGCCTGGCGGTCTACCTTGCCATTGGCATTGATGGGCAGCTTGGCCAGCGAGACGAAGCAGGTGGGCACCATGTAGTCGGGCAGGGTTTGCAGCAGGTAGGCCCGCAGCGCCTGCTCGTCCCGGATGGCCCCTACTACGTAGGCGCACAAGTACTTATCGCCCTGCGCATCTTCGTTCAGCCTTACTACCCCGTCGGTAATCTCGTCCCAGAGGCTCAGGTAGTATTCTATTTCGGCGAGCTCTACCCGGTGCCCCCGGATTTTTACCTGGAAGTCGATGCGGCCCATAAAAGCCACGGCCCCGTTTTCCTGCCAGCGGCCCAAGTCCCCGGTGCGGTAGAGCAGCTCCCCGGCCTTGAAGGGGTTGGGCACAAACTTGGCGGCCGTTTTGTCGGCGTCGTTCAGATACCCCTGGCTCACGCCGGCCCCGCCGAGACAAATTTCCCCGCTGGCCCCGCGCGGCAGCAATTGCAGCGCCTCGTCGAGGATGTAAACCGTGTCGTTGGTGAGCGGCACGCCGATGGGCACGGTCAGGTCGGCCTCCAGCACTTCGTCTACGGCGTGGAAGGTGGCGTACACCGTGGTTTCGGTGGGGCCGTACATGTGCAGCAGGCGCCCACGGCCCAGGTACTCCACGGCCCGGCGCACGTGATGCTTCGACACCAGCTCGCCCCCGAAGAGCAGCTTGCGCAAGGGCCGGAAAGTGGTAATGTCCGCATCGACCACCAGGTTGAACAGGGCCGTGGTGATGAACATGACCGTGACCTGGTGCTCATAAATCCGCGCCTTGATGGCGTCGAGGGAGGCCACCTCGCTGCTGGCTAGCAGCACTAGCGTGGCGCCGTTGAGCAGAGCCCCGAAGATGTCGAAGACGGCCCCGTCGAAGGCGAAATTCGACCATTGCAGCAGCACGTCGGTGGGCTGGATGGCGAGGTAGCTGGTGTTTTTTACCAAGGGCACCACGTTGCGATGCCGCACCATCACGCCCTTGGGATTGCCCGTGGAGCCCGACGTGTAGATAACGTAGCAGAGCTGCTCCGGTGCGATGGGCAGGGCCAGGTTCTGGGAGGCGTACTGCGCCTGCCCGGCCCGGAAGTCGCCGAAGCACGCATCGTCCACGGTGAGCGCGCAGGCGCTATCGGCCAGGATGTACTGCTTGCGCTCGGTGGGGTAGCTGTGGTCGATGGGCACGTAGGCGCAGCCGGCTTTCAGGATGCCCAGCATGGCCACCAGCAGCTGCTCGGAGCGGTGCATTTGCAGGCAAACGTTGGTGCCGGGGCCGACGGCGTGCCGGAGCCGCAGGTAATTGGCAAACTGATTGGCTTGTTGGTTGAGCGCGTGGTAGGTGAGCTGGCTGGCCCCCGCAATGAGGGCCGTGTGGGCCGGGGTGGCCGCCGCCTGCGCCTCAAACAGCGCCACCAGGGAAGCATCGGGATAGGGCCGCACATCGTGGTTGACGGTTGTGGCCAGCCAGTGGCGCTCAGCGGGCGCCATAAAATCTTGGCTGCCAATGGCTTGCTCAGGCTGCTGGGCTAGGGCCTGGAGCAGGTGGGCGTAGTTGGCGAGCAGGCGCTGCATGTAGGCTTCCGAGTACAAGTCCGCGTTGTACTCGGCCCGCAGCTCGATGCCCTGGGCCGTATCCTGAAAGATGAACGTCATATCGAGCGGGCTCACGCTGAAGCTGCGCTCCGGCAGCGGGGCCACCGTGATGCCGGCCGGGGCGAGGCCGGCCGCGGGGCCGCCGATGCCCGCGCTAGCCTGGTTCTGGTACACCACCAGCACGTCGAACAAGGGGGAGCGCCCCCTCTCGAGCGGCGCGGCCACCAGGTCCACAATCTGCGCAAAAGCGTAGTGCTGATGCTCGTAGGCTTCCAGCAGGCTTTGGCGCACCTGGGCCAGCACCTGGGCAAAGGTGTCGGTGCCCCGCACCTGGCTGCGCAGGGGCAGCGTATTGAGGTAAGGCCCAATCTGGTCCTGGAGCTGCGAATGCTCGCGCCCGGCTACGGCCACCCCCAGCACTTGGTCCGACTGGCCACTGTAGCGCCACAGCAGCAGGTGGAGGGTAGCCAGCAGTCCCGTAAAAACGGTAGTATTGGCGGCCAGCACGGCCGCCTTCAGCGGCTGCACGGTGGCGGCCGGGAGGGTGTGGGTGGTGCTGCGGCCCCGGTAGGTTTTCTGCTTGGGCCGCTGGGTATCGAGCGGCAGCTCCAGCAGCGGCAGGGGGGCGGCGAGCTTGGTTTTCCAGTAGGCTTCCGCCTTGCTGAACTCCTGCTGGCTCTGCCAGTGAATGTAGTCTTTGTACTGAATGGGCAGCGGGGGCAGCGCCGCCCCGCCCGGCCCTTGCCATTGCAAGTAAGCCTGCATCACTTCCTTTTCCAGGAGCTTGAGCGCCCAGCCATCGCACACAATGTGGTGCAGGCAGTAGAGCAGGCAGTGATGGTCGGGCGCCAGGCGCACCAGCGTAGCGCGAATGGGCAGCTCGGTGCTCAGCGCGAAAGGCGCCTGCTCATTCTGCCGAACCAGGGCCTCCAGGGCGGGGCCTGCTTCGGCGGCCACAACAGGCAGCTGAAACGAAACCTGCCCTAGCGGCAGTACCCGCTGGCGCACCTCGCCCGTGGCCGACTCTTCGAAGACCGAGCGCAGTAGCTCGTGCCGCTCCAGCAGCAGGCCGAAGGCCTGGCGCAGGGCCGGCGCATCCAGCGGCCCCCGCAGGTGCATTCCCCCCGGCACGTGGTAGGCCTGGGCGGCCTCCGCGTTTTTGCTCAGCAGCCACAAGTGCGCCTGGAAGCTGCTGACCGGGTACGTAGGCTGGGCCGGGGCTAGCGGAATGGCTATTTCCTGGTGCGGCGTGTGGTCGGCGAGCAGGGCCGCCTGCGCGGCAATCGTGGTATTTTCTAATACAAACCGGATGCCCGTTTGCAGGCCCAGGCGCTGCTTGAGCAGCGAGTACAACCGGGCCGCGTGGAGGCTGTTGCCGCCTATTTCGAAAAAATTGTCGGCCACCCCAAACTGCAGCTCCTCCCCTAGCACTTCGCGCCAGAGGGCACAGAGCTGCGTTTCCTGGGTGGTGCGCGGGGCCACGGCGGCCGGCCGGGCGGGGGCCAGGCAGCTGTCTTCCCAGGGCAGGGCGGCCTTGTCGACTTTGCCATTGGGCGTGAGCGGCAGCGCCGGCAGGGCCACGTAGGCGTCGGGCAGCATGTAGGCGGGCAGGTACTGCTGGAGCTGGTGCCGCAGGTGCTCCTCAGGAATAGCCTGGGCCGTGGCAACGTAGGCCACGAGCTGGGCCTCTTTGCTGGCCGACTGGCGCACCTGCACCACGGCTTTGCTTACGCCGGTTACCTGCTCCAGCGCGTTTTCAATCTCACCCAGCTCGATGCGAAAGCCGCGGAGCTTAACCTGGTCGTCCTTGCGCCCGGTGTACACGAGCTGGCCATCCGGGCCCCAGTGCCCCAGGTCGCCGGTTTTGTACATTTTTTGCCCCGGCTGAAGCAAATCGGGCAGGTAGCGCTCCTGGGTGAGGGCCGCCTTGCCTTTGTAGCCCAGCGTAACGCCGGCCCCGGCAATGTAGAGCTCCCCGTCGAGGCCAGTGGGCACTAGCTGCTGAAACTCGTCGAGCACGTACACCCGCGTATTGCGAATGGGCCGGCCAATGGTAATGCTTTCTTCCTGGTCAGAGAAGCGGTAGCAGGTGCTGTACGTGGTGGTTTCGGAAGGCCCGTACAGGTTGCGCACCTCAATGGCGTGGTAATCCAGGGCTTTTTTAAAGTGCTGGGGCACGGCCTCCCCGGCCATATTGAGCACGGCCACGTGCTGCCAGGGAAACGTGCTGTCCTTGAGCAAGTGCTGCACCACCGACGGCACGGTATTGATGAGGACGCCCCGGTCGGCGGCAATGGCATCGGCAATGTGCAGGCCGGAGGGCAGCATCCGCACCGTTTTGCCGGCGGCCAGGCTAAAGAACAACTCGAATACGGAGAGGTCGAAGCAGTGCGACGTAACGGCGTACACCATTTCGAAAGGGGAAGTGGCAAACTCCTCCAGCGCCCACTGCACGAACAGCGCCATGTTCTGATGCGAAATCATTACGCCTTTGGGTTTGCCCGTAGAGCCCGAGGTGTAAATGATGTAGGCTAGCGCTGCCCCGTTGATTGGGGCGGCGGGTGGCACGCTAGCCAGCGGCGCCTGCTGCTGGTAAGCGGCGAACCATTCTTCTGTGATGAGCAGGTCGCAGCCGCTGTCTTGTAGGATGTAGTCGATGCGCTCCTGCGGGTAGGCCAGGTCAAGGGGCAGGTAGGCGGCGCCGCTGTGCAGCACGGCCAGTAGCGCAATGGGCAGCCACTCGGTGCGCGTGAGCTGCACGGCAACTACCTGGCCCGGCCCCACAATAGTGCGCAGGTGAACTGACAGCGCGGTGACCTGCTGCCACACCTGCTGGAAGGTGAGCTGCGCGGCTGGCCCGATGAGGGCTATTTGCTGCGCGTTGGCCGTCGCGGCTTTCTCAATCAGGTCTAGTATCGTTACCTCGGGTTGGTAATAAGCCTGCAAGTCATTGAAAACCTGCAGCTGCTGCCGGCGCTCGGTGGGCGGCAGGTAGTTGCAGCTGGTGATGCTGTCCCCCGGGGCGGCCAGCAGCGTAGCCAGCAGTTGTACAAAATGCTCCCACAGGCGGCTGATGAATGCGCTGTCGTAGATAGCGGTGTTGAATTCGAGCGTCGCCGCTAGCCCGGCGGGCTGGGCGTCAAATGCAATGGTGAGGTCAAACTGGCTGGTGGTGCGCAGGTCTTCTTGCAGAAAGCTGTAGGCGCTCGCGGCCGCAGCAGCATGATTTTCCGGAGCGTGCTCGTTGAAAATCACCATAATGTCGAAAATGGCCGAGCGGCTCAGGTCGCGCTTTCCCCCGGCCAGCTCCACCATTTTTTGGAAGGGTAGGGCTTGGTGAGCCAGGGCATCCTGCAACACCTGTTGCTGGGCCGCGAGCAGCTGCTCAAACGTGACCGTGGGCTCGAAGCGCAGCCGCAGGGGCAGGGTATTAATGAACAGCCCCACCAGGTGCTGTAGCGACTCCACCGACCGGCCCGAGGTAACGGTACCTAAAATCGTATCGGTCTTCTGGGTATAGCGGAATATAAGTGCCTGCAGCCCAGCCAGCAAACCCGAAAACAGCGAAACCTGTTGCTGCGTGCAGCGAGCCTGCAGAGCGGTGCGCACGGGCCGCGGCAGCTCTACCCGCAGGCGCTCCCCGGCGAAGGTCTTCACCACGGGGCGCTTCAGGTTGTTTTTCAGCTCTATTACTGGCAGCGTAGGTTGCAGCAGTGTTTTCCAATACTGCTCTTCGACCTGCCAGAGCCCCTGCTGCTGACTGGTGTGCTGCCACACGGCAAAATCCTGATAGGTTGTGGTTAGCGCCGGCAGCACAGGGGCTTCTCCCTTCTTTCTGGCTTCGTAACAGCACAACATCTCCTGCTGCAGCACGTCCAGCGACAGCCCATCGCACACAATGTGGTGCACGGTAAGCAGCAAGTAGCTCGCTCCGCTGCTGCGTAGCAGCGTGCCGCGCAGCAGCGGAGCCTGGTCCAGGCCGAACGCCTTCATGCTTTCCGCCAGCAGGTAGCCAGGCAAGGTAGCGGCCGATAGCGCGGGTACCTCCAGCACTTGTAGCCCAAAATGCGCAGCTGGCTCTACGCGCTGCCTAACCGAGCCATCAGCCTGCTCAAAAAACGAAGTTCTCAGGATACTGTGCCGCCCAACCAGGTCCTGGATAGCCTGCTGCACCTGCTCCGCATTGGCTTCGTCAGGTAGCTGCATGACCACGGGCATGTGATAGGCTAGCGAGCCTTGCGCATCCTGGCTCAGGGTCCAGATGCTCTGCTGGCCATAAGAGAGCGGATAATCTGCGGCCAGGGGCGCCACCGCAATGGTTTCGGCCGCCGCCGGCCCGCCTTGCAGCAGCAGTAGCAGCGCCTGCTTATGCGTTTTGAGGTGGGCGAGCAATGCGGCAGGCAGCGCACCGGGCCGGGCCTTTACCTTCAACTCCTGCGCTTCGACAAACAAGTGAACGTCGGCCTTTTTTAGCTGCTTGATGAGCTCGAAAACTTCCATATAAGACGAATTAAACTTTAGGTCGGTATAGTGCTGAAAGCGAGTTGTAACCTTAAGGACAGGCAGGGGGTAGCTGCGGCGTGTGAAAGCCTGCTTTCCGCAAAATCACCTGGATAGGACAGGCAGTTAGGCTGCCCGCCGCCATCCTGACCCAAAAGTGTTGCAATCACCTGAGCCGACCCAATCCGTTACACAAACCAGCTGTTTTGCCGTACTAAACCAGGCTATGGCTGCGCTTTGGCCGTCGCCGGGCTGGCCCTGCTCAGTAGCCAAGAGGCCGTGCACCCGGCTTGGCACTACCCCGCAGCCCGGGCAAAACGAGTGAGGGCGCACTTGCCGCAGCGTTGCGGTAAATGCGCCCTCACCCGTTTTGCCCCTGCCGCGACGCTAGGTCGAGCCAGGGCGAAAAAAACCAGTAACCATGACCAGGTCAGCTAGAAGCCGGGGCTGGCCCAACGGACTAAAAGATGCTGGTTGTTGGAACAATCGAGGTGTCAATGACATGCAAAAAGCCAGCTATTTGCTTAGCCTTGGCAAAACGGGTAACCGTAGTTTTGGTGAGCGTGAACTTGGCGGGAGTGGAGGGATTTTTCATGCAGAAAAGGAAAAGATTGTGAGTGAATTAACTGGCAACAGCGCCTGTAGCAGCGTACCTGAAACAAACGTACTACCCTCCCCTTATCGGCGGCAAATCCGTTATATCAACCCGACTATTAGCGTTACCAACCCGGCTTTTTTGGCCGCTGCTGCGGGGGGGGGTGTACCGGCTGGGGCCACCGGGCCGGCACGTACTTTTGCCACATGGCTATCAATTATCGCACCCTCCAGCGCCAACTGATAGCGCACGGGCTGGGCTGGCTGGGCTTCATTGGGTACGAGCAGGCTGTTTTTTTGCTCTCGGGCATGAGTGCACCCTCAGCGCGGTCGGTGCTGCTCAACTACCTGCTCAACATTGCCCTATTTTACCTCAACGGGGTGGTGCTGCTGCCCCGCCTCTATGAATCGCGCCGCTACGGGCGCTACGCCCTAGCGGCGCTGGGCGTGCTGGCTACCTACTCGCTGATGCGTAGCGTACTTTACCTCTACGTGGTGCCGGCACTGGGGCTGGGCACCACGCCACTCCCAGCCACACCTTTTACCCACGCCGGGCTGCTCGCCTACTACTGGGCGCAGTCGTTTTACCGCGGCACGTTTTTCCAGGTGCTGAGCACGGGCTATTGGTTTGCGCGCCGCGCCGTGCAGCTGCAGGTGCAGAAGCGCCGCCAGGAAAAAGACCTGCGCGTGGCCGAACGCAGCCTGATGGAAGCTAACTTGGCGTTTCTCAAAAACCAGATTAACCCGCACTTTCTCTTCAATTCGCTCAATTTTCTCTACGCCCAGGTATACCCGCACTCGGAGCCGGCCGCCCAGGGCATTTTGCTGCTGGCCGAAACCATGCGCTACGCCCTGCACGAAGAAATTCATGGCAAAGTGATGCTGGACCAGGAGGTAAAACACCTGCACAACTATATCGCCCTCAATCAGCTACGGTTCAATAATCAGCTCCAGGTAGATTTTGCGCAGCAGGGTAGCACCCACTTTTTGCGCATCATTCCGCTGGTGCTTATCACGTTTGTCGAAAATTGCTTCAAACACGGCGAACTCACCGATGCAGCCCACCCGCTACGCATCCGATTAGCCGTGGTCGAGAGTGAGCTCACCTTCGAAACGTACAATAAGAAGCGCTTCGGGCCCAAAGAAAAAAGCACCGGCATCGGCCTAGCCAACACCCGTCAGCGCCTCGACCTGCTCTACCCTAGCCGCTATACTCTGTCTATGGATAATAATTTAGACTACTACAGCTGCAAATTAATTATCAACCTCTGAAAGGGAGTAGGCAAACACAAGTGCCCTGTACTTTGGGGCTGGGCCCGCCATACAGTGCGCTAGCCAACACGGCCAGGAAAGCCTACAAAGAGTAGCCCTGCGCCACGGCATCAACCCGAAGATAATGGCCGAGTGTGCCGCAAGCACCCTTCTTTCTGGCCGATAACACGGGCCAGCCGCGGACCGGGGCGACACCTCAGGCTAGGCAGCACTACGACCCGTGTGGGTTGAACCTTGTTCTTGCCGAACTATGGGCGCTGCTCGAAACGGTCGGGCCGGAACTAAATGGCCTGTTGCTCAGTGCGTATAAAGCCTTTAACGTCACTAATTTGCGCTAGGCCTGCGCCCGCTGCGACATCAAAGCCAACATCGCGCGCGACCGCTGGGCGGCTGACTAGCAAACCCACGACGACACCCCGCTCACTTTCACAGGTCACCGGGCAAGTGAACGCCTGGCTCGACGGCTTTAAAGCGCTGCTGGCACGCTCTGAAACCCTGCGGGCACACCTAGCCAGCTTTCCGCTGGCTGGCCTTTGCCGTGTTGCTACTACGCAAAACCAGCCGACAGCCTCCTTCCTCAACAGCTCCAGCATCTCGGATTGCAGGGTGTACTAAATGCCCGATTTTCTCTACTTTACAGCGGCCCAGCTTAACGAAAGGAGGTCAAACAGGTGGATTATTTACCTTCGCTTCGCAACTACCCCTCCTGGAATCCTTCCGCGTACCCAATGCAAATTTATTTCGTGCTTTTGGTCATGTTCGTTCGCGTGCTGGCGACGGCAGCCCAGCCGACAACCGCTTATCGCCCGGCGGCCCGCTGCTTGCACGATTTAGTACATACCAAGCTCGCGGTGCGCTTTGACTATGCCAAACGCTACCTCTACGGCCAGGCCTGGCTGACGCTTAAGCCCCACGGCTACGCCGCTGATAGCCTGCGACTTGATGCCAAAGACATGGACATCCACGCCGTGGCGATGCTGCACGGCACAACCCGGCAGCCGCTCACCTATCGCTACAACCAGCAGCAGCTATTCATATCCCTGGGCCGGCTCGTGCCCTCGGCTGAAGCCTACACTATTTACCTCGACTATACGGCGAAACCCGACGAGCTGGGTGCTACGGCCGGGGTAGCCATTCGGGGCGCAAAAGGCCTCTATTTCATTAATCCGGATAGCGCGGTCGGCGGCAAGCCACGGCAAATCTGGACGCAGGGCGAGCCGGATGCGAGTTCTGTGTGGTTTCCCACCATCGACGAACCCAATCAGAAAACTACCCAGGAGATTAGCCTGACCGTGCCCAAGCACTATGTTACGCTCAGCAACGGGCAGCTGGTGAAGCAGGCAGCGGCGGGCCCCGGCCTGCGCACCGATACCTGGCAAATGACCGAACCCCATGCTCCTTACCTGGTGATGCTGGCCGTCGGCGACTTTCGCCGCACCACGGATACGTGGCGCGGCAAGGAAGTAAGCTACTACCTGGAGCCGCAATACGCCGCCCAGGCGCGCACCATTTTTGGCAAGACGCCGCGCATGCTGGAGTTTTTCTCGCAGCGCCTCGGGGTAGCGTTTCCCTGGAGCAAGTACAGCCAGGTGGTATGCCGCGAATTTGTGGCGGGAGCCATGGAGAACACGACCGCTACGCTCTTCGGCGAGCAAGCGCAGGGCTCGGCCCGCGAGTTGCTGGACTGGCAGTATGCCGGGGTAGAACGTGAAATTGCCCACGAGTTGTTTCACCACTGGTTTGGCGATTACGTGACCTGCGAAAGCTGGGGCAACCTTACGGTAAACGAGTCTTTTGCCAACTTTAGCGAAATACTGTGGGCCGAGCATGCGTATGGCCCCGACGCCGGGGCCCAGCAAGCAGACCTTAGCCTGCGTAAGTACTTGCGTAGTCCGGCTGATGCCCTCAAGCCGCTGGTACGCTTTCACTACGGGGCCAAGGATGAGCTATTCGACGCTGTGACGTATGAAAAGGGTGGCAGCATTCTGAATATGCTGCGGACTTATCTGGGTGAGGACGTGTTTTTTCGGGGGCTGCACCACTACCTGACGCAAAACGCCTTTGGTACCGGCGAAAGCCAGCAGCTGCGGCTGGCCCTAGAAGAGGCCTCAGGCCAAGACCTCAACTGGTTTTTTGACCAGTGGTACTACCGCGCTGGCCACCCGGTGGTGAGCATCGATTATTGGTGGGAGGCCACTCGCCAACGACAAGCCGTGGTGGTGCGCCAGACGCAGGCCGGCACCCCGTACCAGCTGCCGCTCATGGTCGATGTCTACTGCCAGGGCCGCGCGCAACGCTACCCCGTTACCCTGCGCCACGCCGTGGATACGCTTTATTTTGCTACTCCCACGCGGCCCGACTTGGTGAACGTGGATGCCGAAAAAGTATTGGTGTGGCAGAAGGAAGACCATAAGTCCTTGCCGGCGTTTGCCTATCAGTACCGGCATGCGGCCCGGTACCTCGACCGCCGCGAAGCCTTGCAAGCCACGCAGCGCCAGCCCGCAGACCCGGTAGCCCAGCAGATACTGCGCGCAGGGCTGACTGACGCATCGCCGGCGCTGCGGCAACTAGCTATCGAACTGCTTGACCTCAAAAACGAGGCAGTGCGCCAGGCCACGGCGCCGGTACTGGCTAGGCTAGCGGCAACCGATGAGGCCAAGCAGGTACAGGCTACGGCGCTTATCGCGTTGGGCTCACTCCAGGACAAGCGTTATAGTGATTTATTCACCAGGTCTTTAGCTAGTCAGTCTTACCAAGTGCAAGGCGCGGCGCTGCAAGCCCTGCTGCCGCTATCCCCAGCCCAGGCGCTGGCGCGCGCCACTGCTTTCGAAGCTGATAATAAGGGGGCGCTTACTACGGCACTCGTTGCGGTATATGGCCGCGCGGGTGGCCTAGCCCAGTGGCCGTCGGTTCTTGCCAAGTTCGATGCGGCCTCCCCCCCCAGTCAGCTGGAAATGCTGCCTAGCCTGGGCGAGCTACTCGGGCATCTCAACGACGCCCATGCGCTGGCCCAGGGCATCAATCGCATTAAAACAATGGCAGTGCAGTATAAGCCATACCTTGATTACAAGCGGCTTATCTTGCTGCTGCGGCAAGTGCAGCAGCAGCAAGCTACCCAGCCCAATGCTGCCCAAGCAGCTACGCTGGTTGAGCAAGCCGTAGCGGAGATTGAGGCAGCATAAGGGCAAGGGAAGTTGTCATCGTGGTTGAAGCACACGCGCAGGACCACAACTCTACATAAAAAAGATAGTAGGCTTGTTCCTGAACGACTTCATTTTGTTTCCTCAAATGCCAGTTCCAGATACCGCAGACTAAGGCCGGGAGACAGCCACTAAAAGTAGTGGACTTGTTGCGTCACGTTTGGAACATGCAGCCCTGTAGCTGGCCCCGCTGGCAGCGTGTTCGGCTCTGACGCGGCGTCGAGCGTGGGCCGCATTTTCGGCTCATTGGGCGCCCGCGCAACCTGCCGGCCGAGGTGTGGAACGAGCGACCCGCTGCCGACCTGTTTCCGCTCAGCGTGTGGTATACGCTCACCAATCCGGCGTTCAACAGCGGCGGCCAGACGAGCATTGTCCACAATACGCGCCAGCGCTGACGGCGCTACGGCCAGCTCGCTAAGCCCGATTCGAAGCAAGGCAAGGCCCTGGCAGCGCTGCTGTTTGGGGCCGGCGGCCAGCATTCGGCCGACCAGCTCACGGTGCGCGCCAACCTGCTCAACGAGCTGCAAGCGGCCGTGCGCCTGCTCAATCAGGAAGTGCAAGGCCTGTTGGTGGTGCTCAAGGAGGAATAAGGCGCCGACGCTACGCACCACAATCGCCTACGTAAAAAGCGGGACAACCCGCCGACCTGCGCCCGCTGGTTGTCCCGCTTTTTTAAGGAAGGTGCACCCTAGCCGGCAGCTACCGCACCGTGACGCGCTGCACCGCCCGCTGGCCGTCGGCCGTGCTGATTTCGAGCAGATAGTTGCCCTGGGGCAGGCCCGCCAGCAGCCCCGTAGGCTGGCCCAGCGTGCCGCTGCCGGCCGCCAGTTGGCGGCCCAGCACGTCGCGCACGGTAAGGGCCACGGCCGCGCGCGAGCCATTGCCAGCCAGCAGCACGAGCGGGCCCTGCGCCAGCGGGTTGGGGTAGGCTGAGAGGCCACCCACGGTGGCCGCCAGGCTGGGCCGGGTAGCCAGCAGCGAGGCCTCCCGCGAATACACGGCGTTTTGCAGCGTCTGGTAGGTGGCCGAAGTATAGCTCAGCCCTAGCACCACCTGCGACGAGCCCGCCCGGTAAAAACTATCGTAGTACGAGCGCGTAACGGCGCCCTGCTGCACCCCCAGCACCGCCAGCAGCACGGCCGGCGCTGGCTGGCCCGCCAGGTAAAAGCTATCGACCTCGATGGCGCGGCTGCGCACCAGCAGCACGGGGCTGGCCGAGGTGCCGCCGGCCACCGGCACGCGCAGCGTGCCGTAGCCGGCCACGCTGTCGGTGGTGCTCACGCGCTGCACCAGGCGCAGGGGCGTTTTGCTGAGCCCCACCAGGCCCACGGTAAGCAGTCCCGAGGTACCCGTGCGGTACACGTTTTTGTTGACCGTGCCCACCGTAGTTGGGAAGGCAACCAGTGTGGTGCCCACGGGCACCGATTGCGCCGGTATCACCAGCGAATCGGTGGCAGCACCCGTGAGCGTGCCCAGGCCAAAACGCTGCCGCGGAATGCTGTAGCCCAGGTAGTTCAACCCCGTAGCCGTAAGGGCCTGCGACCCGACTCCCTGCACCTGAAACGGCCCTAGTGCCAGCGAGTAGGTGTAGGTGCGCGTGGTGCCGGCAAAGGCGGGCGTGGCGGTGGGCGCACTGTAGGCCTGCGTCGTTTGGCCCGTGGCCACCAGGCCACTGTAGTTCCAGGTTTGGTTGGCGCCCAGCGCAGGGGGCGTCACGCCCGTGATGCTAGCCGTGTTGTACAGCTCCACAGTAGAGGCTAGCGCCGAAAAATTGCTCTGCGTGAGCGTAATCGGGGTTTGGGCGGCCGCCGTGAGGCTAGCGGCCAGCAGCGTCAGCAAGGGTAAGGGTGATTTCATGCGTCAAGGGAGAGAACAGGATGAAGTAAAAAACGCACCCAAAAATAGAAGCGCCACTATGAGCAGTAGATGACACAAGTCACTGGCAGCGAACTCAAACCAGACATCCTACGCTTCGGCCAGCAGGTTTACAACACGGCAACCAGACTGCCTCATAGGTTCTGAATTGTATAAGTATTTTTTTCACTGCCAATAAGTTATCTCAATTCTAGCGCACCGCTTTTCCGGGTCTTCAGCCAATGAGCGCACCCGCCGCTAGCCCACCTTTCCTTGCGAGGCTGGGGTATTCGACTTAGGGTAAAATCAGGTACAAATACGCGGGTGGGCGGGTGGACAAAATCGGCGATTATCACACAAAAGGCGGGGCCCGCGGTTATAGCAGCTCCTCCTTTTCCAATTTTTATGGCAACTCACCGCGAACTAGGCCACTCGGGCCTGCACATCGCCCCGCTTGTGCTGGGCGGCAACGTATTTGGCTGGACGGCCGACGAACCGACTTCCTTCGCCGTGCTCGACGCCTTTGTGGCGGGCGGCGGCAACGCCATCGACACGGCCGACGTGTACTCGCGCTGGGTGCCCGGCCACGAGGGCGGCGGGCAGTCCGAAACCGTGATTGGCAAGTGGCTGGCCCAGCGCGGCCGCCGCGACGACGTGCTCATCTTCACTAAAGTGGGCATGGAGCTGGCCCCCGACAAAAAAGGCCTCTCGAAAGCTTACATCAAGCAGGCTGTCGAGGCTTCGCTGCAACGGTTGCAAACCGACTACATCGACCTCTACCAGAGTCACCAGGACGACGAGAGCCTACCCGTGACCGAGCCGCTCGAAGCCTACGCCGAGCTCATCAAGGAGGGCAAGGTGCGCGCCATCGGGGCCAGCAACTTCAAGCCCGCGCGCCTGCAAGCCGCCCTCGATGCGGCCAAAAACGGCCTGCCGCACTACGAAAGCCTGCAGCCCGAGTACAACCTCTACGACCGCGAAGCGTTTGAAAAAGATGACCTAGCCATTGTGCAGGCCAGCGGCATCGGCGTCATTCCGTATTTCGGGCTGGCCGCCGGCTTCCTCACCGGCAAGTACCGCAGCGAAGACGACCTCAAAAAGAGCCAGCGCGGTGCCGGCATCGGCAAGAAATACTTGAACGACAAGGGTTTCAAAATTCTGCAAGCGCTCGATGCAGTGGCCGACCGCCACGGCATTTCGCAGGCGCAGGTAGCGCTGGCGTGGCTTATGCAGGCGCCCGGCATCACGGCGCCCATCGCCAGCGGCACCAGCGTGGCGCAGGTGCAGGAACTGACCAAGGCGATGGAGGTGAAGCTGAGCCAGGCCGACGTGGCCGAGCTGCAGGGCTAGCCGGCTGACATGTGTAGGCTTCTCTAAAACGAAACGACCGTCATGCTGAGCTTGTCGAAGCATCTCTACTACTCCATTCAACGGGGCGGTAGAGATGCTTCAACAAGCTCAGCATGACGGTCGTCTTTGCTTTGTCTCTCCGGGCTACTTCCCGCCCACTAAGTCCTCAAACGTGTAGGTGCGAGCCACGTCCTCGACTGGCTTGCCGTCGGCCTCGGCGTAGGGGTACACGAAGTAGTTGAGCGGCGCGCCGGCTTGCTTGGGCGTCAGGGTCAGGTCGCGGCCACGGGTGAACTCGACGCGGTTTTCGTCGTGGGCGCCGAAAAAGTAGTTGCGCTTGTCGGGATTTTTGGCGGCCTCGGAGGCATCGACGGGTACCCAGCCGGTTTGCTTGGTGAAGAACTCGGCCCAGCAGTGGTAACCTTTAATCTCACCCTGGCCGTGGCCCACGGGCAGCGGCAGCCCGATGCTGAAGCGCGCCGGAATGCCCAGCGTCCGGCAGTACCCAATTACAATAGCGTGAAAATCAGTGCAGTTACCCCGCCGCGCGTCGCAGGCGTAGTAGATGTCGCCGCGGCCCCAGCCCTGGCCGGTTTTGTCGTAGGTTACGGTGCTCACCACGTGCTCGTAGATGGCGCGGGCTTTTTGCAGGTCGGTTTTGGCGCCGGCCTTGTCCACCACTTCCTGGGCCTGGGCCTTGATTTTAAAATCGAGGGGCACCAGGCGGTCGGGGGCTAGCCAGCGGCTGAGGTTGGGGTCGCGGGCCTCGGTTTCGGCGGGGGCGTGGTCGTCGGTGGCGCGCAGGTTGAGGTGCTCGCGGCGCGTGACGAGGGCCGTGAGCGTGACGGTGAGCGGCGCCGTGGGCACGGTGGCCGGCTTGAGGTGCAACATCTGGTTGCCGTACTGGTCGGTGGCCACGGTGTAGGGCGCGCTGGCCTCAATCTTGAGCTGCTGCACGTCCTGGCTTTTGTCGGCGTGGGGCACGGGCATCCACAACTCCAGGGTTTTGGTGCCCGCGGCGGGCACCGGTACCGTGGCCCGGCACAGCAGATGAAAAATGCGACTGCGCGGCGCAACCGTGGTAGTAGCCGGGGCGGCGGCCGTGAGCAGCGCGGCGGTAACGGCGAGGAGCAATGGTTTCATACAAGAGCCGACCTAGTGAATTCTCACAAAGTTAAGCCCCGCTAGCCCCCGGCCCCGGCGGTCGGGCTTACTTCCTCATGCCGAAAAAATGCACGGCGGCCGGGCCCGTTGCGCCGTATTAGGCCCAGACTACCCCTAGCGGGCGCACAGCTCCGCCCCACTGGACCATCTCCTTACCCTTTTCCACTCTATGAATTCTCCTCAAAAAAAGGCCAAGCGCGTGGCCGTGACCGGCGGCACCGGCAAGCTCGGCAAAGTGTGCGTGCAAGACCTGCAAGCGCATGGCTACGACGTATTTGTACTTGATACCGTGGCGCCCGAGCAAGGCATTCCGGGCATCATCGCCGACCTCTCCGACTTTGGCCAGACGCTCGACGCGCTGTCCTCCACGGGCAAGGAAATCCACGCCGGCGTGGCCAGCGATGCCTTCGACGCCGTGGTGCACCTGGCGGCCTTCCCCACCCCGCGCCAGTACCCCGATGCCCATTTGTTTCAAAACAATATTATGGGCACCTACAACGTGTTTGAGGCCGCCCGCCGGCTAGGCATCCACAACGTCATCTGGGCCAGCTCCGAAACCACGCTCGGCGAGCCCTTCGACGGCGGCGAGCCCTACGCGCCCGTGGACGAGGACTACCCGCTGCGCGCCAAAAGCGCCTACGCCCTGGCTAAGGTGCTGATGGAGGACATGGCTCGCCAGTTCGTGCTCCAGACGCCCGCCATGAAGCTCGTCGGCCTGCGCTTCTCCAACGTGATGCAGCCCGCCGACTACGCCAAGTTTCCGGCCTACGACAACGACCCCGAGGAGCGCAAGTGGAACATGTGGGCCTACATCGACGCCCGCGACGGCGCGCAGGCCATCCGCAAGGCCCTCGAGTGGGACGCCACCGGCATGCACCCCTTCATCATCGCCAACGCCGACACGGTGATGTCGAAATCGTCGGCCGAGCTGATGAAAAATTACCTGCCCAACGTGCCCGTGAAAAAGGAGTTGGGCGAGCACGAAACGCTGCTCTCCATCGATAAGGCGCGCCGCGTGCTGGGCTACAAGCCCGAGTTCAGCTGGCGCGACGCGAAATCGCGGTAAGCTAGCCTTTGGTACAACGCCAAAAGCCTTCCATAAAAAGAGGCGGCTACCATTCGGTAGCCGCCTCTTTTTATGGAAGGCTTATAATTACTATAACTTCTTAATTATCTGCTAACTATAATAACTACGCGCTGATAGTCACGCTATCCAGACCCTTCTGCACGGCGTTGGCTTGCAGGTCGGGTACGGCTAGGCCTTCGGCGCGCACCACGGTCACGTCGGTGATGCCCAGGAAGCCGAGCACGGCTTTCAGGTAGGGCGCTACGAAGTCGTAGCCGGCCGATGGGCCTTCCGAGTAGATGCCGCCGCTCGACATGGCCACGTACACTTTCTTGCCCTTGATGAGGCCCTCGGGGCCGGTGGCGGTGTAGCGGAACGTGATGCCGGCGCGGGCAATGTGGTCAACCCAGGCCTTCAGGGTCGAAGGAATGCCGAAGTTGTAGAGCGGCGCGCCAATCACGATAACGTCGGCGTCGTTGATTTCCTGAATGGCGTCGTCCGAGTGCTTGGCGGCGGCCTGCTGCTCGGGCGTGCGGCTCTCGGCCGGCGTGAAGAACGATTGCAGCTTGGCTTCCTCCAGGTGCGGGAAGGGGTGGCTAGCCAGGTCGTGCACCACTACGTTGCTGCCGGGGTGGGCCGCTTGCAGCTTGTCGATGATACCGTTAGCGAGCTGAATGCTGGCCGAAGCCCCCTTACGCGGGCTCGAAATGATGTGCAGAATGTTCACTGAAAAAAGGGGTAATGGCCGCGGGGCCGGTGAAAACAATGTACTACCGTGGGCGCTTGGTAGCCGAGTTTGCTGGCTAGCCTGCGCGCACAAATGTACATACATTTTATGTACCAACATTGTTTTTTATTAAAGGAAAAACGCCGCACCGCTAGGCCCCGTTACTGCGCTGCTAATTACCCCGGCTACGCACTCTTTTTCTTGCCCCGAAACTGCGCCGGCTTCAGTTGCTGCGCGGCGAGGGTCACTATTTCGGCCAGGCGGCGCTGGCGGGTTTCGGGGCGGCGGGCCAGCACCAGCCACTGCAGCAAATTGCGCCGGTCGGTGCGGCTGAGGCCGGCGAAGTAGCTGCCGGCGGCCGGGCTGGCGTCTAGCGCGGCGGCCAGGTCGGGCGGCACCACCAGGGCGTCTACCTCGTCGAGCAGCGCCCAGGCGCCGTTTTGCTGCGCGGTTTCGATGGCAGCCAGGCCGGCGGGCAGCATCTGGCCATCGGCCAGCAGCTGGACGACCTTTTCCTTGTTCACCCGCGACCAGCCGCTGCGCGGCTTGCGCCGGCTGAACAGCTGCCGGTAGGTGTCGGCGTCGATGGGTTGGGCCTGGCTATCTATCCACCCAAAGCAGAGGGCTTCGGATACGGCCTCGCTCCAGCTTAGGCTGGGCGTGCCGGTGTGCTTTTTATGATACACCAGCCACACGGCCTGCTGCTGGGCGTGGTGGGCCAGCAGCCACTCGCGCCAATGTTGCCGGCTAGCGGGGCAAAAGGTGGGGACGTCGGGGCTGGGCATGATAGAGGAAAGCGAATAAGTTTAGAAGCCCTAGCCGCCCAGCCGCTGCCAGGGCACCAAGGCCAGCGTAAATCTGGTACAGAATAGTTTATAGCGGCAGCAATATTGGGTTGAAACCAGTTGCACCTTTGCGCCCATGCCTGCTTTTTTATCTCGTTTAGTTATAGTGCTAGGCTCGCTGCTTATGCTGGCTTTCCCCTACCGTGCCCAGGCTCAGCTATGCGGAGGCGGCAACCGCAGCATTAGGCTGTATAGCAGCTACGGGCAGCCAGTTGACAGCCTTCAGTATGAAGTGGCTAGGCTATCGCGCGATGAAGCAGCCACTATGTGGCAGCATATTTCTGCCGATTACAATTCAGCCAAAAGACAAAGCATTGAGTGCGCTGCATTCGTAATTGAGCCCGCGGTAGCCCGGCAATTCTTTCAGCCTAAACAAGTGGGCTCACCATCAATTGCTATCGGGGGCCGACAGCCATCCCAGCCCGTTTCGCATGGCCTAATTGACTTACCTACAGGCCCGCACAGTGATTATCCTACGTTGATACGAATTTATTCAGCCAAATCGGAGAGCTACATCTTTTCTACTTTTTTCTGCGGCTGCGTACATAATACCATTGGCGTAATCTGGGGAGCCTACCCCCGATTGGTTCAGGAAATAAGATAGTGGCTCCCGTGATTGTACCTGGTCGCTAGCCTACGGAAGTTGGCACAGCCTGTCCCGAATACAATATTACTGAGCGGAAAAGAGCTTTTAACAGTCGCTACCCGCCCCATCTTTGCGCCCATGCCCGACGCTGCCCCACTCCTGCCCTACCTCGTTTTCGATTTCGACTCCACGTTCACGCAGGTCGAGGGCCTCGATGAGCTGGCCGACATTGCCCTGGCCGGGCAGCCCGACCGCGCCGAGCGCGTGGGCCAAATCAAGGCCCTCACCGACCGCGGCATGGCCGGCGAAATCGGCTTTCAGGAATCGTTGGCCAAGCGGCTGGCGCTGCTGGGGGCTAGCCGCCGGCACCTGGCGCCGCTGGTGGCGCACCTGCAAACCAAGGTGAGCGCCAGCATCCGGCGCAACGCCGAGTTTTTTCGGACGCACGCCGACCGCATCTACGTGGTGAGCAGCGGCTTCCGCGAGTTTATCGAGCCCGTGGTGGCCGAGTTTGGCATTGGGGCTAGCCACGTGCTGGCCAATACGTTTACGTTCGACGCCGCGGGCAACATCACCGGCTGCGACCCGGCCAACGTGCTGAGCCGCGACGGGGGCAAAATCCGGCAGCTCGTGCTGCTCGACCTCGACGGGCCGGTGTACGTGCTCGGCGATGGCTACACCGACTACCAGATTCGCGAGGCCGGGCTAGCCCACCGCTTCTACGCGTACACCGAAAACGTGAGCCGCCCCAGCGTAGTGGCCCACGCCGATGAGGTGCTGCCCACTTTTGACGAGTTTCTCTACCAGCTGAAATTACCCATGACCCTGAGCTATCCCAAAAACCGCATCAAAGTATTGCTGCTGGAAAACCCCGATGCCCGCGCCGCCGAGCTGTTTCGCCAGGAAGGCTACCAGGTGGAGGAGGTGAAGGGCGCCCTGGACGAAGACGAGCTCATTGCCCGCATCGAGGGCGTGAGCATCCTGGGCATCCGGTCCAAAACGCAGGTCACGGCCAAGGTGCTGGCCGCCGCCAACCGCCTCATCGGCATCGGTGCCTTCTGCATCGGCACCAACCAGATTGACCTGTCCGAGGCCATGCGCCGGGGCGTGGCCGTGTTCAACGCGCCCTTCTCAAACACGCGCTCGGTGGTCGAGCTGACCCTAGCCGAGCTGATTGTGCTGGCCCGCCGCATTCCGGAGAAGAACCCCAAGATGCACGCCGGCGAGTGGGACAAGTCGGCCAGCGGCTCGTTCGAGATTCGGGGCAAGACCCTGGGTATCATTGGCTACGGCAACATCGGGGCGCAGCTCTCGGTAGTGGCCGAGGCCGTGGGCCTGAAGGTCATTTACTACGACATGGCCGAGAAGCTCCAACTCGGCAACGCCGTGAAAGTGAAGAGCCTCGACGAGCTGCTACCCCTAGCCGACATCGTGACACTGCACATCGACGGCCGCCCCGATAACCAGGATTTTTTCGGCGCCAAAGAATTTGCCCTCATGAAGCCCGGCGCGCTCTTCATCAACAATGCCCGCGGCCACGTGGTGAGCGTGCCGGCCCTGGCCGAGGCGCTACGCAGCGGCCACCTCGGCGGCGCGGCCATCGACGTATTTCCCTACGAGCCCAAAACCAACAGCGAAAGCTTTGAGAGTGAGCTGCGTGGCCTGCCCAACGTGCTGCTGACGCCCCACATCGGCGGCAGCACCGCCGAGGCGCAGCGCAACATTGCCGAGTTTGTGCCCGAGCGCATCATGGAGTACATCAACTCGGGCAACACGCAGCAGAGCGTCAATTTTCCCAATATTCAGCTGCCCACCCAGCAGGCGCACCGCCTCATCCACATCCACGCCAACGTGCCCGGCGTGCTGGCCAACATCAACAACGTGCTGGCCCAGCACCACGTCAATATATTGGGGCAGTATTTGAAAACCAACGAGTTGATTGGCTACGTGATTACCGACATCAACAAGCAGTATGACCAGGACGTGATTCAGGCCCTGCGCGCCGTCGAGCACACGATTAAGTTTCGGGTGCTGTACTAGGCCGGCAAATTACTTCGGGGCGCCGGTCGTTCTTATTCTAAAGCCTTTCTATCATGTCTCAGCCTACTATCATCCTCGACGAGAAGCTGTTGTAAGCTGCGCAAGACTATGCCCGGCAGCATGGCCAAGAGTTGGATGCGCGTTGACTAACCTATTGAAAGCTACCGTACATCCAGCAACAAATCAGCCCCAAACAATGGCGGAACCGAGGCGGCCTTTGTCGCCGCACATTCAGCGATTGTTTGGGGCTGTGCAGGTACCCACTGCTTTTGACTACAAAAAGGTGCTCGAAAAAGCTACTTAGGAGCGTTGTGGGGTACGAGTCACTTTTTTGTGGACAACAATGTGCTGCTCGGTTTTATCATGCGGCGCGCACCCTTTGCTGTGGCCGCCGAATTATTTCAACTGGCTGAGGAGCGCAAGATTTAACTTTACCGCAGCCGCTTGGCCTCTGGCTAGGCTTACTACGTGCTGCGCAAAGTAGTAGAGTCGGCTAGCGCACAAGTATTACTGTTGAAAATTGCTGACCTGGTAACCCTAGTTGCCGTCGATTCGCGCACGGTTAACGACGCCTTGCGCTTCTCGCTCCCTGGTTTTGAGAGCGCGCTGCAGTACTTCGCAGCGACGGCCAAGGCTGCGCCCGCCCTCGAAGCCCCCGTCACCCGCAACCCCAAAGGTTTTGTAGCCGGCATGCTGCCCATTACTCACGCCCCCGGAGGTGCTAGCGCGGCTGGGCAGTTAGTTTTCCTCCGCGGCAGGCGCCGGCTGCTGTTGGCTTTCAACCCATGCCGGAGGCAGGTAGAGTGCCTGCTGGTACGGCACCTGCCGCAGCTCGCCCACCGGAATGCTCGCCTTCAAATCGCCCAGCAGCTCGCCGAGCAGTTGCATGGCCTGCGGGGCGGGGCACCGAAACCGGTGCGCGATATAGTTGGTAGCCAGGCCTACCCACTGGTCGATGCTGCCTTGAATAAATGCCAGGTCGGCATCGGGGGCCGTGCGCAGCTGCGGCTGCCGGGCCAGCCGGTCTTCCTCCTCCAAGTGCAGCCGCACGGTGTTCATGGCCAGTTTGAAGAGGGTATTGTCGCGGCGCAATTGGCGCAGGCGGGGAAGATTCATGACAAAAGCGTAGCGTGAGGGGGCAAGCCGTAAAGATAGAATGAGCAAGGGGCCAGCTGCTCGTGGCGCCGCAGTTTATCGTGCCAGTGCGCATCACCTACGGGGCCACCAGGTTCAGCTGGAGCCAGAGCTGCACCGATACCGGCCGGCCCCCGTGGCGGCCGGGTACTAGGCGCAGCAGCTGGCGCGCGGCCGCCAGCACCGCCGCATCGCAGGCCGGGTCGTCGGTAGGTTGCGCTTCGAGGTTGCGCACCACGCCGCTGGGGCCCACCGTTAGCTGCACGTAGGCGCGGCCCTTCAGCTGGCCGCTGCGCACCCCGGCGGGCAGGCGCGGAACCAGGGCGCGCTGCACGTAGGCCTGAATGGCCGGGGTGCCGCCCCCGCCGGGCAGCGAGGGCATTTGGGCCACGCACGTGTACGCGCTGATGGTATCAGTGGGGGCAATGGGCCGGTGGCCGGTGCGGGGGTTATTGCCCCCTTGGTAGCTATCGCCCCCCTGGTTAACAAGGGTTTTACCGGCCCCGAGCCGCAGTAGCAGGTCCTCTAGGCAGGCGTCGTGGCTGCCAAAGGTGGCGTGCAGCAGCGCGGTATTGCCGTAGCTGCCGCGCGAGTTGATGGATACCCCGCGCCCGAGCAGGTACCGCACCATTGCCGGGTCGTGCGCATCGAGAAAGAACGGATTATTGGGCGTGTGCAGGTGCTGGCCACGCTGCTCGGCGTAGCGCAGCAGGCGCACATCGCCGTAGGCAATGGCCATTGCCAGCAGGTTGTAGTCGTAGATGGGCTCGTCGCTGATATGGTCGATTTTGGCCCCGTTACGCGCCAGCAGCCAGGTCATTTCGGGACTTTTGGAGTAGTATAGGGGCTGGCCACTCACCAGTATCTTATACGCCACGTTCGGCCGCGTGGGCTTCACTAGGCTAGCGCCGCGGCGCAGCAGTTGCCGCACGCGCACGGTATCATCGCGGTCGAGAAAGCCCAGCAACAGCGGCTCATAAAAATCATACTGGCGGAAAAGCGAGTCGGGCGCGTAGTCGAGCACCAGCGGCGCCACGCTGGGCCGATGCCGCAGGTAGGTGGTGGGGTAGGTCCACTCCTGGGTACCCGTGCTAAAGCTCAATCGCTGAAAACGGGCCCCGTGCGTCAGCAGCAGCTTGAATACCGCCGGCGATTTGGCTAGGCACAGCGCGGTGCCCGGGTAGTCGTCTACTTGGTTGACTGCCGCCCCCCGCACCAGCAACAGCTGCACCACGGCGGGTTTGTCTTGCTCGGTGGCGTAGCCAAGCAGACTTCTCTTGCCCAGTCCACTATGGCCGTATACCCTGGCGTTTACATCAAAGCCCAGGCGCAGCAGCAGCCCTACCCGCCCCACGTTGTTTTGGTCAATGGCTGGCTGCATAAAGCAGGCGGCTAGTATACTCGCCCCACCGGGTTTGCCGCAGCCTGGCAGCAGCGTGCTGCTCCACAGGCACAGCAGCCAGCAGACCAGCCGCCGCCGCCTCATTGCCGCCTGTACCCGTTCAAAAAAAGAGCCTACCCTTGCTACTCCATCCTGTGTCATGGTGCCAGCAAAAGTAGCACCTCTTACTTTGAAAAACAAAGTACTTCACAAAAACAAGTTAAGCGCAGCAAATTTCTGGCTAGCTCTGAATCTGGCAGGCTACAACACAAATGCTTGCTTCTGGCCAGGCAGAAAAATTCACCAATCCAAGCTCAACTGCCGCGGTCAGGGCACACTCATGCGCGTGGCTAGCCCTTGCGGCCGGGTCGCGGCGGGCCCTATCAGCTGCGCTCGGCCAGCAGGGCGTTGTATTTCTCCTGCAGCTCGGTGTAGAGCGAATACACGTGCAACAGCTTGTTTTTGCACTCATCGAGCGAGTCGAGCCCGTAGCCGGCGGCCGATTCAGCAGCCAGGGTTAGCCCGGGCGCGGCCAGTTCGCGGAAATCCTCGGCAAAGTCGTGGTAGATGAACTGGCCCACGCGCTTGATGAAGTCAAAATCCAGGTTCGGGTCCTCAAAGCGCCGGTACAGGGTGGGCCGGCTGATGCCTAGCGCCCGGTGGAGCTGGCTCAGCTTCACGCCGCTTTTGGCCACGGTGGCCGCCACTATTTCACCGCGGTGCTGCATTACTAATCTAGTCTCGAAGGAGGAAAAGCAAATTTGCGGCGCGGAGTTTACGGAATCAGTAATAGTTTTTTTACATTTATGATGCATTTTTTACCTTATTTGAATCATATTTGTAACGAATTTTTACTCTCTGTTTCATCGCTATGCCTAGCCAGAGTTCGGGCCTTCGCACCACCCCCATTGCCAGCCTGCGGCAATGTTTTCCGGAACTAGTACGGGAAGGCAAAGTCGATTTTGAGGGTCTGAGAGCCCTTTTGGCGGCCGAAGACGCGCTAGCCCCGGCCATGCCCGAGCGCTACGAGCTGCAGTGGGCGGGCAAGGCCGAGGCCCGCCGCGCGGTGCAGCAGCCGCCCACGGCCACCCTCGTGCCCGACGCGGCGGCCAGCGTAGACTGGGACGCCACCCGGCACGTTTTTATCGAGGGCGAAAACCTGGAAGTACTGCGCGCGCTACAGCGCGGCTACTTTGGCCAGGCCAAGGTGCTGTACCTCGACCCGCCCTACAACACGGGCTCCGACTCGTTCGTGTACGCCGACAGCTTTGCCGAGCGGCGCGCCGCCTACGAGCAGCGCACCGGCCAGCGCGATGCTGCGGGCCAGCTCAACCACCAGGATTTGTGGCGCAAAAACACCCGCGACAACGGCCAGTACCACTCGGCCTGGCTTAGTATGCTGTGGCCGCGCCTGTACCTGGGCCGCAATCTGCTGCGCGAAGACGGCGTGCTGTTCATCTCCATCGACGACCACGAGGTGCACAACCTGCGCCTGCTACTCAACGAAGTATTCGGCGAAGAGAATTTTATCGCTGAAATCGTGCTCGAAACAGCCACCGACAACAACCCCAACCAAGTATCGAAAGAGCACGAGTACCTGCTGGTGTACGCCAAAAACAAGGAGCTGCAGCCCGACTGGTTTACCGAGTCGAAGAAGGCGCAGCTCATTGAGAAGCAGTACCAAAAGCTCCGCCGGCAGCACGGCCCCGACGTGGCCGCCATCCAGGCCGAGCTGCGGCGCTGGCTGAAAGACAACCGCGCCGACCTGCGCGGCGCCGAGCACTACGACAACGTGGACGCGCAGGGCGTCTTCCACGATGCCGACGCGGCCAACCCCAAATTTGGGGGCTACGTGTACGATGTGCCGCACCCACGCACCGGCCGCGCCTGCAAGGTGCCCGCCAAAGGCTACCGCTACCCCCAGGCCACTATGCACCGGCTGGTGGCGGCTGGCGATATCCTGTTTGGCGACGATGAAACGACCATTCTCAAGCCCAAAAAGCGCCTCGCCCAGGCTAAGGACCAGTTGCGCAGCCTCATCTACAACGACGGGCGGGCCGCCTCCAAGCGCCTGAACAACTTGCTGGGCCGCGACATTTTCCGGTTTCCGAAGGATGAGCAGCTGCTGGCTAGCCTGCTGGCTTTCGTGACCAAGGACGACGACCTGGTTATCGACTTCTTTGCCGGCAGCGGCAGCACCGGCCACGCCGTGCTCGACCTCAACGCCCAGGATGGCGGCCGGCGGCGCTACCTGCTGGTGCAGCTAGCCGAGCCCGTGGCCGACAAGTCGGAAGCCGCCCAGGCGGGTTACGGCACCATTGCCGATATCACCCGCACCCGCCTCGCCCGGGCCGGCGCGCAGCTAGGGGCGGCGCGGGCCGGGCAGCTGCCCCTGGCCGCCGGCCCGCCGCCCGACCTGGGCTTCCGGGCCTACCGGCTGGCCCCCTCCAATTTCCGCGCCTGGCAGCCCGAGGTAGCGGCCGCGCCCGACCTGCTAGCCCAGCTCGACCTGTTTCAAACGCCCCTGCACGGGGCTGCCGATGAGGCGGCGCTGCTCACCGAGCTGCTGCTGCGGCTAGCGGGCGGGCCCGGCGGCGGGCCGCTGTCGGCCGCCGTGACGCGACACGAGTGGGGCGGCCTCGCCGTGTACGAGGCGGCGGCCGGGCAGCTTTGGCTGGCTTTGGCGGGGCTCAATGCGGAGGTAGTGGCCGCCGCCGTGGCCGCCCGGCCGCAGCGGCTGGTAGTGCCGGGACAGGCTTTCGGGGGCGAAAACCCCGACGAGCAGGTGAGCAACGCCCGCTTGCAACTGGCCGATGCGGGCGTGGTTTTACAGTTGATTTAACGCACTATGCAGCTTCAGTTCGACGCCGAGCAGGATTATCAGAAGGCGGCCGTGCGGGCCGTGGTCGACGTTTTTGCGGGCCAGCCGCTCGGCCCCGCGCCGCTCGAAGTAGCCGTGGGTACGGCCGCCGCCGGCTCGCTGGCCTACTCCGAAACCGGCATCGCCAACCGGCTGGTGCTGGCCGATGCGCAGCTGCTGACCAATATTCGGCGGGCGCAGGCCGCGCAGGGCTTGCCGCTGGCTACCGCGCTGGTGCCGTGCACTTTCCAGACCGCGGCCGGCGACACCGACGCCGCTAGCCTGCCCCTCAACCTGACGGTGGAGATGGAAACCGGCACCGGCAAAACCTACGTGTATTTGCGTACCATTTATGAGCTGCACCGCACGTATGGCTTCCGCAAATTTGTGATTGTGGTGCCGAGCGTGGCCATTCGGGAGGGCGTGTGCAAGTCGCTGGCTATCACGCACGCGCATTTTCAGGCCCACTTTGGCTACCCGCCGGTGCAGCACACGGTGTACGACAGCGGCCGGCCGGCCGCGCTGCGCACCTTTGCCCTCAGCGATGCGCTGCACATTCTGGTCATTAATATCGACGCCTTTGCCAAGGACTCAAACCTCATCAACCGGCCGCGCGAAACGGGCGTGCGGCCCATCGAGTACCTGCAAGCCACTCGGCCCATCGTCATCGTGGACGAGCCCCAAAACCTGGAAACCGACGCTCGCAAGGCGGCCCTGGCCGAGCTGCACCCCCTAGCCACCCTGCGCTACTCGGCCACCCACCGCCACCTCTACAACCTGGTATACGCGCTGAACCCGGTGCAGGCCTACGACCTGGGCCTGGTGAAACAAATTGAGGTTGACGGCATTACGGCCGATGGCAACTACAACGCCGCCTTTGTGCGGGTGAAGGCCGTGACTCCGGCCCGGCACGCGCTCACGGCTAGGCTCGTCATTTTTGGGCAGGGCGCGGGCGGCGTGCGCCAGCTGGAAGTAACGGTGCGGCTCGGCAGCGACCTGTTCGTGCTCAGCAAGGGGCGCGACATTTACCGCAACGGCTTCATCGTGAATGAGCTGAACCAGGAGGAAGGCAGCGTAACCTTTGCCTCGGGCCTGCGCGTGCGGGTGGGCCAGGAGGTGGGCGGCCTCACCGACGCCGTGCTGCGCTACCAGCTGGAGCGCACCATCCGCTGGCACTTCGAGAAGGTGCGCCAACTTAAGCCGCGGGGCATCAAGGTATTGTCGCTCATCTTCGTGGACCGCGTGGCCAACTACCGGCGCTACGACCCCGACACCCGGCAGCGGCTGGCGGGCCGGTTTGCCGAGTGGTTTGAGGAAATTTACGCTGCCTACGCGGCGCGGCCCGCCTACGCAGGGCTGCTGCCCTTTGCCGCCGGGCAGGTGCACGACGGCTATTTTTCGCAGGACAATGCCAGCCCGGCCGGCAAGGACACGCGCGGCGACTCGGCCCTGGACCGCGATACCTACGCCCTGATACTGCGCGACAAAGAGCGCCTGCTCGACCCCGCCGAGCCGCTGCAGTTTATCTTCTCACACTCGGCCCTGCGTGAGGGCTGGGACAACTCCAACGTGTTCCAAATCTGCACCCTCAGCGAAACGCGCAGCGAGGTGAAGAAGCGCCAGGAAATCGGCCGCGGCCTGCGCCTGGCCGTGGATGCTGGCGGCCGGCGCATCTTCGACAAAGGGGTTAACGTACTCACCGTCATTGCCAACGAGAGCTACCAGGATTTTTCGGCGGCCTTGCAGCGCGAGATTCAGGACGAGACGGGCGTGGCGTTTGCGGGACGCACCCGCGACGCGGCCACCCGCCGCACGCCGCGCCGGCCCAAGGAGCTGACGCCCGAAAACTACCCCGCCTTTTTTGCCATCTGGGAGCGTATCCGGCACCGCACGCGCTACCGCGTGGCCTTCAGCACCGCCGAGCTGATAGCCGGGGCCGTAGCCGCCCTGCGCGACCCGCACCAGGCGCCACCCACCCGCCCGCCCCAGCTGCGCGCCACCAAGGCCCGCCTCGCCTATTCGGCGGCGGGCATCAGCGGCCAGCTGGCCGCCGAAGACCAGCAAACGGTGTACGCGCCTGCCTTTGCCGTGCCCGATGTGTACGGCTACATCCAGAGCCGGGTGGAGCTCACGCGGGCCACTATCTTTCAGATTATCAGCCAGTCGGGTCGCCACGCTGAGTTGTTGATTAATCCGCAGGAGTTTCTCGACCACGTGGTGGCGGCCATTCGGCGCACGTTGCAGCGCCTGCAGGTGGCGGGTATCACCTACGAACAGCTGGGGGGCCAAACGTACGAGATGCGGCTTTTTGAGGACGAGGAGGTGGCGCAGTACGCCCACAACCTCTACGAGGTGCAAAACCAGCACCGTACCCTCTACGACTGCGTGCCCGTGGACAGCGCCACCGAGCGCAGCTTTGCGGCGAGCTGCGACGCGGCCGAGCAGGTCGAGTTTTACTTTAAGCTGCCGCGCAGCTTTCTCATCCCCACGCCGCTGGGGCACTACCGGCCCGACTGGGCCATTGTGCTGCGCGGCGAGCGCCGCATCTACTTCGTGGTCGAAACCAAGGGCTCGGCCGGCCAGGCCACGCCCATCGACCCAGCCGGCCTGCGCGGCAAGGAAGCCCTCAAAATTGCCTGCGGCACCGGGCACTTTGCCGTGCTTGAGCCATTGGGGGTGGCCTATCAGGTGGCCGCCTCGCTGCAGCAGGTGGGCTAGCGGGTGCGGGGCAGCACCGAAACAAAACAGCTCGCTTGCTTCATCCAACGAAGCAAGCGAGCTGTTTTATTAGCAGCTACCCTAGCCACCTAGTTGCGATTGATGCGCTGAGTAATAGTGCCCCCCGCCGTGGTCGTGCGCAACACGTAGAGACCAGGGGCCAGCGTGGGCAACTCGGCTAGGGCCTGGGGCGTGGCGCTCAGGGCCAGGCGGCGGCTATACACGGTGCGGCCATCGAGGGTGAGCAGGGCTACGGTGGCGGCCTGCGGCATGTCGGCGCCGGGCAGGGCCACGCTCAGGGCATCGGTGAAGGGCGCGGGGAAAGCCAGCGGCTTAGCGGCGCTGCCCGTGGTAGGGCGGGCTAGCGTAGCCACGGCCGAGTAGGCCACGGTACCGTCGAGGTCTACCTGGCGCAGGCGGTAGTAGCTGGTGCCGGCCGGGGCGGCGGCATCGAGGTACTGGTAGCTGCGCGGGGTGAGGCTGGAGCCGGCGGCGGCGAGGCTACCCACGGTGACGAAGCTAGCCCCATCGAGCGAGCGCTGCACGTCGAAGCTGGCGCTGTTTTCTTCGGTGGCGGTGGCCCAGCTTAGCAGGGCACCGGCGCTGGTGTTTTGGGCGCTGAAGCTAGTGAGCTTCACGGGCAGCGGCGAGGCGGTGAGGGCGCGCTGCTGGGCCTGGGTGTAGAGGTAAATCGTGCCGTTCTGGTCGCCAATCAGCATATCGAGCTGGCCATCGTTGTTGATATCGGTGATGATGGGCGCCGCAAAGCCGCCCTCATTGTTGCCGGTGGTGCCCATGTTGACGGCCGTGCTGCCGTCGGTCGTCAGGTTGCCTTTGCTCACGAAGGTGGTGGCGTAGCGGGCGCTCTGCTCGAAGCGGGTAATAGCCCCTAGCTGGCTGCCCATCACCATATCGAGCAAGCCGTTGCCATCCATATCAAAAATCAGGGGCTTGGCCGTGCCGTTGGCGGCGGCGCCGTCGGCCTTGATGTTGACCCCATCGACCTGAATATTGCCCGCGTCGGCCACGAAGGTGGTCGAGTTGAGGGCCGTGGCCTCGTAGCGCTTGAGCAGGCCCGAGTAGTCGCCAATCAGCAGGTCGAGGCGGCCGTCGCCGTCGAGGTCCGTTATGGCCGGGCGCGGAAACTGCGCCCCGGTTACCAGGTCGGTAGTGGCCGTGCTGGTGGGCACCTGCAGGTTGCCTTTGGCGGTGAAGGTGGTGGCGCCGGCCGCCGTTTGCTCGAAGCGGGCAATGCGCTGGTTGTCGCCGGTGCCCACCAACAGGTCGAGCAGGCCGTTGCCATCGATGTCGGCCACCGTGGGCTTGGCAAAGTCGGCCACCCGAATGTCGGCGCCCGAGCCTAGCTGCAGGTTGCCAATCCGTCTGAAAGTCGTCCCGTTCACATTGGCCTGCTGCCAGTACTCCACGTTGCCGTTGGCCGTGCCAATCAGCAGGTCGGTGCGGCCAGTGTTGGTGAGGTCGGCGATGGTGGGGGTCGAATAGTACAGCGGCGTAGCACCGTTGGTACCGCCGTAGTTGGCCTTTACCGTGGCATCGGTCGCCGCCGCTACCTTAATCGTATTGAAGCTCGCGCCCTTCGTGGTTTGCTGCGGAAAGGTGACGCCCGAGGTGCTGCGCGTCACGCCAAACTGCGTGCCCGATACGACCACGCCGCTGGCAGTCGTCAATACCAGCTTACCCGTGCTAGCCGCCACCGGGATGGTCACCGTCACGGAGGCCAACGTGTTGGCCGTAATCTTGAGCGTCTGCCCGTTGAGCAGTACCGACTTGGTGTTGGTAAGGTTCGTACCCGTTATGAGTACCGAAGTGCCCGCTGCGCCGGAGCTAGGCGTAAAGCTGCCGATAGTTTGAGCACTACCCGACAGCGGCAAGCCTAGCAGGGCAACGAACGCTAAGCGGTTCGAGATTTTTCTAGATAAGATGTTGGCAAAAAGATACATAACGGGGCGGAGGGCGAAAGATTGAGGTAGCAGAACACTACAAATTTCCCCCAGCCGCTCCGGCCGTTATTCTTACAATCGTCCAACCCCGCTTAATTCTGTGTAAGTGTTCGCCGCATTACGTTCAACAGAATTTTGCTACCAGGCAGCCAACTAAATTTCATTTTTTCTCCACCTAAAGCCGGGCCCGCACTTCGCCCAGCAGGCGCTGCATGGCGTTGCGGGTAGCCTGGTCATCGCTCGGAATACTGTTGTTGAAGAACGTGACGGCTACCAGCCGGCCGCTTTTGCAGCGCACGTAGCCCGCCAGGTTGCAGGTGTGGGTGAGCGTGCCGGTTTTGCCCCAAAACCACGTAACCTTGGGCGGCCCAGCCTCGAAGTAGCGCTTGCGCAGCGTACCCTGCCCGCCGCCGGCGGCCAGCAAGCTCAGCAGGCGCGCCTCGGGCAACTGCTGGTGCAGCCGCACCAGCACCGCCGTGAGGGTGCGCGGCGTGAGCAGATTGAGCCGCGACAAGCCCGAGCCATCGACCCAGTCGGGCCGGTCGGGCAGGTTTTTGAGCTCATTCTTCAGCATATACCGAATGGCGCGGGCGCTGCTCAGCGAATCGCGGTAGCCCACGCGGCTGCTAGTCATCAGCAAAAGCTGCTCGGCCAGGAAGTTGTCGCTCACGCGCAGCATGCGGCGGTAGAGCGAGTCGGCGCGCAGCCCGCGCAGCGTGCGGATGCTGTCGCGGCCGGCGTGCGGGTGCCAGGCGGTGCCCACAATGGCCCGGCGCAGCGTGTCGCCGAGCAGGCGCAGCAGCAGCGGCCGGCTGGTGCGGTAGGGCACCTCGTCTATCCATTTCTTGGGGCTAGCCACGTAGGTAAAGCGGTTATCAAGCTGGGCGCGGTACACGTGCATCTCGTCGTCTTGGTCGGGCGAAAGGCGAAAATCGGGGCTAGCCCGCTCGGTGAGGGGCGCAAACTGGCGCGGTGCTACCCGCACCCGCTGCGGCAGCACCTGGGCCGGCGCGCCAGGCCTAGCGCGCACCACCAGCGGCGCAGCGGCGTAGAAGCGCACCGTGTTGCCATACACCGGAAACGCCGTGCGCTCGGGCTGAAAGTAGTAGCCAAAATCGTCCCAGGTCCAGCCCGGCCCGTAGGCCGGCACGGTAGCTATTTCGCAGTAGGCCAATACCTTTTCGGGCCGGCTAGCCAGAAAGGTGTAGGCCCGGCGCGAGGGCACATCGCCGTGCAAAAACGTGGGGTCGCCGGTGCCCTGAAAGAACAGCGTGTCGCCGCGTGAGAAGTAGCGCAGGCTCGGCAGCGAGTCGGGTAGCAGCGTGAGCCCGGCGTAGAGACTCAGCAGCTTCATCGTGCTGGCCGGGGTAAAGTATTTGCCCTCGTTGTAGGTGAAGAGCGGCTGGCCGGTAGCCACATCGGCCAGGGCCACGCCCACCTGCTGGCGGCGCAGCGTGCGCGAGCTGTCGAGCTGCTGGCGCAGCCAAGGCATGTCGGTTTTGCCGGTAGCCGAGTCGGTAACAATGGCCGGCGGCAGGGCCGGCGCGGTGGTTTGGCCGCAGGCAGTGGTGAGCGAAAGCAGCGTCGGGGCTAGCAGCGCCAAGCAGCGCCGCCCCGAAAGTGTAGCAAGAGAAATACGCAGAGTAGGCACGGGCGCAACTTAAGCACGAATGTGGCAGTCGTTGGCCTGTCTTTGCTGGTTTCACTGCTTACTCCTCGCCATCCTTGCGTCTGCTCTTCCTGTTGCTCTTGCTGCTAGCCAGCACCCTAGCCACGCGCGCCCAGCCCAAAACGCCCGCCGATTTTGGCTACCGCCACCTCACCATGCGCTACCAGCGCGACACGGTGCATCTTATCGTGCTGTCGAAAAAGGGCGAGGAGTTGAAGCGCAAACCCGTTTTTCTGTTTGTGCAAGGCTCCACGCCGCAGCCCGTCATCCTGTACGACGAGCGCGGCGACTTCCCCATGCTGCCCTTCGAGCTGGACTCGCTGCTGACGCGCTACCACTTCGTCGAAATCAGCAAACCCGGCATCCCCGTCATCGCCCATACCAAAACCCTGACGCCCGGCTACGCCTACCTCGACCCCAAAACCGGCCAGGTTCCGCTAGCTTACTGCCAGCGCAACTACCTCGAATATTACGTGGCCCGCGACGCGGCCGTGCTGCGCTACCTCACCCGCCAACCCTGGGTGCAGGCCGATGATATTACGGCCATGGGCCACTCCGAAGGCAGCAACGTGGTGGCCCGGCTAGCCCGGCACCCCGGGCCGCTGCGCCGCGTGGTATACCTCAGCGGCAGCCCGCTGGGCCGCATGCTCACCGTGATTGCGGGCAATCGGCAGGATGCTGATTCCGTGGGCGCGGAGAATAATTTCACCTATTGGAAGGAAGTAGTGGCTAGCCCCAAGGCGAATAACTGCCTGGGCGACACGCACCTCCTAGTGTCCTCCCTGTCATCGACCCAAACGCCGCTCGACGATTTTTTGCACAGTAAAATCCCCGTTTTCGTGGGTTATGGTACCCGCGACCGCTCAGCCCTACTCGAGGATTATATGCGCCTGGAAATGATACGCGCCGGTAAAACCAATCTTACCTTCCGTGCCTACCCCGAGTTGGAACACAACTTTTTCGGCTTCACTGATGGCAAATTGGACCAAAAGAAATGGAACTGGGACCGTGTGACCCGCGACTTCTTCGCCTGGATGAAAACGCACTAGACCCCTACTTCATCGTCAAGAACTTCTGCTGCATCACTTCCTGCACCGAACGCCCCGAAATCTTGCTTTCGAGCCACGAAATAATGTCGAAATACAGAAACGGCCGCCGCTCAAACGGCTGCACGGCTATTTCTTCCAGCTTAGTTTTCAGCCTAATAAATTCCTCGCGTAGCTGATGAGGCGCCACGCTCCCCACCCGCCGCAAAAACCGGAATACCGCCACCTGCATGGGCTGCTGGTCGTTCATTTTGCCCAAAAACTGGTACACCGAGCGCACCTGATATTCCAGCTCGGCATCTTGGCCAGCCTCGAAGTGCGCCACCAGGTTAAGGATGCGGGCAAAGCACTGCAGGTCCTCGCGCAGGCTCAACTCCTTATGGTCAATAATGCGGTTTAAGTATTTGATGGCCTGTTGGTACTGGCCGCTACCAAAGTAGAGGCAAGCAATTTTGTAGTAGAACACCAGCGTGCGGTGCAGGTCGAGCTGCGCCTTGTACTGGCCCAGCTGCTCTAATAATTCGGGGATGATTTCGACGCCTTCGGTGAAGCGCGCCTCCAGAAAGCAGGCGTTGATGCGGTTGGTCCAGATGTACTGGAAGAGCAGGATTTCGGTATTGGGCGTGGCGCGGCGAGTTTGGTTAGCGCCGAAGTCTTCCAGCGTTTGCAGCACTTCTGTGAACTTGCTGTAGTACTGCAAGTTGAATAGAGACGCCAGCAAGTTGTGCAACCCTTTGATGTAGAGCATGGTCTGGCTTTCCTGCAAATCGGGCTGGTGCTCAAACAGGTCGACCCACTTTTGCGCGTAGCGGTAGCAAACCCTAAAATCTTGGTTGATGGTATGATACCACACGTGCGCCTGGTAAAAATACAGTTTCTCCCAAAACCCACTGCCCCGCCCGATGCTAGCCGGCACGTGCGCCCGGAAGTACGCCGTAAACTGCTCGTGGTCAGCCTGGTTGCGGGCGTGGCCGGCTTGCAGATACAGGCCGTACAAGCGGAGTGAAGCATTTGAAAGCGCGTGCTGCTGGCTGAGGTGCGCGGTCGTAGCCGTGGCCTCGGCCGCCAGCGATTCGGCCCGGCCCTGCAAGCTGCGCGTGATGTACTGCGATTCGATAAGCTTCTCAAAATCAATGGCTAGCAGCGCCACGTGCGGCAACTCGGCCTGCTGGGCGGCCAGCTTTACCTTCGCCAGCATGCGCAGCGCCTGCTGGTAGAAGCCCTTGTTGTAGAGCACGCGGGCGTAGTCGAGCTGCTCGTGCAGCTGAATATCAAGGTTTTGGCTGGCGTGGTAGAGGCGCAGGCTAGCCAGTAACTGCTTGTATAAATTGGCCTTGAGGTTGGCCAGTTGGGCGCGCTTGAGGGTGGGCACCTGGGCGAGTACGCGCTCCTCGTCGGGCTGCTCCTGGGCGTCAAAGGCGTCGAAGAGTTGCAGAAATTTCAGGCCTTCGGTGGAACCCTGGCGGTTGGTGTAGAGGCGGAAATGCCGCTTTTCGGACTGCGTCAGCGATTTTAAGAGCTGAAAAACGGGGTCGCTGAGCTTGTTAGGCATTGTATAATAATTAATAGCAAGTAATTTATTATCAATAAGTTAATTTAAAAATCAGTGGACCTGGAAATCATAGAAATCACCAAAAAATGTTTTTGATAGCTTGAAAAGTACTACTACTTGCAGACCAGTACGACAAGCTAGCCCCGCACCAACGGGTTTCTCCTTCTTATGGCGACGCAAAAAATTCAGATTTTCGATACCACGCTCCGCGACGGCGAACAGGTGCCGGGCTGCAAGCTAAACCAGCAGGAGAAGCTAATCATTGCGCGGCAGCTCGAAGCGCTGGGCGTTGATGTGATTGAGGCTGGCTTCCCGGTGTCGAGCCCCGGCGACTTTGCCGCCGTGGCCGCCATCGCGGCCCAAACCAAGGAAGCCACCGTCTGCGGCCTCACCCGCGCCGTTGAAAACGACATTCGCGTGGCCGCCGAGGCCCTGCGCGGGGCGCGCCGGCCACGCATCCACACCGGCATTGGCACTTCCGACTTGCACGTGCAGCAGAAGCTGCGCACCACCCGCGAGGACGTGGTGCAGCGCGCCATCGCCGCCGTGAAGCTCGCCAAGAGCTTCGTGGAAGACGTGGAGTTCTACGCCGAAGACGCCGGTCGCACCGACAATGAGTTTCTGGCTAGGGTCTGCGAGGCGGCCATTGCGGCCGGCGCCACGGTGCTTAACATCCCCGACACCACCGGCTACTGCCTGCCTCACGAGTACGGCGCCAAGATTAAGTACCTGTATGAGAACGTGAAAGGCATCGACAGGGCCATTCTCTCGACGCACTGCCACAACGACCTGGGGCTAGCCACCGCCAACTCCATCGCGGGCGTCAGCAACGGTGCGCGCCAGATTGAGTGCACCATCAACGGTGTGGGCGAGCGTGCCGGCAACACGGCCCTGGAGGAAGTCGTCATGATACTGCGCCAACACGCTGACCTCAACCTCACTACGGGCGTGAATACGCGCCTGCTGGCCGAAACCTCGGCCATGGTATCGCACCTCATGAGTATGCCCGTGCAGGCCAACAAAGCCATTGTGGGCGCCAACGCCTTCGCGCACAGCAGCGGCATCCACCAGGATGGCGTGATTAAGTGCCGCGAAACTTACGAAATCATTGACCCCAAGGAAGTTGGCGTCGCCGATTCGAGCATCGTGCTCACCGCCCGCTCGGGCCGCGCCGCCCTCGCCTACCGCCTCCAAAAGCTGGGCTACGACCTGGAGCGGCCGGCCCTCAACACGGCCTACGCCAGCTTCCTGCAAATGGCCGACCGCCAGCGCGAAGTATTTGACAATGACTTACATAGCCTCATTGAGCAAGAAAAACTAGTAGCCGTCGGCTAACCGGGCCAAGGAAACGGGGCGGCAGGCGCTGCCAGTGGGTGGGAGCAGGGAGGTCAGGGGGTCGGGCTAAGCCCCATAAACGCCATTCTTTCACACGATTAGCTCGACCAAAGCTTCCCCCTGTTGCTTCGTTTCCTTAGCCTTTTTATTTAAAAACGTTTGTCATGCTGAGCTTGTCGAAGCATTTCTACCGCTTTTGTCGCACCGTTCAATGAAGCGGTAGAGATGCTTCACTTCGTTCAGCATGACAGCCTTATTTCGGCCTGACGATTTCGGCCTGACGTTCTAAAAACTACGCTATCCTATCCCTACCCTACCCCATGTCCCGCACGTTATTCGATAAAATCTGGGATGCCCACACCGTTCGCTCCCTTGAGGGATTGGACGTGGTGTACATCGACCGCCACCTGATTCACGAAGTCACTAGCCCCCAGGCGTTTGACGAGCTGGCAGCGCGCAACCTGCCGCTGTTTCGCCCCAATCAGATTCTGGCCACGGCCGACCATAACGTACCAACCCTGCACCAAAACCAGCCCATCCGCGAGCCGCTTTCGCGCTTACAGGTGGAGAAGCTGACGGAGAATTGCCAGAAGTACGGTATTGAGCTTTACGGCCTCGGCCACCCGCGCCAGGGCATTGTGCACATCATCGGGCCGGAGCTGGGCTTGACCCAGCCGGGCCTGACCATGGTGTGCGGCGACAGCCATACTTCTACGCACGGCGCGTTTGGCGCGGTGGCCTTCGGCATCGGCACCAGCCAGGTGGCGCAGGTGATGGCCTCGCAGTGCCTGCTACTGAGCAGGCCCAAGCGGATGCGCATTTCGGTGGAGGGCGAACTGTGGCCTGGCGTTACGGCCAAGGACCTGATTCTCTACATCATCGCGCAGCTCGGCACGGGCGGCGCTACGGGCCACTTCGTGGAGTACGCGGGCAGCGCCGTGCGCAGCCTCAGCATGGAAGGCCGCATGACCATCTGCAACATGAGCATCGAGATGGGCGCGCGCGGCGGCCTCATCGCCCCGGATGCTACCACGATTGCCTACGTCGAGGGCCGGCCTTTCGCCCCCAAAGGCGAGGCTTGGCACGACGCCGTGGCTTACTGGCAAACGCTGTATTCGGACGACGACGCCACGTTTGAAACCGAGTACACCTACCAGGCGGCCGACATCACGCCGATGATTACCTACGGCACTAACCCCGGCATGGGCATCGCGCTCACCGGCCACGTGCCGAGCGAGGTGCCCGCCAGCGAAGCCGAGAGCTTCGACAAGTCCTTAAAATACATGGGCTTCGAGCGCGGCGAGTCGCTACTGGGCAAGCAGATTGACTACGTATTCATCGGCAGCTGCACCAACGCGCGCATTGAAGACCTGCGCGCCGTGGCCGCCTACGTGGCGGGTAAGCAGAAGGCCGAGCACGTGGCCGCCTTCATCGTACCCGGCTCCAAACAGGTTGAGCAGCAAGCAATTGCGGAGGGTATCGACAAGATTTTTGCCGCGGCGGGCTTTGAGCTGCGCGAGCCCGGTTGCAGTGCCTGCCTGGCTATGAACGAGGACAAGATTCCGGCCGGTAAGTATTGCGTGGCTACCTCCAACCGCAACTTCGAAGGCCGTCAGGGCCCCGGCTCGCGCACGCTGCTGGCTAGCCCGCTGGTGGCGGCCATCACGGCCGTGCAGGGCCGCATCGTGGACATTACGCAGTATTTGAACTAATGGAAAAATTTCAAACCCTGCACACCACCGGCCGCCCGTTGCCGCTGGAAAACATTGATACTGACCAGATTATTCCGGCTCGGTTTCTGAAAGCGACCACCCGCGAAGGCTTCGGTGAAAACCTGTTTTGCGACTGGCGCTACAACGCCGACGGCTCGCCCAAAGCCGACTTCGTGCTAAACGACCTGCGCTACACCGGCTCTATTCTGGTGGCGGGCAAAAACTTCGGCTGCGGCAGCAGCCGCGAGCACGCCGCCTGGGCGCTGTACGATGCTGGTTTTCGCACCGTTATTTCCAGCTACTTCGCCGATATTTTTCGGGGTAATGCGCTGAATACCGGCCTGCTACCCCTGCAAGTGAGCGACGAGGTGCTGGCTCGCCTGCTGGCCGCCATCGAGGAGAATCCACAGTTGGAACTGGTCGTCGATTTGCCGTCGCAGACGCTGGCCGTGCCGGCCTGGGGCGAGACGTTCAGCTTCGCCATCGACGGCTACAAAAAGGAGTGCCTGATTAACGGGTACGACGACATCGACTTTTTAGTGAATCAAAAATCGGCCATTGAGGCCTTCGAAAAACAACGCGCATGGACCTGGTAACCAAGAAAATAGCTTTACTGCCCGGCGATGGCATCGGGCCGGAAGTCTGTCGGCAGGCCGTGAAAGTGCTCGACGCCGTAGCCGAGCGCTTCGGCCACCGTTTTGAGTTTACCTCGCACCTGGTGGGCGCCTGCGCCATCGACGCCACCGGCAACCCGCTGCCCGACGAAACCCTGGCCGCCTGCCGCGCATCCGACGCGGTGCTGTTTGGCGCCATCGGCGACCCGAAGTACGACAACGACCCAACCGCCAAAGTGCGCCCCGAGCAGGGCTTGCTGCGCATGCGCAAGGAGCTGGGCTTGTTTGCCAATATCCGGCCCGTTACGGCCTACAAGGCACTACTGAAGCACTCGCCGCTGAAATCGGAGCGCATCGAGGGCACCGATATGGTGATTTTTCGGGAGCTGACGGGCGGCATTTACTTCGGCGAGAAGGGCCGCTACGCCGACGGCTCGGCTTACGATAACTGCGTTTATTCGCGCCCCGAGATTGAGCGCATTGCGCACCTGGCGTTTCAGTCGGCCGCCGGCCGTCGCCAGCACCTCACGCTGGTAGACAAAGCTAACGTGCTGGAAACCTCGCGCTTGTGGCGCGAAGTGGTGCGCGAGATTGCGCCGCAATACCCGGAGGTGACGGTCGATTACCTGTTCGTGGACAACGCCGCGATGCAGATTATCACCAACCCCAAGCAGTTCGATGTCATGCTGACCGAGAACATGTTTGGCGACATCATTTCGGACGAAGCCTCGGTCATTGCCGGCTCCATGGGCCTGCTGCCCTCGGCTTCGGTGGGCGCGGCGGTGGCGGTGTTCGAGCCCATTCACGGCTCCTACCCCCAGGCCAAGGGCAAAGGCATCGCCAACCCGTTGGCGGCTATCCTCTCGGCGGCCATGCTGCTCGACCACCTGGGCCTGTCGACCGAGGCTGAACTGGTGCGCGAGGCAGTTGATGAAGCTTTGACTAACAGTATCTTAACGCCTGAATTGAACCCTACTGCGCCTTACACTACTGAGCAAGTGGGTAGCTACGTAGCGTTTTGGATTGCCGACTCGAACGAGCAGCAGTGGAACGCCCACAATATCGCGGTGGGCGTGAGCACGATTATCTAATGTAGCGCGGGCTTTTAGTCCGCGAGTATTAAGCCTTACCATTCGTGGACTAAAAGTCCGCGCTACTACCCGCCATGCACCTGCTACCCGTCATTTCCGTGGTCATTATTCCTACCCTCGCGGGCTAGCAGGTACTTCTTACCCTCAAGAAAACCTTCCTAGCCCGCGGCTCAGGAAGGTTTTTTTAGGACCAATCCGTTTTTCTTCGCCGCACTAACCACATGGCACTCAATAAATTCAGCCGCATTTACACCCAGGACGACAGCCTACCCGCCTCGCAGGCCATGCTTATCGGCGCGGGCTTGTCGGATGCAGATTTGCGCAAGCCGTTCGTGGGCATCTGCTCGACGGGCTTCGAGGGCAACACTTGCAATATGCACCTCAACGGCCTGGCCGACGAGGTGAAGCGCGGCGTGGCTGCCCAGGGTTTGGTAGGGCTGCGCTTCAACACCATCGGCGTGAGCGACGGCATTACCAACGGCAACGCGGGCATGCGGTTCTCGTTGGTATCCAGAGAGATAATTGCTGACTCGATTGAGGCAATGGCAGACGCGCACTACTACGACGCCCTGGCCACGGTGGTGGGCTGCGACAAGAATATGCCGGGCGCGCTGATTGCGATGGCGCGGCTCAACCGGCCCTCGCTGATGGTGTACGGCGGCACGATTAAGGGTGGCAAATTTAAAGGCCAGCAGCTCAACATTGTGTCGTGCTTTGAGGCTTACGGCAAGAAGGTGAACGGCCAGATTTCGGACGAGGATTACCAGGGCATCATCCACAATGCCTGCCCCGGCCCCGGCGCGTGCGGCGGCATGTACACGGCCAATACGATGGCGGCGGCCATCGAAACGCTAGGCATGAGCGTGCCCGCCTCATCGTCGCTGCCGGCCGAGAGCAGCGCCAAAATTCAGGAATGCCTGGATGCGGGCGCCTACCTGCGCAACCTGCTGGAGCTGGATTTGAAGCCGCGCGACATCCTGACCCGAGCGGCGTTTGAGAACGCCATGGTGGTGATAACGGTGCTCGGCGGCTCGACCAATGCCGTGTTGCACCTCATCGCCATTGCCCACGCGGCCGGCGTGAAGCTGACTATGGAGGACTTCCAGGCCGTGAGCAACCGCGTGCCGGTGCTGGCCGACCTCAAGCCCAGCGGCCGGTATTTGATGGAAGACTTGTCAAAAATCGGCGGCGTGCCCGCCGTGCAGCGCACGCTGCTCGACTACGGCCTGCTGAATGGCGACCTGCTGACCGTGACCGGCCGCACGCTGGCCGAAAACCTGGCCGACGTGCAACCCCTAGGGGCCGAGCAGGATTTGCTACGCCCGCTCAGCAAGCCCATTAAGGCCGACGGGCACATTCAGATGCTCTACGGCAACCTCGCCACCAAAGGCAGCGTGGCCAAAATAAGCGGCAAAGAAGGCTTGCGGTTTGAAGGCCCGGCGATAGTATTCAACTCGGAAGAAGAGCTGAACCAAGGCATTATCGACCACAAAATCGAGGCCGGGCAGGTGGTCGTAATTCGCTACGTGGGGCCGAAGGGCGGGCCGGGCATGCCCGAAATGCTCAAGCCGACCTCGGCCATCATGGGCGCGGGCCTGGGCGATAAAGTGGCCCTGATAACTGACGGCCGCTTTTCGGGCGGCACCCACGGCTTCGTAATCGGGCACGTCTGCCCCGAAGCATTTGATGGCGGCGGCATCGCGCTGGTGCAGAACGGCGACTGGATTATCCTCGACGCTGCCACCAATACCATCGATGTGCAGCTAGCTGACGATGAGCTAGCCAGCCGCCGCGCCGCCTGGCAGCGCCCGCCGCTGCCCGCCAAGCAGGGCGTGCTCCTCAAGTATATCCGCACCGTGAGCGACGCCAGCCACGGCTGTATAACTGATTTATTAGAAGAAGATTATGTCACCGCAGACCTTAGCCCAGCCCGCCGCTAGCGCGGCCGCCGCCCCGCATCTTGCGCCCATGACGGGCGCGGTAGCCACGCTGCAAGCCCTGGTGGCCGAGGGCGTAGACACGATTTTTGGCTATCCCGGCGGGGCTATCATCCCGATTTACGACGCGCTCTACGACTTCAAGGAGCAGCTCAACCACGTGCTGGTGCGCCACGAGCAGGGCGGCATCCACGCGGCGCAGGGCTATGCGCGCAGCTCGGGCCGGGTGGGCGTGGCGCTGGCTACAAGCGGGCCGGGCGCTACCAACCTCGTAACGGGGCTGGCCGATGCGCTCATCGACAGCACGCCGCTGGTGTGCATCACGGGGCAGGTGTTCGCGCATTTGCTAGGCACCGATGCCTTTCAGGAGACGGACATCATCAATATCACGACGCCCGTTACCAAGTGGAACTACCAGGTAACCAGGGCTGAAGAGATACCCGAGGCGCTGGCCAAGGCCTTCTACATTGCGCGCAGCGGCCGGCCGGGCCCCGTGCTGGTGGACATCACCAAAAATGCGCAGATGCAGACCTTCGACGCGCCGGCCTACGAGCCGTGCACGCACATCCGCAGCTACCGGCCCGCGCCGGTGGTGCGGAATGAGTACATCGAGCAGGCCGCGGCGCTCATTAATAGCGCCAAGCAGCCGTTCATCCTCTGGGGGCAGGGCGTGGTACTGGGCAAAGCCGAGCGCGAATTCCAGGAATTCGTGGAAAAAAGCGGTATTCCGGCGGCTTGGACTATCCTGGGCGTGGGGGCGCTGGCCACCGGCCACCCGCTGAACGTGGGCATGCTGGGCATGCACGGCAATTACGGCCCCAACGTGCTCACCAACGAGTGCGACGTGCTGATTGCCATCGGGATGCGCTTCGACGACCGCGTAACCGGCCGCCTCGACAAGTACGCGAAGCAAGCCAAAATCATCCACCTCGACATCGACCCCACCGAAATCGGCAAAAACGTGCCCACCGCCGTGCCCGTGTGGGGCGACTGCAAGGAAACCCTGCCCCTGCTCACGGCCTTAGTCGAGCGCCGGGAGCACGCCGCGTGGCTGGCCCGCTTCAACGACTACGCGGCGCAGGAAGTGGACGCCGTGATTCGGGAGGAGCTGTTCCCGACTTCGGAGGAGCTGACGATGGGCGAGGTTATCCAGCAGCTCAATGAGCTGACTGGCGGTGAAGCCGTTATCGTGTCCGACGTGGGGCAGCACCAGATGGTGACTTGCCGGTACGCGCTGCAAAACCAGTCGCGCAGCCACGTCACGAGCGGCGGGCTGGGCACCATGGGCTTTGCGCTGCCGGCGGCTATTGGGGCCAAGTTTGGCGCGCCGCACCGGCCGGTAGTGGCCGTGATTGGCGACGGGGGCTTCCAGATGACCATCCAGGAGCTGGGCACCATCATGCAGACGGGCGTGGACGTGAAAATCATCATCCTCAACAACCAGTTTCTAGGCATGGTGCGGCAGTGGCAGGAGTTGTTTCACCAGCGTCGCTACTCGTTCGTGGATATTCAAAGCCCTGATTTTGTGGCGGTAGCGGCCGGCTACCGCATCGCCGGCCAGCGCGTGGATGCGCGTGATGCGCTGCGCCCGGCGCTAGAGCGGATGCTGGCGCATCCGGGCTCCTTCTTGCTCGAAGTGATGGTGACGAAGGAGAATAACATCTTCCCGATGGTGCCGCAAGGGTGCAGCGTGGCGGAAATCCGGCTGCGCTAAACATTCTGGCATACGCACAAATAAGGTCGTCATGCTGAGCGCAGCCGAAGCATCTCTACCGCACTGTTGAACGGTGCGGAGGAGGCGACCAAGATGCTTCGACTCCGCTGCGTCTCTGCTTAATGCGCAGAATGCTCAGCTTGACGACCGCCTTAAACCTATTGATTATGAGTCCCGAACCCGCCGACCGCCAGGAATACAATATCACCGCGTACACCGAAAACCAGGTGGGCTTGCTCAACCGCATTGCCATCATTTTTTCGCGCCGCAAAATCAATATCGAGAGCCTCAACGTGTCGCCTTCGGAGATTGAGGGCATCCACCGCTTCAACATCGTGATTGTGGAAACGGAGGAAGTAGTGGAGAAGCTTGCCAAGCAAATCGAGAAGCAGGTAGAGGTGCTCAAAGTGTACTACAACCCCAACGCCGACGTGATTTGGCAGGAGATGGCGCTTTACAAAGTGCCCACCGACGTGATTGCCGAGAAGGTGCTCGTGGAGCGCCTGCTGCGCGAAAACGGGGCCCGCGCCGTGGTGATTCGCAAGGACTATACGGTGTTTGAAACCACCGGCCACCGCGAGGAAACCGATAATCTGATTAAGGCTTTGCAGCCTTACGGGCTCATTGAGTTTGTACGCTCGGCGCGCATTGCCATTATCAAGGCTAGCGACGGCTTTCACCACAAACTGCGCGAGTTTGAGCGCCGCGAGCCGGGCGAGGAAGTGGCCGAAAACGAGTTTCTGAACGACCGCGAGCAGGTTTTCACGATGTAGCGCGGACTTTTAATCCGCGACCCAACCAATTTACTAAGACACTTTTTTTCACTCAACTCGCGGACTGAACGTCCGCGCCACACCTCACCTTTATGGCAACCATCAACTTTGGCGGCGTACCCGAAACCGTAATCACCCGCGACGAATTTCCGCTGCAAAAGGCGCTTGAGTTTCTCAAAGACGACACGATTGCCGTTATCGGCTACGGCGTGCAGGGCCCCGGCCAGGCGCTGAACATGCGCGACAACGGCTTCCGCGTAATCGTGGGGCAGCGCGAGGGCACACCGTCGTGGGAGCGCGCGTTGAAAGATGGCTGGGTGCCGGGCGAGTCGCTGTTTTCGATTGAGGAAGCCGCCGACAAGGGCACCATCATCTGCAACCTGCTGAGCGACGCTGGGCAGATTGCGCTGTGGCCGACGCTCCAGAAATACCTCACGCCGGGCAAAACGCTGTACTTCTCGCACGGCTTCGGCATCACATTTAATGAGCAGACCCATATCGTTCCGGCCAAGGATATCGACGTGATTTTGGTAGCGCCCAAGGGCAGCGGCACCAGCCTGCGCCGCTTGTTCGTGGCTGGCGGCGGGTTGAACTCATCGTTTGCGGTGTTCCAGGATGCTAGCGGCAAGGCCTGGGAGAAGGCCATTGCCATGGGCATCGGCGTGGGCTCGGGCTACTTGTTCGAGACTGATTTCAAGAAGGAAGTGTACTCCGACCTCACCGGCGAGCGCGGCGTGCTGATGGGGGCCCTAGCCGGCATCATCGAGGCCCAGTACCAAGTGCTGCGCCAGCGCGGCCACTCGCCCTCCGAGGCCTTCAACGAAACCGTGGAAGAGCTGACCCAGAGCCTCGTGCCGCTGGTGGGCGAAAACGGCATGGACTGGATGTTTGGCAACTGCTCGGTAACGGCCCAGCGCGGTGCCCTCGATTGGAAGGGTAAGTTCCGCGAAGCCACTTTGCCCGTGCTCAACGACCTCTACGACAGCGTGGCCAGCGGCGAGGAAGCCCGCCGCACCATCGAGCGCGGTTCGACGCCCAACTACCGCGCCGAACTGGAAGCTGAATTGAAGGAAGTGCGCGAGTCGGAGCTGTGGCAAACCGGCGCCACCGTGCGTGAGTTGCGCTCGCGCAGCAGCGAGAACGTGGAGGCGTAAGCGGCTGCTTATTCATAGTTTAGTTAACCGCTCAACGTAGCGCCTCCCCCCTAGCCCCCTCTCCGAAAAGGAGAGGAGGGACTAGTTTCTAACATTAGTCGTTAGTTCTAATCCCTTTGTCGGCAGGCTCCCCCCAAAAAATGCTTTTGACGCATTTCCTTTTCGGAGAGGGGGCCGGGGGGTGAGGCGCTACGCCTGCGTAATCCCCCTACCCATGCCCGACCTGCTAGCCCCGGCGGCAGCCGCCGTCACCCTGCAAAACGTGGAGGCCGCCGCCCGCCGTCTCAAAGGCGTGATTACCAAGACGCCTCTGATGCTGAACCTCGGGCTGTCGCGCAGCTACGACGCCACCATTCTGCTCAAGCGGGAGGACTTGCAGGTGGTGCGCTCTTACAAAATCCGGGGGGCTTACAACAAGATTTCGACACTGCCGCTCACCGTGCCGGGCCGCCAAATCGTGTGCGCCAGCGCCGGCAACCACGCCCAGGGCGTGGCCTACGCCTGCCAGCTGCTGGGCTTACAGGGCGATATTTTCATGCCCGCCCAAACGCCCGCGCAGAAGGTAGACAAGGTGCGCCTCTTTGGCAAAGACATGGTGACGGTGCACCTCACGGGCCGCACGTTTGATGACTGCTACCACGCGGCGCAGGCGTTTTGCGACGAGCGCGGCAGCACGTTTGTGCACCCGTTTGATGATTTGGCCATTGTGGAGGGGCAAGCCACAGTGGGATTAGAGATTCTAAAAGCGGCCGACGATACGTCGATTGACTTTTGCTTTATGCCCATTGGCGGCGGCGGGCTGGCGGCGGGCTTGTCGAGCGTGTTTCGGCAGCTGAGCCCGCATACCAAGCTCATTGGCGTGCAGCCGCTGGGCGCGCCCAGTATGCACGACGCCCTGCGCGCCGGGCAGCGGCAGGCGCTGGCTAGCCTCGACACCTTCGTGGATGGCGCGGCCGTGAAGTGCCCCGGCGAGCTCACGTTTGAGATTTGCCAGGCGCTGCTCGATGAGGTACACCTTGTGCCCGAAGGCCAGGTGTGCGAAGACCTCCTCAAAATGTACAACGAGGAAGGCTTGGTGCTGGAGCCCGCGGGCACGCTCGCCATCTCGGCGCTGCACGCCTACGCCGACCAGATAAAAGGTAAAACGGTGGTCTGCATCGTGAGCGGCTCCAACAACGACATTACCCGCATGGAGGACATCAAGGAGCGCGCCCAGCGCCACCAGGGCCTCAAACACTACTTCATGGTGCGTTTCAACCAGGCGCCGGGGGCGCTGCGCCGCTTCGTCAACAACGTGCTGGCCGAGGGCGAGGACATCATTCAGTTTCAGTACATCAAGAAGAATAATAAGGAGAAAGGACCCGTTTTTATCGGCGTGGAAGTACGACAGCGCGGCGACGAGGCAGGCATTATGGCGCGCATGGCGGCCGAGGGGTTTGGCTTTGAGTACCTGAACGGGCAGCAGGATTTTTTGAGCTTGCTGGTATGAGGAATTCAGCAAAAACGCTCGGCAGTTAAAAAGGAAGGCCCTGCTACGTTTGCGTAGCAGGGCCTTCCTTTTTAACTTTTTAATTCTTTACGTCTATCTACTCTTTCGTCACCTTGAACGCCTGCGTGAAGTCAGCCCCGGTGAGGCGCACCACGTAGAGGCCGCTGGCTAGCCCCGAGGCGTCGAAGACATTCTGGGCGCCCGTGTCGCCGTAGGTGCGGGTGAGCACGGTGCGGCCGGTGGCATCGGCTAGGGTAAGGGTGTGGGCCTGGGTACCAGCAGGCAGCGAGTAGGTGAGCAGGCCCACCACCGGGTTGGGATAGATGGTGAGTTCGGCCGCGCCGGCCGAGGCTAGCGGGGCGGCTAGGCGGGCATTGCCCACCACGGTGTAGCGGAAAGCCTCCCAGCCCGAGATGGTTTGGCGGGTGCAGGTAGCGGCCTGCTGGCCACTTTCGCTCGATACGTAGCGCCCGTTGTAGCCGCCCAGGCTGATGGTGCCGTCGGCGTTCACAATCCAATCGAAGGTTTCCCACCAGCCGAAGCTCGTGCGGTTGGCCGTGATGGCCTGGGTGCCGTTTTCACTCGATACGTACTTGCCCTGGCTGCGCAGGGCCACCTTGCCATTGCCGGCATCGACTACCGCAAACTGCTCCCAGGCGCCGGCTGTGGTGCGGGTGCAGGTGATGGCCTGGGTGCCGTTTTCGCCCGAAAGGTAGGCGTTGTTGCTCACGGCGCGCAGCGTGATGAGGCTACCGATGGGCGCGCGGGTGTTACGCACAGTGCCGCTAGGGTTGGGAGCGATAGCGTTGAGCGTGCTTGTGTTCACCACGCAGTTGGCAAACTTAACATTTTGTACCACGGCTGGGATGTTGCCAGGGCCATCCACGATGTAGGGCGGGTTGATGCGGAAGAGCGCCGCCATCGAGTTGGTATCGAAGCGCTTGTACGTCCAGTGGCACCAGCCGATGCCTACGCTGTTGAGGTTGCGGGCGGCCTCGCCCATCCACTCGGGCGAGTTTTCGCCGGTTTCGCCCACCCAAATGGGCACGTTGTTGTCGGTGCGGAAGCGCGTGAGGTTGCCAATGAGGCGCAGGGTGTTGGGGCTGCCGCCATCCACCGAGTTCACGTTGTTGTCGATGGTATAGTTGCCCGCGCTGTAGCGGTGCGAATTGTACACCAAGTTGGTCGCGCTGGTGAACGTGCGCTTCTCCATGTAATTGTATTCGTTGCCCCAGCCGTTGCCTTCCAGCAAGATAAGGTGCGGGTCGTTGTTGCCGCGAATGGTCGTGATAAAGCGCTGCATGATGTCGTGCAGGCGCTGGTTGCCATTCTGGCTAGCCGTGTTGGGGATGTTGTTGGGCTCGTTGAGCACGTCGTACATGGCCACCCGCGGGTCGCTTTTGTAGCGGTTTGAGAGCGCGCTCCAGAGGCGCACGGCAATATCCTGGTTTACCTGATTGTTCCAGAAGTCGTTGCCGCCGCTCACCAGCGCGTCCGAAATATTCATGTCACTGCCCTGCGCACCGGGCGCGGCGTGCAGGTCGAGCACCACGTACATACCGTTGGCGCCGGCCCAGCTCAGCACCTCGTCAATCATGCGGATGCCTTCGAGCGTGCTGGGGTCGTTGAAGAGCTGATTGTTAGCATACCAGCCACGCAGCGCGTTGAGGTAGTCGCCGTAGCTGGTGCTACCCTTGCTCACACCAGTGCGCACGGCGCGCTGGCTAGCCGTGAGAAACAATTCGTAGTGCAGCGGCAGCCGCACGCAGTTGAAGCCCTTGTCTTTGAGGTAGTCGATGTCAGCCTTCGTGAAGAAGTTATCGCGCCACTGCTGATAAAAACTCTCCACTTGGCCATCGCTCTGGCCTTGATTGAAAAGACCTTTCTTCACGAGGCTCTGGGTGCCGGTGCCATTGTCGCCGTAGCCGGGCTTCAGCATGTAGCCTTCCTGCACCTGCCAGCCGCCGAGGTTCACGCCCCGCAGGATAACCTCCTGGTTGCTGGCATTAATGATTTTGGGGCCGCTAGCTTGCAGAAAGCTTTGGGCAAAAGATACTTGCCAGCCGAAGCAGGCAAAAAGAAGGGTGAGGCCGGCCAGCAGACGCTGCGCCAGCACGCGCCCAGTGGCGCGGCCAATAAACTTGGGCATAGTGGGTGGGAAAAGATGGTGGAAAAGGAGTAGAAGCGGCCACAAACGTTTGCAGACGCTTCCACTACAATACTACACTTCTATTCCCCTTCTCCCCTTAGCCAGTTGTATAAAATATTTTTATACCAGTGATATTACACTGTTTTCCTTTATTCAATCATCCGAAAACTCGCCTATCGAAGTGGCTTTCTAGCCTGGGCGCCGTCCCTTAATAGCCTTGGGGGCTAGCCGCAGTTGGCCCCGGCCCACGGTGGTCACGGGCGTGGCGGGGTCCACGTAGAAATAGGCGCCGTCTTCCACGATGAGCTGGCCGGCAATGGTGACCTTGGTATGGGCTGCCACTTCGAGCGAGGCACCTTTTTTGAGCACCAGGCGCGCCGTAGGCCCGATGTAGAGCTCCGTCACGGTCCAGCCCAGGTCACTGATAACTATGGTATTATTTGCCCCCACGATAACGCTGGCCGAGTCGCGGGCGCGGGCCGGGCTCCGGCCGATATCGAGGCCCGCTACTACGTTGTAGAGGCAGTTGGTGGCTAGCAGCTGCAGGCTGCCCGGCGCCCGCACCACCGTGGAGCCCGAGGCCGCGCCGTTGCCCAGCGTCATGCGGGTGTAGTGCTTGCTAGTGCGGTGTGGGCCATCGCGGAAGGTGTTCGCGCCCGTGAATACGGCGGCCTGCAAGTTGTCGTACGAGCCCTGCGTGGGCCGGGTATAATCGTAGAGAAACGTGCAGCGCCGCAGGTGAAAGAAGCTCGCCGTATCGGGGGCGCCGCCCCCCTCGGGCTTGCCTACAATAGCCCAGATGAGGTAGCCATTTGTTCCGATAAAGCGGCAATCGGTAAAGCTCATATACCGCGCCGCGCCATCCGAATGCAGCATAAATGTACCGTAGGCGGCCTGGCCATGATAGGGCCTGTCTTCGAAGGTGCAGCCCACAAAGCGGGTAGCATCGGCGGGGCGCACGGCCCGGCAGCCGTGTACAAAGGCGCCGTAAATGCGGCAGTTGCTAAATAAGAAGCCGGGCTGTGAAACCCAGGCCGACCAGTTGGTAAGCCCCCACACTAGGCTATTGGCTACTACAATGTTTTTGGTGGTGCTAGGGCCCGAGCCTCCCACCCTATCTGATACAATGCCCTGGCCGGCATTGTCCACAAAGCGGCAGTTGTCGAAGCGCACGTTTTTTACGAAGCCTCCCTCGGGCTCCAGGTCCACGCCTGCGGCGGGGTTGGACACCAGCGCCTTGCCCAAGGCCGGAATGATGACGCGCCCGGTGTGGCTGAAGCTACAATTGGTGGCCCGCAGGCCGCTCACGCCCGTCACCGACAGGCCCTGACGGCCGTTGTAGGTGCACGTCATATTCTCCAGCACAATGTTATCCGCCTGCGCGTCGTCGAGGGTCTTGGCCAGGTGGTTGAGCACCTGTATGCCATCGCGGCCCATGTGGTGCAGCGCCAGGCGGCGCAGGGTAATGCGCTGCGACTCACTTATAAAAATGCCGTCGTAGTTGAGCTGGATGCCCGTATCGCCCCAGTGCCCGCCTATCACGGCCCGGGCGCTGTTACCGTTGATGGCTAGCCCCTCAACGGTCACGTTAGTACAGTTTTGCAGCACAATGGCCGTGCCGACGGTAGCCGCATAGTTGCGGTCAACAAAAAAAGCCGTGGGCGACTCGAACGGCTTTTTGGTGGTGGGGTCGAAGGCGCCGTAGCGCAGCCCGCTAGCGTACCGAATTTCGGTGGTGGCACTGTCGGCGCCCGCTACTACGAGGTTGCGGCAGCCCACTAGGTTCAGTACTACGGCGCTGGTGCCGGCGGCATCCTGGCGGCCCACTAGGTACACCCCTCTCGGGATGGCTAGTACGGCGGGCGCGGTGCCGGCGGGCGTTTGGGCGCGCTTGTTGAAGAAATCGGCGGCTTTCTGGAAGGCGGCTTCGTCGTTGGTTCTGCCATCGCCCACGGCCCCAAAATCTTTTTTCAGGTCTTTGCGCAGCGTCGTGGTGGAGGGTTGCGCCTGAGCCAAGTTAGCCAGCAGCAGCAGGCTAGCCAGCAGCAGGCGCCAAGTACCCAGGCGGGTAGCAGTTACGAGGTTGTCTAGGCTCATCGGGGTTGGTTTTGGCTGATTCTGGCTAACTCACGCATCAGGGCAAGTAGTGTGCCTGCGCGCAAAAATACCCTGGGGCCTAGCCGGCGCGGCCGAAATAAACCCGGGCCCACCGTTGGCCACGCCGTAACTTTGTCCCCCGTCATGCCTGAACGCTCCACCCCTACCCCCACAGCGTCGGCCGCGAAGTATATCTTCGTCACCGGCGGCGTCACCTCCTCCCTCGGAAAAGGAATCATTTCCGCCTCCCTGGCTAAGCTTCTGCAAGCCAGAGGCTTTCGAGTCACCATCCAGAAGTTCGACCCCTATATCAACATCGACCCCGGCACGCTCAACCCCTACGAGCACGGCGAATGTTATGTGACCGACGACGGCGCCGAAACCGACCTCGACCTGGGCCACTACGAGCGCTTCCTGAATGCGCCCACCTCGCAGGCCAACAACGTGACCACCGGCCGCATCTACGACACCGTGATTCGGCGCGAGCGCGAGGGCGCTTTTCTCGGCAAAACGGTGCAGGTGGTACCCCACATCACCGACGAGATAAAGCGCCGGATGCTGCTGCTGGGCCAGAACGGGGAGTTTGACGTGGTAATTACCGAAATCGGCGGCTGCATCGGCGACATCGAAAGCCTGCCCTTTGTGGAGGCCGTGCGCCAGCTGCGCTGGGAGCTGCCGCCCCACGATTCGCTCGTGATTCACCTCACGCTGCTGCCCTACCTGGCGGCGGCCGGCGAGCTCAAGACCAAGCCTACCCAGCACTCAGTGCGCGATTTGCGCGAGGCGGGCTTGCAGCCCGATATTCTGGTGTGCCGCTCCGAGCACCCGATTCCGGCCGAGATGCGCCGCAAAATTGCGCTGTTCTGCAACGTCAAAATCAACTCCGTTATCGAGAGCCTCGACGCCGACACCATTTACTCGGTGCCGCTGCTCATGCTGAAGGAAGAGCTCGATGCGCGCGTTATCAGCAAGCTGCGCCTGAATGGCGGCCACGCCCCCGACCTGGAGGAGTGGAAGGAGTTTTTGGGCCGCCTCAAGAACCCAACCGAGGAAGTAACCATTGCGCTGGTGGGCAAGTACGTAGAGCTGCCCGACGCGTATAAGTCTATCATTGAGGCATTTATTCATGCCGGCGCTACCAATGAGTGTAAGGTGCGGGTGCGCAGCATCCAGAGCGAATTCCTGACGCCCGAAAACGCCGTGCAGCAGCTCGAAGGCGTGGATGCCGTGCTGGTGGCGCCCGGCTTTGGCGAGCGGGGCTTCGAGGGCAAGGTGGCGGCCGTGCGCTACGTGCGCGAGCAAGGCATTCCGTTCTTCGGTATTTGCCTGGGCATGCAGGTGGCCGTGGTGGAGTACGCCCGCAACGTGCTGGGCCTAGCCGAGGCCAGCTCCACGGAGATGAATCCGCTCACGCCCGACCCGGTTATCGCCCTCATGGCCGACCAGAAGGACATCACCCAGAAGGGTGGCACCATGCGCCTCGGCGCCTACACCTGCGAGCTGAAGCGCGGCTCGCGCGCCGCTAAGGCGTACGGCCGCAACACCATCAGCGAGCGCCACCGCCACCGCTACGAGTTCAACGGCGCCTACGCGCAGCAGTTTGAAGACGCGGGCCTGCACCTCTCGGGCACCAACCCCGAAACGGGGCTAGTGGAGGTGATTGAGCTACCCAAAACGGTGCACCCGTGGTTTGTGGCCGGCCAGTTTCACCCCGAGCTCAAGAGCACCGTGGAAACCCCGCACCCGCTATTTGTACGCTTCGTGAAGGCCGCCATTCAGCGCAAGAAAGGGCTGTAATTATTAAGTAAGACTCTCGATAGAACGTCATGCTGAGCCTGCGAAGCAGCTCGCTCGCGCCGCTAGGGTACCTAATCCTACCGATTCGAGCGAGCTGCTTTGGCAAGCGCAGCGTGACGTTCTTTTTTGTTGAGCGCCCCTGCCCTGCCCCGCCGTACCTTTGCCCCTCGAATTCTTTTTATTAGTAAATGGACCGCAACCAAGCGACTGGCCTTTTCCTCATCTCGGCCTTGCTCCTGGTGTACTTGTTTTTCTTCTCGCCCAAAGAGAAAGTGGAGAAAGACAAAGCCCAGGCCCCGACTACCGCCGCCACAACCAAGCCCGCCGGCCCGGCCCCCGCGCTAGCCCCCGAGGCGCAGCCCACCGACACAGCCGCCGGCCCGGTACGCAGCATCGAGCTCAAAAACCCCGAGCTGACGCTGAACTTCTCGACCCAGGGCGGCCGCGTAATCGCCGCGCGCCTCAACAAGTACAAGACGTTCTTCAACTACCGGGCATCGGTCGACAAGTCCCTCGATTTGTTTGATGCCCAAAGCGCCCGCTTTGGCACCAAGCTGACGACCACGGGCGGCCAAACCATTGACTTCGCTAGCCTCAATTTCCGGGCCGAGGCGCCCACCGCTAGCCCCGACGGCGGGCAGCAGCTCACCTTCACCGCACCGGTAGGTGGTGGCACGATTACGCAGACCTACACGCTGCCCAAGTCGGGCTACGAGGTAAAGTACAACCTCAAGCTCAACGGTATAGCCACCACGCAGCCGCTCACGTGGAGCTTCGTGGACAACGTGCGCCAGACCGAGCAGGACCTCAAGCAGAACCGCAGCCACACGACCATCAACCACTACCTGGCCAGCGATGACCTAGGTAAACTAGACGAGGCGAGCGAAAAGCCTGAGGAGATGAAAATCACGGCCCCTATCAAGTGGTCGGCCGACAAGCACGATTTCTTCGTGGCCGGCTTCATTGCCGACTCGCAGCCCTTCGCCAGCGGCACCTTCAACTCGACGGTGAATCTGGCCGACTCCACGTTTATCAAAACGCTGAGCACGACCCTGGCCCTACCCGCGGCCGACGTGACGAGCGCGGCCGGCGGCCAGTACCGCTTCTTCTTCGGCCCCAACCAGTTCAACCTGCTCAAGGAAGTAGCGCCGAATTTCGACCGCAACGTGGTCCTGGGCTGGGGCTTGTTCCGGTGGGTAAACCGCTTTGTGGTGCTGCCGGTGTTCCACTTCCTGGAGCAATATATCTCGTCTTACGGCGTGATTATTCTGCTGCTCGTGGTGCTTATCAAGCTCGTAACGTGGCCCCTGACCTACAAAACCTACGAGAGCCAGGCCCGCATGAAAGTGCTGAAGCCCGAGCTCGACGAGATTAAGGCCAAGCACCCCGACGACGCCACCAAGACGCAGCAGGAGACGATGAAGCTCTACTCGCAGTTTGGCGTGTCGCCGCTCAGCGGCTGCGTGCCCACGCTGCTCACGCTGCCGATTCTGTTCGCCATGTTCCAGTTCTTCCCCAATGCGATTGAGCTGCGCCAGCAGTCCTTTTTGTGGGCCCACGACCTGAGCACCTACGACAACCCGATTATTCTGCCCTTCACGCTGCCGTATTTGGGCAATCACATCAGCCTGTTCACGGTGTTGATGACGATTTCGACGCTCTTTATGACCTACCAGAGCAACCAGATGAACACGGCCGCCATGCAGGGACCCATGAAGTTCTACAGCTACCTCATGCCGCTCGTGTTCTTCTTCGTGCTGAACAGCTTTGCCTCGGGCCTCACGTGGTACTACCTGGTTTCCAACGTAGTAACGCTGGGCCAGCAGGCGCTCACCCGCTCGTTTGTGGATGACACCAAGATTCGCGCCCAGCTCGAAGCCAACAAGGTGAAGAATAAGGACAAGAAGCCCAGCGGCTTCCAGGCCCGCATAGCCGAGGCCATGAAAACCGCCCAGGAGCGCGAGGCGCAGGCCAAAAAGCCCGGCAAGGCCTAGCTGCGCTAGCCTCCGCAAAATAAAAAGCGTTCGGTGGTGCTCAGGCACTGCCGGACGCTTTTTTAATGTCACAGGCTGGCCCGGTTTTCGTTTTATTACCCAGGTGCACCTTTGCACCTCGCCACCCCTAGCCCTCTCTATTATGCGCTATCTACTCTGGCTACTCGCCTTTTCGCTAGCCCTGCCGGCCTGCGCGCAGCGCAAACTGCCGCGCAAGGCCAAGACCACGAAAGCCACCGCTGCCATTACGCCCAAGCAGCAGGAGCCCGTGCTCGTGTACCAGCGCACGCCCTGCTACGGCCGCTGCCCGGCCTACACGGCCACCATTTTTGCCGACGGCCGCGTCGAGTACGATGGCCAGCGCTTCGTGCCGCTGCTCGGCAAGCACACTCTGAGCCTGCCACCCGCCACCGTAGCTGCGATGCTGGCCGAGGCCAAGCGCATCAATTTTTCGACCCTAGCCGACCGCTACGCGGGTAATACTTCCGACCTGCCGGCCAGCATCATCACGGTGCACCCGGCGGGCCAACCGTTGCACGCGGTATACGCCTCCGAGGATATTCCCGCTAGCCTGCAAGGCTACATCAACTACCTCAACGGCCGCCTCGACCCGCTGGCGGGCGTCAACGTCGCGGAATAGGTTGTAGCGCGGACTTTTCAGTCTGCGAGTGAGAGCGCCTCGTAACCGCGGACTAAAAGTCCACGCTACGGCTTACTCCTTGCGCACCCGTTCTAGTAATAGTTGGTTCATGGGGTTGGCCGTGAGGCCGTGCACGTTGCGCTGGGTAAGGCGGATTATTTCGTCGTAATACAGCGAAATCACCGGCTGGTCGCGCACCACTAGTCTATCCATGGCCTGGTAAAGCTCGGTACGCCGCGCCGCGTCCTGCTCGCGGATGGCCTGGGTGTAGAGCCGGTCGTACTCCGCTGATTTATAGTGCGTTTTATCGGGTCCGGCGGGGCTGAAATTAGGTGAGTAAAAAAGGGCCAGGTAGTTCTCCGCATCGGGGTAGTCGCCGAGCCAGCTTTTGCTGAAGAACGCGGCCCGGCCGTTGTCCACCAGTTCCTGCTGGGCGGCCGACTGGTTTACGTCAATCTGCACCTGCACGCCCACGTCGGCCCAGTTTTTCTGGAGGTACTCGGCCACCGCCTTGCGCTCGGCCACGGTACTCAGGCGCAGCTGCAAGGGCCGGCCCGGCCCGTAGCCGGCGGCCTTGAGCAGCGCCCGCGCGGTTGAAGGCTGAAACGTGTAGCCCGGCACCCTAGCCGGCGAAAACGACGGCAGCGCCGCCGGCACAAAACCCGATTCGCCCGGCCGCCCCACGTGGTTGAGCACGTAGGCCAGCAGTTCGGGCCGGTTGATGGCGTAGCTCAGCGCCTGGCGCACGCGGGCATCGCGCAGGGCGCGGCCCTGGCTAGCCTGCTCGCCGGTGAGCTTGGCCGAGTCGAGCTGAAAACCCAGGTATTCGGTATTGAGGTAGGGCGCCTTTTGCAGGTTGAAACGGCCCTTAAAATCAGCTCGCACCGAGCCGTCGGGATTTAGAATGAGGTCGCGTGAGCCTTCACGGATGCCGCTCAAAAAGTCCAGCTTGCCCTGCAGAAAAGTCAGAAACTCCGTTTTGCGGTCGGCAATAAAGCTGATGGCAACGGCATCTAAGTAAGGCAGTTGGCGGCCCTTGGCATCGGTGCGCCAGTAGTTGGGGTTGCGGTGGTAAAGCAGCACGTTGCCCTCATCCCACACCTTAAATTGAAACGGGCCGGTGCCCACCGGATGCTCCCGAAAGTCCTTACCGTATTTCTGCACCGCCTCGTGCGGCACCACGTAGGTATAGGGCATGGTGAGCAAGCTCAAAAACGGGATAAACGGCGCTTTCAGGTGAATACGCAGCGTCGAGTCATTGGCCGCCACGAAGCACGTGTCGCTGCTATTGCCCTTGCTGTCTTCCAGCACTTTACCCCGAAATATCCAGCCGCCCGGCGAGGCCGTTTTGGCATCGAGCAGACGCCGGAAGCTATACACAAAGTCGGAGGCCTTGACGGGACGAGGATTTGAGGTTGGCCTACTCATTTCTAATTCCTCCTGTACCGGCCGGCCGTGTTCCCTAGCTTCCTGTTCCTGCTGCGCCCTTATCTGCGCGTCCGTCACTGGAAATACTGCGCTGTCAGCGTGAAAGAAAACGCCCTTGCGCAGCCAGAACGTGTACGTGAGCCCATCGGGCGAAATGCTGTACCGCCTAGCTAGGGCCGGCGCGGGCTGCAAAGTCGAGTCCAGCTCCAGCAGGCCGTTGTAGAGCTGCGCCACGGCCCAGCTATTGGCCTGGTTGCGAGCAAAGGCGGGGTCGAGCGAGGTGAGCGCCTCGGGCTGGTTGTAGCGAAACACGCGCCGTTCGTCGGCCGCCGAGGGGCCGGCGCCCGAGCAGGCGGCCAGCAGCGCAAGGCTAGCCACGGTGGCTAGCCCGGCGAGCCAGCGAAAACGCGAGTAAGGTAGAAACATCGGTTTGGGGTGTCGGTTGCAAAGGTAGGGGCCGCGTCGGCCGCCCCGATACCGCATACATCTTCCACATTTCCACATTCTTCATCCTTTTCTAATGCAGCTTACCTATTTCGGTCACGCTAGCTTTTTGGCCACCATTGGCGGCGTGCGCGTGCTGTTCGACCCCTTCATCAGCCCCAACCCCCTAGCCAAGGACATCAACGTAGACGCCATTCAGGCCGACTACATCCTGATTTCGCACGGCCACGGCGACCATATCGCCGACGCCGAAAGCATTGCCAAGCGCACGGGCGCCAAAATCGTGGCCATCGCCGAGATAGCCGGCTACTTTGGCGCCAAGGGCATCGAGGTTATCGGCACCAACCTGGGCGGCAAGGTCGTGCTGCCCTTCGGCACGGTGCATTGCGTGGCCGCCGCGCACAGCTCGTCGTTCCCCGATGGCTCGTACGCCGGCGTGGCTATGGGCTTCGTTATCAAGGCCAATGACGGCCAGCACAAAACGCTGTATTTCGCCGGCGACACGGCCCTCACCTACGACCTCAAGCTTATCGGCGAGCGTCACAAAGTAGATGTGGCCCTGCTGCCCATCGGCGACAACTACACGATGGGCATCACCGATGCGCTGGTGGCCGCCGACTGGGTGGGCACCACCGAAATCATCGGCATGCACTACGATACGTTCCCCGTTATCGCCATCAACCACGAGGCAGCCCTAGCGGAGGCTAAAGCGGCTGGCAAAAACCTGCGCCTGCTGCGCATCGGCGAAACGGTGGAGCTGTAACCCGGTAAGCCTTAACCGCTAGCTATCACAAAATGTCATGCCTAGCTGGCGTCCCGAAGGAAGCATCTTGGCTGTGTACTTGGTAACCTACCCAGGCAGCACGGGCAAGATGCTTCCT
>JBPBQJ010000117.1:0-2450 GCA_050954765.1 Janthinobacterium lividum | reverse complement strand
TTTTGCGGCACTAGCTGCGTTCGCGTTGCTACTCATAAAACGACTCTAGCGCCTCGCGCAGCTGCGGGTATTCAAATTGGAAGCCTTGACTGAGCACCTTATCGGCGCTCACGCGCTGCGAGCCCAGCACGATTTCGCTCATCTCGCCCATTGCCAGCTTGAGGCCGAAGGCCGGCACCTTGGGCAGCACCAGCGGGCGGTGCATTACCTGGGCCAATGTCTCGGTAAACTCTTGGTTAGTAGCCGGGTTTGGGGCCACTGCGTTGTACTCACCCTGCCACAGCTCATCTTGTAGCATCTGCCCCAGTAGGCGGCACAGGTCGTCGAGATGAATCCAGCTCATGTACTGCCGGCCCGAACCCAGTGGCGCGCCGGCCCCGTAGCGCACCGTCTTGGCAATGGGCACCAGCGCGCCGCCTCCCGGGCTGAGCACGATGCCAATGCGCGGCAGCACTACCCGCAAGCCGCGCGTTTCCAAGGCGCGGGCCGCCGCTTCCCATTGCAGCACCACATCGGCCAGGAAGTCGTCGGCGGGTGCGGCGGTGGGCGAGTTTTCGTAGAGTATTTCGTCGCCGCGGTCGCCGTAAATACCAATGGCCGAGGCCGATAGTAGCGCACGCACGTGGTGGCCGGGCTTGGCTAGCTCGCGCTGAAGCAGTTCCAGGCCGTCGAGGCGACTGCGCAAAATCTCGTGCTTGCGCGAGGCCGTCCACTTGCCCTCGGCCACGTTGCTGCCCGCCAGGTTCACCACGCAGTCGGCGTAGGGTAGGGCCGCCGGGTCGATGGTGCCCGCCGCGGGGTCCCAGCCGAAGAGGCGGTAGTGGCTGCTTTTGGTCGGCTCGCGCGTGAGCAAGGCCACTTCGTGGCCGCCGTCCAGCAGCAATTCCGCCAGCCGCTGGCCTATCATTCCCGTGCCGCCCGTGATGAGGATTTTCATAGTATATGGCTGATAATAAGCTATAATAAGGCTGTCATCGCTTCAGCTCTCCTCCTCGCAATGACAGCCCAGTTTACTACTTCAGATAAATTTTACTTGCCAATTTGCCGCAAGAACTCGGCTCTTAACCCGCTGTCAGCCAAGAATTTGCCACCATACTCGCTGGTGAGCGTCGAGCTGCTGGTGTCGTTCACGCCGCGGCTCATCACGCAGAGGTGGTCGGCCTCGATGAGCACGGCCACGTCGGGGGTGCCCAGGCTATGGCGCAGGTGCTCGGCCACTTGGCGCGTGAGGCGCTCCTGCACCTGTGGGCGGCGAGCGTAGTACTGCACTACCCGGTTGAGCTTGCTCAGGCCAACTACGTGCTTGCCAGGCAAATAAGCTACGTGCGCCCTGCCGATAATCGGCACGAAGTGGTGCTCGCAGCACGAAAACAGCGTGATGTCCCGCTCCACCAGCAGCTGCTGGTATTCGTAGCGATTCTCAAACAAGCGCACCTCGGGCCGATGCACCGGGTTCAGGCCCTTAAACCACTCTTGCACGTACATTTTGGCTACGCGGCGCGGCGTGCCGGCCAGGCTGTCGTCGCTGAGGTCGAGCCCCAGCTCGTCCATAATAGCCCGAAAATGGCCCGTGATAGCCGCTATCTTCTCGTCATCCGACTTGGCAAAGGCGTCGGGGCGCAGGGGCGTGCGCAGGCCCGGCGGCAAGTGGGCATCGGGCCCGTACCCGGTAGGGTAGTCGGTTTCGGCCGGCGAATTAGGCTCCTTCTCCATCATAGTCTACAAAATTACGGTCCGTCTCGAAGAGCGTGACTGCTAGCTTCAGGGCGGGGGGTAGGGCAGCGCGCAGCCGCTGCCAAATAACGACGGCGATATTCTCGGCCGTCGGGTTCAGGGTTTTGAACTCGTCCGTGTCCAGGTTTAAGTTGCGGTGGTCGAAGCGGTGCAGCACCTCCCGCTTAATAATAGTACTGAGGGCCTTCAAGTCGAAGACGTAGCCCGTTTCTGCATCGATGGCCCCGGTCAGGCGCACTACCAGGTTGTAGTTGTGGCCGTGGTAGTTAGGGTTGTTGCACTTGCCAAATACCTGCTGGTTGCGGGCCTCATTCCAAGCTGGGTTGTGCAGGCGGTGCGCCGCATTAAAATGCTCGGTGCGGCAGATGGTGAGCTCAGACATAGTTTCCTTTAACTACGGCTCGCCGCTTTTGTTCGGCCGGGGCAGTGGGGATAGGGGCAGGGCGAATGGTATTTAAATAATAAAAAATCGGACTTACTAAAAAAAATATAAAGTTCTTGGTTTTGCGCACTAGAAATCACCTAAATTTGACTGCTCGTAACAATTAGCGGGCTTCCTAACTTTGTTTTATCTCATTTATCTACTTTAAATTTTTTACCCATTATGAATCGAAAAATCCTGTTAGTGCTGCTGTTAGTGCTGGCTGGCCTGCGCGTTTCGGCCCAGCGTTCGCCGGTCGATGAGGCTGATATGTCTATCAATAATATTCCGCGTA
>JBPBQJ010000116.1:0-3341 GCA_050954765.1 Janthinobacterium lividum | reverse complement strand
CGAAGCATCTTGGCCGCTTTATCTGCACCGTGCAACGATGCGGTAGAGATGCTTCGACAAGCTCAGCATGACGGTCGACTCTGATTTTATCAAGCACAAGTCAAAGCATTAGTAAGTAAAAAATCAATGTTCGATATCTTCATTCGCCGGCCGATACTCTCGCTGGTTATTTCCGTGTTTCTGGTGTTGCTGGGTGGGCTCGCCCTGTTCACGCTACCCATCACGCAGTTTCCGGACATCGTGCCGCCGTCCGTGACGGTGACAGCCAAGTACACCGGCGCCAACGCCGAGGTGTGCGCCAAGGCCGTGGCCACGCCGCTGGAGCGCGCCATCAACGGCGTGCCGGGCATGACCTACATGAACTCGGTGAGCTCGAACAATGGCGTGACACTCATCACGGTATTCTTCGAAGTAGGTACCGACCCCGACCTGGCCGCCGTGGGCGTGCAAAACCGCGTGACTACTGTCATTGACGAGCTGCCCGAGGAGGTAATTAAGGCCGGTGTGACCACCGAAAAGGAGGTAAACTCGATGCTGCTCTACCTCAACATCACGAGCGATGACAAGGCGGCGAATGAGAAGTTTATTTACAACTTCGCCGATATCAACGTGTTGCAGGAGCTCAAGCGCATCAACGGCGTGGGCTTTGCCGAGATTATGGGCTCGCGCGAATACTCGATGCGGGTGTGGCTGAAGCCCGACCGCATGGCGGCCTACGAGGTGGGCACCGATGAGATTGTGGACGCCATTCGGGCCCAAAACGTGGAGGCGGCGCCGGGCAAATCGGGCGAAAGCTCGGGCGGCGCGGCCCAGCAATTGCAGTACGTGCTGCGCTACACGGGCAAGTTTTTTGAGCCCGAGCAGTACCGCAACATCGTCATTCGCTCGAACCCCGATGGCTCGGTGCTGCGCCTCAAGGCGGTGGCCGACGTGGAATTTGGCTCGCTCACCTACGGCATGTCGTCGAAGAACGACGGCCAGCCCTCGGCGGCCATCATGCTCAAGCAGCGCCCCGGCTCCAATGCCAGCGACGTGATTGCCAACGTGAAAGCCCGCATGGCCGAACTGCAAGCCACGAGCTTCCCCTCGGGCATGAAGTACAGCATCGCCTACGACGTGTCACGCTTTCTCGACGCGAGTATCCACGAAGTGCTGCGCACGCTGGTGGAGGCGTTTTTGCTGGTGTTCGTCATTGTGTACCTGTTTTTGCAGGACTGGCGCTCCACGCTCATCCCGGCGCTGGCGGTGCCGGTGGCGCTCATTGGCACGCTGGCCTTTATGCAGATGCTGGGCTTTTCGATTAACCTGCTCACGCTCTTTGCGTTGGTGCTGGCTATTGGTATCGTGGTCGATAACGCCATTGTGGTAGTCGAGGCCGTGCACGCCAAGATGCAGGAAAAGCACCTGGACGCCCGCAGCGCCACCTTCGAAGCCATGCACGAAATCAGCAGCTCGCTGATTGCCATTACCTTGGTGATGTCGGCGGTGTTTATCCCGGTGTCGTTTATGGACGGACCGGTGGGCGTGTTCTACCGCCAGTTTTCGCTCACGCTGGCCATTGCCATCGTCATTTCGGGCGTCAATGCGGTGACGCTCACGCCGGCCTTGTGCGCGCTTATGCTCAAGCACCAGGAAGGCGAGCGCACGGGCTTAGTGGGCCGGTTTTTCAAGGGCTTCAACAACAAGTACGAGGGGCTAGCCGGTGGCTACCAGCGCCTGCTGAACAACGTGGCGGGCCGCCGTGTGGTCACCATCGGGGCGCTGCTGCTCTTCTTCGGGGCAACCTGGGGCGTGAGCCGCGTGCTGCCGTCGGGCTTTATCCCGACCGAGGACCAGGGGATGGTGTACATCAACGTGACCACGCCGGCCGGCGCCACCGTGGAGCGCACCGAGGCCGTGCTGGCCCAGGTGCAGCGCATTGCCCAGAAAATGGGGCCGGTGGAGTCGGTTTCGACCCTAGCGGGCTACAGCCTGGTGAATGAGGTGGCGGGCTCGAGCTACGGCATGGGCATGATTAACCTCAAGGCCTGGGACGAGCGCGAGCAGTCGGTGGCCGAGGTGATTAAGGAGCTCGAAGCCAAGACTAAGGGGCTAGCCGACGCCGATATTCAGTTTCTGCCGCCGCCGACGGTGCCGGGCTTCGGCAACAGCAGCGGCTTCGAGCTGCGCCTGCTCGATAAATCGGGCCGCGGCGACTTGCAGCAGACGGCTAAGGTGTCGCAGACCTTTTTGGCGGCGCTGCAAAAGGAGCCGGCCATCAATGGCGCGTTCACGGGCTTCGACCCCAACTTTCCGCAGTACCTCATTCACCTCGACCAGGACATGGCCGCCAAAAAAGGCGTGACCGTGGACAAGGCCATGAGTACGCTGCAAACGCTGCTGGGCAGCTACTACGCCAGCAACTTCATCCGTTTCGGGCAGATGTACAAGGTGATGGTGCAGGCCAGCCCCGAGTACCGCGGCCGCCCCGACGACCTGCTGGCCCTGCACGTCAAAAACAACCGCGGCGAGATGGTACCCTTCTCCACCTTCGTGCGGCTGGAGCGCGTCTTCGGCCCCGACCAACTCACGCGCTACAACATGTACACCTCGGCCATGATAAACGGCGACGCCGCGGCCGGCCACAGCTCGGGCGACGCCATTGCGGCCATCGAAAAAGTGGCCGCCAAGGTGCTGCCCCGCGGCTTCAGCTACGAGTGGAGCGGCATGACCCGGGAGCAGATTTTAAGCGGCGACCAGGCGCTCTACGTGTTTGCGCTCGTGCTGGTGTTCGTGTACCTGCTGCTGGCCGCCCAGTACGAAAGCCTGCTGCTGCCGCTGCCCGTGCTGCTGAGCTTGCCCACCGGCGTATTCGGCGCCTTCCTCAGCCTCAAGCTATTGGGCCTCGAAAATAACATTTACGCCCAGGTAGCGCTCGTGATGCTCATCGGCCTGTTGGGCAAAAACGCCATCCTCGTCATCGAGTTTGCCGAGCAGCGCCGCCGCGCCGGCGCCACCGTGCTGGAGGCGGCCGTGCAGGGCGCCGTGTCGCGCCTGCGGCCGATTCTGATGACCTCGTTTGCCTTCATCGCGGGCCTCATTCCGCTGGTGACGGCTAGCGGGGCCGGCGCGCTCGGCAACCGCTCTATCGGCACGGCGGCGGCGGGCGGCATGCTCATCGGCACCGTGTTCGGCATGGTCTTGATACCGGGGCTGTACGTGCTGTTTGCCAGCTTCGAGAAGGTGAAAAACCTGGATGCCGAGGCCAAGGAGCCGGTGGCTCAGGCCGAGCCTGAGCTGGTAGCCCACTAGCATTCCCTATCGTGGCGCCTCACCCCTAGCCCCTCTCCTTTTCGGAGAGG
>JBPBQJ010000115.1:0-3844 GCA_050954765.1 Janthinobacterium lividum | reverse complement strand
CCATGACCTACCTGCTCGATGAGTGGCTGCGGGAGGGAAATGATACGCTTAAGGGCATCAACCGGGACCTCGACCCCTACGCCTGGCTAGCCACCAGCGACCACCTGGAGGTAGTGCAAACCTTGCGCGAGTTGCTCTAATTCCGTCCTACTAGCGGGTTGCCGATTTGGCGAGCTTTGATTTCAACGAACCTGAAATCAACGCTTTTCGAGAATGGAACACGAACTAGAAGAGGTCTTTAGCTGGCTCGAAGCCGGCGAGGCGGCCGACTACCGCGCCGGCGTCCTGCTGCTGCAGGAACGCAGCGGTAACCGCGGCCTGGTCAACAACCTGCTCAAAAAGGAGTCGGTGGCCAACCGCGAGAAGTTGCACTACGAGCTGGTGAAGGTGGGCTGCGGCGGCCGCATGGAGGATGTCAATGAAGTGCTCAACCACTTCGCCCAGGCCGTGCAGGGGGCCGCGCCCACGCCGGTGCAGCAAGTGGCCGACGTGCTCACGAGCCAGGACTTTCCCGCCCAGCCCGCGCCGGAGCACGTGCCGGAGGCCTCACGCCTGCAGGTCGATAGCCTCACACAGCTCATGGCCAAGGTCTACAATGAGCGCTGCCAGCTCAGCAACAGCCTGGCTGAGCTTAACCCGGCCGATGGTCCCCGGGTAGTAGGCGAAATCCTAAGCCTAGAAAACCAGTACAACGCCCTGTCCCAGAAGCGCCGCAACGCGCTGGCCGGCGAGCAGCCCGCCGCTGCCCCCGAGCAGCTGGCCCCAGCTGAGCAGCCCGCCGCCGGCGAGCCCGCCCCCGCCGTTGACCGGGGCGAACTGGTGAAGCTGCGCGGCAACCTGCGCTCGAACATTTCGAAGGCGAAGAAGAAGGCCGAGGAGGCTAAGACCGAAGAGAAGCGCAGCGAGTACGCCCAGAAGGCCGGTAAGCTCGAGGTGGAATTGCAACAGGTGGAAATGCAGCTAGCCCAGCCCCAGGCATGAAACGGCTAGCCCTCGCCCTGGTACTGCTAAGCCTAGGGCTCGGCAGCTGCACCCCTTCGATTCACTCGGCCGTCGCCCCGCGCCGCTGGGTGAAATACTACCACCACGAGCAGCGCAAGAATGAGCGGCAACGCCGGCGCCTCGTCAAAACCAACATCACGTGGAGCAAACTATAACCTGGCTGCCGGCCCGGCCAACTCACGCTGCTTCGGCGAGGCCATCCAGAAGGATAGCAAGCTAGCCAAGCGCAAACATGAGTTTCAAAAGACGTTGAAGCTGCCGTTTTAGACTCAGGCTAATGATTGCCCGTTTTAATGATAGAGGCCCGGCCGGCAATTGCCAGTCGGGCCTCTATCAAATTCACCCTCTTGACTTCTCACGACCAAGAGAGGTTTCAAAGATAGGCTCCAATGGATTAACGTCCTATTACTGCCCAAGGCGGGGTTGCTTCTTGAGTAAGCAACCCCGCCTTTTTTATGAAACAACTCGGTAAACCCGACAAACTCGACAAGTACCGCTCGCACCTGGTCGATGGGGCGGACCTCAAAGGCGACGAGCTGGAGATGCTGGCTAAATACAGAAAAGCCCACGGCCTGCTCTGCCTGGGCTTCAGCCGCAACCAGGTGCTGGCTACCCTGGAGAAGGAATACGAGCTGAGCCAGCCGCAGCTCTACGCCATCGTGCGCGAGAGCATCAGCCTCTACGGCTCAATTGAGGAGGTCGATAAAAAAGGCCAGCGCGTCATTTCCATCGAGAATTATAAGCTGCTGGCCAACCTAGCCCGCAAAAATGGCGACATCAATGGGGCTATCCGTGCTACGGAGCTAGCTGATAAGCTCCAGGGTCTGTTTGAGCCCGAAAAGACGGTTCTCGACCCGAAAGCCTTCCTCATCCCCGTGCCGATGGATTTCAGCACTGACCCGGCAGTACTGCGCGAGCAGGAAACCGAAGACACCGACTACGAAGACGTAAGTGAGAAAGGGGAGGGTAATGCAGCGTAAGGAGACCCCTCGGCGCGTCTACGTCAACGAAAAGCAGCGGCAGTTCCTGGCTGCTAAGCAGAAGCGGCGCAGCTTCGTCGGCGGCCGGGGCTCGGGAAAAACTACCGTAGCTGGCCATCAGACGCGGGTGCAGATGAACTACCTGCCCCGGGCCAAAGGCTTTCTGGCAGGCCTCACCTACACGCAGCTCACCAGTAACACGGTGCCGGCGATGGAAAGCGCTTGGGCAGCCCACGGTCTGCGCGAATACGACCAGAAATCGGGCTTTGGGCACTACGTAAAGGGTAAGCGCCCGCCCGCCGACTGGATTAAACCCTATCAGCCCCCGAGCAACTACGAGAACGTGATTAGCTTTCTCAACGGCTATACCATCCAGATGCTGAGCATGGACCGGGCCGAGCTGGCCCGGGGCGGTAACTACGACTTCGGCCACATCGACGAGTCGGCGCTGATGAAGGAGGAGCACGTGAACAAGATTCTGCGCCCCATGATTCGGGGTAATATCTACCGATTTGAGAATAATCCGCATCACCAAACCTTCTGCGATTATACGTCCGTGCCTTGGCTTCCCTCAGGCCAATGGGTGTTTAAAACAGAGGATTTGGCGAAGGAAGAGCCGGATAAGTTCTTTTTCTTAGAAAGCACAGCTTACGACAACGCCGTAGCCTTGGGAGAAGAGTATTTCCGCAATCTGCGTAATGGTATGACGCCGTTGGAATGGGACGTCGAGGTGATGAATAAGCGCCTAACTAAACTACCCAACTCGTTCTATCCCAGCTTCAATGAAGAGAAGCACGGCGTATGGAAAACCTTCACCTACACCCACGACGACAAGAGCGGGCTCACCCTGCCTCTCGACTCAGACCGTGACCCAGCGCGTGAGCTGGAGCTGTCGTTTGACTTCAACGCGGCCTTCACTTCGGTTATCGTGTGCCAAGAGAATGGCCAGGAGTTTCGCTGCCTGGATGCGTTGTGGGTCAAGCAGAGTGCTACTACCGTGCTTGACGCTCTGGTAAGCAAGTTCACCGCTACCTATGAGAGCCACGAGCGCAAGCACGTGGTACTCTATGGTGACCGCAACGGCAATAACAAGCAGGTGGGCAGCAACCTCACCTTCTACCAAACCATCCAGCAGCAGCTGGCTGCCGCTGGATGGACGTCAGTGGTACTGGTACAGGGCCTCGACCCCGACCACCGCCTCAAGCATGTGGCTATTAACCAACTGCTGGCTGAGACCAACCCCCGCTTGCCCGTGATGCGCTTCAACCGCAACAAGTGTAAGTTCCTTATCATTAGTATTCAGCAGTCACCTATCAACCCCGACTGGACGAAGAACAAGAACAGCGAGAAGAGCAGCATCGACCAAGAGCGGGCCACTCACCTCAGCGACTGCTTCGACAACATCGTGTACCGCAAGTATGGCCACCTCTTTGGTCAGGTGCAGGTGCATGAGCCGGTCTACTTCCTTGGTCGAAGCTAGCTCACCTGGTGCAGCAGTGGCAATTGCCACTGCGAAATACTGAAAAAGGGCCCTGGCACTATTGTCAGGGCCCTTTTTGCTGCCCAGACCCCTCTTCATATATCCCTCAAAATTGCCAGTTTGGCAATTGCCAAACGCTAAAGGGCGCGCACGGCCGCGTGGGTCACGCAATAATTTTCGGGCCTTTGGCGCGGCGTTCTGGCTGATTGTCAGGCCTCACGCTCGAAAACACGCAATAATTTATTTCCGTCCTACGCGCCGGTGGGCAAAAGTGGCAATTTGAGTGCCATGCAACGGACGCACATTCACATCAAGACCGTGCTAGCGGAGATAGAGCTGCCGGATGGAAACGGCCAGCCGCTAGCCTTTTCCATCGGCTACT
>JBPBQJ010000114.1:0-4922 GCA_050954765.1 Janthinobacterium lividum | reverse complement strand
GCTCGTACCCGTGAGGCCCTGAAGACCGCTTTGGATGCAGCACTGGCTTGGATAACGGCCGAGGATGCGCAAAACTGGTTTGACCATTGTGGCTACCACGTACACTGACTCCGAAACCGCTATAGGGTCTTTTTGGGGTAAGTGTGGAGAGGCATCCTTGCGTCCCGTCATTGTTCGGCTCGTCTGACATGAGGCGCAAGGATGTGCCTTTACACCTTACTTGGCACCGAGGAAAACACGCCCACCAGGCCCCGATTCAACGACCTAACGGCAGGCAAAAGGCAACCTCCCCGTTAGCTTCTAATTTGACGTAGAAGCTACGTTTGCTCGATTCAAATTTCCATTTTCATGGCACCTCCTCCTTCGATTAACTCGACTATTCCTACCATTCCGCTCGGCGGCGACCCGCATAGCTACGCCAGCCAAGGCCCGCTGCGGGTGCAGGACCTACGCCTGCATCTGGCCGTTGATTTTGCCATGCGCACGCTGGCGGGCACTGCTACCTGGCTACTAGCTGAAGCCTCGACTGGCTCCTCTCCCGAGCAAAATGCCGAGCTTATTCTCGACACCCGCGACCTGCAAATCGAACGCATTAGCTTGGGGGAAGCGGCCGATGGCCCCGCCGCCGAGTACCAGTTCGATGCCGCTGACCCGGTGCTAGGGCAGGCGTTGCATATCCAGGTGCCTGCGGGCACAGCGGCTGTCAGCATCGCGTACCGCACGGTGCCTGGGGCGGCGGCTTTGCAGTGGCTAAGCCCAGCCCAGACTGCCGGCGAACACCCATTTCTATTCACGCAGTCGCAGGCCATTCTGGCGCGCACCTGGCTGCCGTGTCAAGACTCGCCAGGCATCCGCTTCACCTACGAGGCTACGGTGGAAGTGCTCGGTGCCGAGCGCGGCCAGCTGCTGGCGCTAATGAGTGCCGAAAACCCGCAGGCTACCTCGCCCGATGGTCGCTACCAGTTTCGGATGGCACAGCCTATTCCGGCCTACCTCATGGCGCTGGCCGTGGGCCGGCTCGACTTCGCACCGCTAAGCGAGCGCACCGGCATCTACGCCGAGCCGGCCACATTGGGGAAGGCTACCTACGAGTTTGCCGACCTCGAACAAATGGTAACTACTGCTGAACAATTGTATGGACCCTATAGCTGGGAACGCTATGATTTACTTGTGTTACCAGCGGGTTTTCCATTTGGCGGCATGGAAAATCCGAGATTAACTTTTGTAACACCGACTATTCTAGCCGGTGACCGCAGCCTGACGAGCTTAGTAGCCCACGAGCTGGCCCACTCCTGGAGCGGCAACCTGGTTACAAATGCAACATGGAATGATTTCTGGCTCAACGAAGGCTTCACGGTGTATTTTGAGCGCCGCATCATGGAATGCTTATATGGAAGCAGTTACGCAGACATGCTGCAAGTGCTGGGCGAAGCCGACTTGCGTGAAACCATCGCGGAACTGGGGCCGGACAGCCCAGCCACTCATTTACGTTTGTATTTGGCCGGACGTGACCCAGACGAAGGGCTCAACGACATAGCCTATGAGAAGGGCTGCCTGCTTTTGCTGACTTTAGAGCACCTGATAGGCCGCGCCCAACTCGATACCTTTATCAAGGAGTACTTCGCCCGGTTCAGATTTCAGAGCATGGACACGGCAAGCTTCATCACCTACCTCACCCAGCAGCTACTCGACCCCGAGCCCGGCCTAGCCGAGCGCCTGAACCTGTCGGCTTGGATTGATGGCCCCGGCCTGCCGGCCAATGCCCCCGTGGCACACTCGACGCGCTTCGATGCCGTGGATGCCGCCCTAGCCCAACTGGCGGCTGGCACTTCGCCCGCCGAATTGCAACCTGTAACTGCGGAGTGGAGCAGCCACGAGTGGGTGCACTTCCTGCAAGGCCTGCCGCCCACCCTGGCGGCCGCCGACTTGGGCGCGCTCGACGCGGCATTCCAGTTCACGGGCTCGGGCAATGCCGAGATTTTGGCAGCGTGGTTTCCGCTGGCCCTGCGGGCGGGCTATGCGGCGGCCGACGCAGCGCTGGAAAATTTTCTGCGGCACGTGGGGCGGCGCAAATTTTTGGTGCCGCTTTATCGGGCGCTGCTGGCTGCGCCGGGTGGGCGGGCGCAGGCAATTTATAAGGAGGCGCGACCGAACTACCACTCGGTGGCGACGGGCACGCTCGATGCGCTGCTGAAGTAGCGCGGACTCGCAGCGTCCGCGCTTACATTAATTCCGCGTTACATTAATAACGACATACCACGCCAGCCGGCGTAATTTTGCCAGCTTAAACCAAGCTAGCTATTCCAAGTTGAAAAATTTGATTCCTCGCGGCAAGCTCATCGCCATCGGCGGCAACGAAGACAAGGGCACTTATCCGACTTCGCGCAGCAAGCGCAAATATTACCTGAATTTTTTTGAGCTCGGTATTCTCAAGCGCGTGGTGAGCGAGTCGGGCAAGACCGACCCGCGCATCGAAGTCATCACTACGGCCTCGATGATTCCGCAGGAAGTGGGACCTATTTATACGGCGTCGTTTGCCATGCTCAATTGCCACAACGTGGGCATCATGGATATTCGCACGCCCGAAGACGCCCGCCAGCCCGAGTACCTCGAGCGCCTGCTTGCCGCCGATGTCGTGATGATGTCGGGCGGCAACCAGCAGCGCCTGCGCGATATGTTCGCCGAAACCGATTTTCTCGATGCCCTGCTGCGCCGCTACTACGCCGAGCCCGATTTTGTGATTGCCGGCACCAGCGCCGGGGCCATGGCCATGTCGCAGCACATGATACGGGGCGGCTCGGTGCCCGACTCGCTGCTCAAAGGCGCCGTGAAAATGGGCGTCGGCCTGGGGTTGCTGCCCAGCGCTATTGTCGATTCGCACTTTGTGAAGCGTGGGCGCTTCGGCCGGCTCATCGAAGCGGTGGCGCTGTACCCCAAGCTCATCGGCATCGGGCTGGGCGAGGACACGGGCGTGCTCATCACGGAGGGCCGACTGGTCGAAACCATCGGCTCGAACCTCGTTATTATTATGGATGGCTTCGACATTGTGCATAACAATGCCGCCGCCGCCAAGAAGGGTACCACGCTTTCCATCGAAAATGTGCGGATGCACGTGCTGGCAAAAGGCAATGTGTATTGCATTAATGAGCGGAAGTTTTATGTAAATAAGGAAGCCGTGGGTGTGGCAGTGGGGTAATAGATTTTGGCTTGATTGATAAAGTCAATAAATGCGTTTGTCATGCTGAACTTGTCGAAGCATCTCGCGTGGCGCAGTAATCAATAACGTTATTAATTACTGCGCCACGCGAGATGCTTCGACAAGCTCAGCATGACAAACGTTTTTTACACCGTATCAAAAATTGCCTCCTAATTACCGGTTCAGCAGCATCGCCCGGCACTCCACAAACCGCTCGATGAGCCGCTCGGGCTGCTGCTCGTCAAACTCCCCGAAGCCCAGCACGAATGCCGGGCTGGGCTGCACAAATTGAATAGCCTTGTTTACGGCATCTAAATAAACGCCGAAGCGCTCGCGGTTGCCATCGGCGGTGGCCAGCTCAGCATCCCAGCGGATGATAGCCGCGCTCTTGCGCACCAAAAACGGCAGCACAAACGGGATATAATGACTGAAAACCGGGTTTTCCTCGCTGGTCAGCCGGGTATCGGGCCAGACGTGAAACTCGGCGAAGGAGGCGGGCGGCGCTACCACGTAGCGGGCCTGCTCCTCGGCTATTGTCGTAAATAGCTCAGCGCGATTGGCTTGGGAGTAAAGCTGCGCGTAGGCCGCGTACCACACCGTCACGCCGGCCTGGTTCACGAGTTGGTAGGGGTGAAACGAGCTGGCGAGGCCCACCCCGCCGTGCTCGCCAATGACGAGGTTATAGAGCTGGCCAAACTTGGCCAAATCGGCCGATTGCTGGTAGGGGTTGTTGGTGAGGCCGTAGAGGTAGAAGCTGGCGAAGTCGGTCAGCGAAGGCGGGGCGGCGGGAGAGGGCGTGGTTTCGGGCACGGGTGCGGGGATGGATGGCGTAGGCAAACGGTCGTCATGCTGAACGCAGTGAAGCATCTTGCGTGGCGCAGTAATCAACTACGCTTGCAACGAAGCAAGCAAGATGCTTCACTGCGTTCAGCATGACGACCGTTTCTTAACAAGCAGACAAATTTCGTTGCCACTAGCTCTACAGCAACGGCCGTGCTATATTTCGGCCTTCCGCCCTGCGCTTTTGCCATGCTGCTGACTATCACCACGACCTACCAGCCCGCCACTGACCTGGGCTACTTGCTGCACAAAAACCCCGCCCGCCTGCAAACCCTGGAGGTGAGCGGCGGCCAGGCCCACGTATTTTACCCCGAGGCCACGGTCGAGCGCTGCACCGCCGCACTGCTGCTCGACCTCGACCCCGTGGGGCTGGTGCGCGGCCGGGGTGGCGCGCCCGGCGAAGGCTTTTCGTTAGAACAGTACGTGAACGACCGCCCCTACGTGGCCTCGTCGTTTTTGAGCGTGGCGCTGAGCAAAGCCTTCAGCACGGCCATGAATGGCACTTGCAAAGACCGCCCCGCGCTGCCCGAGCAGCCGCTGCCGCTGGCCGTGACGGTGGCCGTAGTGTCGGCTCCCGGCCCCGACTGGCCGCGCCGCCTCTTCGAGCCACTGGGCTACGAGGTCGAAACCGAGGCGTATGCCCTCGACCCCACCCAGCCCGATTGGGGTGATAGCCAGTATTATACGCTGCACCTGTGCCACGAGGGCCTGCGCCTGCAAGACGTGCTCACGCACCTCTACGTGCTGCTACCCGTGCTCGACAACGACAAGCACTACTACATCGACCAGAACGAGGCTGAGAAACTGCTGCATCGCGGCGGCGACTGGCTGCCCCGCCACCCCGAGCGCGGCTTCATCACGCGGCGCTACCTGCGCTACCGGGCGC
>JBPBQJ010000113.1:0-5551 GCA_050954765.1 Janthinobacterium lividum | reverse complement strand
CCAGCTAGGCATGACATTCTTATTCACCAGGCCCACGTACTTGGCAAATCCATTTTTTTTAGCCTTATTTTGTAAGTTGAACCGCGCTGGCACGGGCTGGCTTTAGCTTTTCTGCGTAGGCGTTCTCTTAGTTATTCGTTTGTTGTTATGGGCAAAATTATCGCGGTAGCCAACCAAAAAGGTGGCGTCGGCAAAACCACTTCGGCTATCAACCTGGCCGCCTCGCTGGCGGCCCTCGACTACCGCACCCTGCTCGTAGATGCCGACCCGCAGGCCAACGCCACTTCGGGCGTAGGCTTCGACCCCAAAGACATCGAAAACAGCGTGTACGAGTGCATGGTCGACGGCATTGCCCCGCAGGATATCATCTTGCAAACAAACATCCTGCCCCACCTCGACCTCATGCCCTCGCACATCGACCTGGTGGGTGCTGAAGTGGAGATGATAAACCTGCCCAACCGCGAGGAGAAGATGAAGGAGGCCCTGCGCCCCCTCGCCGACCAGTACGACTTCATCATCATCGACTGCTCGCCCTCGCTAGGCCTCATCACGGTGAACGCCCTCACGGCGGCGCACTCGGTTATTATCCCGGTGCAGTGCGAGTATTTCGCCCTCGAGGGTCTTGGCAAGCTCTTGAATACCATCAAGATAATTCAGAGCCGCCTCAACACCAACCTCGAAATTGAGGGCATCCTGCTCACGATGTACGATGTGCGCCTGCGCCTCAGTAACCAGGTGGTGGAGGAAGTGCAGCTGCACTTCCAGCAGCTCGTGTTCGACACCATCATTCCGCGCAACGTGAAGCTGAGCGAGTCGCCGAGCTTCGGCATCCCCGTCATCCTGCACGACGCCGAGAGCAAAGGCGCCGTGAGCTACCTTAACCTGGCCCGCGAAATCGTGGAAAAAAACAGCGTGGAGGCCCGGCCCGAGGAAGAGGCGGAGGACGAGCTGGTGTAGTTTGGTATTACTTTACAGCTTATGAATGGCTGGCAATTCGTCACAGACCCTCCTTTTGTCGATGGGTTATTCTCGAAGCAGCAGACTGCCGCTTGGGCAACACTGAAAGAGCAGTTGCCACTTGGGACCATCCTCACTGGCAGGGTATATATTCAGGCCCAATTCGGTGTTTTTTACGATGCCGGATTGGGTTTTCCTGTTTTGATAAATGTTCCGGAATTTAGTAAGTTAGGAGGCATAGTTTTTCCCGATGATTATCCGGCTTTAGAAAGCACGATGAGTGGTTATCTGGTGCAGTTTGACGACGGCAATCGCCAACTGCGCACAATAAAGCATTGGCCGGCAACATCGTCGCCTGCTTCACGAGGGTAGGCCCTCGCCCAACGGCCCTGGCAAGATGCTTCCTGCGTCAGCATGACGGGCGTTTTTTACCGCCGCTTACTTGCGACTGGCAAAGCTTGCCCTTCGCCCCCTATTCCGTAATTTTGAAGTTCTGGGCGGGCCGGCCTTTCGGCCCCCAGACCCTAGCCAAGATGTCCGCAGAGAAGAACGAAGAAAAAATCCAGGCCGCTCTCAACGCCAACCCTGGCGTGGCCGGCGCCGCCAAGCGCCGCATCGGGGGCCTGGGCCGGGGCCTCAACGCGCTTATTGAGGGCAGCTACGACAAGCCCAGCGAGCGCATCCTGGCGGCCTCGCCCAACCCCGTAAGTTCGGTGGGAATGATTCCAGTGGGCCACATTGAGGCCAACCCTTACCAGCCGCGCACGCACTTCGACCAGGAAGCCCTGGCCGAACTGGCCGACAGCATCAAGATTCAGGGCATCATTCAGCCCGTGACGGTGCGCCAGCTGGGCACCAACTCGTACCAGCTCATCTCGGGCGAGCGCCGCCTGCAAGCCAGCAAGCTGGCCGGGCTGGACAGCATTCCGGCCTACGTGCGCAAGGCCGACGACCAGCAGATGCTGGAAATGGCGCTCATCGAGAACATTCAGCGCGAAAACCTGAATGCCATTGAAATTGCCCTCAGCTACCAGCGCCTGCTGAGCGAGTGCCAGCTGCGCCAGGAAGACCTGGGCGAGCGCGTGGGCAAAAACCGCTCGACCGTAACCAACTACCTGCGCCTATTGAAGCTGCCGCCCAGCATCCAGATTGGCCTGCGCGACTCGGTCATTGGCATGGGCCACGCGAGGGCGCTCATCAACATCGAAGACCCGCAGCAGCAGGTGGACCTCTACCGCCGCATCGTGGCCGAAGACCTCTCGGTGCGCCGCGTGGAGGAACTGGTGCGCAACGGCTATGCCCGCCCCGAGGGCAGCGCGGCCGCCGCTAGCCCCGCCCCGCAGGCCACGCCGGTGGTGCCCGTAGCCGAGCTGCGCCGCACCGAGCGTCAGCTCACCGACTACTTTGGCTCGAAAGTGCAGTTGCGCCCCAGCCCCCAGGGTCGCGGCGAAATCAAGATTTCCTTCGATTCGGTGGAAGATATGCAACGCATTCTGCACATTTTGCAACCTGCATAGGTACCGCAATTAGTTGACGCCGGTCGGCGTTAGCGGTCTGCTTATGAGAAACTTTGTGCTTTTACGCGCCTGGTGGCTGGCTAGCCCCGGCTGGCTGCTGGGGCTACTGCTGGGGCTGGCTAGCGTGGCCCCGGCGCAGGCCCAGGTGCCGACCTCTACCAACCCGTACGACGTGAACCCGGCGGCGCCCCCACTGGTACGCCCCGACACGGCCACCGTGCGCAAAATCACGCGCAAGGAAAAGCGCGCCCAGCACGCCGCCGACTCGGCCAAGCGCACCGAGCGGCTGTTCGGCCTGCACCTCACGCGGCCCGAAAAGGCCGGTATTCTGGCGCTCATTCCGAGCGGCGGGCAGATTTATAATAAGCGCTACTGGAAGCTGCCCATCGTGTACGGCATGGTGGGTGGGCTAGGGTACTGGATATACTTTCAGCAAAGCCGGTACCTAGAATACAAGCAGGCTTATTACATAATACGCGACGTGCCAACGACCACTACCGCCGTTACGCCATCCGCTTATCTGAATGAGACAGACTTTCCGAATGCCCGCCGGGAAACGTCGCTTTCCAACATCTACAACAACTTCACCGGCTACCGCAGCTACCGCGACCTTGCCATCCTGGTTGGCGCGCTAGGGTACTCGCTCCAGATACTCGATGCTGTGGTGGACGCCCACCTGCACGACTTCGACGTGAGCGACAACCTCTCGCTGAACTGGCAGCCGGTGATGATGCCCATTCCGGGGCAAGCGGCTTTCACGCCGGGCCTGACCCTGACGTTGCTGGCCAAATAACCTGGCTAGCCAGCTGACACTCAACAGTATGAAAATTCTTCTTATCGGCTACGGCAAAATGGGCCAGACGATAGCCAACCTGGCCGCCAGCCGGGGCCACGAAATCGCGGGCATCGTTGATAAACAGACCTCTGGCTCGCGCATCGAGGATTTTACCCCTAGCCAGGTCGATGTAGCCATCGAGTTTACCCACCCCGAGGCGGCCTACGCCAACGTGGCGGCCTGCCTGCGGCAGGGCCTGCCGGTGGTGTGCGGCTCTACGGGCTGGCTGCACCACTTTGAGGAGGCTAGCCAGCTAACGCAGGAAACGAACGGCGCACTGTTCTACGCCTCCAACTACAGCGTAGGCGTGAACCTGTTTTTCCACTTCAACGAGTACATCGCGGCCAAGATGAACCAGTTTGCGGCCGGCTACGATGTGCAGATGACGGAGATTCACCACATTCACAAAGTGGACCAGCCGAGCGGCACGGCCCTTACGGCGGCAGAGGGCATCCTGGCCCATTTCCCAGCCAAGACCTCTTGGCGCAACGCTCCCGCTCAGGCCCCGCACGAGCTCGCGGTGCTCAGCGAGCGACGCGGCGAGGTGGTGGGCACCCATGAGGTGCGCTACATATCGAGCGCCGACACCATCGAGCTGCGCCACGAGGCCCACTCGCGCGAGGGCTTTGCGCTAGGGGCGCTGCTGGCGGCTGAGTGGCTACCCGGCCGCCACGGCGTGTTTGGCATGAAGGAGCTGCTCGGGCTGTAAAAGTAAAAAGCTTATCATTGCGAGGGGGAACGACGGGGCAAACGCATCAGAACAGGCCGTTCGGGTACGCTTGCCCCGTCGTTCCTCCTCGCAATGAGAGGCGGCGTTGTTTATTTGCTAAATATTCTCTTGGGGAGCTCGCGCTCCCGCTCCTGTTTCATGCTCTTTCGTAAAACTGACCCTAGCGCTCCGCCCAAACCGCCCAAGGGCAAAGGCCGGGAGTGGGTCGATTCGCTGCTATTCGCAGTCATTGCGGCCACGCTCATTCGTTGGGCCACGTTCGAGGCCTACGTTATTCCGTCGGAGAGCATGGAGCACTCGCTGCTGGTTGGCGACTACCTGTTTGTGAGTAAGTTGCACTACGGGCCGATTACGCCCCAGACGCCCTTGCAGGTGCCCCTCACGCACCAGACGATGCCTATTTTCGGCTTCAAAAGCTACTCCGACCTCATTCAGCTGCCCACGTACCGCCTGCCGGGCTTTAGCTCGGTGAAGCGCAACGACGTGGTAGTGTTTCACGTGCCGCACGAAACGCAGTACCCGGCCGACCTGCGCACCAACTACATCAAGCGCTGCATCGCCATTGCGGGCGATACGCTGACTATCAAGGACCGGCAGATATTTATCAACGGCCAGCCCGGCGTGATTGCCGGCCAGCCCCAAACCCGCTACTTTATGCAGGTGAAGGAGTTGAACGACGAGGTGCGCCAGGCCCTGCACGACCAGGGCGTAGTGAGCTACCGCACCCCCGATGGCCTGCCTTCGGCCGAGGCTGGCCCTACCGGGCAGCCCGGCTACAGCATCGAGTGCACGGCTAGCGTGGCCGACTACTTCCGCCGCCAGCCCTACGTGGTGTCCCTCACGCCCGCCAATGATGCCGTGGGCGCCCAGCTTTTCCCCGATGCCGTAGACCTGCACTACACCGATGGTATGCAGCTGCTAGGGGGCCAAAGCGCCACCAAGCGCGGCTGGACCCTGGACAACTACGGCCCGCTGCCAGTACCTAAAAAGGGCCAGACCATCGCGCTTTCGCCGGGCAATGCCGGCATTTATTACAAAATAGTGAGCCAATATGAGCGCAACCAGAACGTGACCTGGGATGCCAACACCGGCATGATACTGCAAGCCGGCAAGCCGCTAACGAGCTACACTATCAAGCAGAATTACTACTTCATGATGGGCGACAACCGCCACAACTCGGAAGATTCGCGCTTCTGGGGCTTTGTGCCCGAAGACCATATCGTGGGCAAGGCTGTGCTTATCTGGCTCTCGCTCGACCCCTTCGGCGACGCCACGCACAAGGTGCGCTGGGGCCGGCTGTTTCACACCATCGACTAGGTAGTAGGGCAGACTTTGTAGCCCGCGTTTTGAACCCTGAAAACCTGGACTACAAAGTCTGCGCTACACGCCCCGGCCGGAATTATTCGGCCGGGGTTTTTTGTTCATATCAGTGAAATCTAGTAGCTTGCGTGTAACTAGTTTTCGCTACCGTATATGGACCAAAAAGTGCTTGTACTCAATGGCGACTACACC
>JBPBQJ010000112.1:0-5616 GCA_050954765.1 Janthinobacterium lividum | reverse complement strand
AAGGTGCTGGCGTTAGCCTGCCTTTCAGTAAAAGAGCCTCAGCACCCGTGGATGCTGAGGCTCTTTTACGGTTGGAATCTGGCCGTAGCTGGCTTTACAATGCATTTAGAATGAGCAGCACAATGCCCACTACCAATACAATAGCTCCTAGCACAATAACCAGCCCTGAGCTAGCGATAATGCCCACTATCAGTGCGGCTAAGCCAATGATGGCTACCGTTAAGGGGGCGCTTTTGCTGCCAGCCGTCTTGGCCACGCTAGCCGTGTTTTGCTGGCGTAGCTCGGCTTTCGCTACTTGCTTCAGCACTTTATTCAGCACCAGGCGTTGCGCCAGGGTAGGCTTGGCTGCCTTCGGAAGGCCAGTAGTAGTTGCTGTAGAAGGAGCCGCTTCGGGCAGCGAAGCCGTGGCAGCCGGGCCGCTAGGAGCAGTTGCGGCGGGGGGGGTAGGAGCCGCCACTGTTGGGGTCAGCGCAACGGCGGGCGCAGTTACCGTGGCCGTTTGCTCGTCGGGAGCCGTAGCCACGGGTGCAGACAGGACGCGGGTCGTGCCCAGGCCAATTGGCGTTTGGGCATTGAGGGGGTAGGCGGTGCGGTTGCACGAGCTAAGCGAGGCAGCAGCCACACCGAGGACCGCTAAGCGGCGATACATTTTTTTCATGAAAGAAGAAGGGGATAAGTGAAATCTCCCGCTCCTATACGGTGACCCGGTTAGAACGATGTAATGCAAATAGCTGAGCAGTAAATAATTAAAGATGAGCTTTTAATTAAATTTTTTTCCTAAAAAATTTGAGATGAAATGATTGATTTACGTTCTGTTCAGCTTCGATAATCCCAGATGCCCGTGATTTTCTTTATTCAGCCACGCCTTGGGGGCTAAAACCGAGTAGGCGCGCCTACCCTTTCTGCCCAAACAAACGGGCCGCTCTGCCAACGCAAAGCGGCCCGAAGCCTGCTGCAGCGACTAGCGCTTGTACTGACCGAAGCTACTCTGCCACCGGGGCGGCGCTCATTTTGTCCAGCGCGTCCATCACCTCTTTCACGTGGCCGCGGGAGGTTTCGAGCAGGGCTTTTTCTTCGTCGTTGAGCTGCAACTCAATCACCCGCTCCACGCCGTTTTTGCCCAGGATAACCGGCGTGCCCAAATACACGCCATTGATGCCGTATTCGCCTTGCAGCTCCAGGCACACCGGAAATACGCGGCGCTGGTCGCGCACGATGGCTTCTACCATCTGGGCGGCCGCCGCGCCGGGCGCGTACCAGGCCGAGGTGCCCATGAGCTTCACCAGCTCGCCGCCGCCCACGGCGGTGCGCTGCACGATGGCATCCAGCTTCTCCTTGGAAATCAATTCGGTAACCGGGATGCCGCCTACCGTAGTATAGCGGGGCAGGGGCACCATGGTGTCGCCGTGGCCACCCATGAGCACCGCCTGAATGTCTTTGGGGCTCACGTTCAGGGCCTCGGCCAAAAAGGCGCGGTAGCGGGCCGTGTCGAGGATGCCGGCCATGCCGAATACCTTTTCGCGGGGCAGCTTGGCGGTGAGGTGCGCCTGGTAAGTCATCACGTCGAGCGGGTTGCTCACCACGATGATGATGGCGTTGGGCGAGTGCGCCACCACCTGCTCAGTCACCGATTTCACGATGCCGGCGTTGGTTGCGATGAGGTCGTCGCGGCTCATGCCGGGCTTGCGGGGCAGGCCCGAGGTAATCACCACCACCTCCGAGCCGGCGGTGCGGGCATAGTCGTTGGTGACGCCCACGGTGCGGGTGTCGTAGCCGATAATGGGCGCTTTCTGCCAGATATCGAGGGCTTTGCCTTCGGCAATACCTTCCTTGATATCAACCAGCACTACTTCGTTGGCAATTTCACGGGTAGCGAGCACGTCGGCGCAGGTAGCGCCCACGTTGCCAGCCCCTACTACGGTGACTTTCATGGGGAAACGATGAGGGTGGGAAACAACAATGCCAGCACGTCTGGCGCGGTAAAAGTACACCCGAAACGTAGCCGCTGGCTAGTCCTAGCCAGCTATTTTGCCCTAGTTTCAAGCTACGGGCGGCGGCTTTATTACCCTGCAAAGCTGGCATCGACGTGCAGCCGGATTTCGTCCCGAATCTGCTCAGCCGACAGCCATTCCTCGTTATTGGCCGAGTCGTAGTGGAAGTTCTCGGGCACGCGCTTGCCGGCGAAGTGCGTGATGAATTTCTCGACATCCCACGGCGGCGTGGCGGGCAGAATAACGTAGTAGCGAGGCAGTTCTACGGTGCTGAGCGCGTCGGTCTGGGTTATCATTTCCTCGTGCAGCTTCTCGCCCGGCCGAATGCCCACGATACGCTGCTCGCAGTCGGGGCCGATAGCGCGGGCCACTTCCGTTATCTTATACGAAGGGATTTTGGGCACGAAAATCTCGCCGCCCCAGGCATTTTCCAGCGCATACAGCACGAGGTCTACGCCTTCTTCGAGCGAGATGTTGAAGCGCGTCATGTCGGGGTGCGTGATGGGGAGCACGCCCGTGCTGCGCTGCTGCAAGAAGAACGGCACCACCGAGCCGCGCGAGCCGATTACGTTGCCGTAGCGCACCACCGAGAGGCGTAAGTCACGCGAGCCCTTCATGTTATTGGCCGCTACGAAGAGCTTATCCGAGCACAGCTTGGTAGCCCCGTAGAGGTTGATGGGCGCGGCCGCCTTGTCGGTACTCAGCGCCACCACGTCCTTCACGCCGCAGTCGAGGGCAGCGTTTATCACGTTTTCGGCCCCGAAGATGTTGGTTTTGATGCACTCCATCGGGTTGTACTCGGCGGCGGGCACTTGCTTGAGGGCGGCGGCGTGAATGATGATGTCCACGCCTTCGCAGGCCCGGTGCAGGCGCTGAGCGTCGCGCACATCACCGATAAAAAACCGGATGGCCGGGTACTGGCTGTGCGGAAACTCCTGGCTCATCTCGTACTGTTTCAGCTCGTCGCGCGAGAACACGATGAGCCGCCGCACCTGCGGAAACTGCTTAAATACAGTGCGAACAAACTGCTTGCCGAAGGAGCCGGTGCCGCCCGTGATGAGCAGCGACTTGCCGTTGAGGTCGAGGGCCATTGAAAAATTCTGGTAGGAAACCACAAAAATAGGTGGTTCCGCGTTGGGTATGGGGTAGGGCACTCAGGAAGCCGCCGCGTGCGCTCGCACCAGCTCGGCCAACCGCGCCGCTTGCCCCCGGCGCGAGTATTGCGTTGGCTCGGCATGGGGTAGGTCGAGGTCGGGATTTAGCTGCCACTGCTGCGCTAATTTATTCAACGTGCTCAGCATCAGCTCATAATCGTCGTAGGGTAGCGTCCGGCCCGCGTTGGCCTCGCGCAGCGTATGGTCGGCATCGGAGCCGGCTGGGCCCACGCACAGCACCGGCTTGCGGGCCGCCAGATACTCAAAAATCTTTCCTGGCAAAATACCCCTATTCAGCGCCACATCGGGAATTGCCATGAGTAAGGCGCTGCTGGTTAGCAAGTAAGCTACCGACTCTTGGTGCGGCACAAAGGGCAGAAACTCGGTGGCAGCGGCTAGCCCCGCGGCGGTTACCTGCTCGCGAATACCCGCATCGACCTGCCCCACGAAGCGTAGCCGCCACGGCACTTGCGGGTAGCGCTGCTGGCACTCGGCAAGGGCCTTCAATAGCTTCTCGATGCGGTAGCGCGCCGAAATAGTGCCGGTGTGCGTGAGGCGCAGGCAATCGGTAGGCGGGGCCGAAGGCTGCTGAAAATCAGGGGCATCGTAGCCATTGGGCAGCACCACTATTTTGCCCTTGGCTAGGTCGGGCAGCTTGCGGCGAAAGAGGCGCTCGGTTTCGGGGCTGGTCACGAGCACGGCATCGGCCTTCGTGAGGACCTGGCGCTCGTAATGCGCGTCGAGCCAGGCGGCGGGCGGCGTGCGGTGCAAGTCCTTGGTGTAGTAAATATCGGTCCAGGGGTCGCGCAGGTCGGCGAGCCAGCGCAGGCCATACTTCTTTTGCAGCGCTAAGCCAATGAGCTGGGTCGAGTGCGGCGGCGACGACGTAAGCACCGCGTCGAACTGCTCGCCCTGGGCCAGCAGCAGCTCCACTGCCGCCAGCGCGTAGCGGTTCCAGCCCCGGCGCGGGTCGGGCAAAAAGAAATTGCCCCGCACAAAGCGCATGGCCTGCTGCGTAAAGCTGGGCTTGCCCTCGTTGGCAAAGCCGCCGTGCGGCACGGCCCTACCCGTCAGTTTCTGGTACGAGCCAAACGGCTCCAGCGTGGGCGTGGGAATGACGCGCACGCTCGGCGGCACTTCGCGCAGCAGGCTTTCGTCGCGCACGGGGTAGCTGGCCTGGTCGGGGTCCACGGTGATGACGGTCGGCTCTACGCCCAGCCCGGGGAGGTATTTTACCCATTTCAGGCACCGCTGCACGCCCGCCCCGCCCGAGGGCGGCCAGTAATAAGTAAGGACAAGCAGGCGCAGGGGACGGGTAGGCACGGAAAAGAGTACTAAATTCAGCCCGCAAAGCTACGTGCAGGCCACAGCCAAGCTGGTTGTAACTTTGGAAATTGAAAAGAGACTTTTGGTGTTTATCAAAGTCCAGACCTCGCGAAAACCTGGGTAATTTCGACTGCTTCGCCTCATCCCGTGCCTTATGTTTGATAACCTCTCCTCCAAGCTCGACAAAGCCATTAAGACCCTCAAAGGGCAGGGCTCCATTTCTGAAATCAACGTGGCCGCCACCATCAAGGAAATCCGGCGGGCGCTGGTTGATGCCGACGTTAACTACAAGGTCGCCAAGGAAGTAACTGATAAGATTAAGGACGAGGCCATGGGCCGCGACGTGCTCACGGCCGTGTCGCCGGGCCAGCTCATGGTCAAAATCGTGTACGACGAGTTGACCCTGCTCATGGGCGGCGAAAAGCAGGACATCACCATCAAGGGCGACCCGGCCGTGGTGCTGCTCTCGGGCCTGCAAGGCTCGGGCAAAACGACCTTTGCTGGCAAGCTGGCCAGCTTCATTAAGAAGCAGAACCGCACGGTGTTGCTAGTGGCCTGCGACGTGTATCGGCCCGCTGCTATCGACCAGCTCAAGGTGCTTGGCGAGCAAATCGGGGTAGAGGTGTATTCGGAGCCGGAAAACAAAAACCCGGTCGAGATTTCGCAGAATGCCATTGCCTACGCCAAGAAAAGCAACAAGAAAGTTGTCATCGTGGACACCGCCGGCCGCCTGGCCGTGGATGAGCAGATGATGCGCGAAATCGAAGCCGTCAAAAAAGCCATCAACCCCAGCGAAACGCTGTTTGTGGTGGACTCGATGACTGGCCAGGACGCCGTGAATACCGCCAAAACCTTCAACGACCGCCTCAATTTTGATGGGGTAGTGCTTACTAAGCTCGACGGCGACAGCCGCGGCGGCGCGGCGCTCAGCATCCGGGCCGTGGTCGAAAAGCCCATTAAATTCATTTCGACGGGCGAGAAAATGGAGGCGCTCGACCTCTTTTACCCCGACCGGATGGCCCAGCGCATCCTGGGCATGGGCGACGTGATTTCGCTCGTGGAGCGCGCCCAGCAGCAGTTCGATGAGGAAGAGGCCAAGCGCATCAACGCCAAGATTCGCAAAAACCAGTTCGACTTCAACGACT
>JBPBQJ010000111.1:0-5882 GCA_050954765.1 Janthinobacterium lividum | reverse complement strand
GAAACAAACAAATTGCTCAGTGGGCTGCTGCCCAGCAGCACCAAGGAGGGCTACTTTGACCAGCACCGGCCCGACACGCTGAGTTTGAGCGAGCGCCAGACGTTTGCGGTGCTTGACTCGGCCAGCCAGTTGCCCTCGGTGCGCAGCACCCTCGATTGGATTGACTTGTTTATCAACGGGTACAAGAACTTCGGTATGCTGGAGTTTGGTCCCATTCTCAATACGTACAGTCACAATAATTTTGAGGGCAACCGCTTTCGGGTAGGCTTCCGCACATCGCCTAGCTTTAGCCGCAACACCGTGACGCTAGGCTACTTGGCTTACGGCACCCAGGATGGCCGCGTGAAGTACGGCCTAAAGTCGAGCTACATTGCCGAGCGCCGGCACTGGACGGTTTTTACGGGTGAGTACCGCCACGATGTGGAGCAGGTAGCGCTGCTCGACAATGACTTTTTGCCCGATAATAATCTCTTTGTGGCAGCGTCGCGCTGGGGGATGTTCACCGAGGGGCGCGTCATTCTGCGCAATCTGGCCTCCGTGAGCGTGCAGCGCGACCTATTTCATGGCTTTACCCAGACGGCTACGCTGCGCTACCAGGGCATTAAGCCGTTGCACCCCTTCTCGTACTACGACTCGCCCGACCAAGGTGCGAACGCACCGCTGGGCCGCGACCTGAACCTGTCGGAGTTAGTGCTGGAGTCGCGCTACGCCCCCGATGAAAGCCTGGTGCAGAGTGAGAACCGCCGCCGCGCCATTGGGCTCAAGAAGCTACCGGTGTTCACTTTCCGCTATACTATCGGTGCTCGCAACCTGTTTGACGACAGTAACCACCCCTACTACCACAAGTACAACCTGCTGATAACGCACAGCTTTTCAGCCGGGCATTTTGGCCGCTTGTCCTATCGCGCCGAGGGCAGCTACATCCCCGACGCGGTGCCGTATATTATCCTTAAGACGCCGCTCGGCAACGAAACCCCGTTCTTTAACATCAACGCGTTCAATCTAATGCGGTATTTCGAGTTTGTGACGGACCGCTCGGTTTCCTTGCGCCTCGACCACCATTTCGAAGGTATCATTCTAAATTCCATCCCTGGTATACGCCGCCTCAACTGGCGCCTGGTAGCCACGGCTAATGCTCTCTACGGTGGCCTCACCGCGGCTAACCAAAACCTGCTACCCCCCTTCGATATGCAGGGCCACCCACTGGTGCGGCTGTATTCGCTGCGTTCTGACACGCCTTATGTCGAGGCGGGCTACGGCATCGAAAATATCTTTAAGTTCGTGCGGGTCGATTTTATCCACCGCCTTACTTACCGTGACTTGCCCAATGCGAAGAATTTTGGGGTGAAGCTCGGGGCGCAGTTCCGGCTGTGAGTTTTCTAATAGCACGGCACAAAAAAGCCCTGAGGTTTTGTAACCTCAGGGCTTTTTAATTTGCAAATAAGCGTAGGCTTATTTCAATATAACTACGTGACCCTGACAGGATTCGAACCTGTATCAGAAGTTTAGGAAACCCCTATTCTATCCCTTGAACTACAGGGTCAAGGGCTGCAAAACTACGATGGGTTTCTGGCTCCGGCCACCTTACATCTTATAGGCCAGCACTATCGCAAAGGACAACGCGGTGAGAATCAGGCCCACCATGAAGATAGAATAGCTTACGCGCAGCAATTTGTACTTGCGGTCGAGCACTTCGCCGAGGTAGTACACGTCGGTGACCATGTTGGTGTAGAGGCTGTCTTTCTGGCGCATCAGCTCGCGCATGCCTTCCTGGAAGTGCTGGAGGCTGAGCTTGGTGAACTGCCCGAAAAACAAGAGGTTGACGCGGCGATTGGAGGCAATTTCGGGGTTTTTCTTCAGCCACTTAAAGCTCGTAACATCGGGCTGGGCCGAAAGGATGGCCGTAGTAACCGAGCCCAGCGCCGTGAGCAGCAAAATACTCATGGGCACGGCCAAAATAGGATTGCGCGTGAAGCTGGTGCCGCCCGTGGGCGAGAGCACCGACGACTTGGCCCCGAGGTAGGTGATGATGATGGACAGAATAACCGCGTTGAGTTGAATCATCATGCCGGCCTTTTTGTCGGCCATATCCGAGAGCTTCATGTGGTTGGAGTACATGGTGCGGAACATCGTTTCGATGCCACGCTTGGGCTCGGCGAAGGTGTCGGTTTCTTTTTTGACCTTCTTCTTGGCTTTCTTCTCCGTTTTTTTGAGGTAGTCGCGCTGGTCCTCGATGTTGGCTTTGAGCGCTTTTTTGTAGCGGTCCTTACCGACTTCGGACTGGTACTTGTGAGCCAGCATAAAATTGAGCTGCAATTCGGCCCAGTCGGTATTGGCGTACGACTTGTTTAGCACCAGCTCCCACTCGGTGCGAATGAGCTCGGCGCGCGAGCGGAAGTCATCCGCAGCGAGGTTACTCATGTCGGCATCCACCATTATTTTTTCGAGGTCAGTAGTAGCGGCCTCATTGCGGTGGGTAGCCCGGATGAGGTTCTTAATCACCTCGATGCGGGCGGGCCCTACCCCCCTTTCTTGCAGCCAAGCCTCGGCACGGGCCATGCTCTTGTACTCGTGGCCATCGTAGATGTCAAGGTAGCCCGAATCGTGAAACCAGGCTGCTATAAGCAGTTCTTCCACATTTTCGGGCGCCAGCTGGGCCGTGTCGGCCAGGGTGTGAGCCTGCTTTACCACGTAGGCGGTGTGGGCCAGGGTGTGGTAGGTGAGGCGCGGGTCGAGGCTGGTTTTGAGCAACTGCTCTACGGTAGCCTGGGCTTGCTGCACTAGCGCCGAGGGCTCCGACTTGGGCGGTTTGGGCGACTTAGCCGTCGCGGCAGCCGGCAGGGCAGCCGAGGCGAGAGCCTCTGCTTCGGCGGCGGGGAGGGTAGTAGAAGCCATAAGAATACAAGAAACAACGGAAAGCGGCCGTGAAGTTCGGCTCGCCAAATGGGTTTTCAACGCGAAGCATGAGCAGCGGGTTAAAAAATAGCCTCAACCGTAGGCACGGCCTTTGCGTACGGAGCGCCCGTGAACTGGGAGCACCTCACGCGTGAGTGCGCGCCGGCTCGCGGCGTGCCCCGGCGCGCGCCTTCGTAATTTCGTAGTCTATGACGCTATTTTTCCGCCTGACGCTATTTTTGGGTCTGCTAGCTTCCTTGCCTTTTGCTGCCCACGCGCAGCTGGAGGAATTGGGCGAAGCTGGCGAGTCTGACTTTAATCCCCTCAATCCCAAGCCTAACTACCGGGGTAAGGCCGTGGGCTGGCAAAAAAACGTGCCGCCCGACTCGGCACGAATTCGCTACTCGGTGTTTTTGATTGGCGATGTGGGCAACCCCATTCCGGCCAGTAAGGGCGGCGAGCCGTCGCTCAACTACATGCGCCGCGAAATGCTGCACATGGGCGTCAATAGTGCCGTGGTTTACCTAGGCGACAATATTTATAACCAAGGTATGCCGCCCGAGGGCGCCTACGACCGTAAGATTGCGGAAGGCCGCCTCAACACGCAGCTCGATATTTTGAAGGGCTACAAGGGCGAGAAGTATATGACGCCCGGCAACCACGACTGGATACAGGGCGCGGCGGGCGGCCTGGCCCAAGTGAACCGCGAGCAGAGCTACGCCGAGCACTACCTGGCTCAAGACTCGACGCTGTTTTCTTACACCGGCGACTTTTTGGTGCCGCGCAACGGCTGCCCCGGCCCCTACGAAATACCGTTGCGCGACGACCTGGTGATGATTGCCATCAACTCGCAATGGTTTATCACGCCGCAGGAAAACCGGCCGTTTGGCGATGCCTGCGGGGCCGATACCGAAGAGGAAGTGTACGCCCAGATTGAGGAGGTAATCAAGCGCAACAAGGACAAGCACATCCTGATTGTGACGCACCACCCGCTGTTCTCGGATGGCATTCACGGCGGCTATTTTACGTTTGCCGACCACGTTTTTCCGCTGAGCATCGTGGCGAAATACGCTTTCCTACCCCTCCCCGTTCTGGGGTCCATCTACCCGCTGGCGCGGAAATACGGCGGGATTTCGCAGGACATTCCGCACCCTGCTTACCAGGCCTATAAAAAGGGGCTGCTCGCTATTTTTGCTAAGTACCCCAACGTGATTTATGCCAACGGGCACGAGCACAACTTGCAGTACATCGACTACGGCACGGGGCACTTTATCACGAGCGGCTCGGGCTGCAAAACCCAGCACGTGAAGCCCGGCAACGGCGGCGACGCGCTGTTTTCGGACAAGGAAAAGGGCTTTGCCCGCCTTAATTATTATGACGACGGGCAGGTGTGGGTCGAGTATCTCATCCCCAACGACGCCGACCAGGGTAAAACGGCCCGCCGCGTGTACCGCCAGCAGGTGTATGCCGAGCTGGGCCGCGGCGCGGCTACGGCCAGCACCAAGGGGCCGGGCGGCCCCACCTCCCCCCGCCAGCCCGACTCGGGCAAGGTGCAGGGCACCAGTGCCCTGGCCGGCACCGCCCAAACCCACAAGGGCAACCAAAGCAAGGACGACCTGGAAACGGCCGCCGCCAACGCGGCGGGCAAGCCCACGGGAGCGCCCGTGGTGACCTCGACCGCCAAGCGCCCCAACTACCGCGACAGCACCATCACAGTGGCCGTGAACCCGCACTATGCCGAACACGGCAAGCTGCATAACTGGCTGCTGGGCGAGCATTACCGCCGCGAGTGGGCCACGCCAGTGAAGTTTCCGATACTCGACATCAAGACGGCCGAGGGCGGGCTAATCCCTTACAAAACGGGCGGCGGCAAGCAAACGGCGTCGCTGAAAGTGCGCAACGAGGATGGCTACTATTTCTCCATCCGCGGCATTGATAAAGACCCGGCGGCCGTGCTGCCCGAGAATTTCCGGACCGGATTGGCGCGGGCCGTGCTGCAAGACCAAATATCGTCTCAGCACCCCTACGCCTCCTTCGTCCTACCCCCCCTGGCCCAGGCAGCGGGCATTTTGCACACTAACCCGCACTACGTCTACATCCCCAACGACCCCGCGCTGGGCCAGTACCAGGAGCGCTTTGCCAACACGCCCGCCGCGCTGGAAGAAGACGCCAAAGGCAGCCAAGACAACGACGCGTCGCTGGGCTTTGCCAAGAAGCTGGTGAGCACCGACAAAATGCTCGAAGAGCTGCTGCAAGACAACGACAACAAAGTAGACCAACCGGCCTTTGCCCGCTCGCGCCTCTTTGATATGTGGATTGGCGACTGGGACCGCCACGAGGACCAGTGGCGCTGGGCCCAGCGCAAAACCAAGGACGGCGACAAGATTTATACGGCCGTGCCCGAAGACCGCGACATTGCTTTCTTTAAGGGCGATGGCGTCCTACCCTCCCTGATTTCGCAGAAGTTTGCGGTGCGCAACTTTCAGAATTTTGGCTACGACTACGGCGATTATAAGGGCCTCAACCAGACGGGCTTGAGCAACGACCGCCTTTACCTGAGCGGCGTGAGCCGCGAAGAGTGGGTGAAACAGGCCCAGATTATGAAAGCCCAGCTCACCGATGCGGTGATTGAGAAAGCCTTTGCCGATAAGTGGCCCAAGGAAATCTACGCCGAGCACGGCGCCGAGATTGTGGCCAAGCTCAAGAGCCGGCGCGACCTGCTGCCCGATGTGGCCGCCAAGTACTCGAACCTGATGTCGGACATTGTGGAAGTGCGCGGCTCGCAGAAGAACGAGAAGTTTACCATCACGCGCCTACCCGACCACAAGACGCACGTGGTGATGCAGAAAATCAGCAAGAAGGGCGAGCTGACGAAGGTGCTTTACGACCGCACCTTCGACCGCGTGACCGACGAGATTCGCCTCTACGGCATCAGCGGCCGGGACGTGTACGAGCTGACGGGCGACGAGCGCCAGGGCCACAAAATT
>JBPBQJ010000110.1:0-13001 GCA_050954765.1 Janthinobacterium lividum | reverse complement strand
GGCCTCGCTGGTGCGCCTGGGTAAGTACCCCAAAATCATTGGCTTAGTGGTGGCGCTGGTACTACTGTACCTGGCGGGCTCGGCCACGCAGTCGGTCTGGACGTTCTACACCATCCTCAAGTTTCACTTCGACGAAACCCTCATTGGCTACTCGCTGGGCGCGGTGGGCGTGGGCGCGCTGGTGGTGCAGGGTGGGCTGGTGCGGGTAGCTATTCCAAAGCTGGGCGCGGCGCGGGCGGTGCTCATCGGGATGGTCTTTTACATCCTGGGCTTTGTGCTGTTTGCCTACGCCTCGCAGGGCTGGATGATGTTTGCCTTCACGGCCGTGTTTGCGCTGGGTGGGCTAGCGGGGCCGGCGTTGCAGGGCAGCATTTCGGGCCAGGTGCCGCCCAATGAGCAGGGCGAGCTACAGGGCGCGCTCACCTCGCTCATCAGCGCCACCGGCGTGGTGGGCCCGCTCCTGATGACGAGCTTGTTTGCCTACTTCACGCGGCCCCGGGCCCCGCTTTATTTTCCGGGCATGCCGTTTTTGGTGGGAGCGGGGCTCACGCTGCTAGCCCTGCTGGTGGCACTGGGGCCGCTGCGACGCCTGCCGGCCACCACTAGTTTGCCCGCGGCCGGGGCACCCGGCGGGCACTAGTTTGCGTTAGAGTAGCTGGAGTGCTCACCTTGCTTCGCTGCTGTATGCCAGACGCTTTCTTCCCACCACCCCTGCTGGAACTAACGCCGCGCCCCGACCTGGGCGTGCTGCTGGGCCGCTGGCACTACCAGCCCGAGCAGCCTGCCGCGCTGCGCCCCTGCTACCAAGAGTTGCTCGACGTGGCCCTGGCCACCAACTGCCGCTTTTGGCTGCAAGACCTGCGGCGCCGCGCCGCGCCCGACCAGGAAACCAAGCGCTGGCTGCTCGATGAGTATTACCCCGCCGTGGCCCGCCGCCTGGGCCAGCGCCTCTACGTGGCCTACCTATTCAGCCCCGCCATGCATCAGCTCATTATCGAGGCCCCCGACTATGCCCCGCCCGAAGCCTACCACGGCCTGCCCTACGCCCTCGATTTCTTTGGCGAGGAGGGCGCGGCTATTCGCTGGCTGCAAGCGCACCAGCCCAACGTCGAGGGAGGTACCTAAGTATCCAATTATGAGCGGTTGCCTGGCTGGGCGTCTGCTAGATAAGGTGATTTCCTGATAGACAAGAGACAAAAAAATTCGGGCCAATAAACTGCCTTTTCAGCGCTGGCTAGCACTTTCGGCAGCGCATCGCTCTAAAACTTCTTCGGCGCACGCACTCTATTTACGAAAACTTCGTACTATTACGAAAACTTCGTAAAAACTCAGAGATGGAACGCCTTACCCAACCCGAAGAAGACGCCCTGCGCGCCCTCTGGCTCACCGGCCCGGCCTTTGTGAAGGACGTGCTGGCGCTGCTGCCCACACCTGCGCCGCCCTACACCACCCTAGCCAGCACGCTGCGCAATCTCGAGCGCAAAGACTACGTGCAGGCCGAAAAGCTCGGCAATTCCTTTCGCTACGCGCCCCTGGTGAGCGCCGAGGATTACCAGCGGCGCTCGCTGGGCGCGCTGGTGCGCGAGCATTTCCGCGACTCGTACAAGGAGCTCGTTTCCTTCTTTGCCAAGGAGGAAAAGGTGAGCGCCGCCGACTTGCAGGAGATTATCCGGCTCATCGAACAGCAAAAACCCGAGTAGTCATGGGCGCTCTCCTCGTGTATTTGCTGAAGGCCAACGTGGTGCTCGCCCTCTTTGCGCTGGCCTACTACGGGCTGCTGCGCCGGCTCACTTTCTTCGGGCTCAACCGGGTTTACCTGTTGCTGGCGCTGGGGTTTGCGGCCGTGTACCCAGTGCTGCCGGTGCCGGCGCTGCTACCGGCCGGGGCGGCGCTGCCCATCCCGGTGGCCATCAGCCAGCCGGGCGCGCCGGGCCTGGCTAGCCTTGGCCCCGAGGGTGCGGGTCCGGGCGGGCTGCTACTGCTGGCAGCCAGTGTTTATGCCCTGGGTACCGCGCTGTTACTGCTACGCCTGCTAGGTCAGCTGCTGAGTTTGGCGCTGGTACACCGGCGCTCGCGGGCGGCGGTGGTGCTGGGGCAGCCCGTGCGGGTGCTGCCGGGCGCGGGCGGGCCGTTTTCGTTCGGCCGCACCATCTACCTCAGCGCGGGCACCCTGGCCGATGCGGCAGGGCTAGCCGCCGCCCTGCGCCACGAGCAAGCCCATGTGCGCCAGCACCATACCCTCGATGTGCTGCTGACCCAGCTCGCCACCGCCCTGGCCTGGCCCAACCCCGCGGCCTGGCTGCTGCGCCGCGCCGTGCTCGACAACCTCGAATACCTGGCCGACCGCGCCGCCCTGCGCACCGGCCTCGACCGCCGGGCCTACCAGTACAGCCTGCTGCGCCAGCAGCCGGGCGGCGTGCCGGCCCCGGCGCTGGCCTTTCACTTCTCCTTTCTCACCCTCAAAAACCGCATTACCATGCTCAACCAACCCGCTTCGACTGCTCGCCAGCTAGGGCGTTATTTACTCGCCGCCCCGCTGCTGATGCTGCTGGCGCTGGGCTACTCGTGCGCGCAAAAAACGGAGTCGCCCACGCCTGGCACCCCGGCGCTTAACGTCTCGAACGCCGTCATTTACATCGACGGGCAGCGCTCGGACACGACGGGTCTGCGGCGGCTAGACCCTAAAGATATTGCCAGCATCAACGTGGTGAAGGGTGACAAGGCCCGCGCCCTCGACCCCACGGCTACTGGCCCCGGCATTGTTTTTATCACGACCGAGCAAAACAAGAATCGCCCCGATGTCGTGGCTTTCAATGCCAAGCAGCAGCTTGGCCGCACTCCTGCTACCCTGGCCCAGAAGGTGGCTAAGCTGCCCGCCGACGCGGCCTACTTTCTCAACGGTAAGCCTTCGACCCGCGAGGCAATCGCCGAGCTCGACTCGACCACCATTGTCCGCACCAATGTGGTGCAGGGTAAGGAAGCGGCCGAAATGGCGCACGATGAAAAAGTAAAACTTGCCATCGCAGTGATAGCTAACTAGCTGATTTCGAATCAATATTTGCGACCAGCCTCAGCGCTCACCTTTCACTTCGCCTTGCTCAACCTCAGCTTATGTTCAACCAACCCACTTCGATTACTCGCCGCCTAGGTCACTATCTGCTGGCCACCCCGCTGCTAGTGCTGGCCTTCAGCTACTCCCAGGCGCACGCCCAGGTGGTACCTACCCCAGCGCCGGCTCAGAAGCCCATGCCCAAAAACATGGCGTATTATGTTGATGGCCAGAAATCCGGCTCTGATGCCTTGGCTAAGATTACGCCTAGCGACATTGGCTCGATAAATATCATCAAGGGCGCGGCGCAGCAGCAGCTATTCGGCAGCGCCAACCCCGATGGCACGATGTTGATAACGACCAAGGCCAACGAAAATTCGGCTGCGGTGCTGGCGTTCAACAACCGCGTCAACGCCGTGAAGCCGCTGACGCCGGCCACCCCGGCGCAGAATGCCGCCGTGGCCGCCATTCAGGCCTACCTCACCAAAACCTACCCGAGCGCCAAGCTGTCGATGGTGGGCCCGGCGCGCGACAAAGCTGACCGCTACCAGGCCATTTTCGAGGATGGCGGCAAGCGCCTGCAGCTGTTTTTTGACGGCCAGGGCCAGCCGGTGAAGGAGTAGCCCCAACTTTTTTTACCTGAGCCCTAGATAGCTAGCCGGCTTATCAGCGTTGCCTATGCGGCGGCTGATAGGTCGGCTAGCCTTGCTTTGTGGCTTATGCTTCGTTCCCGCCTGCTGCGCTGGCTACCGGCCGTGCTTTTGTTTTTGCTGGGGGCTAGCCCCGCCGCCCACGCCCAGGGTCGCCTCAACCTGGGCCTGGAAGCCGACGCCAACCACCGCCAGCCACTGGCGCTGTGGCTGACCGCGCTGCCCGCCGGCGGGCGCCTGGCCTTCGATAGCGTCACCTTCCGGCAGGGCCGCAGCAGCCTGCGGCTGGAGCTGCCCACGCGCGAAGACGGGCCGGGGCGCGCTTCGCTCAGCACCAACGTGGTGCCGCTCGACTCGGTGCGGGGCCGCCTCGTGACGGTGAGCGCCTGGGTGCGCACCCGGGGCTGGCAGGGTCGGGCGGGGCTAGCGGCCACCGCCACCAGCCTCACCGGGGCGGGCCTCAGCCCCGGCTACGCGAGCGTGCTCGACTCGCTGCCCGCCAACCTCGACTGGCGACGCATCGAGGTGCGGCTGCCGGTGAAGGCGACGGCCTTTTCGTTCGGGCTCAGCGTGCAGGCGCAGGGCAGCGGCCGGCTCTGGGTTGATAACATCGAGCTGCGGGTGGGCGGCCGGGTGCTGCCCGAAGGCCCGGTGCCCGCCACCGAAGCCCTGCTGCTGCCCCCGGCCGCGGCCCTAGCCGCCAATTGGGATTTTGAGCGGCCGCTGCCCCGCGCCGCCGGGCCCGAGGCGGCCGGCGGGGCCACGGCCGCCCTCGATAGTGCCCGTCCGCAGCACGGCCGCCGCTACCTGCGCGTGGTGCGCCGCAACCCCGCCGGTCAGCCCACGCCCACCATTTACCTCGGCACCCTACGCCTAACCCGCCAGGAGGGTGGCAAAACCCTGCGCGTGTTAGGCTACTGGCGGCAGCCCGAGGCCCGGCCCGATGCGCCGGACGGCGCGCGCCCGGCCTTTGTGAGCCGCCTGCTGGCTACCCGGCTGCCCGCCGGCGGCGCGTGGCGGCCCGATACGCTGGGCCCCGCGCCGCCGCTGCCCGCGCCAGGGCCGCAGTGGACGGCTTTCAGCTTTGAGGTGCCCATGCAGCTCAAGCTTTTCAATGCTAGTCCCGACGAATGGACGGCCCTCACCCTGAGCCTGGCGCTGCCCGCGCCGGGCGTGGTGGAGATTGATAACCTGACCTTTATGCTGAATGGCAAACCTTACGCCCCCACCAGCCCGCCGGTGGCCCCGCCGCCCAGCGCGGCCGAAATAGCCTGGCTGCGCACGGCCAGCCGGCCGCTGCGGCTAGCCACCCCGGCCACGGAGGCTACCGACCTGGCGGCGCTGGCCGCTAGCCTGGGGCCCGCCCGGCTGGTGGGGCTGGGCGAGGTTACGCACGGCTCGCACGAGATTTTTGCCCTGCACGACAAGCTGACCCGCTACCTCATTGGCCAAAAAGGCTTTACGGGCCTGGCGCTGGAGGCCAGCCCCGGGGCCTGCGCCGCCCTCACGGCCTACCTGCGCACCGGGCAGGGCGACCCGGCCCGCCTGCTGGCCGCCCTCGACGGCTGGCACACCACCGAGCTGCGCGAGCTGCTAGGGTGGCTGCGCAGCTACCAGCAGGCGCACCCGGCCACGCCCCTCACCCTGGCGGGCCTCGATATTCGGCAGCCCGAGGAGGCCGTGGCTAGCCTCCGCCAATTGCTGGAGCCCGGCGACGACTTTGCCCAGAGCCGCCTGCGGCAGGTGGCGCACTTGCTGGCCCTGCACCCGCACCCCGCTCCCGACGACCCCGACCTGCGCCACCCCGACCAGCCCCAGGACTCGCTGCTGGCCCCGCTGCACCGCTTGCTGGCCGAGCTAGCCACCGGCCTCGACGCCCGCGCCAAGCTGCGCGCCCGCCCCACCAGCCTGGCCAAGCTGGCGCACCAGCGCTACTACCTGCGCCTGGTGGAGCAGGGCGCCACCTGGCGGCGGCTAGCGGGCGGCCTGGCCTTCAATTATTACCAGGCCTGCCTGGCCGAAAACGCGGCGTATCTGAGCCAGACCGCCGGCCCGGGCGGCGCGGCTACCAAGCTCATTATCTGGGCCAGCAACAGCGCCGTGGCCAAGGCCCTGACCTTGGAGGAGCGCCTGATGGGCGAGTGGCTGCGCGCCACCCTGGGCCCCGGCTACACGGCGCTGGGCCTGGTGCTGGGGCAGGGCAGCTTTGCGGCGCTCGGGTCGGCGGGGCAGTGGGCCAGCGCGCCCCTGGCAGCGGCGCCCACGGGCAGCTACGAGGCCTGGCTGCGCACCACGCCCGGGCCGGCCAGTTGGCTAGCCCCCGGCCGGGCCGAGCTGACGGACGACAACACCTGGCTTTTTCAGCAGCAGCTACTGCGGGAAGTGGGCTACCGGGCCGCCCGCAACGAATTTATGCTGCATAGTCTGCGCCGGGAATTCGACGCGGTGGTGTTTTGGCGCGATTCGACGCCGGCGCACTTTCTGCCAGCCGGCCGGTAAAACCAGCTAGCCAGGACTAGCTGCTGAGTGGCTAGCCGGCTTCCGAAAAAACTATATCGACAAGTGTGTGAGCGGGTGGGTATTAAACAGCTAGTTTCATCTTTTCTTCATATTTACTAGCTCAATACCGAACAATTATTTACGGCAACTCCTACATTAGCAGCACCTTCCTACTTTCTGCTGCCTGCCTGTGAGTACCCTGCCCGAGCTATTGAACCTGCATTTTCAGGCCGACCAGGGGCTGCTCGTTGGCCGCTGGGCCTATCAGCCCGTTCAGGCCGAGCTAGCTCCTGCCTACGACCAGCTGTACCAAGCCGCGCTAGAGTGCCGGGCCCAGCGCTGGCTCCAGGATATTCGCCGCCGCACCCTGCACGACCCCTATACCACGCAGTGGCTATTCGACGAGTTTTACCCCGACCTAGCCCAGCAGCTGGGCGAGCTGCGGGTGGCCTACCTGGTAAACCCCAGGCTGCGCGGCCTCATCGAGGCGGGGCCCGATTTTCAGCCCCTGAGCTGGTACGAGGGCAAGCCGTTTGTCGTCAATTTTTTTGGCGACGAGCCGGCGGCGCTCACCTGGCTGCTCGCCGCCTGAGCCCCGGCGAACCAGACGCCCGCCCGGCGGCGTTGGCCGAGTGGGTGTAACTTGTTGCGGCGCGGGCCCCGACGAGGCTCGCCCTCCCTATAGCCTATGACGATGGTAGCGGACCGGCCGGCGGCAGCCGGGGTTTCTTCGACTGATTTTCCGGCCCTGGCCCAGGTGCGGGCCGAGCTGGATGCCTACAAGCGCAAGTTTTACGTGAGCCTGCTGGTGCGCGGCGGCCTAGTGGCCGCCGCGCTGCTGCTGAGCTTGTTCGTGGTGTTTAACACCCTCGAATACTTCCTGTACCTACCCACGGCGGTGCGGGCGGGCTTGCTGTTCAGCTTCTTAGCCCTGGCCGTGTACGCGGTGGGCCGCTGGCTGTGGCAGCCCCTGGCCGCGCTGGCCAACCTGCGCCGCCTACTCTCCGATGAGCAGGCCGCCCGGCAGGTGGGCGAGCTTTTCCCGCAGGTGCAGGACCGCCTGCTGAACGCCTTGCAGCTGCAAGGCCAGGCCCGCGGCAACGAGCTGCTGCTGGCTAGCCTCGAGCAGCGCGCCGCCCAGCTGCAAGGCGTGTCCTTTGCGCAGGGCATTGATATTCAGCAGCAAAGCCGCCCGCTGTGGAAGTACGTGCTGCCGCCGCTGGCCGTGGTGCTGCTGGCGCTGGCTTTCTTCCCCAGCTTTATTACCCAGAGCACCAGCCGCATCTGGCACTACCAGCGCCACTACTCGCGGCCCGCGCCGTTTGATTTTGTCATCAAAAACAAGGAGCTGAAAGTATTTAAGGGCGAGAGCTTTACCCTGAACGTGGCCGTGGCCGGCAAGGCGCTGCCCGCTAGCCTAAGTCTGCTACCCGAAGGCGGCGCCGAGCGCCCCCTGGCCAAGGTGCCCGGCCGCCAGGATGCCTTTCGCTACACCTTCGAGCAGCCCGCCCAGGACGTTACGTTTCAGCTCAGCGGCGCGGGCTTTGTGTCGGATGAATACCACCTGACCGTGCTGGAGCGGCCCGATTTGCGCGACTTCACGGTGCGCGTGACGTACCCCGCCTACACCGGCCGCCCGGCCGAAACCATCCGCAACGGCGGCAACCTCACGGTACCCGAGGGCAGCCAGCTGCGCTGGGAATTCAGCACCGCCGCCACCGAGGCGCTGGCCCTGCGCTTCGACAACCCCGCCGAAATGGTGCAAGCCAGCCAGCAGGGCGAAAGCTTCGTGGCCGAGCGCCGGGCGCTGCGCTCACAGCCCTACCTGGTGCAGCTGCGCAACGCGGCCAGCGCTAACGCCAACCCCATTGCCTACCAGCTCACGGTGGTGCCCGACGCGCCGCCCAGCCTAACGGTGGAGGCGTTTTCGGACACCACTTCGCTGCGCTACCTGGCCTTGGGCGGCGCGGCCACTGATGATTACGGCCTCACGGCGCTGCGCCTGCACTACCGCCTGCACCGCGCCGGGGCGGGGCCGAATGCGGGTGGCGGCTTTGCCAGCCGGGCGCTGGCCCTGCCGGGCGGCGCGGGCGGCACCTACGCCTACACCTGGAACCTGGCCCCGCTAGCCCTGCGCCCCGGCGACCGCCTCGAATACTTTGTGGAAGCCGTGGACAACGACGGCGTGCACGGCCCCAAAAGCACCCGCTCGCGGCCACTGGAGTTCCGGCTGCCCAGCCGACGCGAGCTCGACAAGCAGTTGGCCTCGCAGGCCAACGCGGTGGCTAGCCAGCTGAGCTCGGCCGCCAAGCAGAGCAAGCAGCTAGAGCGTGAGCTGGCCCAAAGCCAGGATAAATTGAAAACCAAGCGCGACCTGAGCCACCAGGACCGTAAGCAGCTCGAAGACATGCTCGACCAGAAGCAGCAGCTCGACCAGCAGGTGCAGGCCATGCAGCAGCAATTTGAGCAGCTGCAAAAGCAGCAGGACCAGCAGAGCCCCAAGAGCGAAGAATTGGCCCAGAAGGCCGAGGAGCTCAAAAAGCTCATGAACGACCTGCTCGACCCCGAAACCAAGAAGCTCTACGACAAGCTGCAAAAGCTGCTGGACCAGCAAAAGCAGCCCGATGCCGAGATGCAAAAACTGCTGCAACAGCTCGAAAATAAGGAGAACACCTTGCAAAAGGAGTTGGACCGGGCCCTCGAAATGTTCAAGCAGATGCAGTTTGAGCAGAAGGCCGAGCAAACCGCCGACCGCCTCGAGCAGCTAGCCAAGGACGAAGAAAAGCTGGCCGAAAAAACCGCCGAAAACGACAAGAACAACCCCGATAACAAGCAGAACGTCGAGCAGCAAAAAGCCCAAAACCAGCAGCTGCAAAAGGAGCAGGGCCAGAAGCGCGAGGAGTTTGAACAGCTCAAAAAAGACCTGGCCGACCTCAAGCAGCAGGACAAGGAAATGGGCGACCAGAACGAGCTGGACGAGCAAAAGCCCGACCAGCAGCAAACCGACCAGGACATGCAGGACGGCGAGCAGCAGCTGAGCAAAAACCAGAACCAAAAGGCTAACCAGAGCCAGAAGGCCGCCGCCGAGCGCATGAAGAAAATGGCCCGCAAGATGAAGGACCAGATGAGCGACGACGAGCAGCAGAAGGCCCAGCAGAACGTGGACGACCTGCGCGATATCCTCGATAACCTCGTTACGCTCAGCTTCGACCAGGAGCAGTTGATGAAGGATTTTCGGGCCGTGGACCAGAGCGACCCGCGCTTTGTGCAGCTCGGCCAGACGCAGCGCAAGCTGCGCGACGACGCCAAGATTATCCAGGACTCGCTGTATGCCCTAGCCAAGCGCGAGCCCAAAATCCAGAGCTTCGTGACCCGCGAGGTGGGCGAGATGAACGGCCGCATGGACGAGAGCCTCAGCCACATCAAGCAGCGCGACGTGGGCCGCGCCACCACCACCCAGCAGCAGGCCATGACCAGCATCAACAACCTGGCCCTCATGCTCTCCGACGCGCTCAAGCAGATGCAGCAGGACTTGCAGCAGATGAAAGGCCAGGGCCAGGGACCGCCCCAGCCGGGTAATGGCAAGGGTAAGAAGAAGGGCAAGGGCAACTCGCCCGGCACCGGCGGCCTGGGCAAGATGCAGCAGCAGCTCAACGACCAGATTCAGCAATTATCGCAGAGCGGCAAAACCGGCCGCGCCCTTTCGCAGGAGCTAGCCAAGCTGGCCGGCCAGCAGCAGATGCTGCGCCAGGCCATGCAGCAGATGGGCAACATGCAGCCCGGCGGCGGCAAGCCCGGGGGCAAAGAAGGCGGCAAGGACGGCAAAGGCAACCAGCCCGGCCAGGACAAAAACGGCCAGGGCGGCGGCGGCAACGCCGCCGAGATGAAGAAAATGATGGAGCAAACCGAGACCGACCTCGTCAACAAGCGCCTCACCGAAGAAACCATTCAGCGCCAGCGCCAGATACTGACGCGCTTACTCGAAGCCGAAAAATCGGCCCGCGAGCGCGACCAGGACACCAAGCGCGAGGCGCAAACGGCCCAGAACCACCCACCCGTATTCCCGCCGGCTTTTAATAAGTACAAAGCAGCAGCGCCGGACCGCCAAACCGAAATTTTACGTCAGCAGCAACCAGCGTTAACGCCTTACTATCAGCAGAAAGTAAGCGAGTATTTCCAAAAAAACAGGTAGCATACTGGCAACCTGCCTTCGCGCGTTACGTAGAGGCGGGTTGCTACTTCCAAAATTCAGGCTGTGCTGCGCCAAGTGGCCGAAAACCACGATGCTACGCCGCGGCCTGTTTTTTTGCGCATAGTTTTCTACTTTTGCCCTCCGTTTGCCGCGCTGCCCTCTCTATACCCTTCGCTACCCCTTATGAAGCAGGTTAAAATTCAGATTCCGTCGCTCGTGGAGAATATCCGCGTGGTGGAGAGCTTCATTGATAACTCCAAAGACACGTTCCAGATTGAGGACGACATCTACGGCAACATCATGGTGGCCGTCACGGAGGCTGTAAACAATGCTATTCGCCACGGCAACAAGTTTGATAAAGACAAGAACGTCTACCTCTCGCTCTACGTCAACCCCAACCAGCTGAAGTTTGAGATTGAGGACGAAGGCACGGGCTTCGACTTCAATAACCTCGACGACCCTACGGCCCCCGAAAACCTCGAAAACCCCGGTGGGCGCGGTATTTTTCTCATTCGCCACCTCGCCGATGAGGTCGAATTCAGCAAGGATGGCCGCCGCTTGGAGTTGACGTTTGCCCTGCACCCCGGCACTCCTGAGCCTGCCGCCGCATGAGCCTAGCCCCCGCCGCCGGCGTGCGCTACTATGAAGCGCCCGGCATCGAATTCGTAGTGGAGGACGTGCCCGAGTTTGGCCTGCACGACGCGGAGGATTTAGTGGCCTGGATTGAGCGCATTGCGGCGGTACACGAGTATCGCATTGCGCAGCTCACGTTCATTTTTTGCACCGACGAGTACCTGCACAAGCTAAACGTGGAGTACCTCAACCACGACACGCTCACCGACATCATCACCTTCGATAATGCCGACGATGCCGAGGTGCTGGAGGGCGATATCTTCATTAGCGTAGAGCGCGTGGCGGACAACGCCAAAGACTTGAACGTCAGCTTTCGCGACGAGCTGCACCGCGTTATGATTCACGGCGTGCTGCACCTGCTAGGGTACCACGACAAGGATTTGCTGAGCCAGACGGCCATGCGCCGCAAGGAGGACTACTGCCTCTCGCTGCGCACGTTTTAGGGCTAGCCACGTTTTGAGGGTATGAGTGTTGCGCTGTCCCGGCTGCCCGGCGATTTTCTGGATTACTACCTCGAGCAGGGCTACTACCGCATGGGGCAGAACCTGTTTACCTGCAACTTTTTGCCCCTCGAAACCGGCCTCTGCACTACGCACTGGCTGCGCCTGGCGGTGGCCAGGGCCGACTACGGCCCCAAACAGCGGCAGCTGTTCCGGCTCAATGGGCAGTTTACGATAGCCGTGCGGCCGTTCCGGCTCACGCCGGAATACGAGGCGCTGTATGCGCTTTACTATCAGTCGCTAGCCTTCGACGCCAACCCCTCACTGGGCGACCTGCTGCTGGAAGGCGGCGCGCACAATATCTTCGACACCCACGTGCTGGAAGTGCGCAACGGCGAGCGCCTCATTGCGGCCGGCGTCTTCGATAATGGCACGGACAGCATCGCGGGCATTGTCAACTTTTACGACCCCGCCTACCGCAAGCACAGCCTGGGCAAGTACCTGATGCTGCTGAAGCTGGAACACGCCCGGCGCCACGGGCTAGCCTACTACTACCCCGGCTACCTGGTGCACAACTACCCCAAGTTCGACTACAAGCTGTGGGCCTGCCCGGCCGCCACGGAGGTGTTCAACGCCCGCACCCACCAGTGGCGGCCCTTCAGCTGGGAGGAAGTAAACCGGGAGGCCGCTAGGCTGCTTAGCGAGCGCGAGGCCCGCGACCTGGCCGAGGAAGCCGAGTAGAAGTGGAAGCCCTGCGCTAATTTTTGATGGCTAGCGGCAGTGCGTTGCGGAAATCTGGTTGATTTTTGCGCCGTACCCTAGCCCGCCAAGTCATGCTTCGCCTCGTTCGCACCACCTCCGAAGACCCCAATTTTCGCACCTTAGTGCAGCTACTCGACCGCGAGCTGGCCGACCGCGACGGGGCCGAAACGGCTTTTTACGCCCAGTTCAATAAGATTGACCTCATCCGGCACGCGGTAGTGGCTTATGCTAGCGACGAGCCGGTGGGCTGCGGTGCGTTCAAAGAATACGCGGCCGATTTGGTTGAAATCAAGCGCATGTTTGTGCAGCCCGCGCAGCGGCAGCAGGGCGTGGCTAGGGCCGTGCTGGCCGAGCTAGAGCGCTGGGCCAGCGAGCTGGGCTACGCCGGCTGCGTGCTCGAAACCGGCCGGCGCCAGCCCGAGGCCATTGCGCTATATCAGCGCTGCGGCTACGCGCTCACGCCCAACTATGGGCAGTACGTGGGCATCGAGAACAGCGTGTGCATGCAGAAAGCGCTTGTCGGGTAAGCTTTGGCTGACACCGTGGGGCTAGCGCAGGGCTAGCCTCCTTGCCGGTAGTTGACTGAGATTGAAGTATTTTTGTGGTCTGCTAATGGCTTGGTGGCTGCGCCGCCGAACTATTTACGGCAAGCTACAGCTTACCCTACTATGTTTCAGCAAGAAGAATACGACCTCATTGTGGTGGGCGCGGGCCACGCGGGCTGCGAAGCCGCCGCCGCCGCCGCCAACCTCGGCTCGAAGGTGCTGCTGGTGACG
>JBPBQJ010000109.1:0-21998 GCA_050954765.1 Janthinobacterium lividum | reverse complement strand
GTACGAATAGTCGCCGATTGTTGTTTGATAGATTTTTTGGCGGGAGAGCTTCCATCAACTCCCGGCACGCTTACCCGCGACTTGCGCAAGCTGTCAATTCCGGTCAGCCCCAATTTAGAAAGAACGAAGTCCGCTTCCGGGGAGGCGGGGCGCAAAGATACGCGCTTCGAGCAGTAAATGTTTTGGGGCGGTTTTTTGTTCTGATTACAGCGCAAAGCATTAGCCCGCCCAGCCGTCATTTTCCGGCCCGCCAGGGCTTACCCGACGGCGGGGCTAGGGTATCTTTGTAACGTATCGCGTATGGAAAATTTTGTTGTTTCGGCCCGTAAGTATCGCCCAGCCACCTTTCGGAGCGTGGTGGGGCAGCAGCACGTCACCACCACCCTGCAAAACGCCATTCAGAGCCAACATCTGGCGCAGGCATTCCTCTTTTGCGGGCCCCGTGGCGTAGGCAAAACCACCTGCGCCCGCATCCTGGCCAAGACCATCAACTGCACCAATCTCACGCCCGAAGCCGAGGCGTGTGGCGTGTGCACCTCGTGCGTAGCCTTTCAGGAAAATGCGTCCTTTAATGTGCACGAGCTAGATGCGGCGTCCAATAATTCGGTCGAGGATATTCGCTCGCTGGTCGAGCAGGTACGCTATGCGCCGCAGCAGGGCCGCTACAAGATTTACATCATCGACGAGGTGCACATGCTCTCGAACGCCGCCTTCAACGCCTTTCTCAAGACGCTGGAGGAGCCACCGAGCTACGCCATTTTTATCCTGGCCACCACCGAACGCCACAAGATTATCCCCACCATTTTATCGCGCTGCCAGATTTTCGACTTCAACCGCATCAAAGTTGAAGACATTCGGGAGCATCTGCGCTACGTGGCCACGAGCGAGGGCGTAACGGCCGACGACGATGCCCTGCACCTGCTCGCCCAGAAAGCCGATGGTGGCCTGCGCGACGCGCTATCGATGTTTGACCAGCAGGTAACCTTTGCCGGCAACAACCTGACCTACAAGGAGGTGGTGCAAAACCTGCACATCCTCGACTACGACTACTATTTTCGGTTAGTCGATGCGCTGTTGCGCGAGAACCTGTCCGGCGCGTTACTACTACTTGACTCCGTTATGCAGCAAGGTTTCGACCTGCACAACTTTGTGGTGGGCACCGCCGAGCATTTGCGCGGCCTGCTGGTGTGCAAAGACCCCGTGACAGTGCAACTGCTGGAAGTGTCTGACAATATCCGGCAGCAGTACGTGCGCCAGGCCCAGGCCGCGCCGTTGCCCTTCCTACTCTCGGCCCTGAACCTCGTGAGCCAGTGCGACCGCGAGTTCAAGCAAGCTAAAAACCAGCGCCTGCACGTTGAGCTCGCGCTCATGAAGCTGGCGTATCTCAATGGCGCCGTGCAGTTTGTGCGCGACCTCACGCCGAACAATAACAGCGAGGCTAAAAAAAAAACTAGCAGCCTAGCCGCTGCGCCTACACCTACTGCCGCGCCCGCCGCGCAGTCTCCGTCCGCTAGCCCTTCTCCCCAGCCTACCCCAGCCTACGCGGCACCCGAAACCAACGCGCCGGCCGATGGCCCCGAGCCGCTGCCCGTGGAGAATGGCGTGGCGGAGCTACACGCCACGCCCAGCATTGAGCCCGAGTCTAGCGAGCCCGTAACACCGCGCCACCAGGTGCGCGACACCCTGCCGCACGTCGAAACCGGCCGGCCCAGTATGCAGGGCCTCGAGCCCACGCAGCGCCCCACCGACGTGCGGCCCGGCACCGTTGTGGCGCCCTCATCTGCCCCTGCGCCGCTGCCGACCCTACCAAAATTGCCGAGCCTGGGCAGCCGCCTGCCGGGCCTACGCGATGTAGGTACCCCCACCGCGCCCGTAACTCGGCCTAGCGCACCGGCTGCTACTGAGGCAGCCCCCCCCGTGCCGACCGGCCCGCTCCCTCCCATCGCGCCCGAGTTGCTGCATACAGTGTGGCAGCAACTCGCTGACGAGCGGCGGGCGCAGGAGAAAATGAGCGACTACATGGTTCTAAACCGCACCGTGGAGGCCGGCGCCGACCACGTTATTACACTCACGGTGGACAATCCGGTGCAGGTGGTGCAATTCAACGACTTCCGGGCCGAGTTTATGGCCGAGTTGCGGCGGCGCACCGGCCACCCCGGCCTCACGGTGCAGACCGAGGTAGCTACGGCTGCTCCTACCGGCCGCAAGCTTTACACTTCCAACGATAAGTTTGCCTACTTGGCCGAGAAGTACCCAGCTTTGCAAGAAATGAAGCAGCGGCTGGGCCTTGATGCTGATTTTTAACGAATTATCGGTCACTCCTTATTAGCTATCAGCCCGTCCAACGCTCCTGTCAGAGGACCACCAGAAAGGCTGACAACTGCTGCTTGGTGACTGATAATTGTTTAAATGACCTGCCCTAACCCAAACAGCAACGTAAATACCAGCGTGCTCAACGCCATTTGCTTGAGCAGCGGGTCGAGCTGCATCGACTCCTGGCGGCTCGATACTTGTCGACCGTTGAAGAGGAAGAGCGGCAAGCTCAGCACAAACAGCCACTGCCAGGGCGAGTGGTAGGTGAGCGCCACGTAGAGCACCGCGCAACCCACGCCCAGCAGCAGCAGCAGCCAGTGGTAGCGGCGTGCGTGCTGCGGCCCCAGCCGCACCGGCACCGTTATTTTACCGGCCAGCTTGTCCGACACGATATCCCGGATGTTATTGACGTTCAGCACCGCTGTGGCGAAGCAGCCGAGCGCGGCGGCCGGCAGCAGCACCGCCAGCGGCAGGGCCTGGGCTAGGGTATGCTCGTGCGAGTAAGCCTGCAAAAAGTACGTGCCGCACACGCCCACAATCCCGAAAAAGAGAAACACCGACACGTCACCCAGCCCCGCGTAGCCGTACGGGTTGCTGCCCGCTGTGTAGTTCACCGCGGCCCAAATGGCGGCCAAGCCAAGCACGAAAAACGCCAGCAACACCCACATGCCCGCTAGGCCCAGCGCCAGCAACAGCAGGGCAATGCCGCTCAGCAAGGCTGCCGCACTGAAGCCCCACATCGCGCGCTTCATCTGGGCCGGGGTGATGGCGCCGCTTTGCACGGCGCGTAGCGGCCCCTGGCGGTGCACGCTGTCGGCCCCGTTTTGCGAGTCGCCGTAATCGTTGGCCAGATTGCTCAGAATCTGAAGCAGGATGGTGGTGAGCGCGGCCAGCGCCACCACTGGGCCATTGAAGTGCCCACTAGCCTTGGCCAAAAACCCACCCGTGAGAATGCTAGCCAGGGCCAGCGGCAGCGTGCGCGGGCGAAACGCGGAAATCCAGGGAGACATTTTCAATTATCAATTATCAGTGAGCAATTAGCAAGGCACCCATCTGCAAGAGCGTATTATAGCCGGTAGCCGTCATCAAAAACGTCCGTCATGCTGAGCTTGCCAAAGCATCTTGCTCGCACCGCTGGGGTAACTACCCTAACAATTCGACTAAGATGCTTCGACAAGCTCAGCATGACGGACGTTTTACTCAAAGCTCAGCGATTATTTCGTGATAGCGGCCACCAAGTCGGGGTCGCTAGGCTTCACTTTTGAGGGGTAGAAGGCTACCACGTGGCCTTTTTCATCGACCAGGTATTTGCAGAAGTTCCAGCTCGGGGCGTCGCTCACGGCGCCGTTTTTGTCCTTGTCGGCCAGGAACTTGTAGAGCGGCGTGGCATCGTCGCCCTTCACGGCTACGGTCGAGAACAGCGGAAACGTTACGCCGTAATTCTTCTCACAAAACGAGGCTACTTCTTCGTTCGAAGCCAACTCTTGGTTGAAGCTGTTGCTGGGGAAGCCCAGCACGGTCACCTTATTGCCATACTTCTTCGACAGCTCCTCCAACTCCTTGTACTGCGGGGTGAAGCCGCACTTGGAGGCGGTGTTCACGATGAGAATTTTCTTACCCTTGTACTTGCTCAGCTTCACGTCTTTGCCATCGATGGTTTTCACGGTGTAGTCGTACACCGTGCCGGGGTTGGCAGCAGTTTCGGTGGGGTGCATGGGCGCAGGGCGGTGGGTAGTGAACGCCAGGCCGAGCGAGGCAGCGGCCAGAGCGAGAACGGGAAATTTCATAAAAGTTGAAGAGAAAATGACGTGAAAGCTGCTGATAACCAAGAACCGGGCCGTAGGTTTTAGCTGCGGCTAGGGGCGCGGGGCGGGCGTGGGCGGCGGGGTGGTGCCCGCGGCCGGCGCGGGGGCCGGTTGCGCGCCGGTGTTGAGCAGGTCGACGAGGTTGAGCGGGGCTAGCTCGGCGGTGTCGCCGGGCTGCACGGCGCGCACCGTGTCGCGCACGGCCCGCACAATGTAGCGGCTGGCCGGCCCCTTCAGGCTCACCGAATAGTTGAGGTTATTGCGCTGGCCGGGCGTTATCAAACCTTTGTCCTGCATAATGTCGGCGATGAAGCGGAAAAACCAGCGCGTGGTACCGCGCAGCTCGCCGTACACGTTGAACGACTCGCGGTAGTACTTGGGCTTCGGAATGATGCTGGCCAGGTACAGGCACTCGCCCAGATTGAGCTCGCTGGGCCGCTTGGCGTAGTAAAAGAGCGCCGCCTCGCCGATGCCGTACACGCCGCGCTTGCCGCTGGGCCAGCGGTAGGCCGTGGGACCCCACTCCACGATATTGAGGTAAATCTCGAACATGCGCTGCTTGGTGAGCGTGTGCGTGCGGTCAACGAGCCAATTCTCAATCAGCCACACCATCAGCATCTCTTCGGCCTTGCGACCAATGGTTTTTTCGCGGCTCAAAAACACGTTCTTGACCAGCTGCATACTCAGGGTGCTGCCACCGCGGGCAAAGCGCTTTTCCTTGATATCGGCAATGGCAGCGTTGACGAACGCCTTTTCCATAAAGCCTTTATGCCGAAAGAATTGCGGGTCTTCGGTGGTCTGAATCACGGCTGGCATGAAGGGCGACACCTGGTTGAAGGGCGTGAAATCGGGGTTGCTGGGGCCCACCATGAAGGTGCGCAGCGAGTCGCCCTTGTCATTATAAGCCGTGAAGGGGAACTCGCGCTCCAGCATGCTAAGGTCTTCGGCCCCGAAGTGCGTGATGCTGAAATCTTTGCTTGGCGTCAGCGAAGAGCTTAGGTGCAAGCTATCGACCCTAGCCAGGTCAACATCGGCCTTGAGATGGTAGGCCAGCGTGCCGGTACCAGCCGTGCCAGCTACCACGTCGAACATACCCGCGGGCAGCGAGTTGAAAAAGGCATTCGTAGCCGTGGGGTCCGAATCGACCTTGAGACTAACGGCTAGCCGGGGCTTGAGGCGCACCGCGATTTCGGGGTGAAAGACGAGCTGATTGAGCACGGCGCGGGTGCCGGCGTCGAGCGAAACCGTGCCGCGGCCCAACGTAGCTACGAAGTCGAGCTGGCCGCGGTGTACCACGATGTCTTCCGAGGAAAGGCGCTTGTGGAAGAAGCTGAAATTGCGAGCCGCCACCGAGCCGCGCACCGTGAGCTTGCCGCCCGTGTGGTCATCGGCCACAAAATCCTTGCCCGTGAGCTGCACCCGAATAGTATCGAACGACACCAGTGCGCCGAATTTACGCGCCACGTAGGGCACTTGTACCGAGCCTTTTACGCCGAACAAACGCAGGTTCAGCGCATCGTCGCCGGGCTCGATGGTGCCGCTCACCCCCAGCTCGTTCACCACCGAGTCGACGCTGGCCGTGAGGCGGCCCTGCACCTCGCCCTCGTCGATACTGAGGCTGGGCATCACGAGCTGCACGCGGTGGTGGGGGCTGGCGTAGCTCACCACAAACTGCCGAAAATCGGCCGCGCCGGGTACGTTATCGAAGGCCGCGTCGAGCACCTGGTTGAGCAGCAGGCCGTAGTTGCGGCCGTGCGCCGTATCGCGCGCCACCGGGGCGGGCGTTTTTTTCTTCAGCAAAAAGGAAAAGTTATTGTTCCCGCTAGCATCCTTGTGGGCCGTAAGGTGCGCCTGGTCAATCTGCACTTCGCTGAACACCGGCCGGCCGGCAAACAGCGAGCGTAAGCTCAGGCCAGCCTGCAGGCGGCGGGCCGTGAGCAGGGTGTCGCCGACGGCGGCGGAGCCGGCCCCAGCGGTGGGCACCAGGCTCAGGCCGGCTATCTCCACGGTTTTGAGGCCCGTGAAGCGGGCCGGGCCCAGCGTGAGCACCACCGGATACTTGGCTTCGACCTTGGCTTTCACCTGCACCAGCGCATAGTTGAGAAGCTGCTGGCGCTTCCACAAAAAGATAACTAGGGCCAGCAGCAGCGCCGCCAGCAGGCCACCCAGGGCGTAGAGAAGTCGTTTTTTAGCAAGGGCGGATACGCGCATACCCGCAAAGTTACCCGGCTAGCCGTTTTGGTTCCGGGTTTTCCTTCATAATGGCGTTTTTTAACCCACGGCGAAAGCCTGCTTTGGGGCTAGCCACCCGGCTCGGGGCGGTGACACGGCCGGCTGCCCGCTATTTTTGCGGGCGCCAACTACCGCGTTCCGCTTTATGCTCACTGCCCTTTCGCCCCTCGATGGCCGCTACCAGCGCCAAACCGCCCCGCTCGGCCCTTACTTCTCGGAGCTAGCCCTTATGCGCTACCGGGTGCGGGTCGAGGTCGAGTATTTTATTGCCCTCTGCCAGCTGCCGCTGCCGCAATTGGCGGGCGTGCCGGCCACCGTTTTCCCGGCGCTGCGCGGCCTGTATGAGCAGTTTAGCGAAGCCGAGGCGCAGGCCATCAAGCACCACGAGGCCGTGACCAACCACGACGTGAAGGCCGTGGAGTACTACCTGCGCGACGAGTTTAAGAAGCTCAACCTGAGCAATTACCTGGAGTTTATTCACTTCGGCCTAACCTCGCAGGACGTCAACAACACGGCCATCCCGCTGAGCCTGAAAGACGCGATGGCCGACGTGCTGCTGCCACGCTTCGCGGCCTTGCAGCAACAGCTAGCCACCCTGGCCGCCGGCTGGGCCAGCGTGCCCATGCTGGCCCGCACCCACGGCCAGCCGGCCTCCCCTACCCGCCTGGGCAAGGAGCTGGAGGTGTTTTTGGCGCGGCTAGCCGGGCAGTTGGCGCTGCTGCAGCAGGTACCGTACTCGGCCAAGTTTGGTGGGGCCACGGGCGGGTTCAACGCGCATTTTGTGGCCTTCCCCACTATCGAGTGGCACGGCTTTGCCGACCGCTTTGTGAACGACACGCTGGGGCTGGCCCGCACGTTTCCGACCACCCAGATTGAGCCCTACGACAACCTGGCGGCGTTTTGCGACGGCTGGAAGCGGCTCAATACGATATTGCTCGACCTGTGCCGCGACGTGTGGCAGTACATCTCGCTGGGCTACTTCAAGCAAACGCTCAAGGCCGGTGAGGTTGGCTCGTCGGCGATGCCGCACAAGGTGAATCCCATCGACTTCGAGAACGCCGAGGGCAACCTGGGCGTGGCCAACGCGCTGCTCGAGCACTTTGCGGCCAAGCTGCCCATCTCGCGCCTGCAGCGCGACCTCACCGACTCGACGGTGCTGCGCAACCTGGGCGTGCCGCTCGGGCACATCCTCATTGCGCTGGGCGCCATCGGGCGCGGCTTGGGCAAGCTGGCGCTCGATGAAAGTGCGCTCGTCCGCGACCTCGACCAGAACTGGGCCGTGCTGGCCGAGCCTATCCAGACCATTCTGCGCCGCGAGAACTACCCCGACCCCTACAACGCCCTCAAGCAGCTCACGCGCACCGGCGAGGCCATTTCGGCGGCTACGCTCGCCCGCTTTGTGGATGAGCTCGACGTGCCCGAAAGCGTGAAGGCCGAGCTACGCGCCCTCACGCCTGGCGGCTACGTGGGGCGCTAGCAGTTTGAACAGGTAATATTTTTCAAAATTTCGACTTTTATTTTATCGATTTAAATTTTATTACATGAAGTATTCAATACTGAATTTCATACGCCAGTATTTGTTTTTTGCAGCCTGCCTCCTAGTCATTAATACGGCCAGCGCTCAGAGTTGGCAAAGCGCGCTAGCCTTACCTACCAGCGCCAATGGCAGCTCAAAAATTAACAGCTTCGTAGCCGATGGTACCGGAGGCTATTTGCTTACCGGCCGGTTTACTGGCACTCTCACGCTTGGCAGCTTTAGCCTCCTGAGTGCTGGTGGCCAAGATATTTTTGTGGCTCGCCTCGGTGCAACGGGCCTCTATACCCAGGCGCTCCGCGTGGGTGGCAGCGGCGATGATGTAGCAGTTGAGCTAGCCCTGGATGCCACCGGGCAGGCCACCATAACCGGCATGTTTGCCAGCCCCAGCATCGTTTTTGGAGCTACCACACTCGTCAATTTTGACCCGAGCGCAGCCCCCAGCAGCGATGTATTTGTGGCCCGCTTAAACACCGCCGGCACTTGGACCCAAGCTGTACAGGGCGGTGGCCTGGCCGACGATACCGTCGTAGGCGTAGCTCTCGACCCTAATGGGTCAGCAGTGATAGCGGGGTCGTATAGGAGCAATACGGCCAAATTTGGCACTTATACCCTTGCGGGAAGTCTTACCGGCGGCACTCCTTTTGTAGCCCGCTTAGGCAGCACGGGGTCTTGGACGCAGGCCGTGCGCATTGAGAGCACTGGGTCCCCCACGTACATCAGCGATGTAGCTGTCAATGCCAGCGGCTCGGCGGTAGTGGCAGGGCTAAGCCTAGGAGACGGCACACTTACTTTTGGTAATTATACCGTAGACACCAGAGGAAGAGGCAATTGCCTATTTATTGCTCGCCTCAACCGCGTTGGTATTTGGGTAATGGCTGCGCAGACTACTGGTCCTGGCGGCACTACTATTGCCCGGCACGTAGCCCTCGATGCCGATGGGAATGCCGCAGTAGCAGGCGAAACCAATGTGCCAGCGGCTGCCTTTGGTAGCTATATAGTATCCAGCGCTGCCGATGCTGCGGGCAACCGCAACTTCGTATCGTTTGTGGCTCGGCTTAGCGCCGTTGGCACCTGGACGCAGGTGGCCCAAACGACTAATAGCGCTGGCAACAACTGCTATACAAACGCGCTGGCACTTGATGGCGGCGGCAATGTTTGGCTAGCCGGCCAGTTCAATTCGCTTACTGCCAGCGTTGGCTCCTTTAACCTTATCAATAGCGACCCCAATGCCGTTTTGAATAATCACTTTGACCTGTATCTGGCTCGCTTGAGCAGCGCCGGGGCCTGGACTTTCGCTACTTCTGCCACCAATGCCGTACCCCAGGCGCTAGCGTTAACTAACGGCCTAGCGGTCGTGGCGGGCAGTTTTACTTCTCCGGCGGCCTTCGGCACAACCATCATTAGCTCGCCTGCCTCACAAGCTGGCTTTTTAGCTAATTTGAGTGTGGTAGTACTGGCTGCTAAGTCCAACGTGGCGGGGTTACCGGCTTGCCTGGCTTGGCCTAATCCTGCTACCGGCTCTACCACACTCAGCTTTATGGCTGCCACGGCTTCACGGCCCGTGCAACTGCTCGATGCTTTGGGCCGCGAGATGCGCCGCCAAGAGTTACCGGCGCACGCCACTTCGCTCACCTTCAGCTTGGCTGGCCTGCCTGGCGGCTGCTATCTGCTGCGCTGTGGTACTACCATCGGGCGCCTGGTGGTGGACTAACCCATCGGCCCAAGGCTGGGCACACTATTTTTACGGCTTCAGACCTTCGCACTTCCTCTTGTACTAGTGTCCCAACTGCTCCACGATATCCCCGTTCGCCCCGACTGCCGCTTTTATCGCGGCGATTTGCCCTGCCGCCCCAACAAGGAGCACGGGTACATGTGCGGCGACTGCCCGGTTTATGAGCCCGTTACGAAGCGTATTCTGCTTATTAAGCTCGGGGCCATCGGCGATGTTATCCGCACCACGCCGCTGCTGCGGCGGCTGCGGCAGGAGTATCCGGGTTGCTACATCACGTGGCTCACGCTCACGCCGGCCATTCTGCCGCAGGGCGAGATTGAGGAGATTCTGAAATTTGACTACGCCAGCGCTTTGCAGCTGCAAGCCCGGCAGTTCGACATTGCCATCAACCTCGACAAGGAGAAGGAAGCCTGTGCGCTGCTGCTCAACGTGCAGGCCCCTAGTAAGTTTGGCTACACGCTGCGGCCCTACGACGGCGTGCCCTGGCCCATCAACGAGCTGGCCGACCACAAGTACCTCACCGGCGTATTCGACCAATTGAGCGTGGGCAACACCAAGCCCTACGTGCAGGAAATATTCGAGCTCTGCGGCTTCGACTTCCGGGGCGAAGAATACGTGTTCGACACCCACGAGGGCAAGGGCTACGACTGGGCCGCCCTGCCGCCCCCTAGCGCCGGCCCGCGCATCGGCCTCAACACCGGCTGCGGCGACCGCTGGACCACCCGCCTCTGGAGCACCGAGAAGTGGATAGCCCTGATACAGCAGCTGCAAGCCGCTGGCTACGCGCCCGTGCTGCTGGGCGGCGAGGCCGAGCACCCGCGCAACCTGGAGCTGCAAGCCGCCACCGGCGCCGCCTACCTGGGCACCTTCCCCCTACCCCAGTTCATCAACCTGATGAACCAGCTGCAGGGCATCGTAACGCAGGTGACCATGGGCATGCACATCAGCATTGCGCTGCGCAAGCCCACTATTTTGATGAACAACATCTTCAACCCGCACGAATTTGACCTCTACGGTCGCGGCCAGCTCGTGGGGCCCGAGAAGCAGTGCGTCTGCTTTTACCGGGGCAGCTGCCGCCTGGGCACCAGCTGCATGGAAGATTTGCCGGCCGGAAAGGTCTTCGCGGCCGTGGCCGAGAGCGTGCCGCTAGGGTAGCAGCGACGTCATACAAGCCGTGCGCTGGCTAAGCAAGCTTGTAGCTATTAACGCAAAAATCAGTGAGGGATGGGGATTGCGCAAACGTTTGTGCAATCCCCATCCCTCACTGATTTTTCGCTAGCCCCTTATTTCAACTCCACCACCACCACCGACTTGGGCGGCAGGGCCACGGCCAGCTTGTCGCCACGCTTCTTAGCCCCGGCGAAGGCGGCCAATTTGATGGTATTGGGCTTGTCGAATGTGTTGTGGTCGCTCACGCTGGCCGAGGTCAGGATGCGGCCGCTCACCGTTTTCCAGCTCACACCGGGCAGAGCGGTTTCGATGGTCAGGGCATTTTTGGGGTCGAGGTTGACGAGCGAGATGTGCACCGCGCCATGCTTATCGCGCGATGCCGAGGCGTTGAGCGCCGGGATTTTCTCGCCCCCAAACGTGTAGTCGGGGCTAGCGAACTGCAGCGGCAGGTACTCGGCATCCTGGTGCACTTGGTAGAGGTCGAATACGTGGTAGGTGGGCGTGAGCAGCATCTTCTCCTTATCTGTCAACACCAGGGCTTGCAGCACGTTAATGGCCTGGGCCAGGTTGGCGCCCTTCACCCGGTCGCAGTGGTTGTTGAAGATATTGAGCGTGGTGCCGGCCACCAGCGCGTCGCGCAGCGTGTTTTGCTGATACAAAAAGCCGGGGTTGGTGCCGGGCTCCACGTCGGTCCACACGCCCCACTCATCTACCAGCAAGGCCACCTTTTTATCCTTGTCGTACTTGTCCATGATGGCGGCGTGCTTGGCCACTATCGCGTCCATCTTCAGGCAGTTGCGCACCGTGCTGAAGTACATATCCTCGCCAAAGCCGGTGGCTTTGCCCTTGCTACCGCTCCAGCTGCCGGTGGGCAGCGTGTACTGGTGCAGCGTGAGGCCCCACATCTGGTTGAGCGGGATGTTTTTCATGCACGTCTCGGTCCAGTTGGCGTCGTCGCCGTTGGCGCCGCTCACAATGCGCTTGAGCTGGGTGCCCGGGTAGTCGTGGGCGAAGGTGGCGTAGCGCTTGTACACGTTGGTGTAGTAGTCGGCCGTCATGTTGCCGCCGCAGCCCCAGCTTTCATTGCCGATGCCCCACCAGCTCACCTTATACGGCTCGGGGTGGCCGTTCTTTTTGCGCTCCTGCACCATCGGCGTGTCCTCGTTTGAGTTGAGATACTCCATCCAGTTGCTCATTTCCTGCACGGTGCCGCTGCCCACGTTGGCGGCCAGGTAGGGCTCGGTGCCTAGGAGGCCACACAATTCCAGAAATTCGTGCGTACCGAAGCTATTGTCTTCCAGCGTATTGCCCCACCACAGATTCAGCATTTTGGGGCGCTGGGCGGCGGGGCCCACGCCATCGTGCCAGTGGTAGGTATCGGCAAAGCAGCCGCCGGGCCAGCGCAGGTTGGGCACGTGAATCTTCTTGAGCGCCTCCACAATGTCCAGCCGGATGCGCCCCTGCTTGGCTACCGGTAGGCTAGGGTCTACCCAGAAGCCGCCGTAGATGCAGCGCCCCAGGTGTTCGGCAAACTGCCCCTGAATGTGCTTGCTAATGAGCAGCTTGGGGTCGCCGGGCTGCACGGTGAGCTGCACGGTTTGGGCGAGGCCTAGCAGCGGGGCCGCCACGGCCAGCGCCGTAGCAAAGGAGCGAAAAAGGGTCATTGGGTGGGTAGGAAAGCTGGCGCGTGGCCAACATTATCGATTGTGTTGGGTCGGCAAGTTCGCGCCTGGGGCGGAGAAAATGCACTAAGCCCCGTTTTTTCTGTCATTTGGGCCAGTGCATTTGCCCGGCTTCGGCGCTTCGTATGGTTCAGGCTAGGTTATGAACGCCTCGGCTGGGCCGGGTAGTGGTGCTAGTATTGCGGTAGCGTTTTGGGGCTAGCCGCAGCGGTGGCGGCCTGGCGCGTTAACCTTTTTCACCCTTTGCGCTGCTATGTTTCATTTCATTCGCCTGGCTAGGCTGCTCGGCAGCCTCGCGCTAGCCACCGCTTTTGCGCCCGCTGCCCAGGCGCAATCGACTGCCGCCGACGCTGCTTATTTCAAACCGAAAAATATCAAGCACCAGTTGCTCAAGACCGCCACTTGGCAGCTAGCCCACCCGCGCCACGAACCCACCGACTGGACTAACGCGGCGTTTTACTCGGGCGTATTTGCCGCTTACCAAGCCACGCACTCCCGGCTTTTACTCGATTCGCTGCTGGCGCTGGGCGAGCGCACGCGCTGGCAGCCCGGCCGCCGCTACGACCACGCCGATGACCTGGCCATCTGCCAGACCTACCTCAACCTCTACCGGCTCAAAAAAGACCGCCGCATGCTGGCGCCAACCCTAGCGGCGGCCGAAAAGCTGCGCACCACGCCCGGCCCCGAGCTAGCCAGCCACGGCCTCACCTGGTGGTGGTGCGATGCGCTGTTTATGGGCCCGCCGGTGCTCGTGAAGCTAGGCGTGCTCACCCAGCAGCCGCAGTACCTGGCCCTCAGCGACACGCTGTACCAGCAAACCTACCGGCACCTGTTCAACCACCCGGAGCACCTGTTTGCGCGCGATGCCTCTTACCTCTGGAACGCCCAGGGCGAGGGCAAAAAGGAAAGCAACGGCCAGCGCGTATTCTGGAGCCGGGGCAATGGCTGGGTGATGGGTGGCCTCGTGCAGGTGCTGCAAGAGTTGCCCGCCGCGCACCCTAGCCGGCCTTTCTACGTCAGCTTATTTCAGGAAATGAGCGCCCGGCTGGTGCAGTTGCAGCAGCCCGACGGCCTGTGGCGCTCGAGTCTGCTCGACCCCGCTGCCTACCCCGGCGGCGAAGCGTCGGGCTCGGGCTTCGATTGCTACGCGCTGGCCTGGGGCCTCAACCAAGGCTTACTGCCGCGCGCTACGTACCTGCCCGCCGTACAAAAAGCCTGGCTAGCCCTCAACCACTGCGTATCGGCCGAGGGGCGCGTGGGCTGGGTGCAGCCCATCGGCGCCGACCCGCGCCGCGACTTCTCAGCCGATAGTTGGGAGGTGTACGGCACTGGCGCCTTCTTGCTGGCCGGCTCCGAAGTGCTCAAGCTCAAGCAGTAGCGCGGACTTTTGGTCCGTGTGTGGCTAGCCGCGCCAGTTGCGGGCTGCAAGTCCGCGCTACCTTCCGCTCGCTGGGCGGGCTAGCCGGCCTGTTTGTGCGCATCCGGCTTCTACCTTGCCGGTTCATTCTTCCTTTTTGATTTCGACATGTCTGCCTTATTTGAATTAACGGGCCAGCTCGCCCTCGTCACGGGCTCCAATCGGGGCATTGGCCAGGGCATGGCGTTGGGTCTGGCCGAAGCGGGCGCCGACATCATCGGCGTCTCGGCCACCATGCCGGCCGATGGCGGCGAAACCGGCCGCCAGGTGCGGGCGCTGGGTCGCCAGTTTTACGCCTACCAGGCCGATTTCAGCGACCGCGCCAGCGCCGATGCCTTTACCAAGCAGGTGCTGGCCGATTTTCCGCGCATCGATATCCTGGTCAACAATGCGGGCACCATTCGCCGCGCCCCGGCCGTCGAGCACGCCGACCAGGACTGGGACGACGTGTTGGCCATCAACCTCGACGCGCCCTTCCGGCTAGCCCGCGCCGTGGGGGGGCAGATGCTAGCGCACGGCCGCGGCAAAATCATCTTCACGGCCTCGCTGCTCACCTTCCAAGGCGGCATCAACGTGCCGGGCTACGCGGCCAGCAAAGGCGCCGTAGGCTCCTTGGTAAAAGCGCTGGCCAATGAGTGGGCCGGCCGGGGCATCAATGTCAACGGCATTGCGCCGGGCTACATCGCCACCGACAACACCGAGGCCCTGCGCCAGGATGCCGACCGCTCGGCCAGCATTCTGGGCCGCATCCCGGCTGGCCGCTGGGGCGAGCCCGCCGATTTCAAGGGCCCCGTCGTGTTCCTGGCGTCGCCGGCCGGCGCCTACGTGCACGGCACCATCCTCACCGTCGATGGCGGCTGGATGGGCCGCTAGCCTTCTACACATTTTAAGTTTTGTCATGCTGAACGCAGGGAAGCATCTCGCTCGAATCGTTGGGTTAGTACTCAAACGGCACAAGCAAGATGCTTCCCTGCGTTCAGCATGACCAATGCGTTAATAAATTGGCAAACAAGTGCTTGTTTAAAGCACCCTCACCCAGCTAGCCCTCCTCCAGCCCTGCTACTTCTTTGAGCGCGGCTATCATCACTTCCCACGAGAATTTTTTGGCTTCTTGCCGCACGCCGGCAGCCAGCGTTTCCTCGCGGTCGTGGGTGTAAAAATCGACCAGCGACTCGGCGATGGCGGCCGGCGTGGGCGGCACCACGTAACCCACCACGCCGGCCGGTATCAGCTCGGCTAGCCCTCCCACGTCGGTCACGAGCATGGGTCGCCCAAAGTGGTAAGCCACCTGCGACACGCCGCTCTGGGTGGCGTTTTTGTAGGGCTGCACCACTAGGTCGGCCGCGCTGAAATACGCTGCCACGCGCTCGTTCGGGATGAAATCGGTGGCGCGCACCAGCTGGCTTTCGAGGTCGTATTTTTTGATGAGCGCCTCGTAGGGTGCGGCATCCTCATAAAACTCGCCCGCAATGAGCAGCTTCATGGGCAGGGTCGCCACCCGCGCATCGGCCAGGGCTTCGAGCAAGATATCCAGCCCCTTATACGCCCGAATGAAGCCAAAAAACAGCACGTACCGGTAGGCCGGGTCCAGGCCCAGCGTGGCGAGGGCCTCCGCCTTGGGCAAGGCCGGGCCAAAGTTATCGTAGAGCGGATGCGGGCGGTAGAGCGCTGGCTGCCGCCCGAACCCCAGGCGCTGCAAGTCGGCCAGCACGGCGCGGCTCATGGTCACGAAGCCGTCGCAGGCGCTCAAAAAATAGCGCGTGAGCGGCCTATCGCCGGGCCGCTTCTCGTGCGGAATTACGTTGTCGGTGATGGCCACCACGCGGGTGTGGCCGTTGCCGCGCACCAGCCGCGCCACCGTGCCCAGCGCCGGCCCCATAACCGGCAGCCAAAACCGAAACACCACCAAGTCGGGCCGCTCGCGCCGTAGCCGCCGCCCCACCGCCAGCCACGACAGCGGGTTCACCGAGTTCAGGCTCACTTCAATAGCGAGGTCGGCCGGGGCAGCTTCGGTGCTGAACTGAGTTTGCCCAGGAAACAGAAAGTCAGGGTATTGCAGCGAAAAAGTGACAATCCGCACCTCGTCGCCCGCTGCGCAAAAGGCGCGGGCCAGCCGCTCATTGTAGGTGGCTAGCCCGCCGCGCAGCGGGTAGGCCGGACCGATAATAACAACTTTCATCGCAGGGTGTCGCGCACGAGGTAATCGTTGCGGCGCGGACCATTTAGCTGCACCATTTCGGCCAGAAAACCGGCCAAAAACAGCTGCACACCAATGATAACGGCCACTAATGACAGGAAGAACAGCGGCTGCTGCGTTACACCGCGCGCCTTCAGGTTGTGCAGCGAGAGCCACCACTTTTCGCCCGTTAGCCACACCGTCAGCACCATACCGATGAGGAACGACAAGCTGCCGAGCGTGCCGAAAAAGTGCATGGGCCGCCGCCGAAACCGGCTCACAAATGTGATGCTAGCCAGGTCGAGAAAGCCGTATACGAAGCGCTCGAGCCCAAATTTGGTGACGCCGTATTTGCGCTCCTGGTGCTGCACCACCTTCTCGCCTATCTTCTTGAAACCGCTCCACTTGGCGATTACCGGAATGTAGCGGTGCATTTCGCCATAGACCTCGATGGACTTTACCACGCGCTGGTCATAGGCCTTGAGGCCGCAGTTGAAATCGTGCAGCTGGATGCCCGAAATGGCCCGCGTGGCGCCGTTGAAGAGCTTGGTCGGAATCGTTTTGGAGAGCGGGTCGAAGCGCTTCTGTTTCCAACCGCTCACCAGGTCGTAGTGGTCCTCGGTTATCATGCGGTAGAGTTCGGGCAGCTCCTCGGGCGAGTCTTGCAGGTCGGCATCCATGGTGCACACCACCCGGCCGCGCGCCGCGCCAAAGCCCACGTTGAGCGCCGCCGACTTACCATAGTTGCGGTTGAAGCGGATGCCGCGCAGGGCCATGTCCTGGCTCGCCAACGCCTCAATCACCGTCCACGAGTCGTCGGTCGAGCCGTCGTCAATCAGAATGACCTCGTACGAAAGCCCCTGTGCCGTGAGCACGCGCTGAATCCAGCGGGTGAGTTCGGGCAGCGACTCAGCCTCGTTCAACAAGGGGATTACGATGGAAAGCTCCACCGGGAAGCTGGCAGTTGGCTTATTCAAACTCGGGTTTGGGATTTTTAACGAAAGCTGCTACCAGCAAGCTGATAAGTAAACCAATAATAATGGAGCCCAGCAACGTAAAAATGAGCATAACAGGACCCGTCGTAAACTTGGCCGAAAAAGCCATTGCCTGGTCAATCTGCGCGTCCGGCATCCCTTTGGCTTCCATATCGGCTCGGGCTCTGTCCATCACCCGCGTCATTAGCTCGGGGTCTACGAACGTCGTGTACACGTATACAAAGGCAGTACTCAGCAACCCTACTATGCTTGCTACCGTCACCCCGACTCCTAGCCCCTGGCCGTAGCTCATGAAGCCACCATTCTGCACCTTAAAATTGCGCATCGCCAGGATGATACCGACCACCAGCACTGCCATCGTTGCAAAGCGGGCGACTGGGTTTTGGTCCAGTTCGAGGGCATAAATGCCAAACGAAATAATGACGCTTACCAAACCGGTGAGTAGTCCGTAGCGCCCGCCGACGGCAGTAGTAGAAGCAGAAGGAGTAGCAGTTTGCATGGGGTGAGGGGGTGAAAAACGTGAAAAACTTACTTGCGCAAAAATAGGCCGCTCGGCAGTGCCAGCATCAAGCCGAGTAGCACCGTCCAGGTGAAAGTACCCCTAGCCATATCAGTGGCCGATAGCGCCGCCGCTTGGGTCAACTCCTGCTTTTCGAACTGCGCATTGCGTTTTTCCTTGGGGCGCAGGTTTTGCTGCACCCGCGTTATTTCTAACAGCTCGCGGCGGTTCTGGGCCAGCGTGGGTTCGCCCACTACGTGGGCTAAACCCCAGACGCTCAATGCCGCCATCAAAGCGGCTAGCAGCACCGTAAGGCCACCCACGGCTAGCGTGCGCCCCACGCCCGGCCGCACCGGGGCCATTTTGCGACGCAAAAACCACTGGCTGCCCGCCGCGATAAAAGGCACCGTCAACAGTCCCATTATCTGCTTGGGGCTGAAGGGATTATTGCCCGACCATTGCAAAAAAAGCAGCCACACGGCGCACAGCAACCCAGCTACCGTACCGAAGCGCAGGGCTAGCGGTCCCACTAGCCCCGGCACCGCAGCAGCAGCTCCTTCTCCTCTATTTCTTAAATCTTGCGATTGCATAATCTACGAATCAACTGGCAAGATACGGCGCTCCACCCACGGGCCCGCCCCGTGCCTGCGCTAGGCCAGCACCGCACCCGCTTGCGGGCGAGGCCGCCCAAAACGCAGCAGCAACGCTTCGACTAACAGGCACGCCAGCGCCAACAGCAGGCAGTAGCGCCACAGCGGCTGGCCCGCTTGGTCGGCGCGGTAGCGAGCCAGGGCTTCGGGCTGCGCGCCGCCGTCGAGCACACGCACGTTAGGGTGATTAGGTCCTATTAACTGCCGTAACTCTGCCACCGAATACGCAGCCAGTTCCGACTCACGTTTGCTGGCGTTAAAAGCAAGTGTAGTAAATACCTTTCCCTGGCTCATTACCTGATAGAAACCTGGCGTACTCATGGCCGCTGGCACATCGAGCTGCAACTGGTCTCCCTGCTGCCGCTGCGTCGGAATGTAGGTAAGACTATCCTTGACCAAGCGGTAATTAATTTCATCGCCCGCCGAGCGGCTAGCTAGCGGCGGCACTGTCAGCCCTACGGTTGATGCACTCAGCCGATAAGCCGACTGCTGGCCAGCACGGTGGCTAAGCATAGCGAGCCGGTACAACACCGGCACAAACAACGCGTGGGCTGTGAAGTCGGAGTATTCCTTGGCAAACGGCGCCGCAAATACGTAAGCGCGCCCCGTACCGCTCCTGAATTCAGTTAGAAAACCGTCCCCGTCTCGTAACCTCAAAATAGGAGTGCCCTGGCCCAATTGCAGTACCGGCGCTACTTGCGGCATCACTACGCGCCGTGGCTGTGCCCCAAAAACATCCTTGAAGAAAGGGTCACGTGCACTAGGCATAGCAACTTCCTGCCGCATCTGCGAACCAAGTGCTGCCGCATTCCACTGTTCGCCCCCCACACCCAACGCCCGAAACAATTCATGATAGGAGGCGTGCGCCGTAGGGCTAGCAGGCGGCACCAGTACCACACTACCCCCGCGCCGCAACACCCCTGCCAGCGCCTCCCGCAAACCTGCATCTACCTGCGTTACCTCCCGCAGTAGTACTAGATTAGCCTGCCGCAGCTCCCCATAGTTCAATGACTGTGGCTTAGTGAAAGCGTATGTGAAGAGCGGCTCGCGCGCATAGGCCTGCTGCGTCACCGGCTCCTCACCAATCTCCAAGACCTTAATAGAGGCTGCCGGCTGCATGGTGAAATAGTAAGTGTTATCAAATACCACCGGAGCATCACCGGTAATTACTTGGCCTAGCGCCAGTTTGGCATCTGGTAATTGTAGTTGAGTAGTCACTTCACTCACTTGGCCAACCCCCACCGCAACCCGAAATGTTGCTACTTGCTGCTTATTCAACAGCACTTTCACGGGGCAATCAGCAATCGCCTTATTTCCGCCGTTACGCAGCCGCACGTGTAGCCCAATGCTAGTACGCACCCGCACAAAAGCATCGTTAAGCCACACACTGTCTACGTACACGTTCGCTGTTGGCGCGGCTACCTGCGGCACCAATACCATCTGTCCCGTTCGGCGCAACTGCTGCCAGATATCGGCCTTCACTTCGCTCTTCTGAAAATCGCTAAATAAGTATAGCGTGCCTGGCTGCTCTTCTTTCAATTCGTTGCGAACACTAAGTGTCCCCCAACCCGTTTTACTGGCGTTTAGCTGCTGCGTAGCAAGCGCATCTGCATATGCTGCCCCGGCTAGGCTGATATTTCGTTGACCCAGTAGCTTAAATTGCGTTCCAGCCCCGTAGCTCTTTCCTAATATAATCGCGTTTGCCACAGCCTCTTGCGCTAACTGCGGTTGTATCAGCCCCGGCGCCTGCATACTGCCTGAGTTATCCACTAGCACGTGTACTTTACTAGCGTCTCCTTGCATAGCCCGTTGAGTGGCCGGCAAAAAGGGTTGACAAAAAAGCAGTACCAGAGAAATTATAGCCAAAACCCGCACTGCTAGTACCAGCAATTCTTGTAATTGCCGCCGCCGCATGGTAGTCAGTTCCACCTCTCGAATGAATCCCGTATTCGTAAAAAACACCCGTTGTGGACGACGTAACTGCAATAAGTGAATCGCAACTGGTATTGCAATCGCCAATAACCCCCACAAAAATCCTGGATACGCTAGCTGCATTATATTTTAAACTTACTCAACTACAAGTGCTAAGCAAGAACTGCAAAACTACCCTTTTTATTCACTGAACATGGTAAACTATCAAGGAACAGCCACGCACTTTAGGTAAGATGAAGAAGTTATTTAGGAAGTTAAAGAACGGGTAACTCTACGTAGTAGGATTGTGGCGAAGGCTAACCAGTGAAAGGCCAGCCACGTATGCAGGCAGGTTTCAAAGCGCACGAGCAGCATTTTGAAGCTGTCGAGCCAAGCGTTAAGTTATTCGATAACCTGCTGAGGACGATATAATTCTGGGCCCAGCGGCGTGTCGTCGGTTTGCCATTCAGGCGTCCGGCAGTTGCGTAGGATGTTGACTTCGATGCCACGCCAGGCACAGGCCTAGCGCACACTGGTTACAACGAAGGTTTTATCAGCGTTGAGAAACAAGCCATTTAGGCGCAGGTCAGCCGCTTCCAGCACCTAACAGCATTCGTTAAAAACAGTGTCGAGTTGAAACGTATCGTGGTGCTGGTCAGCTTTAGTCGTAGCCACCGCCAGCGGCTGCCCTTGGTTGTCGAACAAGAATAAGGCGTTAGTGGTGCGGGCGGCTTTGCGGCTCTGGTAGCCTACGGCTGCTCCGCCATTCTTAGCGGGTGTGTGCCTGCTGTCGAGTTGCATACTGGCGAGGTCGAGCAAGCAGCGGTGCTGATACAAAAGCGTCAGCCACAGCTTTTTTTCAGGCTCCTTTTTTGCCCCAGTTGTGAAAGTGAACACCCTGCCTAAGGGACTTGCTGCTGAACAGGGCCGCTATTGGTTCCCAGTGCCAGTGTCATTGACAGCCCGGTTTAAGTTTGTAGAGCATGGCTCCACTACCTCCGCTGGGGCTAGAAAAAGGCAGCTAAGGCAACAGCTAGGTCACGAGAACATCTTTGGAGAGGACTTCCACAGGCAGCCGTGAGGAATAAGGTGGTCCGCACCCCAAACTTCTCTCCATCATAGGAGTCTTTTTCGTTTCTGACCTACTTCCTAAAAAGCTTCGATATGAAGCCCATTCTTTTCTTTGCCCTGTTTGTTTACCGGCCTAGCCCAGCGCTCCCTTGAGTTAGCACTGCGGCAACTAGTGTAGCACTAAACAACAACGGGAGACCGGGGCAAACCGCCGCGCAAACAGGTACCGTAGCCTACTCATTCCCCCGCTTATAAGCGCCTGCTACCCACCAGCCCGCCCCCGCGCTAGCGGGGGCGAGACGGGCTTAGTGCTGACCCGGACGTAGTAGTCACAGAAAAGCCCCCTGCCTGGTCGCTGGCGAAAGCGAAGGCAGGGGGCTCACTCAATAAAGTTGGCGGCGACCGACTCTCCCACCGGTGAAGGCAGTACCATAGGCGCACCGGGGCTTAACGACTCTGTTCGGAATGGGAAGAGGTGAACACCCGGGCTAAAGCCACCATTGCTGGCGTTGACTGTCGTGTTCGATGACAATCAGCAAAACCGTTGACATAAGGGAAAAGAAAAAGAAGTAAAAAGGTGGGGGCAAGCGTAAGCCCTCGGTTCCTTAGTACGGCTCAGCTATGTCATTTCTGACTTTACACCTACCGCCTATTTACGTGGTCGTCTACCACGAACCTTTCATTGGGATATCTCATCTTGAGGTGAGTTTCGCACTTAGATGCTTTCAGCGCTTATCTGCTCCCAGCGTAGCTACCCGGCGCTGCTCCTGGCGGAACAACCGGCGCACCAGCGGCTAGTCCAACTCGG
>JBPBQJ010000108.1:0-29892 GCA_050954765.1 Janthinobacterium lividum | reverse complement strand
GTTCTTTAAGGTGAAGCTACCTATTTCAGTCCGGCCAGGCTCTTTTTAATGCGCCCAAAGGCGTCGGCTAGCTTGGCATCGGCGGCGGCGGTGCTGAAGCGGATGCAGTCGGGCGCGCCAAACGAGTCGCCGCCCACGGCCGACACGTGCGCGTCGCGCAGCAGGTACAGCGCTAGGTCCGACGAGTCGTTGATAACCGTGCCATCGGGCGCGGTGCGGCCAAAAAAGGCCGACACGTCGGGAAAAATGTAGAATGCGCCGTCGGGCGTGGGCGTTTTCAGGCCCGGAATGTCCTTTACCAGCTCCAGCACCAGGTCGCGGCGGCGGTGGTAGGCCTGCACCATCTCGTCGGCCGACGACCGGCCGCCTTGCAGCGCGGCTAGCCCCGCGCGCTGCGCAATAGAGCAGGTACCGGACGTAATCTGGCTCTGGAGCTTGTCGCACGCGGCGGCAATGGCCGGATGCGCGGCCAGGTAGCCCAGGCGCCAGCCCGTCATGGCATAGCCCTTCGAGAAGCCGTTGATGGTAATAACCTGGTCTTTAACGGCATCGAACTGCGCCAGGCTCACGTGTTCGTCGGTGAAGTTGATGTACTCGTAAATCTCGTCGGCAATGGCAAAAATGCCGGGGTGGCGGGCCAGCACCTCGGCAATGCCCGCTAGCTCGGCGCGGCCGAACACGGCGCCCGTGGGGTTGCAGGGCGAGGAGTACATCACGGCCTTGGTGCGCGGCGTGATGGCGGCCTCAAACTCGGCGGCCGTCACCTTGTAGTCGTTTTCGAGGCTGCCCATGATGGGCACGGCCACGCCCTCGGCCAGCTCCACCTGCGCGGCATAGCTCACCCAGTAGGGCGAAAAAATAATGACCTCGTCGCCGGGGTTTACCAGCGTCATGATGATGTTGCTGAGCGCCTGCTTGGCGCCAGTGCTCACCACAATCTGGCTGGGTGCGTAGGTCAATTGGTTCTCACGCAGCAGCTTATCGCAGATGGCCTGGCGCAAATCCAGGTAGCCCGGTACCGGCGTGTAGAAGGTAAAGCCCTCGTCAATCGCCTTTTTAGCCGCGTCCTTGATATACTGCGGGGTCTGAAAATCGGGCTCCCCAAAGCTCAGATTAATCACGTCCACGCCCTGGGCGGCCAGCTCGCGGCTCTTCTTGGCCATGGCAATGGTGGCCGACTCCTGAATCTGGAGAATGCGGTCGGAGAAATACGCAGTGGGGTCGGCCGGCGCGGTTGGGCTAGCGGTACTGGGAGACATAAGCTTCAGTAATAAAGAGGTGCGAAGCGCAAAAGTATTGGCCCGCGCGGGGTTGCGGGCGGGCTGTCGTTGATTTTGCCCACATTTTTTTCGGCTTTCCTCGATGCCCAGCTACCAGTGGGGCATCGTTTTGCGTAGCGCGATAGCCTTTACACGGCCAACCGCCGGGGCAATAGGCTGCCTGAGCAGGCTAGCCTGAAAGTGGCTTGGTTGTGATAACAGGCTGATAAATAGTTTTTAATAGGGGGGCAGCAGGTTCACTAACGCGCCGCCGTGGTAGGCGCTTACCCGGGGGCCTGCTGCTGCTTACCAGCGCCTGCCCCGCACGCAGGGCCATAGGAAAAGGTCAGGATTGAGGTTAGCTGGCCATTTTGCCCGGTGGCCAGAAGCGCTGCCGCCCCGGTCGATGCTTTGAGAAAGGACTTTGCCACGTCGTACCGCTGCACAGTTTTGGGGCGTGCCAGCGGCCGGCTGGCACGCCCCATACAAAGGGCCGGGTGCCTCGGGCGTGGCAAAGGCCAGCTTTAGCACCAGCAGGCGCTTGTTGACGAGACCATACTCGCTGGCAAACTTCGTAATCAGCTTGAGGTCAGGTCCACTAGGGCTGAGCATATTGGCCGGGGCCGGTTGGGTGGCGGGCCTGCCAATGGCCGCGGGCGTTTCGGCTGTCAGGCTAGGGGCGGTGCAGCAGTCGGGGAAGGTGCCATCTTCGGCGGTACCGGTAGCGGGGGCCGCGCGGCTAGGCCGTTGAGCTTCTGCAGCAGTGCCGCATCGGGCGGGCCTTATTCACGCAGTAGCGCGCCGTGATAACTGCTTGATTGAGTGTAAAATCTACCAGCAATGCTTCGCAGCTGAACGATTGCAGCAGCCCCAGCGAAATAAAGAAATAGCCGAAAAATGCTTTCACAGCAGCTCGGGGAGAAAGCATAAGGATGGCGCCCATACCTAGCGCAGACCGCGTAAATAACGCCGCCAGGGCCCATCTTTTCGCCGAATACTCACCACTACACAGCCAATGCCGGGTTTGGGCCGGTCGAAAAAGCTAGTTCGCCGCTGGCTCCTGCCGGCCTCAAACGCTAGCCTCCCAGCCGGCGCCAGCCGCGCCAGAGCACGCCCAGGTCAAGGCCCGGCTCGTAGTCCTGCGCATATAGCCGCTCGAGGCGAGCAAGGGTAGAAAAATCGGGTGGTCCGGCGTGCGGGGCCACGTCGGCGGGCGAGAGCACGGCTGGGTAGCGGCTAGCCTCGGGCAGGTGGCGCAGGCCCACCCAGCTGCACCGGCCACGCAATACTTTTCCCACGTTGGGCAGCAGCCCGCCCGGCCGTCGCTGACCCCAGATGAGCACCGGGCTCAAGGCCAGCACCGTCAGGCAGGCCATGAGGTCGAGCAGGCGTTTGTTGCGGCGCTGGGCGGGCTGGCTCAGGCGCCACGAGCGGTCGAGGGCGTAGTAGTCGCCGGGCGCATCCTTGTCGCTGCTGCCAATGATGTACTGGCTGCCAGCCGGCAGGATTTTATACGACACTGAGGGACTAGCCGGCAGGCTGGCCATGAGGCCGATAATCTGGCTGGCTGGCATATCCTGGCCGCAAAAAATGAGCTCGGTGAGGCCGTAGAGGCGTAGCAGCGCGGGCAGCTCGGCCACCGTGCCGAGGTGGTCGGCGGTGGGGGCGGGGCTAGCCCCGGCGGGAGTTACGTAGCCGATAATTCTGGCGGGTACCTGGGCCTGGGTCAGCAGTTGGCGCACGCGCTGGCTTTCGGCCGCCGAGCCCACAATGGCCAGGGTCTTGGCTTGGCCTTCGCTCAGACGCAGGTTGCCGTGGCGCAGCCAGTGGCCGAGCACCCGGCGGCCCACCAGGGCGGCTATTGCCCACCCGCCGCCCAGCACAATGAGCGCCTTGGAGAAGCGCCAGGCATCGAAGAAGTTAGATACGGCTGAAATAAGCACCGTGCCCACGGCCACGCCGCGCACCACGCGGCTGGCGCGGGTGGGCTGGTCGTAGCCGCCACTCAGCCAGGTGGTGGTGAGCCACGCCCCAATGTAGAGCGGCACGGCCACCAGCATATACTGCGGCGGGTAGGGCTCGCGCACGTACTTCTGGTTGACTTCCCAGTAAGATTTTAGCACGTACATACCCCCGAACAGCAACGCCGCATCGAGCAGCACCGGCGTGGCGGCGGTGGCCAGGCGCTGGGCTACGGCTAGCCCCGCCCGCAGCCAGATGGCGCTGTTTATCAGCACTGAAAACAGGCCGGCGCGACTAGCAGCAAAGTGCTTGCGGGCAAAAATAACCATCGCCCGGTAAAACACCAGCACGTAGTTGACGCTCGTGCGCTTGGTACTTTCGCCCTTGTAGTGCAGGATGCGGGTGTCCGGAAAATACCAGTTTTGCCAGCCGCCCTGCGTGAGGCGGTACGAGAGGTCGATATCCTCACCGTACATAAAGTAGTCCTCGTCGAGCAGCCCCACTTCGGCCAGCGCCGACTGGCGCAGCAGCATAAAGGCGCCGCTGAGCACGGCTATTTCGTGGGCCTCGTTTTTGTCGAGAAAGCCCAGGTGGTAGCGCCCAAACGTGCGCGACTTGGGGAAGAGGCTAGCTAGCCCGAATATTTTGTAAAAGGCTACCGCCGGCGTGGGCAGCCCGCGCTTGCTTTCGGGCAGAAACCGGCCCTGGCCGTCGAGCATCATCACGCCCAGGCCGCCGCAGCGCGGGTGCGCGTCCATAAAGTCGCAGCAGCGCCGGAAGGTGCTTTCCTCCACCAGCGTGTCGGGGTTGAGCAGCAGCTGGTACTGGCCGGTGGCTAGCCGCAGGGCTTGGTTGTTGGCCCTGGAAAAGCCAGGGTTATCCTTGTTTGCCAGCAGGATAACTTCGGGGAAGCGCGCCCGCACCATGTCCACCGAGGCATCGGCCGAGTTGTTATCGACCACAAAAACCTCGACCGGCTCGCCCAGCATCGCCGCCGCCTGGCGCACCGACAGCAGCGTTTGCTCCAGAAAGTAGCAGACGTTGTAGTTGACAATGACGACGGAGAGCTTCACCACGGGAGGGCGAAATTACGCTAGGTTACCGGTCATCGGGCTAGCCAAAAAACGTCTGTCATTGCCTTGCGCTTGCAATGACAGGTATGGGCTAGCGGGCCTGGCGCTGGCGCTCCACAATGCTGCGGCCCAGCGTAATCTCGTCGGCATATTCCAACTCGCCGCCCATCGGGATGCCGCGGGCGATGGTGCTGATGTTGAGCTGCTCGAAATCGCGCAGGCGGCGCGAGAGGTAAAACGCTGTAGTATCGCCCTCCATAGTGGGCGAAATGGCCAGGATGATTTCGCGGATTTCCGAGTCTTCGGCGCCGGCACGGGCCACCAGCGAGTCGACCTGCAAATCGGCCGGGCCGATGCCCTCGATGGGCGAAATAACGCCCCCTAGCACGTGGTACACGCCCTGGTACTGGCCGGTGTTCTCGATGGCAATCACATCGCGCACATCGGCCACCACGCACACCTGGGCGTGGTCGCGCAGTTTATTGGCGCAAATGCTGCACTCCTCCGAGTCGGAAATGCTGTGGCAGGTGCGGCAATACGTGATGTCGAAGCGCATCTTGGCCAGGGCCTCGGCCAGGTTGGCGGTGGTGTCGCTTTCGGCCTTGAGTAGGTGCAGGGCGAGCCGCAGGGCAGTTTTTTTGCCGATGCCGGGCAGGCGCGCCAGCTCCACTACCGCATTCTCAATGAGCTTGGAAGGAAAATCCATTCAGAAGGTAAAATCAAACGATGTCGGCCGAGATGCCCCGGTCGTGGATGGCCGAGCAGCGGGGCTCCAGCTCTTCGTAGGTGCCGTTTTTGACCGCGCACTTGCCCTTGTGGTGAATGAGCAGGGTACACTGCTCGGCCTGCTCGGGCTCGTGGCCGCACACGTCGATGAGCGTCTGGATGACGTGGTCGAAGGTATTCACGTCGTCGTTATAAACTATCAGCGTGCGCAGCTCCTGCTCTTCTTCGAGCGTGAGCACGTCGTCCTGGTAGTCGGTTTGCGGGCGGGTAGCGGGGAAAGCCATGGTACAAAAATACGGCGGCCCCGGCGAAGCGCGGGGCCGGCTGATAACGCCGGACCAGGGGGTTTCGTTCGGGCCGGCAGGGTTACTTTGCCGACCTTTGCCCCCGGGTGCGGGGCTAGCCCCCGCCGCCTGCCTTAGCTTATGCCCGTCCCGTCTGCCGATTTTAAGAAAGCCGTGGCCCGCCTTTCCGATAAGGAAAAGGAAGCCCTCATTGTGCGCGCAGCCCGGCGCGACGCCGAGCTCTACGATACGTTCAGCTTTGAGCTGCTGCCCGCCGTAACGCTCGAAAGCGTGTACGAGGCTAGTGCCGACCGCATTCACGAGCTTTTCAACGTGGCCGTAACGGGCCGCCTGCTCAACCGCAGCCTGGTGAAAGCCCTGCGCGGGGCTACCCAGGAAGCCGCCCGCGCTCGCCGCGTCACCAAGAGCAAGCAGCTCGAAATCGACCTGAGCGTGTACACGCTGCAACTGATTTTTGAGAATTACACCGGGCAGTTTGACAGCGTATACCAAGGGTTTTTTGTGGGCACGGCGCGACTGGCGCTGCGCCTCACTACGCTCATTCCGAAGCACCTGCACGAAGACTTGTGGCTGGAGTATAAGCCCGCGCTAGACGACTACCTGACTCAGCTGCACGGCCGGAAGAAGAGCCGTGAGCTCAAGTTTGAGCTGCCGCGCGCGCTGGTGCTGCCCGAGTAGCGGTGGTCGTCATGCAGCGCATTCTGCGCATTGAGCAGAGACAAAGCATCTCGCTCGCTTCGTTATTTATGTCTTGCTTCGTTGCTTACGTAGGGAGTTACTGCGCCACGCGAGATGCTTCGTCTCTGCTCAATGCGCAGAATGCGCTGCATAACAACGGTATTTTTCGCTACCAATGTCTACTCAACTTACCACTAGTGGCTGGCCGCAGGTGCCACGGCGCACTACGCTGCGCAACTCCCTAAAGGCGGCCCGCGACCCCATCGGGCAGCTCAACAAGCTGCTGGTGCAGTACGGCGACACTATGCGCCTGTACCTGGGTGGCGTGCGGCCCTCGGTCGTCACGCGCGACCCGGCGCTGGTGCAGCACATTTTGCAGAAAAACCACCGCCGCTACCACAAGTCCGACCTCACGCACGGGCTGCTGCGCTATTTGGGCCGCGGCCTGCTCACGAATGAGGGCGCCGACTGGCTGCGCCAGCGCCGGCTCATTCAGCCGGGCTTTCACCGGCAGCGGCTGGCGGGCCTCACGCGCCTCATGCGCGCCGCGGCCGATGAATGGGTAGCCGAGCTCGACGCGCTCACCGCCGCTAGCCCCGTGGCCGCGCTCGATGCCCACGCGGCCATGACGCGGGTGGCGTTTCGCATTGTGGCCCGCTCGGTGTTTGGCGACAGCCTCGACGACCGCCAGCTCGCGCAGCTCAGCGACTGGCTCACGGCCATTCAGGCGTTTTATGTCAATACCATTCGGCAGCCTTATTTGCGGCCCTGGCACTGGGTGCGCGGTAGCTACAGCCGCCACGACCAGCTAGCCACGCAATTGCGCGAATTGGTGCGGGCGGCCATAGCGCGGCACCGCGCCGCCCAGGCGGCGGCCCCGGCCGGCACGCCCGGCCCCGACGACCTGCTGCAAATGCTGCTCGACGCCCGCTACGAGGACACCGGCGAGGCCATGGCCGACGAGCAGCTGCTCGACGAGCTCAACATCCTGCTCGTGGCCGGCCACGAAACCTCGGCCAATGCCCTGGCCTGGGCGCTGTACCTGCTAGCCCGCCACCCCGGGGCGCAGGCCGAGCTGGTGGCCGAAATCGAGGCCGGGCTGCCCGGCGGGCGGCCCGTCGAGTTTGAGGATTTGCCCCGGCTGCCCTTTGCCCTGCAAGTGGTGCAGGAAGCCATGCGCCTCTACCCGCCCGCCTGGATAGTGGACCGCGTGGCCACCGAGGCCGACGAGTTTCAGGGCCAGCCCATTGCCAAAGGCACGCTGTTTACGCTCTACCTCTACGGCCTGCACCATCACCCCGGGCTGTGGCCCGAGGCCGAAGAGTTTCGGCCCCAGCGCTTTGCGGCGGGGGCGCAGCCCGCCCCGCCGGCCTACGGCTACCTCCCTTTTGGCGGTGGGCCGCGGCTGTGCGTGGGCCAGCAGTTTGCCCTCACCGAGCTGCAACTCGTGCTCATCCAGACGTTGCGGCGCTACCACGTGGAGCCGGCTAGCCCGGCGGTGCCGGGCATGGCCCCGCTCATCACGCTGCGGCCGGGTGGGGCGCTGCCGCTGCGGTTTCGGCGGCGGGAGTAGGAGGGTCTAAATCAGCCTTGCGGGGGAGGAAAACCGTATAGATTAAACGGAGCGCCATGCTGAGCGAAACGGAGCATCTTAGAGGGGCACAGGTAGGCTGCTCAACGAGGCGACCAAGATGCTCCGCTCCACTCAGCATGACGAACGACTTTCTAGGCCGCTTCATAAGCAGCAAGCCTACCTCACCCACATTCCGCCGGTTTGGAACACCTCGCCCTTATCATCTTTCTGCTGGCCCTGCTGGTAGCCCTGTCGGCAGTAGCCCCCAGGCTCAAGTTGCCCTACCCGGTGCTGCTGGTGCTGGCGGGCGCTTTGCTCGGGCTGATTCCCGGCCTGCCGGTCATCAACCTCAACCCGAACCTGATATTCTTTATTTTCCTGCCGCCGCTGCTCTACGAGGCTAGCTACAAGACTTCGTGGCACGAGTTTGTGGCCAACCGGCGGCCCATTTTGCTGCTGGCCGTGGGGCTGGTGCTACTCACTACCACGGTGGTGGCCACCATCGCCCACTTCTTCATTCCGGGTTTTAGCTGGGCCATGGGCTTTGTGCTGGGGGCCATCGTGGCCCCGCCCGATGCCGTGGCCGCCACCAGCGTGACGAAGGGCCTGGGGCTGCCGCGCCGCATCACGAGCGTGCTGGAGGGCGAAAGCCTCGTCAACGATGCCTCGGCGCTCATTGCCTACCGCTACGGCGTGGCGGCGGTCGTCACCGGCACCTTTGGCCTCTGGGATGCCAGCTGGCACTTTGTGCTGGTGGCCGGGGGCGGGGCGGCTATTGGGGCGGCGGTGGGCTACGTGGTGGTGCGGGTGCAGAACTACCTTTCCGATGCCACGCTCATCACGGCGCTCTCGCTGCTGCTGCCCTTTGGGGTGTACCTGGGGGCCGAGCACCTGGAGGTATCCGGGGTGTTGGCCGTGGTGGCCATGGGCCTGATGATGAGTCGGCGCTCGCACGACATCTACGACAACCAGACGCGCCTGCTCAAGCACAGCTTCTGGCGGGTGCTGGGCTTTCTGCTCAACGGTTTGGTGTTTCTCATAATCGGGCTCGAGCTGCGCACCATTCTCTCGGGGCTGGGGCCGGGGGCCTTCTGGCCCATGCTCGGCTACGGCCTGCTGGTGAGCGCCGTGGCCATTGCCATCCGGCTAGGGTGGGTGTTCCCGGTCAACTACCTGGGCCACCAGATAGGGCGCTGGCTGGGCCGCACCGAAGAGCGCTCGCCCAAGCGCAACCTATTCATCACATCCTGGGCCGGCATGCGGGGCGTGGTGTCGCTGGCCACGGCGCTAGCCCTGCCCCTGGCGGTGCAGGGCGGGCAGCCGTTTCCGCAGCGCAATGCCATGCTCTTTATCACCTTCACCGTCATTTTGGTTACGCTGCTGGCGCAAGGCCTGAGCTTGCCGTGGCTGGTGCGCCGGCTCGACGTGCAGGAGTCGCCGGCCGAGCGCGCCGCCGAAGAGCAAGCCCTGCGCCTGGTACTCACCGACGATTCATTGGCTTACCTCGAAGACCGCATTAGCGCCGAAAAAGGCACGCCCGACCCCTGCCTGCTTACGCTGCGCGAAGTGATGCGGCGGCAGGCGAAACGCCTGCAAGGAACCTTTGCCCTGGCCGCCAGCGAGGCTAAGGGCATAGCGCCGCCCGATGAGGCGGCCACCGCCGCCGCGGCCTCGTTTGAAGGCCTGCTGCGCTGCCGCCTCGACGTGACGGAGCGCCAGCGCACGCGGCTGGTGGCGCTGCACCGCGCCGATACCTTCAGCGAGGAGGCTATCCGGCAGGTGGAGTTGGAGTTAGACCGATTTGAGGTGGCGCTCGATAGCCAGCTGGCTACCGTGCAGCAGCCTACCGCGCCGGCTAGCGAAAGCTAGCGCAGGGCCAGCTCGCGCAGGTTGGCAGCCGAGCCAGCATCGTCGTGCAGCTGCTCGAAGCGCTCGTACTCGCTGGCCGTGAGCACCGTGCGCAGGCGCTGGGCCAGTAGCTCGGGTGTGCGGGTCAGGCGCTGGTGCTTTTGCACGGCCGCCTGCACGGCTAGGGTTTGCGCCTGCGATAGCTGCAAAGTGGCCGCCAGGTAGCGCACCAGCGGGCTAGCCCCAATGCCCCCGCCGGCCAAGGCTCCCACGCTGGGAGTGGGCCGCTCGGGGTCATTGGAGGAAGCCTGCGCCGGGAGCTGGCTACAAACTAAGAGTAAAAGAAAGATGGGGGTAAGAACTGTTTTCATCAGTAAGCAGACAGGAGGGTGGGGAGCAGCCGTCGAAAAAGTGCCGTCGCTAAAAGCTTGTGCACTGTCCGACCCTACAAAGATGCGGCACGCAAATTCTTTTTACAGTCCAACTTGCTCATTGATGAATCCTGCTCTCCCAATGGAGTCTTTTCAGGTGCGAGATAGCTGCTTCTTTAGCCGAACTATCCTACTTTCTGGGTGAATGTTTCTATTTCGTCGTTGAACAGCGGGCGCTAGGGCACTAGGTGGGCACCCAGCGCCTGGCGCAGGTCAGATACGTCGTAGGCTCGTAGCACGCCGGGAAGCACCTCGGAGTAAGCGTCCTTGGCGGCCGGGTTTTCGAGGTAGTACTGAAAAGAGGGTGGCCCGCCGCTCACCTGCACTTGGTCGGCCGGGTAGCCCGGGGGCAATGCGGCCTGGGCGCTGAGCAGCGCGGCGTGCAGCGTTGGCAGCGCCGCCGGGCCATCGGCGCGCAGCAGCAGCGGCAGCCGGGGCCAGCGGTCGACTTCGTGGTACTCGTACTGCGCTGTGTACCGCAGGAAGTGGAGCAGCGTACCCACGTCGAGCACGCGCTGGGCCAGCAGGGGGCGGCTGGTATGCAGCGCCAGCAGCGCGTCGCGGTATTCTTTGTTGTAGTACTTAGGGTCGTTGAAGGCGGCCGGGTCAGTGGTTTCGCCCAGGCCGCGCAGGTCGGCCAGCAGCACGGCCGTGCCCTGGCGCTGGTAGGTGGCCAGGCGGGCGGCGCTGTCGCGCAGCACGGCGGCCATGCCCTGGCCGGGCAGCCATAGCACGAGGGTGGTGGTCGCGCGCCGGGGCAGCAGCAGCCGCGCCGGCAGGGGAGGCTCGCCGGGGCGGCGCAGCAGCAGGCCGGGCAGGGCCAGCCCGCCGGGTAGGCGCAGGGTATCGCGCTGGTCGATGAGCGTGCGCAGCCTGTCGGGCAGGGCCGGCTGGCCCAGCTGGCGGCGCACCACGGCGGCCAGCGCCTCGGGCGAGTAGGCGGGGCGTTGGCGGGCTAGCCGGCCTGCTTTGGCCAGGTGGGTGGCCGCCAGGCTCACCTCGTCTTTGAAAGCCGTGGCGACCTGCCCGGTGGCCGTGCAGCGCAAGGTGGCTTCGGGCAGTGGCTGGTCGTGCCCCTCGGCTACGAAGCTACCGGGCACTTGCAGCCAGCGCCGAAACCACGCCACGGCCTCCTCCCGCTTGGGCGCCGAGATGCCGTGGCCGTCGTCGTAGGTGAAGATGTCGGCTTTCTCCGCCTGGCCTAGGGCGGCGTAGGCCCGGTGGGTGTCGATGTAGGCGGCTTCCATGTCGGTCTGGTCCACGAAGTCGTAGCGGCCGGTGAGCAGCAGCAGGGGCTTGGGGGCGAACATGATGGGCCAGTCGGCCACGTCGAGGCCGGCCGCACCGGCGCCGGGCAGCATCACGCAGCCGTCGGCGGGGCCGGTGAGGGTGAGGTTGCGCTCGCCGGCGGCCACGTAGCTGCACAGCGCGGCCACTTGCACGCGGTCGTCGTAGGCCATGAAGTAGGCCGTTTGGGTGGCGCCGCCCGAGTTGCCGAGGCAGCCCACGCGGGCGGCATCGACCTCGGGCCGGGTCAGTAAATAATCGAGGCCGCGCACGTTGTCCCAGAGCTGCTCGGCGGGCAGGTTGGTGCCCAGCAGCGTGGCCTGGGCGTTGAGCAGCGTGTGCTCGGTGGTGCCACCCCGCGTGAGGAACTTCCCGCTAGGGTCCACCAGCTGCATGCGCTCGCCCTGGCTCACGGGGTCGATGACGAGCACCACAAACCTATTGCGGGCCAGCAACCTCGCCGTGAGCTGGTACGAAGGCGTGGCCTTGCTGGCCTGCTCGTGCCCGCAAAACAGCAGCGCTGCCGGCTTTTTACCCTTCCCATCCGGCACGTACAAATTGGCCGTGACGTGGTGGTGCGGCGTGCTTTCATAGAGGACTTTCTCGATGCGAAAGCCCGCCTGCGGCACCGTGCCCACCACCCGCGCCCGCAACGGCGTGCGCGCCGGCAGCGGCCCCAGCACCCGCCGGAAGCGCGCCCGCGCCGAGTCGCGGTAGGCCTGGGTGCCCGCCGCCGAGGCTAGCGCCGCATCGAGGGCTAGCCGGCGCGGGGCGTACTGCTGGTGCACCTGCTGCAAGAGGTAGGTGGGCAGTGTGGCGGGCGCCTTCCAGTCGATAACGGGCGGGATGGGGGCCTGGGCGGCGGCTGGGCGGCGAGAGGCAGTGGCGAGCAGTAGCAGGAATAAGAAGCGATGCATACACAAAGAAGCAACCGGCGGCGCCCCCACTGCCCGTGCCGATTAACTGGATAAGGCAGGCGCCCGGCGCGGCCCCAGCCTCGGCATGGCTGGGCCATACATAAAGTGCCACCCGCTGTGGCTTGGTCCTGATGCCTGCCTACAACTCGGTCAGCAGGCTGGCAAACGTGCCCAGGCGCTGCGCTCCGGCTACCTCCAGCTTGTCGAATACCATGTAATAGCGGTGCAGCGGGCCGGCTACCCGGGCCCAGGCGTCGCCTAGCCGGCGCTTGTAGGCGCTGTCCTCGTTGTTGCGGTCATCGCCCTTGCTCTCAATGAGCAAGGTCTTGCCGCTCGCAGTGCGGGCAATGAAGTCGGGGTAGTGGTTGGCCAGGGGACCATTTAGGCGGAAGCCAGCCAGGGCATTAGGCGGGTTGCGCGTCCACCACACCACGTTGTCGGCATCGGCCAACAGCTGCATCAGTTCGCGCTCGGGGCCGTTGCCGTTCTGCTCCTGAGTGTAGAGGGTGCGGGGTAGTGGCAGCGCGGGCTCGGGGGCTACACGCCGGGCGGGCAGTGCGTAGGTGGGCACGGTGCGCAGTTTGCCAGTGTCGAGTTGGCGCTCGAAGGCCGCCACGGCGTAGGCCTGGGTAAAGTCCTCAATAGCCTCGCGTACTACCTTCGCGTAGCGGCCGGGCTGCTGAAAGGCCTCGCGCAGCTGCTCCACGTCGAAGTCTGCAAGCAGCTTGCTAAGGTAGGCCCGCACGTCGGCCGGTGACAGGGGATTCACGATGCGGCCCATGCCTTTCAGAATCTCCGTTATCGCGTCCTGCCGCTGGCGCTCGGGTGAGGCTTGGCGAAAGTAGGCCAGCAGCGGCTCTTTAAGCTGGGCATCAGCCTTGCGCACGGTGGGGGTGTAAGAGTGGTCGGCGTTTTCTTCGAGGTCTACCTGGCGCCAGGCTTCGGCGGCCTGCCGGAAGTCGAGGGCGGTGCTTTGCTTGCTCAGGTCGAAGCCCTTCAGCAAATGCTCTTTGCTCAGCGCCATCTCGGCACCGAATAAGCCGCCGGGGCCATCGACCACGAACACGGGCAGGCGCAGGGCCTGGGCGGCGGCGGCTACGGCCGGCCGCATGGGGTAGGTATGAGCTTGGTGAGCCACGGGGCTAGGGTCGGTGCTGGGGTCGTGGGTGGCGGCTGCGGCAATAGCTTCGGCCTCGGCAGCGGCTGCCAGGGCTTCGGCTTCGATTTCAGCTACGGCGAGCTGGGCGGGGGTGGCGGGCTCACCAACCGTGCTGCTCCGCCCCCCGGCCTCCGCCCCTTCAGAAGGGAGAGAGGAGGCCGGTTTTGCTGCGACATCGGTCAGTTTTGGAGCTGTCGCGTCGGGCTCCTCTCCCAAAGGGGAGGGGGCCAGTTGCATAGAGGGCTCGGAGGATAACACCTGCGCAGCCGCACCTGCGAGCTTGCTCAAATCAATCTCCTCATCGGAGGAGCCAAACGCCAGCAGGCCTTGCCCATTACTTGCCACCACTTCCGCTACTTCTACCGCCTCCATAGCCCGGTGGTCGGCGGCCGTGTAGCCGGCCAGCTTCAGGCCCGCCACGATGTTAGCCAGCGTGGCCTGGAAGTCTTTGGAGGCCGACAGCACGTAGCTGCAATTGAGCAGGCGCTCGGGGTGGGGGGTGGCGTGGGGCTGGCGCAGCACCCGGCCCAGCAGCTGCTCTACCTGCACGGCGCTGTTGCGGTTGGCCAGGGAGGCCAGCACGTAGGCAAAGGAGCAGTCCCAGCCCTCAGCCAGGGCATTTACCGTGATGATGTAGCGCACCGGGCACTTGGGCGAGAGCAGGTCTACGCCCGCCAGCTCGTCCTTACCGCTCACCTTTATTTTTATCTGCTCCTCCGGGATGCCCATCTTGCGCAGGGCGGCCTTCACCTTGTCGTAGTCTTCGGCCTCGTGGCCGGTGCGGGCCTCGGCTTGCAGCAGCACGATGGGGCGCACGGCGTAGGCACCCTGGGTGCGCTGGGCGGCCTTTGCCACGGCTTCGAGGCGCTCTTGCAGGGCTTTGGCGGCCAGCAGCACGTCTTCCTTGCGGTGGTGGTTGTGCACCAGCACGGGCAGCTTCACCATGTGTTCCAGCTTGAGGGCCTGGGCGCTCACCAAGCTCAGCAGGTTGGAGGTGGGGCGGGGGGTGGCGGTCAGCTCCAGCACAAAGCGGGGCCCCAGGTTCACGAGCAGCTTATCCGAGAGCGTAGTTTTGGCGTGGTGGCTTTCGTCGATAATGACGACTGGGGCCAGGGTCCGCAGCACGTTAAAGGTGGCGGTGGCATCGGTGGGCGTGCCATCGGGGCGCAGCACGGGCGGCAGCATGCGGCCCGCGAAGGCGGCCACAAAGGGCAGGTTGTTGCTGTTTTCGTCGTAGGCTTTGCGGTTGTCGGGGTTGGCGGTGCGCAGGCTGTCGAGGCTGAGCACGGCCACCGTCAGCTGCTCGCCGCGCCCGGCGGCCAGCAGGCCCCGGCCCTGGGCCAGCTCGTCTTTGTCTATCACTTCTACCCGGCTGCCGAAGGCCGCGTTCAGGGCTTGCCGATAGGGGTGAGCGGGGTTGCGCAGGTCGCGCAGGGTTTGGTCGCGTATCACCAGCGAGGGCACCAGCCACACCGCCAGCCGGGGGGTGCCGGCCGGGGCTTCGGCCAGCAGGGAAGCCAGGGCGTGGCAGGCCAGGTAGGTTTTGCCGCCCCCGGTGGGCACCTTAATGGTTACCTGCGGGGTGCGGGCCAGCTCCTTCAGCGTTTGATAGGGCTTCACGGCGCGCTCCTCGGCGGGGGCGGCCACGTCGAGGGGCCACACCGGGTGCTGCTGCCAAAAGGTGGCGAAGGCCGCGCCCGGCGTCTGGCGGCCTTCGTCGAGCAGGGCCACGTAGCGGCGCACGTCGGCGAGTACGGACTGTTGGTAGGGTTTGAGCTGCATAGCAGTAGGTCCGGAAAAAGGGTCTGGGCGGACGGCATTTTCGGCCGCCTGTCCGGTCGTCGGCCGGGCAAATGAGGAGGAAGGGAAAGAGAAGGACCACGCGGCGCTAGCCAGTAGCTGCCCTGGCGCGACGAGCGGCCAGCCGGCAAAAAAGCCGTCAGCCCGCCCTACAGCCGCCCGATGTCTCTGGGTATCTTCTTGTACACCACGTTGTGCGCGGCCAGCCAGTCTTCGGCCACCTCGCAGGCATCGGCATACACCACGTAGCGGGGGGCGCGCACCGTGAGGCGGCCCAGCCAGGCCGTGTCGAGGGTGCTGGGGTGGGCGGGGTCGTAGTCGAAGTAGAGGCGGGTGCCGTCGGGGGTGGTGCCCAGGTAGGCGGGGTGGCAACCTGGCGCATCGGCGGCGGGCGGCAGATGGGTGCCGGTTTCCTGCCACCACACGTACTGGCGCAGCGCGGCGGGCGGGGCTAGCGGCGACAGCAGCCCCGTAGCCGCCTCAAACAGCGGCTCGCCCAGCACCCCAAACTCGAAGCGCCCGCCCAGGCCCGGCACCGTGCCGTAGCCGGCCAGCACCCGCCGCGCCCGCTCGGCCGTGAGCGTGTCAGCGTAGGCTTCTACCTCTACCAGCAGGCACTGCCGCCGCCCCCCGTCGCGGGCATTGAGCTTGGCCACCGCGTGCAGCGTGGTGCCCGAGCCGGCAAAGCTGTCGAGGATAATGCTGTCGGGGTCGGTGGTGAGTTCTAACACGCGCTCTAGTAAGGTACTCGGCTTGGGCGTGGCGAAGGTTTCCACGTCATGCAGGATTTTGTTAATCTCCTTCTTCGCGTCTTGCGTGTGCCCGACTTCGCCGTAAGTCCACAAGGTTTGGGGTACTACGCCCTGCTGTACTTCTGATAAGAAACGCTTAACAGAAGGCGAGCTAGTACCGTCTTTGCCCCACCAAATGCGCTTGTCTGCATCAAGCTCCCAGAATTTTTCTTCGGAATAGCGCCAGTAGTTTCCCTTCGGTGGCCCAGCCACAAAGCGCCCGCTAGGGGTCGTTATAGAATAGGTGCCTAAGCTATAAAAGTTGCGGGCTGACAAGTCGCCGGGCTTCCATGCACCTCTAGCATCATTGTCGGGGTTCTTATACCGGCTTAGCTGTTCCTCTTTCCTTGGCATTAAGTTGGGCCGCCACGTCTCAGCGTTGCGGGCATAGACCATGATATACTCATGGTCGCCGCTGAAATGCTTGGCCGAGTTCTTGGGGCTGTAGTTCTTCTGCCAGATGACGGTATCCACGAAGTTGCTGCCCCCAAACACCTCGTCCATGACGCAGCGTAGGTGGGCTACCTCGTTGTCGTCAATCGAGATGAAGATGGCCCCGTCTTCGGCCAGCAGCTTGTGCAGCAGGTGCAGCCGCGGGTACATCATGCAGAGCCATTTGTCGTGGCGCGAGAGGTCGTCGGTTTCCTTGCCCACGGTGCGGTGCAGCCAGGCCAGCAGGCGCGGGTCGTTCACGTTGTCGTTGTAGGCCCAGCCCTCGTTGCCGGTGTTGTAGGGCGGGTCGATGTAGATGCACTTCACACGGCCCGCAAACTCGGGCAGCAAGCTTTTGAGGGCCTCCAGGTTGTCGCCGTGCACGATGCGGTGCCACGGCGCATCGGCCGGGGTGCCGGGCGCCTCGAAGGTAGCGGTGGGCACGAAGGGCCGAAAAGGCACCTCCAGGTGGTGGTGGCGAATGGCGTCTTTGCCAAGCCAGGTAAGTTCGGGCATAACGATGAAAGCAGGTGCTAGGCTAGCTGCCCGGCACCTGCTTCAAAGATACATCGGCAATTAGAGGCCGGAAGGCGGCTAGGCCTTCTCGGGCAGCAGCACGGCGTCGGGGTAATTGCCGAGCACGGGCTGGCTGGGGGCGCCCTGGGTCACGGCCTCCACGAGCAGCTTGCCGCCCACAAAGGCGCCCTTCCAGCTCTCGCCCAGGCCGCCGAATACTTCCTCGCGGTCGCCGCGACTGCGCAGCTGGTTGATGCCCACCTTGAAGGCGCGCAGCTCCTTGGCGGTGCGGGCGGCCCACTTCTCATCGTCCGAGCCCAGCGCGCTCACCAGGGCGCCGTTCGAGATGTTCATCTCGCCCACCAGCTCCTCCACGCGGTCTACGAGCACTACCGTGTCGATAGGGCCGAAGGGCTCTTTGAAGTATAGCTCGGCCTGGCGGGGCAGGCCCACGAGGGCCCGCGGCGCGCGGTAGGCCGAGCGGTCCTGGCCGGGCAAAAACAGGTCGTCATCGAGCTTGCCCTGGTAGAAGGGGATAGCCCCGTGCTTGCTGGCATCAGTAAATAGCTCGTCGAGGCTCTCAGCCTGCTTGGCGTTGATGACGGGGCCGAAGGCCAGGTCGGGCAGCTTGTCGCCGGGGTTGTCCACCAGGGTCGGGTTGCCCACCTTGAGGCTACCGATGGCCTTGGTGTAGGTTTCGAGGAATTGCGGAAACAGCTCGCGCTGCACCACCCAGCGCACGTAGGCCGTGCAGCGCTGCTTGCCGTAGTCGTAGCCTTTTACCAGTTGCTCGGCCAGATTGTCCCACTGCGAGTAGTTCCAGAGGCCGTAGGTGTTCACGCCCTCCATCTCCAGCATGTAGCGCTTGTGCTCTTGGCTGAGGGCGTCGGCGATGTTGCGGCCGTTGTAGCGCCCGCCCACGAAGCTGAGGCAGTCCACGGCGGGGTCTTTCACCAGCACGTCGCTGAGCTCGCCGCCGGGGCCGCTCACCAGGCTCACCGGCAGGCCGGCGCGGCGGGCAATGGCGAAGGTGAGGCTGAGCGAGATGAAGCCGCCGTCGGTGGGCGTTTTGGCAATCACGGCGTTGCCGGCCAGGGCCTGCACCAGCACCGCGTGCATCAGCACCGACATGGGGTAGTTCCAGCTCGCAATGTTGCTGACGAGGCCTAGCGGGCGGCGCTCGCCGAGCAGGCTCTCGATGTTCTCCACGTACCACTGCACGCCCTCGATGGCGCGGTCGATGTCGTTGAAGCCCAGCTTGTAGGTTTTGCCGATTTCCCACATCAGCAGCTTGCTCACCAGGTCGATGTGCGGGCGCAATTGGTCGAGGCAGTCCTGCACTTTGGCGCGGCGCTCGGCCAGCGGGGTGGCGGCCCAGGCGGCGGCTTCACCCTTGGCAAAGTGCACGGCGCGCAGGGCTTCGTCGTGCTTGAGCATAGGCAGCGAGCCAATCTCCGAGCCGTCGATGGGCGAGTGGAAGGCGCGGGGTTCGCCGGGCTCCTGCCACTTGCCCTCCAGCAGGTTGAGGAAACCGCCCTCGGGGGCAAATACTTCGGGTACGGCCTGCTTCACGTCGTTCAGCAGCTTGCTGAAGACGACTTCGGGGGCAATGATTTTAGGCATGAGAAAGAAGGGCGCCGGGTGTAGGTCGGGCGCGTTGATAAGAGAATTGCCTGTAAAACGGCCGGCTAGCCTAATGGTTAGGTGCAGCGGCCAGCCTGCAACCCGGATGTAGCCCGGACTTTCAGTCCGGCCGCGAGCCTAGCGAGCAACTCGCGCCGCAGGTCGTTCGCCCGTTTATACTCGCTGCGCTCGCGGCCAGACTGAAAGTCCGGGCTACTGCGCGGCCACGGTTTGCAACTCGCGCACCAAGTCGGCCGAGCCCACGAAAAGCGGCACGCGCTGGTGCAAATCCTGGCTAGGGGGTACGTCGAGCACGTCGTCGGCCCCGGTCACGGCTACGCCGCCGGCCTGCTCGGTCACGAAGGCAATGGGGTAGCACTCGTAGAGCAGGCGCAGCTTGCCGCTGGGCCACTCGCCGGTGGGCGGGTAGAGGTAGATGCCGCCCGTGAAGAGGTTGCGGTGATAATCAGCGGCCAGCGAGCCCACGTAGCGGGCGGTGTAGCGGCGCTCCTTGCAGGTGGTAAGAAAGGTGCGCGCAAATTCGGGGAAGTCGAACCAGTTGCCCTCGTTGCACGAGAACACCGTGCCCTGCGCCGGAATCGTCAGGCTAGGGTGCGAGAGGAAAAACTCACCCAGGCTAGGCTCGTAGGTGAAGCCCGCCACGCCGTGGCCGGTGGTGTACACCAGCATCACGCTCGAGCCGTAGAGGATGTAGCCCGCCGCTACCTGCGCCCGGCCGCCCTGCGTAAAGTCCTCGGCCCTAGCCGGCCCGCCGTAGCGGCTCACGCGCCGGTAGATGCTGAAGATGGTGCCCGTGCTCACGTTGAAGTCCAGGCTCACCGAGCCATTCAGCGGGTTGAGGGCCACCACGTACTTGCCATCGTGGTTGCCGGTGTCGATGATGCCAGCCTCGGCCTCGCTGAGCACCGCGCAGCACTCGCCGCCGTTGGTGAGGGCGCGCACGAAGCGAACGTGGGCCTCTTCGCCCAAGCGGTGGCGCGGGGGGCTGGCCTCGCCTTCGGGCCCCACGGCCTCGGCCAGGCTGCTGAGGCCGGCGCGGCTCACCTCGCGCACCATGATTTTGCTGGCCAGGGCAATGTCGCGCAGCAGCTGCGAAAGCTCACCGGTGGCAAACGGAAACTCGGCCTGCTTGCGCATGATGTAGCGCTCCAGGGTAGTGCCAACGGGGGTAGCTAGTTCGTCGTGATTCATTTAACAACTATCAGGTATCAATTATTAAGTTAGGGTGTCATGCTGAACGCAGTGAAGCATCTCGCTCGCTTCATCCAACGATGCGGGCGAGATGCTTCACTGCGTTCAGCATGACGTTTATCTGTGACTACTTGGCCTCCGGTTGCTTCTGCGACTGCCAGAGTACCACCTGCCAGCCCTTTTTGGGGTCTTTAATCTGGGTGGTGACGTACTTGATATGCGCCACATTGAGCGAACCGTCGGGCTTGTTGGGCTGGTAGATGGTGATTTGGCCATTCACCACGGCCGTGGTGCCGCCGTTGTAGGCGCGCACGTTAATGTTCTCGACGTCAATCTTGTCGTACACGCTCTTGCCGTCGCGGATGCTCTGGAGATACTCCGCTTTGTCGTTCTGCTTACCGTTGGAGTGCGTGTACACGAGGTCGTCGGCAAAGGCTTTTTCCAGAAAAGTAAAGTCCTTGCTGACCTGGGCGGCGAAGCGCTGGCGCTCCAAGACTTCCACTTCCTTGGCCGCCTCCGCGTTGCGCTGGGCGGGGTTGCCTAAGGCCGGGAGCAGGGCCGTGTTGGGCTTGGCGCGCTTGGGCGCGGTTTGGGCCTGGGCGAGTAGGGGTAGGGCTAGCAAAGCCAGCGCGGTAAACGAGCGTTTCATAGGAGCAGCTTAGGCGGTGGGCAGAATATCGTCCTCATCAAGCTTGATGGGCTCCATGCGTGGCACCAGCGTGAACATCAGCACCCAGGCCAGCAAGTAGGCCGCGCCGCAGATGAAAAACATAATGTAGTACGCCTTGTCGAGCTGGCCAATGCTCTCGTAGTGCACAAACATGCGCTTCTGCACCAGGGCCGTGAGGGCAATGCCGCCCAGCCCGCCGGCCATGCCGCCGATGCCCGTAACCGAGGCCACGGCGCGCTTCGGAAACATGTCCGACACGGTAGTGAAGATGTTGGCGCTCCACGCCTGGTGGGCCGCCGCCGCAATGCCGATTACCAGCACCGCCAGCCACATATTCAGGCCGCCCAGCCACTGCGCAAACACAATCGGGAATACGCAGCAGGCAATGAGCAGCATGGCCGTTTTGCGGGCTTGGAAAGCCGGCATCCCGCGCTTGATGAACCCTAGCGGCAGGTAGCCGCCGCCCACGCTGCCGATGCTCGAAAGCACGTACACCGCCGCCACCGGCAGGGCAATGGCCGTACCCTTGAGGTGGTATTGCTTGCTCAGAAAATCGGGCAGCCAGAAGAGGTAAAACCACCAGATGGGGTCGGTAATGAACTTGCCAATCACGAAGGCCCAGGTCTGGCGGAAGCCCAGCAGCGTGAGCCACGACGTCTTGGGCTTTTCTTCTACCAGCACGCTCTCGGCGGGTAGGCCCACCGGAATATCGGCGTTGATGTAGTCGAACTCGGCCTTGCTCAGGCGCTTGCTGTTGGCCGGCGTGTCGTAGATGAGCATCCACAGCACCAGCCACACGAAGCCCAGCGCGCCGGTGATGAGGAAGGCCCACTGCCAGCCAATGGTTTCGGCGATGAGCGGCACCGAGAGCGGCGCCACGATGGCACCCACGTTGGAGCCCGAGTTGAAAATGCCCGTGGCCAGCGCCCGCTCGCGCTGCGGAAACCACTCGGCCGTGGTCTTGATGGCGGCCGGGAAGTTACCGGCCTCCGTAATGCCCAAAAAGCCTCGCGCAATGCCGAAGCCCATGGTGCTGCTCACCAGCGCGTGGCCCATGGCGGCCAGGCTCCACAGCGCGGTCGAAAGTGCGTAGCCGAGCTTGGTACCCAGCTTGTCGATGATGCGGCCCACGCCAATCATGCCCACCGCGTAGGCCAGCTTGAAGGCAATCTCGATGTTGGCGTAGTCGCCCGCATTCCAGTGGAAGGCGGTTTCGAGGTACGGCTTGAGCAGCGAGATTACGGCCCGGTCGAGGTAGTTGATGGTGGTGGCAAAAAATACCAGCGAACAGATAGTCCAGCGGTACTTGCCGATGACGGCCGACGCGTCGGTGCCGGGCGGCGAGCTGCTCAGGGTGGGATTCATAGAGGATAGGTTAGTTAAAAAAGACTGTCATGCTGAGCTTGCCGAAGCATCTTGGCCGCTTCCTCCGTACAGTTCGACGTTGCGGTAGAGATGCTTCGCTGTGCTCAGCATGACGACCTTTTTACTTTTTGATAGCGCCTAAAAACTGCATCAGCGGGGCGACCAGCGCCGTGATGGTGGCCGCGTCGCTGGCCCCTTTGAAGAGCTGCGAGCCCACGCCCACCACGTTCACACCCGCGCCGAACCACTCGGTGAGGCTAGCCTCGGTGGGCTCGACGCCACCCGTCACCATGAGCTTCACGCTGGGCATGGGGCCGCGCAGGGCCTTCACATAATCGGGGCCGACGAGGTTGCCGGGGAATATTTTGACGAGCTGCGCGCCGAGCTGGGTGGCGGCAAAAATCTCATTGGGCGTGAGGGCGCCGGGCACCCAGGCCACGTCGTGGCGCTGGCAGGCGGCGGCTACGTCGGCCGTAGTCACGGGCTGCACCACGAAGGCCGCGCCGGCCGCGATGAAGCGCTCGGCATCATCGGCGGTGTAGATGGTGCCGATACCCAGCACGAGGTCGGGGCAGTCGTCGGCCACCAGCTTGGCTAGCTCCTGAAACACCTCAAAGGCATTGGCCCCGCGGTTAGTAAACTCAAATACCCGCACGCCCCCCGCGTAGCAGCCCCGCACGATAGACTGCGCGTAGGCCGCGTCGGCGTGGAAAAAAACCGGTACCAGCGGCGCGGCCAGGGTACGGGCAATAACTTCGGAAGAAGACATTTTTTCAATTATCAAGTATCAGTGAGCAATTATCAAGGGCAACCGACCACCAACTGCCAGACGAGCTGATAACTGATAATTGCTCATTGATAATTGAAAAGCTAGCGCAACAGCCGCCCCGTGAGGTTGCCCTGCATAAGGTGCTCGACTTCGGCGGGCGTCACCAGGTTGATGTCGCCGTGAATGGTGTGCTTGAGCGCCGAGGCGATGGTGGCGAAAGAGAGCGCCTGGGCGCGGTCTTCGTAAGTGTTTGAGCCGTAGATGAAGCCCGAGATGAACGAGTCGCCACCGCCGATGCGGTCCACCACCGGCGCGATGTCGTAGAAGGGCGTTTCGAAAAACGCGCCCTGGTCCCAGAGCAGCCCGCAAATGCGCTCGTGCGAGGCGCTCTGCGTTTGGCGGCGGGTGGCAATCACGCGCTTGATGTTGGGAAAGCGCTGGGTCAGCTGCTGGCTCATGGAGAGGAAGCCGTTGTCGGTGCCCTCGGCGGCCTTGATGTCGAACAGGTCGTCGGCGTCGCCCTCGGTGCAGACGACAATGTCGCAGCCGGCCACAAGGTCGGGCATCACGTCCTGCGCCCGCTGGCCATATTGCCACAGGTTGCGGCGGTAGTTCACGTCGGCCGACACAGTGACCCCTAGCCGGCGCGCCACCGCAATGGCGTCGGCCGTGGCCTGGGCGGCGGTGGCCGAAATGGCGGGCGTGATGCCCGTCCAGTGCAGCCAGCCGGCGTCCTTTAAAATCTCCTCCCAGTCGAAAGCCGCCGGGTCGAGGTGGGCGAAAGCCGAGTCGGCGCGGTCGTACACGATGCGGCTGGGCCGCAGCGAGGCGCCCACTTCCAGGAAATACAACCCGAGCCGGTGGCCCTCGGTGAAGTGGCAGTGCGTGGTATCGACGCCGTAGCGGCGCAGGTGGTTGGCGGCCGCGTAGCCCAGCTCATTGGCCGGAAAGGCCGAGATGTGGGCGGCGGGCACGCCCATCTGGGCGAGGGCGGCGGCCACGTTGGCATCGCCGCCGCCGTAGGTTACTTCGAGGGTGGCGGCTTGGGGCAGCCGGTAGTTGAGCGGCGGCGAGAGCCGCATCATCACTTCGCCGAAGGTTACGACTTGCTTCATAGGTGGTGGGACGCTAGGGGTGGTTTTGGCTCAGTGAGGGCCTAGCCCAGCGCTATTCGGGAGAAAATGAGAAGGGAAAGGTAGGCCGGCAAAGGGCCGTATAGACCCGGTTTCGCGGTCTTTTTTAACGCAAACGATTTCGATACCCGGTTTTATGCCGCGCGGACTTTGTGGTCCGCGTGCGAGCGCGGCGAGCAGCTCGTGCCTGATGTCGTCCGGTCCCGGCTGCTCGCTGCGCTCGCACGCGGACCACAAAGTCCGCGCTACACTTAGGCTACCAGCTCGCCCGTGCTCACGGGCCTAGCGGCGGCTTCGAAGCCGAAATAGTCGCGGGCGTTGCCGTAGCTGATGTTTTCGACCAGCTGGCCCAGCCAGGGTAGCTCCTCGGCGGGCAGCTCGCCGTTTTCCACGTCGCGGCCCAGCAGGTTGCAGAGGATGCGGCGGAAATACTCGTGGCGCGGAAACGAGAGGAAGCTGCGCGAGTCGGTGAGCATGCCCACAAACTGGCTCAGCAGGCCCATGTTGCTGAGGGCGTTGAGCTGCTTTTCCATGCCATCCTTCTGGTCCAGGAACCACCAGCCCGAGCCGAACTGGATTTTACCCGCCGAGGAGCCGTCCTGGAAATTGCCAATCATGGTGGCAAACAGGTCATTATCGGCCGGGTTGAGGTTGTAGAGAATGGTTTTGGCTAGCTTGTTCTGATTGTCGAGCCGGTCCAGAAAGCGCGACAGGGCGCGGCCCTGCGAGAAGTCGCCAATCGAATCCCAGCCCGTGTCGGGGCCCAACTGGCGCAGGGCGCGGGTGTTGTTGTTGCGCAACGCGCCGAGGTGGAACTGCTGGGTCCAGCCCTTCTCCCAGTCCATAATCGCCAGCTCCACCAGCATGGCCGACTTAAACTGCTCAATCTCCAGCGCGCTTAGCGGCTGGCTGGCCTGCGCTTTGTCAAAGATGACGGCTACTTCCGCTTCGGTATAGTCGGCGGCGTACAGCTGCTCCAGGCCGTGGTCGGAGAGGCGTCCACCCTGGGCGGCGAAGAAATCGTGGCGCTGGCGCAGGGCGGCCAGCAGGTCAGCGTAGCTGCGGATTTCCACGCCGGCCGCGGCGCCCAGCTTGTCGAGGTACTGGCGGTAGTCGCTGGCCTCGGGCGTCATGGCCTTGTCGGGGCGGAAGGTGGGCAGGATGCGGGTGCCGAAGTCGCGGCCAGCCAGCGCCTGGTGGTGCTCCAGGGTATCGGCCGGGTCGTCGGTGGTGCACACGGTCACTACGTTCATCTTGCGCAGCAGGCCCTGCACGTTGTACTCGGGCGTTTGGAGCAGGGCGTTGCACTGGTCGTAGATGCGGCGGGCGCTGTCCTTATTCAGCAGCTCGGTGATGCCGAAATAGCGGCGCAGCTCCAGGTGCGTCCAGTGGTAGAGGGGGTTACGCACGGTGTAGGGCACTGTGGCGGCCCATTTCTCAAACTTCTCCCAGTCGCTGGCATCGCCGGTCACGTAGCGCTCGTTCACACCGTTGGCCCGCATGGCGCGCCACTTGTAGTGGTCGCCGTAGAGCCAGATTTGGGTGATGTTGTCGAACTGCCGGTTTTGGGCAATCTGGTCGGGCGGCAGGTGGCAGTGGTAGTCGATGATGGGCTGCGCGGCGGCGTGCTGGTGGTAGAGCGTGCGGGCCGTCTCGGTTTGCAGCAGGAAGTCGTCGGAGAGGAAGGGCTTCATAATTTTAGTTAGCAGTTAATAGTTATCCAGTTACTATAAAAGGCAAAAAACGGTCATGCTGCGCTTGCCGAAGCATTTTGCTCACAGCACTAACATCTATTACTCAACGGTTCGAGCAAGATGCTTCGGCAAGCGCAGCATGACCGTTTTTAATTTTCTGCAATTACAGCGACACGCCGCGCTTCCACGGAATAAAGTCGGTTTGGCCGTGGCGCACGGCGCTTACCTCTAAGCCGCTGGCCACCTGCACCACGTAGTCGAGGATGCGCTCGCCGGCTTGCTCGATGGTTTCTTCGCCGTCGATGACGGTGCCGGTATTCAGGTCGATGATGTCGGGCATACGCTGGGCCAGCTTGGTGTTGGAGCTGATTTTGACTACCGGCGCAATGGGATTGCCGGTGGGCGTACCCAGGCCGGTAGTAAAAAGCACGATGTTAGCGCCCGAGCCGACTTCGGCGGTGGTGCTTTCTACGTCGTTGCCGGGGGTGCAGAGCAGGTTGAGGCCGGGCTTGGTGACCAGCTCGGGGTAGTCGAGCACGGCCACGACGGGAGAAGAACCTCCTTTCCGGGCCGCGCCCGCCGATTTCATGGCATCGGTGATGAGGCCGTCGCGGATATTACCGGGCGAGGGGTTCATGTCGAAGCCCGAGCCCACGGCCACGGCGCTGTCGCCGTAGGCTTTCATAAGCGAGGTGAAGCGCTGGGCCGTGTCGTGGTCGACCGAGCGGTTCACGATTTCCTGCTCCACGCCGCACAGCTCCGGAAACTCGGCCAGGATAACCGAGCCGCCGAGCGCTACTAAAAGGTCCGACACGTGGCCCACGGCCGGGTTGGCCGAGATGCCCGAAAAGCCGTCCGAGCCGCCGCACTCCAGGCCGATAGTCAGCTTGCTGAGCGGCGCGGGCTGGCGCTGCTGCTGGTTGGCCTGCATAAGGCCGGCGAAGGTCTGGCGCAGCGCGGTACTCACGAGGGCCTCCTCGGTGCCGATGGTCTGCTGGTCGAGAATGAACAGCGGCTTGCTGAAGTGGGGGTCGCGCTTGGCAATCTCGTCCTGCAGCATGCTGGCCTGCGCATTCTGGCAACCCAGGCTGAGCACCGTAGCGCCCGCCACGTTGGGGTGCGTGATGTAACCCGCCAGCAGGCCGCACAGCGTCTGGGCATCCTGCCGGATGCCGCCGCAGCCACCCTCGTGGCTCAGAAACCGAATGCCGTCCACGTTCGGAAACGGCTTGGTCTTGGGCTGGCTAAGCTCAGCCGAATGCAGGTCGGTGGCCAGAATTTCCTCCACCGACTTGCCGGCCTGCATCAGCTCCAGCAGCGCTTGTGTTTGGGGCTGGTAGCTTTTGCGGCGGGCGTAGCCGAGGTCGTTCACCAAAGCTTCTTCGAGCACCTGGATGTTGCGGTTCTCGCAGAAAACCAACGGGATAACCAGCCAGTAGTTAGCGGTGCCCACGCGGCCATCGGGGCGGTGAAAACCCAGGAAGGTGCGGCCGGCAAACTTGCTTACATCGGGCTGGGCCCAGCTGTGCGGGTGCTGGCCCTCCTGGTAAGAATCGGTAGCGTGCTTGATGTTGGCGGTAGTGAGCAGGCCGCCCTGGCCCACGGCCGAGGCCATTTTGCCCACCAGCACGCCGTACATGGTTACTTCGGCGCCGGGGGCTAGCGGCTGCAAAGCCAGCTTGTGCTTGGCCGGAATCTTTTCGATGGTGGTCACGGTCACCCCGTCCCAGGTCACGGGTGTGCCGATGGGCAGGTCGGTGAGGGCGACGAGTACGTTGTCGGCGGGGTGAATCTTAGCAACTAGGTGCTTCATAATCTTATAATTACGAATTATAAATCAAGAGTTGTCATTGCGAGGAAGCCCAACGAAGCAATCGCACCTGAAGAGAATCCGAGCGGTATGTCTCGGTGCGATTACTTCGTTGGGCCTCCTCGCAATGACAGAATTGCTCATTGTCAACTTTTAGTTAAACAGCTACGCGCTGCGTTTTATTTAATTTGGTGGCTAGCGTAGCGGCGGCGCCTTCCTGCTGCAATTGCAGCAAGTAGCGCGTCACGGCCTCGGCAAAGCCGGGTAGCGCGGTGAGGTCGGCATCCCACAGGCCCTGGTCGCTCAGCACCTGCTGCACCAGCTCGATAGGCGGCGTATTGGCCCAAAGGTCGGCAAAGAAGCCGGCCTGCTCGTCCTGAATCAGGTACTCCTGGCCGTTCGCTTCGCCGTACCATTTGCCGCTTTCCTGCCGGGTGCCGCGCATAAAGAGCAGGTAGGCCGCGAAGCCCAGCGCCACGTACTGCGGCACGGCCCGCAGGCGCGCCACGTAGTGCAGCAAGTCGGGCACCACGCGCATGCGCAGCTTGGCCGAGTAGTTGAGGGTGATGGCTAGCCAGCGGTGCTCCACGGCGGGGTTGCGGAAGCGGTCGAGCACCTGCATGCCAAAGCGCTGGCCCACTTTCTCATCAATGGGGTAGGGGATGCCGGGCAGCAAATCGGCCAGCATCAGGTGGCGGATGTAGGTGAGCAGGTGGTCATCCTCCATCGCCCCGCGCACGGTGGGCACGCCCGCCAGCACCGCTAGCCCACTGGCCAGCGAGTGCGTGCCATTGAGCAGGCGCAGCTTCAATTCCTTGAACTGGTTGATGTCGGGCTGCACGATAATGCCGGGGTGCACCGGCTGAAAGCTCAGCACGCGCTGCACCCGCTCATCGCCCTCGATAGCCCAGAGGGCGTACACTTCCGACATGGTCAGCAGGTCGTCCTCGTAGCCCAACTCTTTGGTGAGGGCGGCGTGGGCCGCCGCGTCGGGCTTGCCCGGCACAATGCGGTCGACCAGCGAGTTGCACACGGTGTTGGCATTCTCCAGCCAGTGCAGGAAGCCCACGTCGGGCACCTGGCTTTCGGCCAGCTCGCGCAGGATGCCGCGCAGCTTGGTGCCGTTGTCGGGTATCAACTCAGTGGGTACAATGACCAAGCCCTTATCGGCCGCGCCGGCAAAGGCCTCGTAGCGGGCCAGCAGCACGGCCAGCAATTTGCCGGGAAACGAGCGCGGCGGCGCGGCGCGCATGTCGTCGTCGGCGTCGAGTACAATGCCCACTTCGGTCGTGTTGGAGAGCACGATTTGCAAATCGGGGCTAGCCGCAAACGCCAGCACGTCGGCCCACTGGCTGCGGGCCGACAGCACCCGGCTGAGGCTGGCGCACACCACGTTCTGGCTCACGGGCTGCGCGTCTTCGATGCCGCGAATGCACACCGTGTAGAGATTATCCTGGCGCTCGAAGGCGGCAGCGTCGCCGCCGTCGGTGCTTTTCACCACCACCACGCGGCCGTTGAAAATGCCCTGGCGGTTGGCCTGGTCAATCAGAAAGTCGGGCAGGCCGCGCAGCAGCACGCCGGTGCCAAATTGCAAGACCTTTTCGGGCAAGTCAACTAAGGCGGTCGGGGGCAGGTCTACGGCCGAAGCCGCCCGCGTTCGCACTACTTCTTGAGATAGCACAGGCATAAATAACGAGTTGTTTTAGCGTAGAGGTAAAGATGAAATCAATTGGTAGCGCCCCATTTTTGCTGCCACTTGGGGTACGCGCGGGCCAGCAGCTTGGCGGGCCAGGTGCCGGCATACACGTAGCCGATGCGGCGCTCGACCTCGATGTCGGCCAAGCGGTCGTGCTTCACACCGTCGCGCCCCACGTAGATGGGTTTATTCGTGTCGAGGTCATAAAAGCGGGCCCACACCGTGCTGCCGGCCTGGGGCACCAGCACCCGGTCGCGGCCCTTGGGCTGGCTAGGGTCGGTGATGTCCTGCACGGCCGTATCGGCAATTTTAGAGGCTTCAAACCAGGCGATGGCCGCCCCAATGGCCTTGCGCACCTCGGGTGAGGGCCGGTCGAGGCTCAGCAAAAACTCGGTGATGCCCACCGACTCGTCGCCGCTCAGCGAGGCCAGCTCGAAAGCGCGGGCCTCGCAGGGCAGCAGCGTGGTGCGGTCGTGCTGGGCGCCCCAGGCCGTGAGCTTGCCGTGCTGCACAACCTGCGTTTTGAGGATGCACTGCACGCCGCGGTCCACCGCCTTTTGGGCCAGGGGGGCTAGGGCGGGGTCCACCAAAGCGAAGTCGGCCTTCTTATCGGCTACCGCCTTCAGCACCCCGAGCGCCCGCACCATAGCGTTGTCGTTGTAGGTAATCTGGGCGCGGTAAAAGCGGGCGTCGGGGTAGTACTGCGGAAAGCCGCCGCTAGCCTGCTGCATCTTCAGTAGGTAGCCGATGCCGCGCTCGGCGCTCTGGCGGTAGGCGAGGTTTTGGGTGGTTTTGAAGGCCGAAACCAGGTAAGTGATTTCGCGGGTAGTGGCGTTGTTGTCGATGGTCGCGTCTTCCTGGCTAGCCCCTTGGCGGGCGGTAGCCAGGTCGGCGGCGCTCATCACGGGGCGATAGTCTACTTTCACCTCCTTCACGGCCTTGGGCCAGCCGCCGCTGCTGCGCTGAAAGGCCAGCATTTTTTCGGCGGTGGTGTCCTGGGTTGCCGCCAGGGGGGCGGGCGTTGGGGGCACCGGCACTTGGCTAGCCGGGCGGCCGTGGCCGTGGGCCAGCCCCGTAGCAAGGCTCAGACCGAGCAGGAGGAAGCAGATTTTCATGGTCAGAAAGGCATGTATGACCTGGGGCCGGGCAGCCGGGGCTAGCCC
>JBPBQJ010000107.1:0-36390 GCA_050954765.1 Janthinobacterium lividum | reverse complement strand
TTATAAGCGGGGGAATGAGTAGGCTACGGTACCTGTTTGCGCGGCGGTTTGCCCCGGTCTCCCGTTGTTGTTTAGTGCTACACTAGTTGCCGCAGTGCCAACTCAAGGGAGCGCTGGGCTAGGCCGGTTTGAGTCTCGCTTTAGTAATGAGTGCGAGCTAAAGCAGCTTTTATAATGCGGGAAGTATCGGAGAAGATAGCTTGGTCGGTGATTTCGGCGCCACTTTCCATAAGATAGGCGAAGACGCGCGCCATGCCGCAGTTGGCGATGAAGTCGGGGATGACGGCGCAATGCGCGTCGGCTCACTCACCGGTGGGGCCGAAGAAGATAGCTGGGTCGGCAAAGGGTACGTTGGCTCCGCACGAAATGACTTCGAGGCCAGTACTTACTAAGGCTTCAATTTGTGGCTGGGTTACTAAGCGTGAAGCAGCAGCGGGTACAAAAATTTCAGCACCGACCGTCCAAATTTTTTCGTTGATTTCTTCGAAAGACAGTAGGTGGGGTGCATGCAATGCATTGCAATGGCGATTCAGAAATAGCTCGCGTACTTCTTCTAAGCTCAGGCCTTCGGGACGCAACAGGCCGCCAGTACGGTAGATAATGCCTACAAGCAGTGCGCCTTGGCTAGCTAGGTAGTAGGCCGCCGCCGCTCCTACGTTGCCCCAGCCCTGAATGATAACGCGTTTGCCGACTACCGCTTGGCCACCCCACAAGTCATAGTAATGGCGCACAGCCTCCGCTACCCCGTAGCCGGTGATGAGGTCGGCGACGGTGTATTTGCGGGTTAGGCTAGGGGTGTAGGTGGCATCTTCGAGGACTTTCATTACACCTTGGCGGAGTTGGCCGAGCTTCTGAATTTTTTGGGGTTCGGTGGCGCGGTAATGGCCGTTGACCACGCCTTCTTGCGGGTGCAAGAGGCCATAGTCTTCGGTGAGGGGAATTACCTCGTGAATTTCATCCACGTTTAGGTCGCCGCCGGTGCCGTAATAGGCTTTGAGCAGTGGAATAACTGCTTTGTACCACCGTTCGAGCACACCGCGTTTGCGGGGGGCCTGGGGGTCGAAGTTGATGCCCGACTTGGCGCCGCCGATAGCCGGGCCCGAAACGGTAAATTTTACTTCCATCGTTTTGGCTAGGCTTTCGACCTCACGCTTGTCGAGGCCCTTGCGCATGCGGGTGCCACCGCCGGCCGCGCCGCCGCGCAGCGAGTTGATAACTACCCAGCCTTCGGCTTCAGTATTCGGGGTCCTGCCATTCGAAGACAATTTCGGGACGTTTTTGCTCAAATTGAGCTAGGAGGTCTTTCATGTAAGTAGTTTTTACTAAAAAGCGGACCGACCACGTAGGCCGGCCCGCACGCTAGGGGTGGGAGCAGAATGAGGAGTGAGATAAACTTATTATTCAGGGCGTTCGAGGCGCTGTTCGTCGGTGGCAGCGGCGGGGCTAGCCGGCTCAAGCCACGACTTATAGTATAGGCCATCATCGAACTGCAGGGCAGCCTCGGTGAGCATGAGGGGGCGGAAGGTATCAATCATAACGGCCCACTCGTCGGTGCCGGTTTTGCTGATGCTGCGCTCGTAGGCGCCCGGCGCGGGGCCGTGCGGAATGCCGCCTGGGTGCAGCGTAATGTGGCCCTGGGCAATGTTGTTGCGCGACATGAAGTTGCCGTCCACGTAATACAGCACCTCGTCGGAGTCAATGTTGGAGTGGTGGTAGGGCGCCGGAATGGCCTGCGGGTGGTAATCGAACAGCCGAGGCACGAACGAGCACACTACAAATGCCTTAGTCTCGAACTGCTGGTGCACGGGCGGCGGCTGGTGTACTTTGCCGGTAATGGGTTGGAAATCGCGGATATTCATGCCGTAGGGATAGTTGTACCCATCCCAGCCCACCACATCGAACGGATGGCTAGGGTAGAGCAACTCGTGCAGCACGCCCTGTTTTTTAATTTTCACCACGAAGTCGCCCATTTCGTCGTGCGTTTCGAGCTCAGTGGGCAGCTTGTAGTCGCGCTCCGAGTAGGGCGCGTGCTCTAGCAGCTGGCCGAAATGGTTGCGGTAGCGTTTGGGCGTGTAGATGGGATGAAACGACTCAGTGATAAGCAGGCGGTTATCTTCGGTGTCGAACTCAATCTGGTAGATGATGCCGCGCGGGACCAGCAGGTAGTCGCCCGGCTCAAAGCGAATGTTGCCCAGTTGTGTGCGCAGCTTGCCGGTGCCCTTGTGGATGAAGAGCAACTCGTCGGCATCGGCGTTTTTGTAGAAATATGCGGTGAGCGAGTGGCGCGGCGCGGCCAGTACGATGTGCACGTCGCCATTCACCAGCACCGGCGTGCGGCTAGCCAGGTAGTCATCCTGCGGAAGTACCTCGAAACCCTTCAGCAGCCTAGCCTTGATGCTTTTTTCGACCGCGATTTTGGGTGTGAGGTCCGTTTCACCCAGAATTTCCTTTACCGTAGTGGGCCGGTGCAAGTGGTACATGAGCGACGACATGCCCTCGAAGCCGATGGTGCCGAACAATTGCTCGTAGTACAACCCGCCCTCGGGTTTCTCAAATACCGTGTGCCGCGTGTGCGGCAGCTGGCCGAGCTTGTGGTAAATAGGCATTTGGCTAGGGTGGGAAAGAATAAGGAGGGTGACGAAACTTACTCAACTGTCATGCTGAACGCAGGGAAGCATCTCAGTTGCTGCGCTAGCTTACTTATTCAACGAGGCGAGCAAGATGCTTCCCTGCGTTCAGCATGACAGCCGTTTTTATTGAAAACTACAGGTTGCCGCGGCGGTCCTGCTCGCGCTCCAGGCTCTCGAATAAGGCTTTAAAATTGCCGGCGCCGAAGCTTTTGGCTCCTTTGCGCTGGATAATTTCGAAGAACACCGTGGGGCGGTCCTCCACGGGCTTGGTGAAAATCTGGAGCAGGTAGCCTTCCTCATCGCGGTCGGCCATAATGCGCAGGCTGCGCAGGGCTTCCACATCCTCATCGATGTCGCCCACGTGGGCGCGCAGGTTGTCGTAGTAGCTGTCGGGGGTGTTGAGGAACTCCACGCCGCGGCTTTTCAGCTCGCGCACAGTGCTGATAATGTCGTCGGTAGCTACGGCGATGTGCTGCACACCCTCGCCCTCGTAAAAGGTCAGGTATTCCTCAATCTGCGACTTTTTCTTGCCCTCGGCCGGCTCGTTGATGGGAAATTTCACGTAGCCATTGCCGGTGCTCATCACTTTGCTCATGAGGGCCGAGTACTCGGTGGTAATCTGCTTGTCGTCGAAGCTGAGGATGTTGGCAAAGCCCATCACCTCCTCGTACCACTTCACGGTGGGGTTCATGCGGTTCCAGCCCACGTTGCCCACGCAGTGGTCTACGTAGAGCAGGCCGGCGTCGCTAGGGTTGAAGCTTGACTCCTGGGCCACGTAGCCGGGCAGGAAGGCGCCGTGGTAGTTTTTGCGCTCCACAAAGAGGTGCACCGTTTCGCCGTAGGTATAGATGCCGGCCGTGCGCACCTCGCCAAATTCGTCGGTGAGGGTGCGGGGCTCCTGGTAGCTGCGGGCACCGCGGCTCATAGTTTTTTCGTAGCTGGCGTAGGCATCATCGACCCAGAGGGCCAGGATTTTAACGCCATCGCCGTGCAGGCGCACGTGCTCCGAAATAACGTGGTCCGATTTCATGGCCGTGGTAAGCACCAGCCGGATTTTGCCCTGCTGCACCACGTAGCTGGCGCGGTCGCGCACGCCGGTTTCGGGGCCAGCGTAGGCCACGGTTTGGAAGCCGAACGCCGCCTTGTAGTAGTAGGCTGCCTGCTTGGCGTTGCCCACGTAAAATTCGAGGTGGTCGGTGCCGAGCAAAGGCAGAAAATCGGTAGTGGCGCGCTGTTGCAGCTCCTGGGCGACGAGGGTTTCCATGAGAAGATACTGAGTGGGATAGTGCTTATTTACAACGCAATACTAACGCCCGTTAGCTAGCTTGTCCAATATCGGCTACTTATGAGGCTGATAAGAATTTCTTATCGAGATTTGTGGCATGGAACTTCGTCAACTGCGCTATTTTGCCGAAGTAGCCACGGCGCTGCACTACGGCCGGGCGGCCCAGACGCTGTGCGTGTCGCAGCCCGCCCTCAGCCAGCAGATTCAGCTGCTGGAGAGCGAGTTGGGCGTCGAGTTATTTGACCACGCGCAGCGCACGCGCCAACGCCGCGTGGTTCTCACCGAAGCTGGCGCCGCCTTTTTGGTTGAAGCGCAACACTTGCTGCACCTGAGCCGGCAAGCCATTGAAAACGTGCGCCGGGTGGGCTCGCAGCAAAAAACGGTGGAGCTGGGTTATTACCAGCTGCTGCGGCCCGACCGCCTGGTGGGCATCGTGCAGCGCTTCAGCACCAGCTTCCCCGATGTGCAGTTTCACCTGCACGAGCTGCCGACCTTTCGGGCGGTGCAGGAGGCGTTGGTGGCGGGGCGCATCGCATTGGGCCTTACCATGCTGCCACTGCTGCACCCCGAGCTAGCGGCGCGGCCTTTTGGGCAGGGCGGGCTAGCTGTGGCCTTGCCCGCCGCGCACCCGCTGGCTAGCCTGGCCGAGGTGCCGCTCGAAGCCCTAGCTCACGAGAAATGGGTCGAAATCAGCCGGCCGCTGCATCCGGTGTACGAAGAGATTGAGCACCTGTGCCAGCAGGCGGGCTTTAGCCGGCGCGGGGCCATCGTGCAGGAAGTCTCGTCGTTGGAATTGCTCAGCAACCTAGTGCGGCTAGGGCTTGGCGTGGCCTTCGTGCCTTCGTTTTTTGACCTGAGTACGGTACCGGGCGTGGTGGCACGGCCGCTACGCGTGGCGGGCGGTGAGAATGTGCTGCTCACACAGTGTGTAGCCTACCTGGCGGCGCGGCCCACGCCGCTGTTGCAAGCACTAGTGGCGCTGGTATGAATGGTAGCGCGAACACTATGATTTGCGTTTCAGGATGACTGTATGCTAGCGGCGGCGGAATGCGAACTATAGCATTCGCGCTATTGCGCCAGTAGCATTTCGGCCACCTGGCGGCCGGTGCTGAGCGCAGCATTGAGCGAGGGGTAGCTGACCCAGTCGCCACACCGGAAAAGTGTGTCGCCCAGGCGCAGCTCTTGTTGCACGGGCTGGCCGGGGGCGTAAACGGGCAGGGCCTGTTCGATACGGTAGGTGCGCAGGTGCCGCCACATATTGGCCACCGGCCCAAACCAAGCGGCTAGCTCGGTGCGCAGGCGGGCGGTCAGCTCCTCTTCCGAAAAGCCGTGCTCGCCGTGGGTGCTCACCGATACCAGGCCCTGGCCAGCGGGGGCTAGCACCGCGCCCGTTTGGGCCGGAAAAGCCACGTTGTGGACCAGCGCGCCGGGCTGGGCATTGAGGTGCAGGATATTGAAGCCGTGGCTAGGGGGCGCGCCGGCCGTGGCAAAATAAGTGCAGGTAGTGGGCCGGGCGGCGGGGCTAGTCGGAGCCGGCAGGTCGGCCCCGAGCAGACGGGCGGCCGCCGGGCCATCGGTGGCTAGCACCACGGCGGCGGCGGCCAGGGTTTCGCCGCTGGCCAGGTGCACGAGGCGGCCACCTTCGGCTACGGCGGCCACGGGCGTGTTCAGGCGGATGGCCCCGGCGGGCAGGCGGCTAGCCAGCTGCTCGGGCAGCTGCTGCATACCCAGGGCTGGTATCACGGCCGCGCCCTGCATAAACTGCTGGAACACAAACTCGAAGAAGTTGCTGGCCGTGCTCAGCTCACGGTCGAGGTACACGCCGCCGAAGAAGGGCTTGAAGAAGTTGGTAATAATCTGCTCGCTCCAACCAAACTCGCGCAGGTAGGCGAGGGTGGTTTGGCCGGGCCGGGCCAGCAGCCCTTCGGGCGAGCGGCCGGCCAGCTGCGCCACCAGCTTGCCCAGCAGCAGCTTGTCTTTGGTGGTACCGATGGGCGAGGCCAGCGCAGCAAAGGCCATCAGGGGCGCGTGGAGCGGGTTTTCGAGGGTAGTTTCCTGGCCGTCGGCCATCCGAATGACGGCACCCGAGCGAAATGACTTTAGGTTCAGGGCCCCGTAGTCGAACATGCGCCGCACCTCAGGGTAGTTGGTAAGCAAAATCTGGAAGCCCCGGTCGAGCCGAAAGCCATCGGGCGTAACGTCGGTGCGCACGCGGCCGCCCACGGCATCAGCGGCTTCGAGCAGCAGCACAGGGCGGCCAGCGCGGTGCAGCCAAGTGGCGCAGGCTAGCCCGGCCATGCCCGCGCCGATAATGATAACAGGGTCAGTAGAGGAAGTCATAGGGTATAAAATGCGCTTTCTGTTCGGGTTATACGTGCCGGCCGGTTACCTAGCCGTGACTACCGGTACAGGGAAATGCCAAATTCTTTCTTGAAAGCCTGCAATTGTTCATAGCTTGGCTCTTTATACAGGAAAATGGTGCGATTGCCCCAGCGAAACTCCCGTAGTTGCACCTTGCGCTCATACCAGTGGCGGAGCTCCCGGCGCAGCGTAGCCTGAATAGCTTCATTGGGTACTGCGAAAGCGTATTCCGGCCCGTCGTCCACTTGAATAAAGTTATCGATACCACTGGCGTGCATCCGTCCGCCCAGCGATTCATGGCGGAAACCCTGGTAGCGCAAGCTTACCCGAGTAGAAGCAAGGAGGGGCCATTGCTGTTCAGCTTCATCCATTCGCATCACCAGCTTGTCTTCGAAAAATAACAAATAGCCAGTTGCCTGAGACCGGGAAGGAGCAGTTCGCATCATCCTGAACACTGCCACCGCTAGCGCTACGAGCACACCGACCTCCACTACTCAAAGCGGTAGTATCCGCCCAATAAATCCGACGCTTAGGAGAGCGCCCAGTGGCAGCCGCCGCTGCAGGCAACCCCCAAAACTGTCGGCTTTGGCAGGCGTGTTGGCCACTAGCGCCAGCGAGAGCCGGGGGCGCTCCTCACTCAAAACAGCTTGGGCATCTTGTGCTCCTTCCACTTTTTGCGGGTCTTCATGGTGTAGAACTCGGCAACCCCGCTGCGCTCCAGCGTGAGTTGCCAGGCCCCGAGCACCTGACCCCGCTGCCGGCCCACGGCTTGTAGGCCCGGGTGCTGCTGCCGGAGCAGTTGGGCTTCGGCTAGGGTGAGGTCGCGGCCCGGCTGGCCGTGGCAGCGCAGGCACAGGCTGTTGGCTAGGGTGATGGGCCGCTGGTAGTAAAAGGTATCGGCGGCCGGCCGGCCGATGAGGCGCATGGTATCGGGGCGCAGGCCAGCGGCGGCCACGGCGGCCGGCGTGGCGCTGGCGGGGGCCGGTTGCCACTCGGCGCGGCGCGGGGTGGCGTGCCACTTGCGGGCCATCGAGTCGACCTGCGGGTAGCTTTGGGGCCGGCAAAAAGTGGCGGCCTGGGCAAGGTTGCCCTTGGCTAGCTCGCGGGCTAGGGTGCGGCGCAGCAGCGTGTCGGCGTAGGCCGTGAGCGAGTCGCCGGCCCAGCGTGTGGCGTGCAGCAGGTCGTTGGGCATAATGCGCTTGACCTCCCAGTTGGCGGTTTCCTCGGCTATCTGCTTGGTGCCGGGTAGGTGCTTTACTTGGTCGGGCCGGCAGGCGGCCAGCGCGAGCAGCCCGGGAAGAATGAACTTGATTTTCGACAAAACCATACTGCGGCAACTCCTTTGGGCGGGGGAAGGTTGCGAGAGGGGGAATGCCTAAAGGAGAGAGTTGGTGAATGACTTTAAATACTCTCGCTTATTCACTTATTCGCCAGCTTACTTATTCGTCACTTAGCAGCCACGCACACAGCGCCTTGTAGCTAGGAGCTAGCGGTACGCTCTGCTTGGGCTTTTCCAACAAGTAATGTAGAGCAGCCGGTAGCTCAATCTTGCGCCCGATGAGCGGCTCGACCACCTCCGGAAACTTCACCGGGTGCGCCGTGGCCAGCAGGAAGCCCGCCGCGGCCGGGTACTCGGCCAGGTAGTTTTCCAAGGCAAAAAACGCCACCGCACCGTGCGGGTCGAGCAGGTAGCCGCGCTCCGCATTCACGCGCCGGATGGTGGCGCTGGTGTCGGCGTCGCTCACCGTGTAGCCGCTCAGCAGCTGGCTAATGGTGGTGTGCTCGTGCTTGAATAGCTCCAGCATGCGCACGAAGTTGCTGGGGTGGCCCACGTCCATGGCATTAGAAATAGTCGCCACGGCTGTTTTGGGGGCAAAAATGGCCGTGCGCAGGTACTCGGCGCCAGCGTCATTGGCGTTGCAGGCGGCGATAAAGTGGCCCACCGGTAGGCCCGAGGCGTGGGCCAGCAACCCGGCGCAGAGGTTGCCAAAGTTGCCGCTAGGCACCGCAATGACGGGAGACGCGGCGGGCGCCCACTGCTGCAGGGCAAATAGGTAATAAAGCTGCTGCGGCAGCCAGCGCGCCACGTTGATACTGTTGGCCGAGGTAAGCGTGCGGCGGCTCGCCAGCTCCTCATCCAAGAAAGCCTGCTTCACGAGGCGCTGGCAGTCGTCGAAATTGCCGGCCACCTCCAGCGCCGTAATATTCTGGCCCAGCGTGGTGAGCTGCAATTCCTGCAAGGGGCTCACCTTGCCCGAGGGGTAGAGGATGACCACCTCCACGCCCGGCACGCCCAGGAAGCCGTGCGCCACGGCCCCACCCGTATCACCGGAGGTGGCTACCAGCACCGTCACCGGCTGGGTTCCGCCTTGCGAAAAGTAGCCCAGGCAGCGGCTCATGAAGCGCGCGCCCACGTCCTTAAACGCCAGCGTGGGGCCGTGAAACAGCTCCAGCGCGCCGATTTGCCCAGTGATAGGCACCAGCGGAAACTCAAAATCAACCGTTTCGGCACAGATGCGGCGCAGGTCGGCCTCCGGGATGGTGTCGCCCACGTAGGGCTGCATCACGGCGTAGGCAATGTCGGCCGGCGAGAGGCTAGCCAGGTTTTTTAGCAAGTGCTCCGAAAATTGCGGAATGGTTTCGGGGAAGTACAGGCCGCCGTCGGGCGCCTGCCCGGCAATGGTGGCGGCGCGAAAATCGACGGGCGGCGACTGGCGGTTGAGGCTGTAGTAAAGCATATTAAACAAAGGGTGCGGTCGTCGTGCTGAGCTTGTCGAAGCATCTTGCTCGCATCGTTGAACTGCGTGCTGACTACTGTGCCACGCAAGATGCTTCGACAAGCGCGCATGACGACCGTTGACAGACGTTATTCCGTTGCCACCACGCGGGCGCCCTGGCTGGCAATCGGGCCCACGTGCAGGTGAAAATCGATGCCCATCTTGTGGTACACGCTGCCCAGCGCCTCGGCGGCGGCGTGAGCCGTGGCCTCGTCCTGGTTCAGCATGAAAATGGACGGACCCGAGCCCGAAATACCGCCGCCCAGCGCGCCGGCCGCCAGGGCCAGCCGCTTGGCATCGCCGAGGCCGGGAATGAGCGAGGCGCGGGCCGGCTCCACGATGTAATCTTCGAGGGCGCGGGCAATCAGTTCATTATCGCGGGTGAGGAAGCCGGCCACCAGGCCGCCCACGTTGGCCCACTGGCGCACCGCTAGGGCTAGCGGCACCGAGGCCGGCAGCACGGCGCGGGCCTCCTTGGTTTTGACCTCGAACTGCGGGTGCACCACGGCCACCCACAGCGGCGGGGCGGGCAGGGCCAGCACATCGAGCACCGGCGCCACGGCCCGCACCAGCGTGAAGCCGCCGCAAATAGCGGGCGCAATATTGTCGGCATGGCGCACGCCCGAGGCCACGGCCTCGCCGTACATAGCCATGTCAATCAACTCTTTGTGCCTAAAGCGATTGCCGAGCAGCGCGTTGGCGGCCACCACGGCGCCCGCCGCGCTGGCCGCGCTGCTGCCAATGCCGCTGCCCGGCCGGATGCCCTTCGTAATCTCCACCTCGAAGCCCAGCGGCTCGGGCACGGCGCGCAGCAGGGCTAGCAGGGCCGCGCCGGCCACGTTGCGGTTGGGGTCGGTGGGCAGGTCGTAGTCGTCGAGGTGCCGGATGACGAGGCCCGGCTGGTCGCGGCGCGTCAGGCGCACCGTGTCGTAGGGCGCGGTGAGGCACAAACCCAGCACATCGAAGCCGCAGCCAACGTTGGCGATGGTAGCGGGGGCATGGACGGTGACGGAGGAGGGAAGGGACATCTAGTTATAGACGTTGCAAAATCGTTGTCATGCAGACCGCCGGAAAGCACCTCGCTCGCTTCGCTGAACCGAAGGTCAGCATAGCTAACGATTGATTTACTGCTGCACGCGAGATGCTTCGGCAAGCTCAGCATGACAATGATTTTTAATTGATTGATTTATAGCCGCGCCGCCCGGATAATATCGGCAAACACGCCCGAGGCCGTGACCTCCGCCCCCGCGCCGGCGCCCTTCACCACCAGCGGCTGCTCGGGGTAGCGGTCGGTATAGAAGAGCACCACGTTGTCCTTGCCGCGCAACTCGTACAAATCGTGGCCGGGCGCGATTTGCTGCAAGCCCACCGAAGCGTTGCCCTCGGTGTACTGGGCCACGAATTTGAGGCGCTTGCCCTGGCTGGCCGCCGCATCGTAGAGGGCGCGGAAGTGCGGCTCGTGCACGGCTAGCTGCTCGTAGAAGGCGGCCACATCGCCGGCCAGGCAGCTGGCGGGCAGGAAGCTTTCGTTGGCTACGTCGCTCATTTCCAGTTGTTGGCCCGCCTCGCGGGCCAGGATGAGAATTTTGCGGGCCACGTCCGAGCCGTTGAGGTCGAGGCGCGGGTCGGGCTCGGTATAGCCTTCGGCCTGGGCCTGGGCCACGACTTCGGCAAAGGGCCGCGAGCCATCGTAGTTGTTGAACACGAAGTTGAGCGTGCCCGAAAGCACGGCCTGCATCCGGCGCACCACGTCGCCGCTACGGGTGAGGTCGCCGAGCGTGCCGATGACGGGCAGCGCCGCGCCCACATTAGTTTCGAAGAGGTACTTCGTGTTGAAATCCTGGGCTAGCTGCTTGAGCTGGCGGTAGTTGGCGTAGGTGTCGGAGGCGGCGATTTTGTTGCAGGCCACCACGGCCACGCTTTTGGCGAGCAGCGGCGCGTACTGGCCGGCGGCGGCGGGGTTGGCCGTGACATCCACGAAGATGGAGTTGCGCAGGTTCTTGCTGATAATGAGCTGCGTAAGCTCATCGAGCGAAAGCGGCGAAGCCTTGTCCAAATCCTCGGGCCAGGTGCGCAGGTCAAGCCCGCCCTCGTCGCTCACGAGGCAGTGGCGGCTGTTGGCGATGGCCACCACCCGCAGGTCGAGGCCGAGCTTGTCGCGCAGGTAGTCCTGCTGCTGGGCTAGCTGGCCGAGCAGCTTGCCGCCCACGTTGCCGGGTCCGAGGATGAAGAGGTTCACCTGCTTATAGGTCGCCTCAAAAAACTCTTCGTGCAGCACGTTGATGGCCTTGCGCACGTCGTCGGCCTGAATAACGGTCGAGATATTGCGCTCGCTGGCTCCCTGGGCAATGGCCCGGATATTCACCCCATTGTGCCCCAGCGCGCTAAACAGGCGCCCGCTGATGCCGGGATGGTTGCGCATATTATCGCCCACCAGCGCCACGATGGCTAGCCCCGTTTCGGGCCGCAAAGGCTCCAGGCGGCCGGCCGAGATTTCGGCCGCAAACTCCTCATTCACTACTTCCTGCGCGGCGGGCACATCGCCCTCACTCACGCCCACGCAGATGGAGTGTTCGGAAGAGCTTTGGGTGATGAGCACCACGTTGATGCGGGCCCTAGCCAGGGCCGCAAACAGCCGCGCCGAAAAGCCCGGCACGCCCACCATGCCGCTACCCTCCAGGTTCAGCAAAGCCAGGTGGCCGATGCTCGATAGCCCGCGCACCACCCCAATGCTGGGCGGCGGCGCCACCTCCACCAGCGTGCCGTAATTGTCTGGCGCAAAGGTATTTTTAATCCACATCGGGATGCCGCGCCGGCGCACGGGCTGCACCGTGGGCGCGTAGAGCACCTTGGCTCCGAAGTGCGACAGCTCCATCGCCTCCTCGTAGCTGATGCGCGCAATGGGCCGCGCCGAGCGCACTAGGCGCGGGTCGGCAGTGAGCATGCCGCTCACGTCGGTCCAGATTTCGAGCTTCTCGGCGCCCAGCGCGGCGGCCAAGATGGCGGCCGTGTAGTCGGAGCCGCCGCGGCCCAGCGTGGTGGTATGGCCCTCGGCGTCGGCGGCAATGAAGCCGGGCGCTATCCACAGGCTAGCCGTGGTTTGCTGCTGAAATTGCGTGACCTGGCGCTCGGTCACTTCTTCATCGACCTGCGCCATGCCGAAGCGCGAGTTGGTGCGGATGAGCTGGCGGCTGTCGGCCCAGGCAGTGGCTAGCCCCCGCGCCTGCAACGCGGCCACTACCAGGCGCGATGACAGCAGCTCGCCGTAGCTCATGAGCCGGTCCAGGGTGCGCGGCGAGAGTTCGCCCAGCGCAAAAATGCCGTCGGCTAGCCCAGCCAGCTCGGTAAATTGGGCGGTGAGCCAGGGCTGAATTTCGGCCTGGCTAGCCTCGGTAGGCAACAAGTGCTCGGCGGCAGTGAGGTGGCGGACTTCAAGCTGGCGCAGGGTCTGGCGAAAGGCTTCGTCGCCGGTGGCGGCCGTGCGGCCGATACCAATGAGGGTGTCGGTGGTGCCACCCAGCGCCGACACGACCAAGGCCACGGGGCCGTGGGCCAGCGCGCTCGTCACGATGGCAATGACTTTGCCGATGTTCTCGGCAGAGGCCACCGACGTGCCCCCAAACTTCAAAACTTGCATACGAAACAGGTGTCGAATGCCCGGCTAGCCGGGGCCGGCCGCGCAGTAGGAGAGGGCCTGGCGAGGGTGGGAACAGCAACCCCAGGCAGCGTAAAGAATTGGCGCGGAACGCCGACCGCAAAGGACGTTGTTACCAGGCCGTATCTTTGCAAACTACTGACTATTTTTTCTGACCACAAAATGCTGGATAAACTCGAAGCCATCCGCGAGCGCTACGACAACGTGAACGACGAGCTCATGCAGCCCGAGGTGATGGGCGACATGAAGCGCTTTAAGTCTCTTAATAAGGAGTTCAAGGAACTAGGTAGAATCGTGACTGCGTACCGCGCTTACCAGCAGGTGCTCAGTAATATAGAAGGCGCCCGCCTGGTCGTGTCGACCGAAAAGGACGAGGACTTCCGCGAAATGGCCAAGGCCGAGCTCGACGAGCTGGTGCCCGAGGCCGAGCGCATGGAGGTGGCCATCAAGGAACTGCTGATTCCGAAAGACCCCAATGACTCGAAGGACGTGATTATGGAAATCCGGGCCGGGGCGGGCGGCGACGAAGCCTCGCTTTTCGCGGGCGACTTGCAGCGCATGTATATGCGCTTTGCCGAAAAGCAGGGCTGGAAAATGGAGCTCGTGGACGCTATGGAAGGCACCGCCGGCGGCTACAAGGAAATCGTGGTGGCCGTGAAGGGTGAGGACGTGTACGGCAAGCTCAAGTTCGAATCGGGCGTGCACCGCGTGCAGCGCGTGCCGGCCACCGAAACCCAGGGGCGCATTCACACCTCGGTGGCGAGCATCGTGGTAATGCCCGAGGCCGAGGAATTTGATATTAACCTGGATATGAATGATATCCGCAAGGACTTATTCATGTCCTCCGGCCCCGGCGGGCAGTCAGTAAACACGACGTACTCGGCCGTACGCCTCACGCACATCCCCACGGGCATCGTGGCCCAGTGCCAGGACCAGAAATCGCAGCTCAAGAACTTCGATAAAGCGCTGGGCGTGCTGCGCTCGCGCATTTTCGAAATTGAGCTAGCCAAGAAAAACGAGGCCGAAGGTGCCATCCGCAAGGGCATGATTGGCGGCGGCGACCGCTCCGACAAAATCCGCACCTACAACTACCCGCAGGGCCGCGTGACGGACCACCGCATCGGCTACACCGTGTACAACCTGCCCAGCGTGATGGACGGCAACATCGACGACTTTGTGGAGCAGCTGCGCCTGGTGGAGAGCGCCGAGCGCCTGAAAGTGGGCGCCGAGTGACCGCAGATTTAACGGATTAAACGAAATTGCGGGGATACGCCCGCTACGCGGGCTGACTAGCTTGCTTGGTTTAATTTGATAGTGTCATGCTGAGGTTGTGATGCATTTTCTCACGCCTGAATGCATAGGTCGTGATAGAGTGCTTAGCGGGCTTGGCATGACATTTTTGTGAGCAGACACTAGGAGTTGCCGCCGGTCGTTTGTTGCCTGTTATTTCTAGCTTCCTGTTTTGCTGATGTTTAAAAAGCTACTACTGCCCATCCTGCTCTTCTTCAGCGCCGTGTGCAGCCTCACCTTGCCCGGCTGCAAGCCGCGCGAGGAGGAGCTGCAAACCTCGGGCGGGCTAGCCTTTTCGGCCGATACGGTGAAATTCGACACGGTTTTTACTACCCTGCGCACCGTCACGAAGCGGCTGTGGGTGTACAACCGCAACCCGCGGGCGGTAAACGTGGACCTGGTGAGCCTGGAAAATCCGGCCAGCTCGCCCTACACGCTTATCATCAATGGCGACCTGAAGCAGACGGCTAACAACCTCTACATCAGGGGCAATGATAGCCTGCTCATCCTGGTGCGGGCCCAACTCAAAGACAACGGTGGCAGCGGGGCAGCCAAGGCCCTAGTGGTGCAGGAAAACCTGAATTTCCGTACCAACGGCCAGGACCAACGCGTGCTGTTACGCTCGTTCGGGCAGAATATATACCTGCATAACAGCGGTATCTTAGCCTGCTCCGGTAACTTGGTATGGACCAACGACCGCCCGCACGTGCTCTACGGCTCGGTGGTGGTAGGGCCGGGCTGTACGCTACACATCAAGCCTGGCACCCGCATCTACGCCCATGCCGGGGCGGCGCTCCTAGTGCAGGGCCGGCTGCTCGTGAATGACCCTAGCGACTACACGCCCGGTGCCGGCCTCACCGATACAGTGAAGGCCACCAACGCCAACATCGTGCGCTTTGTGGGCGACCGCAGCGACGAGGCGCAGTACGCCACCGCACCGGGACAGTGGACGGGCATCGTGCTACTCCCTGGTAGCCAAGGCAATGTGATTCGCTACGCGCAGCTTCAGAACGCCACCATCGGTGTGCTGCTCTACAACCCTGACAACGGCGCGCCGCCTAGCGTGGATGTTCAGAATACCGTGATTCGCTACATCTCGGGCAATAATGTGAGCTTTGCCGGGATGGCCAGCAGCCTGGGCACCGGGGCCGGAATATTCAACATGCAGGGCCGGGTGACGGCCACGAATACCTTGTTCAGCGACTGCTATGAGTATGCCGTACTGGGGTTGGGTGGCAGCACGGTACTCAATTTCTGCACCGTGGCCAACTACCCGGCCACCGGCGGCGTGCGCAAAACCCAGTCGCTCACCTTCACCGATGCCGTAACTACCTCGAAAAACGTAGCTACCACGCAGTCGCCGGTAATCAATATCCAGAATTCCATCGTGTGGGGCGCCATCGAGGACGAGCTGCTGCTGGACCATTACAGCGCGTATAAAAACAACGTTACCATTCGCAACTCGCTGCTGAAAAGTCAGTTTTACAAAGCCGCCGCCGATGCGGGCGACAATGCCGGCCTCGGCAATGCGGCCTATGCCAACCTTTTAAATAGCGACCCGCAGTTCGAGCGGCCGCAGGGCGGCAGCTTCGGCGATTATCGCCTCCGCAGCACCTCGCCGGCCTACAAGCGCGCCAGTCCGCTAGGTACCGTGCCCACCCGCGACCTGCTCAACCTGCCGCGCACGCCGGCTGGCACGCCTAGCCTCGGCGCCTACGAAAGCACCAAGAAATAGGGCTAGCCCGCGCTGGCCTACGTATTACTGCCATGCGCTTCATCCAAAAACGCCTGCGCCTACCGGCCGTCGCCGAAGGTTTTCACCTCATCACCGATTTGCTGCTGAGCGAGTTGCCCGAGCTGGAAACTATGCGCGTGGGCACCGCCAACTTCTGCATTCAGCACACGTCGGCTAGCCTCTTCATCACCGAAAACGCTGACCCCACCGTGCGGCGCGACTTCCAGGAGTATTTCCGGCGGCTGGCGCCTGATAATGCGCCCTACTTCCTGCACACCCTCGAAGGCCCCGACGATATGACGGCTCACCTCAAAGCGGCCATGCTGGGCACCTCCGTCACGGTGCCCATCGCCGATGGCCGCTTGCTGCTGGGCACCTGGCAGGGCCTGTGCCTGGGCGAGCACCGCCGCCACGGTGGCCGCCGCTGGGTGGTAGCTACGCTCATGGGTGAATAAGGACCCAGCCGTGGCTACAGCACCCGCGCCGCCGAGCGATAGCGCGTGCTGTCAAACAGTACCAGCTTTTGCACGCCGCTGGCGCTGTACTGGCTAAGGCGGCCGTTTTGCAGGCGTAGTTGCAATTCTTTTTGTCCGAAAAACAAGGCGTTATCCTGCCGAATGGTAGCGGTTACTTCCTGGGGTTGGCTGGCTAGGCCCGTCACGGCGAGGCGCAGCACGGGCGCGTTGTCGTGGCCGGGCAGCAGGCGGTAGGTGCGGCGCAGGGCCCCGCCCGGCAGGCTAGCCGAGTCGATGGCGTAGGCCCCCCTCAAGGCCGCTTTGTTGATATCGGCCTGGTAAAAAATCTGGAGCTCGTCGGCCCACTTCACCTGCGGCACGCGCACAGTTTCGGGCGCGCCACCGCGCACGCTCACCTGCTTTTCCACGCCGGGGTGGCTAGCCGTGAGCTGCCGCACCTGCGCATCGAGCAGGCTGCGCACGTCGAAGTACGGGCCGCCGCGGTGCACCGCACCCGGCGCGGCCGGGTCGGTGGCCGCGCCCTTGTCGCAGCTGGTTAGGGCTAGCAACGCGCTGCTGCTCAATAAATAAAATCCGATTCTACAACCCATCTTAACAACGTGTCCCGCACTGTGCACCGAAGGACGACTTCGGCCAAACACTGCGGGACACTGCAAGAAAGAAAAATGCCAAGCAATTTGTTCGCGCTAGCCCAGCACGGGGCGCAGCAGGCTCAGGCCCGTCATTTCGGTGGGCTGGGGCACGCCCATCAGCGCCAGCACGGTGGGCGCAATGTCGCCGAGCTTGCCGCTGGCTAGGGTGCCTTGGTAATTATTATCGGCCAAGATGCAGGGTACCAGGTTGGTCGTGTGCGCCGTATTGGGCGAGCCGTCGGCGTTGCGCATAAACTCGGCGTTGCCGTGGTCGGCAATCACGATGGTGGCGTAGCCGGCGGCCAGGGCCGCTTCTACCACGTCGCGGGCACAGGCGTCGGCCGTTTCTACGGCCTTCACCACGGCCTCAAACACGCCGGTGTGGCCCACCATATCGGGGTTGGCGAAGTTGACGACCACAAAATCGGCCGAGTTGGCTTGCAGCTCGGGCACCAGGGCATCGCGCAGTTCGTAGGCGCTCATTTCGGGCGCTAGGTCGTAGGTGGCCACCTTGGGCGAGGCCCGCATAATGCGCGTTTCGCCGGCAAACTCCTTTTCGCGGCCGCCCGAGAAGAAGAACGTCACGTGCGGATACTTCTCCGTTTCGGCCATCCGAATCTGCGACTTGCCGTGCGCGGCCAGCACTTGCCCCAGCGTATTGTCGAGGTTGTCCTTCTCAAAAATCGGCGTTACCCCCTGAAACGTCTCGTCGTACGTCGTCATGGTAAGGTAACGCAGGTTGAGGCGGTGCATCTGGTAGGCGTTGAAATCCTGCTGCGTGAGCGCCTCCGTGATTTCGCGGCCCCGGTCAGTACGGAAATTAAAGCACAGCACCACGTCGCCCTCCTGAATGTTGGCCAGCGGCTGCCCATCGGCGCCCACCTTCACAATGGGCTTCAAAAACTCGTCCGTGACACCGTCTTTGTACTGCTCCTGAATGCTTTGAATCAGATTCTGCGAGGGCGTGCCCACGCCGTTCACCAGCAAGTCGTAGGCGATTTTGACGCGCTCCCAGCGCTGGTCGCGGTCCATGGCGTAGTAGCGGCCCACAATGGAAGCGATTTTGGCCCCCGTGCGCTCGTTATACTGCTCCAGCTCGTTCACGTAGTGCACGCCGCTCTTGGGGTCGGTGTCGCGCCCGTCGGTAAAGGCGTGTACAAATATCTTATGCACGTCGGCCTCATGGGCAATGGTGCAGAGCGCCTTTACGTGGTCGATGTGCGAATGCACGCCGCCATCCGACAGCAAGCCAATAAGATGGAAGGCTTTATTATTGAGCTTAGCGTAGGCTAGCGCGTCCTTCAGCGCGGGTATCTGCCCGAGCTTACGCTCCTGAATGGTTTTGCCAATGCGTACTAGCTCCTGGTACACCACCCGGCCCGCGCCGATGTTCATGTGGCCCACTTCCGAGTTGCCCATCTGGCCTTCGGGCAGCCCCACGGCCTCGCCCGAGGCCTGCAAGGTGCTGTGCGGAAAGCGTTTAAGTAAGCTATTAAAATACGGCGTTTGCGCTTTGTCAACGGCCGAAGCCTCCGTGTTCGGGGCGATGCCCCACCCATCCAGAATAACTAAGAGGACCTGCTTGTTCATGGCTACAAAAGTACGCCCCGCACCCTAAAGCGCCTGCGCACCGTACTAGCCCCGGTTGCTTAATTAAGTCTTCAGAAAGGCCTCAAAATGTTTGCGGCTGGCATAGTTTTAGCTTACTTCCTATTCAAGCATTTTCGACCTGTTCGCGAAGCTTCACTAGTATGAATTCATTTTTTACCCGATTTTTTGTACTCGCCTGGCTTTTATTGGCGGTAGCTGTGAGTGGTAGGGCCCAGGGGGCCGACCAATTGTCGGCCGTGCGCTCGGCCATTGCCAGCGGCTCGGCGCACGGGCTCGCGCAGTTTTTAGCACCGTCGGTTGAAGTGGGCTTCGATGGTGATAAGCAGAGCTACAACGCCACCCAAACCGAGCTGGTGATGAAGAATTTCTTCGCCAAAAACCCGCCCGCCAGTTTCGACATTGTGCACCAAGGGGCTAGCAACGATGGGATTCCCTACGCCATTGGCCACTACGTAGGGCGCAACGGCAACTACCAGGTGTTTATCAAGCTCAAGCCCAAGCAGTCGAACCCAACCATCGACACGCTCGATTTTACCAAAGAATAACTGGCCCAGTGCCACCCTAGCCCGGCAGCCCACCCGCTGCCGGGTTTTTTATGCGCCCGCCAGGCAGCGTACCTTTGTTGGGTGTCAGCCTATCCCGCCCCCTACCTCACGCCCGCCGCGCTCACCACATTTATCCAAACGGCCCTGGCCGAGGATGTGGGCGATGGCGACCACTCGGCCCTGGCGGCCATTCCGGCCGAAGCCCGCAACCGCGCCAAGCTGCTGGTGAAAGCCGAGGGCGTGCTGGCTGGCGTAGCGCTGGCTAGCCTCATTTTCAAGCAAGTAGATGCAGAGCTGACCCTGAGCGTGCAGCTCGAAGACGGCGCCAGAGTGAAGTACGGCGACGTAGCCTTCACCGTGGAAGGCCCGGCGCGCAGCATTCTCACTGCCGAGCGGCTGGTGCTGAATTGCATGCAGCGCATGAGCGGCATCGCCACCTACACGGCGCACCTCACGGCGCTGCTGGCCGGCACCAAGGCGCGCCTGCTCGACACCCGCAAGACGACGCCCAACTTCCGCCTCTGCGAAAAATGGGCCGTGCTCATCGGCGGCGGCGTAAACCACCGCTACGGGCTCTTTGACATGATAATGCTGAAGGACAACCACGTAGACTACGCGGGCGGCGTGGCCGCGGCCATCGCGGCCACCCAAAGCTACCTGCACCGCACCGGCCGCCACCTCCCCATCGTGCTCGAAACCCGCACCCTAGCCGAGGTGCAGCAAGCCCTCGACACCGGGGGTGTCGACCGCGTGATGCTCGACAATATGTCCCCCGTCCAGCTGCGCGAGGCAGTGGCCCTGGTGGCCGGCCGCGTGCCCCTGGAGGCTAGCGGCGGCATTACCGAGCAAACTATTGCGGAGGTAGCCGGTACGGGCGTCGACTATATCTCGGTGGGGGCGCTCACGCACTCCGCCACCATCCTGGACTTGAGCCTGAAAGCGTTTTGAGTAATTGTTGATTGCTGGTTGTTGATTGTTAAGGGTTTATAAAGCCACTAATCAACAGGTAACAATCAACAATCAACAACTAACAAGTACGAAATGAATCTTCCCAACCAACGGGGCGGCGGCAGCGGCTACCGCCAGCAGCAGACGCAGCAGTCGCTGCCCGGCACCATTAAAACCAAAAAATATCAGTTCGACCCCAACACCTACACCCGCATTGCGATGGGCGAGGTGTGGCGCAAGGAGTGGTGGTACGCGCTCATTCCGTTTGCGGTAGGCGTGCTGCCGGCGGCCATTTGGCACTCGTGGTGGTGGCTGCTGCTAGGGGTGGCCCTGGCGGCGGTGTTCGTGCTTATTCGCTCGTCGCTCGTCACGGGTGTGACCCAGATGGAGCAGAGCAAGCCCTTATTTGAGCGCATGAACTACGAGGCCGACTCGCGCCAGCTCATCCTACGCCAGAGCGAGCAGCGCGCCATGGCCCTGCCCTGGGACCAGATTGGCCGCGTGCGCCGCGAGCCCGATGCCTACCTGCTGTACCTCAAGCCCGGCGCGCCGCCCGCCGAGCTAGCCCCCTGGCGCCGCTGGGTGGCCAGCACGTTTGACGTGCCGGTGTTTCTACATTTGCCCCTGCGCTTGTTCAATAACGACAACGACCGCAAGCTGTTTGAGGCCCTGCTACGCCGCAAAGGCCTGCTGGCCGATGCACCCGCCGCCTAGCCCGGGCCGTAAGGCTCCCTGTTTCTCTGTCTTTCTATTTAGTTTTCCGCAAGGAATTTTTGACCCGTATGAAAAAGCTGCTTTCCTACCTGGCTCCGGCCGCCGTAGTGCTGCTCGCCTCGTGCAGCAGTGAACCCTCTGACTGGCGCCCCGACAAAAAAGTGTCGGTCGACATGGTAGAGCCTGGCACCCGCGCCAGCGACAACTTCGACCAGGGCACGCCCGCGGCCCCTAGCCAGGAGAAGGGCGGCGCCATCAGCCGGCCCGTCAACTCGGGCACGGTACTCGACCGCCGCGCAGCTCCCTCGGCCAGCGCCGTAATGACGGCCGACACGCAGGAAGGCACTGCCGAAAAGCCCGGCGAAACCTCTGGCAAGAAAAAAGGTGCCGGCGACTCGGCTACCCCCGACACGGCCCAGGGCCAGGCCGGCGCTCGCCGTTAGTACGTTAGCCTAAGCATTCGGCCGCGCTGGGTATGTCGCCCAAAAGCCGGTTTCTAAGACTTGCATCAATGTTGCAGATAAGTTTGCAACATTGATGCAAGTTTTCTGTTTATTCCCTCTATGTGGATTGCGATAGTTTTATTGGCAGTGTCGGTGCTGGGGGCTGGGGTTTTGGTGAGCAGGGTGCCTGCGGCGCGCGCCGGGCAGTGGCTGAAACCCTTGCTGGCTTTTAGCGGCGCATATTTGTTTGCCCTCACCATCACGCACATTTTGCCCGAGGCGCTCACGCTGCTGCCGGCTACGCCGCAGCGCGTGGGCTACTGGGTGCTAGCAGGCTTCTTTGGCCAGCTGCTGCTGGAAGTGTTGTCGCAGGGCATCGAGCACGGCCACGTACACGCGCCGGCCCCGGCCGAGCAAGGGCGCGTGCCGCTGCTGCTGGTGGCGGCGCTAGTGGTGCATTCGCTGCTCGAGGGCAGCATTCTGGTGCGGGGGGCGGGCAGCGGCGAGGTTAGCCAGCATTTCTACGCGCTGGTGCTGGGCATTGCGCTGCACCACGTGCCGGCGGCGGTGGCGCTGGCCACGCTGTTGCGGCTGCGGCTAGGCTCGTTTCGGCGGGTGTGGCCCTGGCTGCTGGTGTTTGCGCTGGCGTCGCCGGCGGGGCTGGTCTTCAGCAATTACCTGGTGCTGGAGCAATTGCTAGGCCCGGCCGTGTATGCCGCGCTGCTCGGCTTTGTGGCCGGCACATTTTTGCACGTCTCTACTACTATTCTCTTCGAAACCAGCCCCGAGCACCGCCTCAACTGGCCTAAACTTGGGGCCACGCTGGGCGGCCTCCTGCTGGCGCTGGCCGTGAATGCCGTGTAAGGCTTCTAGGGGGAGATAAAAGTCAAGAAATTTGCTATTAGGGCATTTGTCATTACGAGCGCAGCGAAGCAATGACAAATGCCCTTTACTTAAGCTTCAAACTTTTAACGCTCCACTTTCAACTTCCTTCCTAAGTGCCCTAGTCGCTACGATTCCAGCATCGGCCCGGTGCCGCGCAAGAAGTCTTCGAGCTGGTGGGCGCGGGCCGTTTCGCGGGCTAGAGCGGCCTGCAAGCCTAGCAGGCGCTGGCGCATAAACAGCACCAAATCGATGGCCTCGGGGGCTAGCCCCAGGCCGTGGTGTAGGCGCGCCAGGCGAGGCAGTAGCTCGTCGGGTTCCTCTACCTCAATGGTTTCGGGGGCCGGCGTGGGGCGCAGCAGGCCAAGCTCCACAAACTGGTGCAGCTCGGCCTGGCTCAGGCCGTAGCGCACATCACATTCCTGAAAAGTGAGGACTAAAACGCGGGTTTCCATAGGACGGGGATATGGATTGAATGCATGCTGATTATGAATAGATTAACGTTAAGTTATTCTTCGCCGCGCAGCTTGGCTAGCTGCTGAAGCAGGCTGCGCTCTTCCTCCGTAAGATTGGTGGGTAGCTGTACATTCAACCGCAGGTAGAGGTCGCCGTGCTGGCCCTCCTGGCGATACACCGGGAAGCCCTTGCCACGCAGGCGCAGGCGGCTGCCATTGGCAGTTTCGGGCTTGAGCTTGATTTTGACCGGGCCGCCGAGCGTGTCCACGGTTTGCTCGCCGCCGAGCAGGGCGCGGTACAGTGGCACAGGCACATCCTGGGTTAGGTCGTCGCCGGTGCGGGCGTAGCGGGCATCGGGCAAGATGCGCAGCGTAATAAGCAGCGAGCCGCTAGGGCCACCGTTGCGGCCGGGGCCACCCTGGTCGCGCAGCCGAATAGTCTGGCCGTCGGTCACGCCGGGGTGAATGGTGAGGCGCAAGTTTTTGCCGTTTACCGTAATGGTGCGCGGGCCGCCCTCGTAGGCCTCCTGCAAAGTCAGCTCTAGCTCGGCCTGGTAGTCCTGGCCCGCGCCGGGGCGGCTGCGCCCACCGCCGCCACCCATGCCCCCGAAAAGCGAGCTGAAAAAATCGGAAAAGTCCTCGCCTTCGCCCCCGTATTGCCCGCCGCCAAAGCCTCCGGGCCCGCCACCCGCGCCGGCCTGGGCATACTGGTTCCAGTCGAAGCCACCGGCGCTCTGGCCCCGGCCCGCGCCGGCCTGCTGGTAGCGCTGGTAGTCGGCCCCTAGCTGGTCGTATTTCTGCCGCTTGTCGGGGTCGGAGAGCACTTCGTTAGCCTCGTTGGCCTCCTTAAATTTTTGTTCGGCCGTGGCGTCGTTGGGGTTTACATCGGGGTGATACTGCCGGGCCAGCTTGCGGTACGCCTTTTTAATTTGCTCGGTCGTCGCAGTTTTCTCAACGCCCAGGGTTTTGTAATAGTCTTTGTAGTCCATTGTGCAAAAAAAACCTGCCGGGTAGCAAGCCGCTGCCCGGGGCACGCATTGAACGCGGAAAAAGCCCGTTGCGTTGAGTTGGAAGGAAGGCGCACGGTGATGTAAATTTGTATTTTACATATACATCCGGCATTTTAAGTGTGCAGCAAAGCCAGCAGCAGCCTCGCGCTGACAGGCGAACGAAGACGCGCTTCTGGCACGGTTTTATGCTTTTATCCGTCTTGGTTTATCTTGTCGTAGTTCTACTTCCTTACAATTAATGAAACTAGTTATCCCAACTCTGCTGCTCGGCGGCGTATTGCTGCTAGCCCACGGCAGCCAAGCTCAAACGCAACCCGCCGCGATGGCCACGCCGACCACTACTCAGCCCGCCCCGGCCACCTCTACCCAGCCCGCCGCCGCGCGCCGGGTGCTGGCCCCGCGCCGGCTAGTAGCCCCGCGCCGCGCCGGCGTGGCGGCCCCCACCCGGGCCAAAACCAGCGGCGTGATGGCCAAGGATGGCCTGACCCTGCAAAACGGCCGCGTTATCCTAACCGAGCTCGGCCTGACGGCCCCCATCGAGCAGAACAAACGACTGCTCAATGGTACGCTCATTACGACTAAAGGTCAGATTACCAACGTAGAAGGCGTTACGTCGCAAATGGCAGAGGGCGACTACGTATCGCTCACCGGCCGCCTCACCAGCAAGCGCGAAATGGTAGAAGCCGACAGCGTACGCAAGCTCGTGTCCTACGACCTCAAGCACCCCGGCAAGCGCAAAGAGCTGGAAAAAGCCCGCGAAAAAGTCGAGAAGGAACGCGAGAAAGCCGAAAAAGAGGCCGCGAAAGCCAAGGCAAAAGCCAACCGCTAGCCCCTCTGGTACCGGCCCTGGCTAGTGCCAGGGCTGGGTAAAGCTCACGAGCACGGCCAGGCCGGCGGCATCGTCGCGGGCCTCCACTACTTCGTCGATGACGAACTGAATTTCGGCTTCGGTCCAGTCCTCGTCTTCGGCGGCGCGCACAAAGTTGTCGAGGGCGGCGAAGCGGTTGGCGCCGGCAGGCGGCGTCCAGGTTAATTGCTTACGAATTTTCATGTGGCAAAAATGGCACTTAGCGGCCCCTGCTTTTTAGCGGGGGCCGCTTTTGGTTGATAAAAGCTAAGCTAGCGGCCGGTGCGGGCCACTGGCCCCATGTGCAATACTTTGATTTGCACGGGCACCACGCCCGCGTCGATAAGGTCGAGCTTGCGGGCGGCACGCTTTGATACGTCTACGATGCGGCCTTTGACGTGCGGGCCGCGGTCGTTCACGACCACTTTCACCGAGTGGCCGTTGCGGGTGTTGGTCACTTTAAGCTTGGTGCCGAAGGGCAGCGTGTTGTGAGCCGCCGTGAGTTGGCCGGGGCGGTAGGGCACGCCGCTGGCCGTGGCCCGCCCGTTAAACTTATCGGCATAATACGAGCCCTGGCCCGATTGGGTAAACGCCGATTTGCTGCCGCCGCACGCCGAAAGCGCTAGGGTAAACAATGTGACGTAGAGACATTTAACGTAGTGCTTCGAAAGAAAGAAGTGCATAATTCAGGTGTTCACTGGGCCTTCACGCGGGATGCCGGAATAAACGCCCATCTTTCGGCCGAGATTATCCTTTTCACCCTTTTCGCCCCCCCTTTTATGAAAAATACGCTGAAACTCGTTGCTGGCCTGGCTCTGTCGGGGCTTTTCCTCACCGCCCACGCCCAAACTACTCCGATGAAAGAAAGCAAAATGGAGAAGAAAGAAGGGAAGATGGAAGCCAAGATGAACAAGAAAGAGGGGAAAATGGAGGGCAAAAAGCAGAAAACCAAGATGGACGGCGAAAAGATGAAGACCAAGATGTAGGTCCTAGATTAGCGCCGCAGTGCTTCGGCCGCCTCGGCCAGTCGCTTGCCTGAGCGGCTGGGCGGGGCGACTTTTTGGGGCGCGGTGGGCGCCGGGGCCACGCGCAAGGCCTGCAAAGCGGTGTAGCTGCCCTGAAAAACATTGAAATCGACCGCTCCCTTAATACCCGGCACGTAAGCCTCGTCGGAGTGCTGCCAGATAATCCAGCGCTCGGCGGGTAGGGCGGGGCGCGCCACTTCGTAGTGGGCTAGCCACAGTGGGTAGTCGTCGAAGTGCCCGGCCAGGTAATGGCGATAAAACGTGTAATTGGAATACAGAATGGGCTTTACGCCGTAGTGTGCCTCCACGGCCAGCAGCCAGGCGCGCACTTCGCGGCGCATTTTGGCCACGTCGTGAAAGCGCGGGGCCTCCACATCGAGCACGGGCGGCAGGTCGCCGGGCCGGATGGGCACGGTGCCGATGAAGAGGCTAGCCTGGGTCTCGCCCGCCCGGTTGGGCTGAAAATAGTGGTAGGCACCGCTCATAATGCCCGCCGCCCGGGCCTCGCGCCAGTTGCGCCGGAAGCGGGCATCGCGCAGGGTGGCGCCTTCGCTAGCCTTTATAAAGGCAAAACGCACGTGCTGGCGCGCCACCTCGGGCCAGTCGATGCGGCCCTGGTAGGCCGATACGTCGATGCCGTGCACCGAGTAGCCGGCCAGCAGCGGCGTGCTTTCGCGGCCCGTGAGGTAGCGCGTGGTGAGCGTGGCCCAGGTGCGCCGGGCGTAGCGGTTGAGTTGGCGCTGGTGGCGCAGGTAGTACGCGGCCCCGCCCAGCAGCCCCAGCAGTAGCCCGGCCAGCACCCAGCGCCGCCAGCGCCCGCGCGGGGCTGGCGGCGGCGCAGAGGCCGGGGCAGCTGGTAAGGGTGGGGCCGAAGGGGTGAGCATAGGCAGCAAGCCAAAAGTAACGCATGGCTGGCCGCCCCGCGTATGCTGGGCGCGGCCGTAGCTTGCAGCCGTAATGCCGCCGGGTGTGTTTCCGGTTCCTTTTCCCTAGTTGCTTATGCCTGATGCCCGCGATGCCACTGGCCACCTAATCCGCGAATTACACGGCGTGACGCTGGCCCAGATTCTCGAATACCTGGTGGCGCACTACGGCTTTGCCGGCCTCGACGAGCGGATAAAGCTTAATTGCTTCGCCGTCAACCCGAGCATTAAATCGAGCCTCACTTTTTTGCGGCGCACCGATTGGGCGCGGGCTAAGGTCGAGGACCTCTACGTGCGCTTGCGCACGGCCGAGGTGCTAGGCCGGCAGCTGCCGTAGATTTCGTTGTTGAGTAGTCGCTTTTCGTTTTTCGACTTTATGGCAAAAGCGAGCGGCTGGCGACGAACCACGAATCACCAAAAACGAACAACGAAGTAATGGCCGACTTGCGCGAAAAATCGGGACCACTCGCCCTGCTGGCGGGGCTAGGGTGCTTCGTCGCCTTCGAGGTGGCGGCCTATCAACTGCTGCGTTTCGTCACCTCCGGCCTGGGCGAATCCAATCAGTACCAACCCGAAAACACTATTGTCAGCAACTGGGTCAAGACGGTGGCTTTTCTGGTGCTGCACCTGGTACTGGTACTCGCGGCCGTGCTGTTGCTCAGCAACAAGCTGCCCCGCCGTTACCGCGGCCAACTGGTGGGCTGGCTCCTGCTGAGCCTGCTGGTGGGGTTCGGGCTGCTTATTCCGTTGTTTTACTAAAAATGTAAATGCTGAGATGGCCCGCGAGCATCGCATCTGCGCAATTCATTTTAGCCGTTAAATCTGCGGTTACATAACAAAGCCCCTGCTCATCGCAGAGGCCTCAAGAGGGTGAAAACAGAGTGGCCGGTCGGTCCCGGCGTTATCGCGGAGTAAGAGGATGGCCGGTCGGTCCCGGCCCTATCGACGGGCCGGGCAGCCTAGCTGCCCGGCTGAATGTCAATCTCGCGGGGCTGGCTAGCCTCCGCATCGCGGAAGGGGATGGCTACGCGCAACTCGCCGTTCTCGTGGCTGGCGTTGATGCCGGTCAGGTCGAGATTTTGGGGCAGGTCGAGCGTTTGCACGAAGAGCGGCGCGGCGAGCTGGTCGTCGGGCCCGTGGCGAAACTCGCCGTACACGGTGAGCTTGCTGTCTTTGAGCACTACGTGAAAGCTTTCGGCTGGCACGCTGGGCATGGCTACGTGCAGCACCACGCCCTGCGGGCGCTCGTTCACGCGCAGCTTGGGCTGGGCCACGCCGCCGCCGATGGTATTCAACAGGTCGAGCTGGGGGGCGATAGTACGGATAAATTCGCGGCTGATAAGTTTCATAACAGAGGGGCCTGAATAGGTGGCTTCGGGTCTGTTTAATCAAACCCCGTACCAGGTTCCACAACTGGCCTCGCGGGGCCGTTAGCTGCCGATATGGCCGGAGAATAGGCGCTGGCTAGCCTGCTATACGCAGTTTCAGCGGCTAAGTGGCCGAAGTGGCAGTAGCGCCGACGTTGTAGGCAGCGCAAATGCGAGCTACAACGTCGGCGCTACTGCTAAAACCGGCTCGTTAATCCAAAGTGAATCTTGGAATTGCTCAGCGAAAAGCCGGTATTTAAAAACTCCGACCTCCCCACCGAGTACACAAACTGAAATAAGCCCGCTGCCGTGCGGAAGCTCAGGCCAGCCCCTAGCCCGGTGGGCGAGTCGAGGGTGCGGATGGCTAGGTCAGTGGGCAAGTAGGCTTGCAGCAGCGCCTGGTCGGCAAAGACGAACACATAGCCCTCGGGGCCGGTAAATTGTCGCAGCTCGACCGTGCCCACTCCGTAGGCGTTGGTATAGAACTGGTTTTCGGTGAAGCCGCGCAGCGAGTTGAGACCCCCTAGCCGGAACAAGTCGTTGAGGAAAAATTGCTGATTGAACAGGCCCTCGCCGCGCGCCCGCACCAGCAGCACGCCCTGCCGGCCCAGCGCCCAGTAGCGCTCGGCTCGCCCGCTGAAGCTGTACTGCGTCGAGCGTAGCGCCAAGCCATCATAAAGACCTTCCCGGATAGAGGCGTTGCGGCGGATGGTCTTGGTGCCTACGCCGCCCTGCGCGCTGATAAACAGCCCGCGGTGCGGAAAATACAAGTCGTCGAGGCTGGCCCGCGAGTAGCCCAGGCCGTAGGAGTTATACTCCGAATCGAGGTAGTTGGGCAAGGTGCTGCCGGCGCTTATTTTGACGTAGGTCAGGCTATCGAGCAATAGGCGCGAGCTGCGCTGCTCGGCAAAGAAGGTGAGCCGCCCGGCCCGCGCCGTGGGGTAGCTCACCTGCAGCCGCGGCCGCAGGGTAAGGAAGTTATCGGTCTGCTTGTAGAGATTAAAAGTGGCCCCCACTTCGAGCGGCGTGCCGAAGATATTGGGGTGTAAGTAGCTGGCATCCAGCAGCTGCGAGGTGGCGTCGGTTTTGCGCCACTGCAGGCCCACCTGCTTGCCGCCGCCGCGCAAATTGCGCAGGTTAATGGTGACATCGCCCGTAAACTGCACGCCGCTAGCCCCGTTGGAGTTGGGCAGCAGCCCCACAATGGCGTCGAACTGGTTCGACGGGCGCTCGTCGAGCAGCAGGTACACCCGGGCGCGGCTCTTGGCAAAGCGCACCTCGGGCTCGGCGCGCAGGCGCACGTAGGGCAGCTGGCGCAGCAGGGCGGCGGCGGCATCGACGCGCTGCTGGCTGTAGGGCTGGCCGGGCGTAAGCTGCAGGTATTTAGTGAGAAAACGCTTCTTGGTCTTGCTCGTGCCCACTATTTGCAGCGAGTCGAAGTACACCGCCGGCCCGCGCTTGAGCACCACCCGCCCGGCAATATCGCGCCCGCTCATGCGCAGCGAGTCGATACCGATGGTGGCAAACGGGTAGCCCTGGTTTTCGGCCTCCGTGAGCACGCGCTCCTGTAAAGCCGCCCAGTCGGCCGGGTGCCAGGCAGTGCGCCGGAAAAACTTTTCGCGGTAGCCGGCGCGGGTCAGCAGGCCATCGCCAAGGTTGCCATTGTGCAGGTAAGCCCACCGAAACTGCTCGCCCACGTAGAGGCGCACGCGCACCGTGTCGCGGCCCCAGCGCATGGCATCGGCCGAGGCCGTGAGGTAGGCGTCGGCTTGCAGGGCCAGCACCAGTTCGCGCACGGTGCGCAGCGCCGTAAGCGAGTCGGGCACGGTAGCGCGCGGGTGCAGGCGGCGCACCAGCGCCCGCTCGGCCGGCTCCATTTCAAATTTCAGGACCCTAGCCCGGTTAAACTGGCGCGGGGCAGCCGCCGCGGTAGGAGTGGGGCTAGCCACGGGCGGCAGGGGCGGGCTAGCCAGCCCCGGTGCGTTGGGCACGGCCACGCCGGGCCCGGCGCCCGGCGCCTGGGCGCGCGCCAGCCCGGCACCCAATAGCAGGGCTAGCCAGCAGCTCCGTAGAAGTAGGGTAGCCAGTCGAACCATCTTCGGAAGAGCAAACGCGCTGAGCGGTTTTTAATTTCAGGTGCCCGATTTTTGTTGAATCGTAGGCGGGCGGCGGCTGTTACCAGCCGGACGCGCCCGCAAAAATCGCGCTTTTCACCTGCTTATGCCCGGCCTCTACCTTCACATTCCGTTTTGCAAGCAGGCCTGCCACTACTGCGACTTCCACTTTAGCACCTCGCTGGGGCTGAAAGGGCAATTTGTGGACGCGCTGCTGCGAGAAATGGCGCTGCGCAAAAGTTACCTGCCCGACCCTAGCGCGCCGCTCGAAACCATTTATTTCGGCGGCGGCACGCCCTCGCTGCTCACGGGCGAGGAGCTGACGCGCATTTTTGAGGCCATCCACGCCCACTTCGCGGTGTCGCCGCAGGCCGAGATTACCCTCGAAGCCAACCCCGACGACCTCAGCCCCGCCAAGCTGGCCGAGCTGGCGGCCTCGCCCATCAACCGCCTCAGCATCGGGCTGCAAAGCTTCCACGAGCCGCACCTGCGGCTGATGAACCGCGCCCACTCGGCCGCCGAGTCGGGGCAGGCGGTGCGCCAGGCGCAGGCCGCGGGCTTCGAGAATATCTCGGTAGACCTTATCTACGGCGTGCCGGCCCCTAGCCACGCTATCTGGCAGGAAGACCTGGCTAGGCTGTTTGAGCTGGGCGTGCCGCATGTGTCGGCCTACGCGCTCACCATCGAGCCCGACACGACCTTTGGCCGCCGCCTGCAAAAGGGCACCTTCGTGGCGCCGCCCGATGACTTTGTGGCTACGCAGTTTGAAATGCTGCTCGGCCAGCTGCGGACCCACGGCTACGAGCAGTACGAAATCAGCAATTTCTGCCGACCCGGCCGCGAGAGCCGACATAATTCCAACTACTGGCGCGGCGTGCCCTACCTCGGCCTGGGCCCCAGCGCGCACTCCTTCGACGGCCGCAGCCGCCAATTTGCGGTGGCCAACAACCCGCAGTACGTGGCCGCCGTGCTCGAGCGCGGCGAGGTGCCAGCCACCGTGGAGCAGCTTTCGCCCCTCGACCAGGCCAATGAATACCTGCTCACCACCCTGCGTACCAGCCGCGGCTGCGACCTGGCGCACCTGCGCGACGTGCTGGGCCTCAACCTGCTAGCCGACCGCGCCGATTACCTGGCTAGCCTCGTTGCCCAAGGCATGGCCACGCTACGCGGCGACGTGCTGCGCCTCACCGACGCCGGCAAGCTGCTGGCCGACCACATTACGCTCGAACTGTTTGCCGACGCGCCGGCCGCTGCGGCGTAGCTTGCGGCGGCGGCCGGGCGGCCCGCCGTGTCCCTCGTCCCACCTTTCTCCCCGCGCAGCCGTGAAGCTTTTGAGCGATGCCCTGGTCAGCAACGACGACTTTTTTGTGGAGCAAATCCAGCTCACGGCCATCGTCTTCGACACTACCGACGACGTAACCGTCTGGGCCACTACGTTTCGCGACGACGATGACCATTTCTTCCATCTCGGCCTGCCCTTCCAGGCCCTCGACACGCTGCTGCGCGTGGCCGGCGACCGGGCCGAAACCTTGGCCGAAGAGGTAGCCGACGCCCTCGCTACCACCGAAGAATGGCCCTGCCTGCTCGAATATACCACTACCGAAAGCCCACCCGTGGCCCTGCCCGGCGTGGCCCTCAAGCTGGCCGTCACCTTCCCCGCCGACGCCGACGAAACCGATGACCCGCAGCCGCACAACATCTTCTACCTTGAAGGTATATATGCCCGACTAGCTCCCTGAAGGATTTTGGGTTAGGAAACTCATAACGCTGTTTGAAAACTAACCTTAGTCGTCCTGCTGCGCAAAGCGCAGTGTAGTCGAAGCATCTTGGTCGCTTCGTTGAACGGCTCACGCGTGCCCTTCCAAGATGCTTCGCTCAGCATGACGAAATAGCAGCTTTTATTACTTTCTAGACAGCCTTTATAACTCCACCTTGTGGTACCTCATTCCCGGCCTGGGGGCCGATGAGCGGGTCTTTCGCCGCCTGCGGCTAGCGGGCACGGTGCACGTGCTGAGCTGGCTGGCCCCCACGTCGCCTACCGAGCCGCTGACCCACTACGCCGCCCGCCTGGCCGCGGCCGTGCCGGCCGATACACCCTGCTGGCTGGTGGGGGTGTCGTTTGGCGGGCTGCTGGCGCAGGAAATCGGGCGGCTGCGGCCGTTGGCGCGGGTAGTACTTATTTCCAGCCTCGGCAGCCCCCGCGACTTGCCGCCCCTGCTGCGGCTGGCGGGCGCCACGGGCGCGCATCGCCTGCTGCCCTTTGGCCTGCTGAAGTGGCTGCCGCGGCTAGCCCAGTGGTTTTTTGGCGCCCGGGGCGGCACCGAGTACCGCCTGCTGCGCCAGATACTTGCCGATACCGACCCCACCTTTGCCCGCTGGGCCACGGCGCAGCTGCTGGCTTGGCGCGGACCGGGGTTGCCCGGCACGGTGCGCCTGCACGGCACCCGCGACCGCCTGCTGCCGGCCGGCGCGGCTAGCATCGACTACTTGGTGCCCGGCGCGGGCCATTTTCTCATCGTGAGCCACGCCGCCCAGGTCAGCCAAGTGCTCAACGCGCTGGTGGCCAAAGTTAATTTGTCCTAGAATAAGCAGCCCAGCAGCATTTTATTGCCAAATAACCAGTATCTTAGAACTGATTTTCAGTAGCTAACCTATTGGCTTATGGCTCATCACTACTACTTAAAAAGCATTCTCCTAAGTGCCGGCCTGCTCACGGCCGTGGCCGCCCGAGCGCAGCAGCTAGCCCTCGATTCGGTGTCGCGCCCTCGGGCACTGCTGCTCAAGGCTGGCCTGCGCCTCACGCACCTGCGCTATTCGCACGATAGCAAGTCGTGGCAGTTCTTGCTGCCGCTTTCGCTAGGGGCCGAGTACCGGGTGGCGCCCCGCCTCAGCTTTTATACGCAGCTCGAAACCGACTTGCAAGCCAGCTCCGCCGCCAGCCGGCGCCGCACTACCCAGACCAATGCGGTGGCAGCAGTCAGCGCCGCGCTAGGGGTGCGCTACTATTACGGTCGCGCGCAGCAGGCGGCCCCGTTGTTTGGCCGCTACCTGGCCCTAGAGGGCAGCGCTGATTGGGAGCAGTTACCCGCCGCACGCTGGGTCACGACTAGCGGCCAGGGCCGTCGGCGTACCACGCCCGCCGTACTTACCCCTGGGGTTTACGTACTGTGGGGCGTGCAGCACCGGCTGCGTCGCCATGCTTATTACGATATCAGCGCGGGCGGCGGGTTGCTGGCGCCCGCTTACTACAACTTTGAGCGGCCTAGCACGGCCAGCCGCTGGAATGTGGGTGGCCAAGCTACCATCCGCTTCTACTTCGGCCTTTAAGGCGAGCTCTAGCCAACGCAAAAAGGGCTGCCCCGGTAGGAGCAGCCCTTTTCAAGCAATGCAGCGATTAAGCAGTAGCTACTTCGATTGCAGCCGGAACTACCGATACGAACGAACGCTCGTCGCGGCCCTTGCGGAACTGCACGGTGCCATCAACCAAAGCGAACAGCGTGTGGTCCTTGCCAATACCCACGTTGGTGCCGGGGTGATGCTTGGTGCCGCGCTGACGCACGATGATGTTGCCGGCGATGAGCGCCTGACCACCGAAGATTTTAACGCCGAGGCGCTTCGAATGCGATTCACGGCCGTTGTTTGACGAGCCTACGCCTTTTTTGTGTGCCATTTGGTAGGTATGAGTTAAAAGTTATGAGGTATGAGTTGTCAGTTTGAGCCTGAGCAGCTAGTAGCCAACTCATACCTCATAACTTTTAACTCATACCTAATTAACCAATGCTGTCAATCATTACTTTGGTGAACTGCTGGCGGTGGCCATTCAGTTTCTTGTAGCCCTTGCGGCGCTTCTTCTTGAAGACCAGAACTTTGTCGCCCTGAACGTGGGCTACGATGGTGCCTTTGACAGCTACATTCAGCTCGGGGGTGCCGATGCTGAGCGTACCGTTGTCATCGGTCATCAGGGCGTTGCCCAGTTCTACCGAATCACCGATATTACCGGCCAGACGCTGGGCGTATACAAATCTATTAGCCTCAACCTTAGTCTGTTGGCCGGCGATATTTACAATGGCGTACATTTTATTTCCGCTGGAGGTTTCTCAAAAGGGAACGCAAAAGTACGGCAGCTTTGTGGTAAAACCAAACCTAAGTAGTTAATCTTCATCCATTCGGCAAAAAGACCGCTGGTTCAACTACATTTTCTGCAGGGGCAGCTAAGTTGCTGAAAGCAAGAAAGTGACTCACCAGTGCCGGTTTTTGTGGACAACTAATGTTATCCACAAGTCAAATGTGGATAAGTGCCTATAAATCGGGGGGTTCAACGCTTGCGCTTCACGCGCTGCTCAGAGGATGTAGCGGCGCGGCAAAAAGCCAGCACAGGTAAATGAACGTGCTGGCTAGGGGGTTAGCCGGCTATCTTTGAAGACCGGCGGGCCGGGGCCGAACAACGCTTGGCGGATTCGGTTAGCCCGTTAGTTTGCTACTTCGTCAACCCCGAAACCCGTTACGTTTTATGGAGCCTTTACTCGCCGAAAACCCCAACCGTTTCGTCCTTTTTCCCATTCAGAATCCCGAGGTGTGGGACTTCTACAAGAAGGCGGAAGCCTCGTTCTGGACGGCCGAGGAAATCGACCTTTCGCAGGACCAGAAAGACTGGAACGGCCTGAATGACAACGAGCGCCACTTCATCAAGCACGTGCTGGCCTTCTTCGCGGCCAGCGACGGCATTGTGAATGAGAACCTGGCCATCAACTTCATGCAGGAAGTGCAGATGCCCGAGGCGCGCTGCTTCTACGGCTTCCAGATTATGATGGAAAACATTCACAGCGAGACGTATTCGCTGCTGATTGATACTTATATCAAGGACGTGAAGGAGAAGGACTACCTCTTCAACGCCCTCGAAACGGTGCCCGCTGTGCAGCGCAAAGGCCAGTGGGCGCTAACGTGGATTAACTCGGAGAATTTTGCCGAGCGCCTCATCGCCTTTGCCGCTGTGGAAGGTATCTTTTTCTCGGGCTCGTTTTGCTCGATTTTCTGGCTTAAGAAGCGCGGCCTGATGCCCGGCCTGACGTTCTCCAACGAGCTGATTTCGCGCGATGAAGGGCTGCACTGCGACTTTGCCTGCCTGCTCTACAGCTACCTCGAAAATAAGCTGCCCGAGAGCCGCGTGCAGGACATTATCCGCGATGCAGTGACGATTGAGCAGGAGTTTGTAACCGAGGCGCTGCCCGTGAGCCTCATCGGTATGAACTCGCGCACCATGAGCCAGTACATTGAGTTTGTGGCCGACCGCCTGCTCGTGTCGCTAGGGTGCGGCAAAATTTACAACTCGACCAACCCCTTCGACTTCATGGAAATGATTTCGGTGCAGGGTAAAACCAACTTCTTCGAGAAGCGCGTGGCCGAGTACCAGAAAGCCGGCGTGATGACCGAGCGCGCCGACAACGCGTTCTCGCTCGACGAGGATTTCTAGACGGCTGCTAGCTTGCTGAAACTGAAAAAGCCCTGTCTTTCGCACGAAAGGCAGGGCTTTTTATGATAATGGGTACTCACATACCTAACTCCGTCAGCCCGGGGTGGTCGGTGGGGCGGGGGCCTAGCGGCCAGCGAAACTGGCGCTCGGCCTCTGTGATGGCCACGTCGTTGATGCTGGCCTCGCGGCGCTGCATGAGGCCTAGCGCGTCGAATTCCCACTGCTCGTTGCCGTAGGCGCGGTACCACTGGCCGGCTGCGTCGTGGTACTCGTACTGGAAACGCACGGCGACGCGACTTTCGTGGAAGCCCCACAACTCTTTGATGAGGCGGTACTCGTGCTCGTGCTCCCACTTGCGGGTGAGGAAGGCAGCGATAGCGGCGCGGCCGCTGAAGAACTCGCTGCGGTTGCGCCACTGGCTGGCCTCGGTGTAGGCCAGGGCCACGCGGGCGGGGTCGCGGGAGTTCCAGGCGTCTTCGGCCAGGCGGGCCTTTTGGGTGGCGGTTTCGAAGGTGAAGGGGGGCAGGGGCGGGCGCGCGTCGGACATGAGGCAGGGGTGACCTTTTGGGGAATGTGGTATGGACAACTGGCTGCCAACGATGGTTTTGCCGCTACACTTCCTGCCCCATGCTTTCTGCAACCAACCAGTGGCCGCTGCCCGGCCAAGTAAACCCGCTCGTTTCGCCCTGCGCCTTTTGCCGGCGCCGATTGGTAGTGAATGGCAAACAAGTCTTTAAAAGCTGCTCGTGCAAGGCGTTTGGCCCGTCCGTGACCATAGTGGCGTTGGTAGCGGGCGCGGTGGCGGCCGTGGGCGCGGGCGCTTGGTGGCTAGCCCACCGCCGGGGAAAGTAGCCACTGGATATACGCCAAAAAAGCTTAACACCCGGGCAGGCCGCCCGGCCGTTTCCTCGAAAAACGGCCGGGCGGCCTCATTTTCAGGCTATGTGGAGAAATTCTAAAGTTTTCCTTTGGCTACCGAAAACATGGGAACTAATTTCCGGCTTTAAAGCACCGCAGCTTGGCCCATAGGGCTAGCCAGATTAGTAATTATTGCTCACCACAGCACTTCTCATAACATGCTTGTAATCAAACGCGATGGCCGCCGTGAGTCGGTCAAGTTCGACAAAGTCACCGCCCGCATTGAAAAACTTTGCTACGGGCTTAATCAAAATTTCGTGTCGCCCATCGAGGTGGC
>JBPBQJ010000106.1:0-37686 GCA_050954765.1 Janthinobacterium lividum | reverse complement strand
CTGGGTGCCGTAATCCATCATTTGCTGCGCGTGGAACGAGCCTTCGGAGCCGGTGAAGCCCTGCACGATGACCTTGGAATCTTTGTTGACGAGAACGCTCATGGGCGGCTAACTTGTTGGGGAGTGTGAAGTGGGGCAAAAGTAGGGCCGGGGCGGCCAATCCGCGCCGCCCGGCCCCCGCCCGGCTAGGTTCTTACCTTTGCAGTCCCACTGGCACCTTATTCTTCCCCACCTGGCAGCATGTATTTTAATCATATTATTGACACGCTCGGCAACACGCCGCTCGTGAAGCTCAACAAAGTAACCGACGGCATCAAAGGTGCCATTCTGGCTAAGGTAGAGTACTTTAACCCTGGCAACTCGGTGAAGGACCGCATGGCCCTGCGCATGCTGGAAGATGCCGAAAAGGCCGGCCTCATCCAGCCCGGCGGCACTATTATCGAAGGCACCAGCGGCAACACCGGCATGGGGCTAGCCCTGGCCGCCATCGCCAAGGGCTACAAAACTGTCTTCGTGATGAGCGATAAGCAGAGCAAGGAAAAGCAGGATATCCTACGCGCCGTGGGCGCCGAGGTCGTGGTATGCCCCGTCGATGTGGCCCCCGACGACCCGCGCAGCTATTATTCGGTGGCCCGCCGCCTCAACCAGGAAACGCCCAACTCGTTCTACCCCAACCAGTACGACAACCTCTCGAACACGGCGGCGCACTACGAGTCGACCGGCCCCGAAATCTGGCTCGGTACCGATGGCAAAATCACCCACCTGGCCTGCGGTGTGGGCACGGGCGGTACCATTTGCGGCACCAGCAAATACCTCAAAGAGCAGAACGCCAAGGTATTTACCCTAGGCCTCGATACCTACGGCTCGGTATTTAAGAAATACAAGGAAACGGGTATTTTCGACGAAAACGAAATCTACCCTTACAAGACCGAAGGCATCGGCGAAGACATTCTGCCCAAGAACGTGAACTTCGACGTCATCGACCAGTTCATTAAAGTGACTGACAAAGACGCGGCCCTCATGACCCGCCGCCTGGCCAAAGAGGAGGGCCTGTTTGTGGGCTGGAGCTGCGGCTCGGCCGTTTTTGGGGCGTTAGAGTATGCCCGCGAGCACCTTACCGAGTCGGATACAATGGTCATCATCCTGCCCGACCATGGCACGCGCTACCTCGGCAAGATTTACAACGATGAGTGGATGGCCGCCCAAGGCTGGCTATAAGCGCCGGGGCGGTTTGCTAAAATGAAGAGCCGGACTTAACTTCGTTATCTCAAATCAAGATGTTTATATGACGGACGCGCTCAACCATATCGTGCTGATAGAGGACAACGAGACGACCAGCTTTCTGAATAACCGGTTGCTAAGCCGGTTGGGCGTAGCCCGGCAGGTCACTTCGTTTTCCAAGGCCGAGGAGGCGCTGAACTTTTTGTGGGGCGACGACACGGCGGGCGCAACCCCGCAAGTCACGCCCGACTTGGTGTTTGTCGACCTGAAAATGCCCGGCATGAACGGCTTCGACTTCCTGGAGCGCTACAGCCAGCTGGCGCCCGATGCCCAGGAGCGCACCGTGGTGGCCGTGCTCACGACCTCTATGCATGGCGCCGACACGGCCCGCGTGGCTCAGTATCCAAACGTAGAATACCTAACCAAGCCCCTTACCGAAGAGAAAATGCAGCGCCTGCTGGCCAAGCGTTTTGCATCGAGTGCAAAGCTGTAAGGGTCGTAGTTAAAACAAAAAAAGAGGCCGCCCTGCTTAGCAGGACGGCCTCTTTTTTTGTCGCCTACTACTAGGCCACGGTGACGAACTCGAACCGCTCGCCGTCGAACAGGCCCTTATCGCTGAGCTTGAGGCTGGGAATGACGAGTAGCGCCATGAAGGAGAGCGTCATAAAGGGCGCCTGCAGGCCCGAGCCGAGTTGTGCCTTGGCAAAATCATCAAGCGTAGAATAGGCCGCTGCCACGGCCGGGCCCGGCTGGTCGGACATGAGGCCGGCCACGGGCAAGGGCAGCACGTGCTCTTCGCCGGCCGCACCTACCGCCGCAAGCCCACCCTGGGCCTGCACCACCAGGTTGAGGGCGCGGGTCAGGCTGGCATCGTCGTAGCCCACGGCCGTGATGTTGTGCGAGTCGTGCCCCACGCTGCTGGCCAGCGCGCCCTGCGTCAGCCCAAAGCCCTTGATGAAGGCCACGGCCGGCGCCGCATCGGGCGCGTAGCGGTTGAGCACCACCAGCTTCAGAATATCCTGGCTAGGGTCGGGCTGGAGCTGGCCGCCGGCCACGGGCAGCGGCAATTCGCGCCGGGCCGTGATGAGCTGGCCGTCGAAGCACTCGATAACGGGGTAGGCTTGCGTGGCTAGCCCCGCGGTGGCGGGCAGGGCTAGCGCCGCGGCTTCGATGGGCCGGGCGTGGAAATTATTGGCGAGGGCGATGGGGCTGGCGGGCAGTAGGCACTGGCCGTTTTCGGCCACCAACTCACCATCGAGGAAAGTTTGGCGAACCCGAAAATCGGTTAGGTTATCGACCAGAATAAAGTCGGCCGGGTCGCCGGGGCACAGCTGGCCCACGGGCAGGCGGTAGTGCGCCACAGGGTTGAGGCAGGCCACTTGCAGCACGTCGAACACGCTGTAGCCCAGCGCCACCGCCCGCTGCACGAGCTGGTTGATGTGGCCCAGTAGCAGCGTATCGGGGTGCTTGTCGTCGGAGCAGAACATGAGGTGCTCGTAGTGCCGGGGCAGCAGCTCGATGAGGGCATCGAAGTTGCGCGCCGCCGAGCCCTCGCGAATCAGGATTTTCATGCCCGCCGCTAGCTTGTCGCGCGCCTCGGCGGCCGTGAAGCACTCGTGGTCGGTGCTGATACCGGCGCTGGCGTAGCGGGCGGCATCATCGCCCTGTAAGCCGGGCGCGTGGCCATCCACGGGGCGACCGTAGCGGTGGGCCAGCTCAATCTTTTCGAGCACGCCGGGGTCGCGGTTGAGCACGCCGGGCCAATTCATCATCTCGGCCAAGTAGCCGATTTTAGGATTTTGGAACAGCTGCTCGATGTCGGCAGCCGTTATTTCGGCGCCCGCCGTCTCGAAGGGCGTGGCCGGTACGCAGCTCGGCGCGCCAAAGCAGAACTTGAAGGGGCTAGCCGCTGCATTATCGAGCATATACTGCACGCCCGCCACGCCCAGCACGTTGCCGATTTCGTGGGGGTCGCTCACGGTGGCCACGGTGCCGTGCGCCAGGGCTAGCCGGGCAAACTCGCTGGGTACCAGTAGCGAGCTCTCGACGTGCACGTGCGCATCCACGAAGCCCGGCAGGGCGTAGGGCAGGGCCGGGTCGGCCTCGAGGCTGTCTGAGGGCTCGATGGCGCTGATGCACCCATCGGCCACCCGAATGATGCCCGGCCGGATGGTGCGGGCCGTGATGTCGACAATATTGGCGTGAATAACAAGCGAAGAAGCCATACTAGAGGGAAGAAAAGGAGTCCGCCGCGCCGGCTCTTTATATTTGAGGAGGATTCTGGCCGCGGCCTCACCCCCGAGAAAGGGCTGGGTTCTCGGCCGGGCACAAGTTGGGCAGAAGCCGGGCTACTTTGCTGGCCGCTAGCCTCAGCCGAGGCCGAAAAACCGTTTCATTTAGTAAGTATCCGGCTCTCACGCGTGCCTAAACTATTGATTTTGCCGGCCTTGGAGCTGCTGGCGAGCCAGGCACACGGCCGGGGCCGCCGCAAAAAGTTTTTTGAGGTGGCCGCCCTCGGCAAGTACCAGCCCGCCAGCCGTGCTGGTAGCCATTCTGGAAGGGCTACCAGCGTTTGCCCAGCACATGGCGGGTTTATTTGTCGATTACCCAGCCTTGTGCCAGCGGATAAGGGCTGGCCTGGAAGGTATTGATGATTTTAAGCGAATTAGCTACGCCTACGCTTTTCGGCAAAATATTAGTGAAGTCAGTTTTGAACGAGCCGCTAGTATTTTTCCTTGACTTTGTGCCCCCTGGCGGCGGGCCCCAAATTATACATACTCAGCTTAACTATACCCTACATTACTAAAATGATTATGAGCCAGCTATTTCGTAAAAATGCGGTGGCCAAGCTGTGCGCGGCCGTGTTGCTGCTAGCCACCAGCGGCTGCGCCACGCACGGCTCGCTGTCGCAAAAGACCCGTTGGTACAAGCACCATAGCGGCGGCAAGTCGGTGCCCTGCCCCTGCGGGCACTAGGTTGATAATAAGCGTTTCTTCAGTATGTTAGCCGCTGCTTTTCTTACGCAGCCTGCTAACTTATGCTTAAACTCTACAAACTAGGATTATTCTCCTTATTGGCCGGTTCAGCGGCGGCTCAGGCGCCGGCCGCTGTGGCGCCGGTCGTGCATTTGCCCCCCACCAGCTTTAAAGGTGGCGCGTACCAATTAAAATCTCATCCCGACTGGAAACGCGCCCGGCTGCTCTACGATGCGCAAACCCTGAGCGTGAGCGATGCCGACCACAAGCCGCAGTATGCCCTGGTGTATCCGGCCGATAGCGTGCGGGCATTTGCCATCGGGCGCGACACGTTTGCGGTGGTGCGCGAGGTCGATATTCCGCGGCCGGGCCAGCATTTGCGGACTTTGTTTGCGCGGCAGCTCTACAACCGCGGTGGGTTTCGGGTGGGCGAGTACGTAGCCCTGATGCCCGCACCCCAGCCCCCGGTGGTGTACACCCTGCTCACCGAGGCCAACCAGGTGCGGGCCGTGCTGCCGCCCGGCAACATGCAGTTTCGGCTAGCCCTGGCCAAGGCGCTGCTCGATTATACGGCGCTCTCGCAGCAGCTCGAGCTCGACCCCAACATCCTGCCTGCGCAACTGCCCGAGCTGCTCGCCGCCTATGGCCGCTGGCGGGCGGCCGAGGGCCAGCGGTAGCTACTGGCCCACCCAGGAGCCTTTAGCCAGGCCCTGGGGCGGACCTCTACCCCAAAGCCGCTCGTATCTTCCCGGCTCATGACAGAAAACGCCCCCGAAGTAATTGCCCTGCAAGCCGCCGCCGAGCAGGTGCGCCAGCAGCTAGGCCTGCCGGCCTACAACGAAGCCGCGGTGCGCGAGCTCGCCCGCTTCATCGCGGTGCAGCGCGCCGAGTTGGCCCCCAACTCGCCCGACCGCGAAGGCATCGTGACGGCGCTCGGCTGCTTTTTGGGCCAGTGCCTGGTGCACACCTACCACGCCGAGTGGGCTGCCGGTGCCGATGGCAGCACGGGGGTGGGGCTAGCCAATCAACTTTTTTTTAACCCGTTTTATCTGGTGCATCAGCAGCTAAATAACGGGGAGGCAGCCTCGGTAGCTGCGTTTTTTCGGTCGGTGCCGCAGCGGCTGGTGGCGGCCGGCGCTGGCCGGGCGCGCTAAATTTCGTAATCTTGCGGGGCCAATGGCCGTTTCCGCGCGTTTATGAAAAACCTCGTCATCGCCATTGATGGCTACTCGTCTTGTGGCAAAAGCACTACGGCTAAGGCAGTTGCCGCTGGCCTCCACTACGCCTACCTCGATACCGGGGCCATGTACCGGGGCGTTACGCTTTTCCTGCTGGAAAACAACATTGCCTTCGACGACATGGCGCGGGTAGAGCACGCCCTGCGCCACGACATCCGCATCAGCTTCAAGCGCAACCGCCGCACCGGTCGCAACGAGCTGTGCCTGAACGACAGCATTCGGGAAGATGATATTCGCCAGATGCGCATCTCCAACTCGGTGAGCGAAGTGTCGGTGATAGCCCAGGTGCGCCACGCCATGGTGGCGCAGCAGCAGCAACTGGGCCGCAAGCGCGGCGTGGTGATGGATGGCCGCGACATCGGCACCACCGTTTTTCCCGATGCCGAGGTCAAGATTTTTATGACCGCCGATGTAACCATCCGGGCCCAGCGCCGCCAAGATGAGTTGGCCGCCAAAGGCGAGCACGTGTCGCTGGACGAGATTATCGAAAACCTGCGCAAGCGCGACCACATCGACTCGACCCGCGCCGAAAGCCCCTTGCGCCGCGCCGCCGACGCCGTGCTGCTCGATACCACGCACATTACTATCACCGAACAGGTTGATTTTGTGCTCGATAAGGTTTCGTCGGCGCTCTTTGCGGCCTACGCCCACAAGGTCAACGAGCGCATTGGGGAGTAAAGCTGGCTAGCCTTGCCGGCGGCCATATGTGGCGGCCGGGCGGATTTATTGGCCGGCTAGCCGGGCAATATCGTTGGCTAGGCGCTGGCTGAAGCTGTAGGTGGCCGCGTACCACAGGTGGTTGCCATCGGTGGTGGGGTAGCGCGCCGCGATATAATTGAGGTAGGGCACGCCGAAAGCCGCGCCCGTTTGCTGCATCAGCTGGTCGAACTGGGGCTGGTAGCCTTGCTCGATGGCCGCTAGCCCAGCGCCGGTGGGCAGGCGCACCAGCACCACCTGGCCGTGCGACCGCAGCAGGGCAATAAGCTGCTGTAGGCTTTGCAGGCGCGCCGGGGCCAGGTAGCTGGTGCGGGCCAGCTGGCGATAGGTCACGAGCTTTTCGGCCAGCCGCTCGCGGTAGCGCCCCGAGTCGGCGGTGGGCGAGGGAAGGTCAATTTCGAGCCAGCCATCGCGGTGCAAGCGCTCCACCGCGTGCAGGGTGTCGGTAAAGAAAGCGTGGTAGAGCGGCGCCGTGAGGTAGTGGGCTAGGTACTCAAAATTGGGGTTTTGATTGACCAGATTTAATTGGCCAATCATCAGCTCATCTTCCGGGAACACGGGCGCTTTGTCCGGCTGCCTGGGTTTGAGCAGCGACAGGGCCCACGGGTCGACGGCCACCACGAAGAGGCCGTGCTGCGCCGTGGGCGCCAGCTTGCGCCGAATACTGGCTAGGTAGCTGGGCCCATAGGGCGAGTGCATGGCCGTGAAGGCGTAGTTGAGCCACGGCCCCTCGTAGCGCTGGCCCAGGCGGGCCCGCAGCACGGCGGGCTGCACCGCCTGCGCCGCGCGCGAGGTGCCGAGCACCAGTGAGCCCGCCGGCGGAGTGGTGAAACGGGTATAAAAGGGGTCGAGATAAGGCCGCTGCAACGCCCAGCGCAGGGTGAGGCCGCCTAGCAGGCCGGCAACTCCCAGGAGCAAAACGAGCTGGATTACTAATTTCCGCATCAGGAAGTTGCGTAAACAATGATTCAAAAAAGAGTTGATGAAATGCCGCGTTATTAGCCGCCGAGTGCCCTAGTGGCTTGGTAGGGCGGCTATATCCTGGGCTAGGCGCCGGCTAAAATCGCGGGCCGCCCCGCTCCACAGGTGGTTGCCATCGGTAGTGGCATAGCTACAGCGGCTGTAGTTCAGGTACGGTACCCCGAGCGCGGCGCTGGTTTGCGTCATTAGCGCATCAAACTGCGGCTGATAGCGCTGCTCCATAGCAAAGAAGGCGGCGCTATTGGGCAAGCGCACGAGCACTACCTGACCGTGCGGCTTCAAAAAATAAAGGAGCTGCCGCAGGCTGGCTAGCCGCTCGGGCGAGAGATGCTGGCTGGCGGCTAGGTGCTGATACGTATGGAGAATAGGGTTTTTCAGTTGGGTAGTGTGCGGTAGCGGGGGCCGGTGCAGCACCTCCAGCCAGCCATCGGCGTGCAGGTGCATGGGGGCGGCGTCAAAATCAGTAAGCAGTAGGCTATAGAGGGGCGAAGGAGTATTATGCAGCAGGTAATCGAAGTTGGGCTGCTGGCTCACGGTGTGAAACCGTCCGAGCAAGGACTTTTCTTCGGCAAAAACAACAGTTGGCCGCGCCGATGTCGGGTTGGGCAGCGAAAGCGACCAGGCATCTACCGTTACGATAAACAAACCCCGGCGGGTGGCAGGGGCCAGCTTGCGCCGGATGCTAGCGAGGTAGGTGGGGCCGTAAGGCGATTGGGGCAGGGTAAACGAGTAATTGAGCCACGGGCCCTCGTAACGCTGACCTAGCTGCGCTTGCAGCACGGTCGGTATTACGGCCTGCGCGGCGCGGGAGGTGCCCAGCACCAGTGAGCCCGCTGACGGGGAGGCAAACCGAGCGTAGTACTCGTCGAAATAGGGATGTCGAAAAACCCACCAATACGCCAGGCACAGTACCAGCGCCACCGTTCCCAGCAGAAAAAACAGCTGAATAAGGAGCTTGCGCATGGCCTGCTAAAACTGAAAATAGATAAACTGCGAGCTATTAAAGAAGCCCAGAAACAGCATGGCTAGCAGCAGCAGCAGGTAGCCGGCCCAGCGCAGCGGCGCGGCTGGGCGCCCCCAGCGCGCCGCCAGGGTCGGAAACTCCAGGCGCAGGTCTACGGCCAGCAGCAGGCCAATGGCGAGCGGCGTTATTACCGCTTCGGGCCGGTAGGAAAGCAGGAAGTGGCCGATGGTGAGCATGGCACTGCGGCTGGTCAGGTCGCCCCAGCCCCGAAACAGGTGCGCGCTGATGTAGAAGGCATCGGCGAGGGTATTGGCCCGGAAGAAAATCCAGGCGTAGCTCACCAGCAGTAGCGTGCTGGCCACGCCCAGCGCGTGCAGCAGGCGTGGCCGGGTGGCTAGCCCCAGGCGGTGGGCCAGCGCAGCGCGGCCGGGCTGGGTAAACGCCTCGGCCACGAGGTAGAAGCCGTGCAGCGCGCCCCAGGCCACAAACGTCCAGCTGGCCCCGTGCCACAGGCCACTCAATAAAAAGACAATGAATAGGTTAGCGTAGCGCCGCACGGGCCCGCGCCGGTTGCCGCCCAGCGGAATGTACACGTAGTCGCGAAACCAATTGGAAAGCGACATGTGCCAGCGCCGCCAAAAATCGCCCACCGAAGCCGCGAAGTAGGGCTGCCGAAAATTGAGCACCAAGTTGTACCCTAGCGTGCGGGCCGCGCCGCGCGCCAGGTCGGTGTAGCCCGAAAAGTCGGTGTAAATCTGGAGCGTGAAGCCGCCCACGGCTAGCCACAGCATCAGGCCCTGGTGCTGGTGCGGGTGGTTGAAAACGGGGTTCACCATCTGGGCCAGGCGGTCGGCCAGCACTACTTTCTTGAACATGCCCCAGGCCATGAGGCGCAGCCCGCTAGCCACCCGGCCGTAGTCGAAGCCGTGCGGCTGTTGCAGCTGCGGCAGCATCTGGGCGCCCCGCTCGATGGGGCCCGCCACGAGCTGCGGCCAGAAGGCCACGAACAGCGCGAAGCGCCCCAGATTTTGCTCGGCCGCCAGCTTGCCCTGGTACACATCCACGATGTAGGCCACCGACTGAAACGTGTAGAACGACACGCCCACCGGCAGGGCCAGCGCCAGCGTAGGCGCCGCAAAAGGCGCGTGCAGCGCCGCCGCCAGCTCCACGGCCGCGGTGGTGAAGAAATTGAAGTACTTGAAAATGAATAGCGTACCCAAGTTGCTGGCTAGGCTGAGGTACAGCCAGGGCCGGCGCTGGGCGGGGCTAGCCAGCCGGCTCATGCGCACGCCGCTGTAGTAATCGAGCAGCGTGGTGCCGGCCAGCAGCAGGCCGTATTCTGGCTTCCAGCTCAGGTAGAAGTAGTAGCTCGAACCCAGCAGCAGTGGCGCCCGCCAGCGCGCCGGCAGAGCAAAATACAGCCCCAGCACAACCGGAAAAAAGACGAGAAAATGGAGCGAGTTGAACAGCATGGGCCGGCAAAGGTCGGTACCAACGGGTGGGATAAGCGACTGCTTTTTTAGCCCCCGGGCAGCTTGCTCAAAAGACAAGCTAAAGCTTATCCAACAGGTGCGTACCTTTGTGGCCAGCAAACCTGAGGGCCTATCGAGGGGTTTGTTAGCTACTATGCAGGTAACCATCGATAAAAATTCCGGGTATTGCTTCGGAGTCGAATTTGCCATTCAGATGGCGGAGGATGAGCTGAGCCACAGCGAAAGCCATACGCTGTACTGCCTCGGCGACATCGTGCACAACCGCATGGAGGTGGAGCGCCTGCACCAGCAGGGCCTGCGCGTGATAGACCGCGAGCAGCTCGGCACGCTGCACGACTGCAAGGTGCTCATCCGGGCCCACGGCGAGCCGCCCGAAACCTACCAGCTAGCCCTGCAAAACAACCTGGAGCTCATCGATGCCAGCTGCCCGGTGGTGCTCAAGCTGCAAAACCGGGTGAAGCACGCCTTCGACGCCACCACCCGCGAAAACGGCCAGATTGTGATTTACGGCCAGCCCGGCCACGCCGAGGTTATTGGCCTCACGGGCCAAACGCGCAACCAGGCGCTCATCGTGATGACCGAGCCCGACCTCGACCAGATTGATTTTACGCGGCCCGTCACGCTGTTCAGCCAGACTACCAAGAGCACGGCCGGCTTCTACAAGATGAAGGCCCTGATAGAGGCGCGCATTGCGGCGGCCGGCGGCGCCCTCGAAAGCTTCGACGCCAACGACAGTATTTGCCGCCAGGTAAGCAACCGCGAGCCCCAGCTAGCCCGCTTTGCCCAGGAACACGACGTGATTCTGTTCGTGAGCGGCCGCAAAAGCTCGAATGGCAAAGCCTTGTTTTCGGTGGTAAATGCGGTGAATACCCGCAGCTACTTCATTGAAAACGAGCATGAGATGCAGGACGAGTGGTTTGTGGGGGCTAGCTCGGTCGGCATTTGCGGGGCCACCAGCACGCCGCTCTGGCTCATGCGCCAGGTAGCCGACCAGGTAGAAGGTATTGCGGTGACGGCCTAGGTTTTATCTGGCCCTGCCTGCGTAATTTGGAGGCATGAAGCACCCGCTACGCCTGTTTTTGCTAGGGATATTGAGCGCCGCGCTGGCCAGGCCCGCCGCCGCGCAGGCCGCCGATGAGCCGCCCACCGAAGCCACCGCGCCCGATAGCCTGGCCCTCATCAAAGGCTTTGCCCTAGCCGACATTACGGAGCCCAACGGCCAGACGCACCGCGTGTACGTGCCGGCCGGGCTGCCGGGCTTCGTGGGCATGCTGCCCTTTTACCGGCGCGAAGCCGAGATTCGGGCGTTTGGGCAGCCCTGGAGCATCAGCGTGGACAAGGTACAGAAAATGCGCCTCTACGGCGTGCACTACGAGCACATGGTGGTGCAGGGCAAGCGTAAGCACCTGCTGGCGGCGCGCGTGGCCCACGGCCCGGTCGAGCTGTTCAACTACACCGAAATAACGCAGGTGATGCCCCTGGGGCTGGTGAGCGCCGTGGTGGCGGGCGCCATCTGGGCTGGCACCGGCGGCGAGGGCCTGGCCGAGCGCCGCTGGTACCTGCGCCGTGGCACCGAGCTCATACAGGTGAAGCGCGACAACTTCACGGTGCAGATGAGCGAGTATTTCAAAGACGACCCTGCCACCGTAACGGCTATACTCAGCAAGCAACTGCACTACCCCGACATGCTGGCCATTGTGCGGGCCTACAACGAAAACCGGCTCGCAGCGGGCGCGGCCAGGTAGCTGAAGGTATTGGGTCGGTGAAAGGTAAAAGTTGTTTAGGGCGACGGTTGTCGTGCAGAGTATTCTGCGCATGACAACTGCCTTTTATTTCGCATACCCTAGCCAGCCAGCGCCTGCTCGTACTGGCGCTTGGTTTCGGCGTCGAAAGCCACGAAAACCACTTCCTGCGGCCACTCGTGGGTGGCTAGCCACGCGCGCACTTCGCGCACGGCAATGGCAGCGGCTTCGGCCTTGGGGTAGCCATAAATGCCGGTGCTGATGCCGGGGAAGGCTACGGAAGCCAGCTGGTTTTCGAGGGCTAGCCGCAGGCTGTGGCGGTAGCAGGCGGCCAGCAAGTCGGGCTCGCCCTTGTGGCCGCCGTTCCAGACCGGGCCCACGGTGTGAATGACGTACTGTGCCGGCAGCCGGCCGCCGGTGGTAATGACGGCCTCGCCGGTTTTGCAGCCACCCTGCCGCGCCCGAATCTGACGGCACTCGTCGAGCACCTGGGGGCCGCCGGCGCGGTGAATGGCCCCATCGACGCCCCCGCCGCCGAGCAACGACGAGTTGGCCGCGTTGACGATGGCCGTGGTGGCCACTTTGGTAATGTCGCCCTGCTCGATGCGCAGGCGGGTGGGGGAGGCGGTGGACATAAAAAGGCAGTTGGTTGGGAATAGATACGCGACGCCTGGGGGCGCGTTTTTGCCGGTTGGAGCGTTGAAATCTCCGCTTGGGCAACGGCAATTTTAGCGGGGTGAGGCCGAAATCTACATTTGACTATCACTTTTAACCATCCCCTAGCCCCTCCGCCATGCAGCCCCTCCGCCCCACCTTCGCCCCCGATGCCACCCGCGACCAGCGCCTGTGGCAGATTGCCAAGGCCCGCACCAAGTTTCAGGGCAGCCTGCTTACGTACTTGGTTATCAACGCCGGGCTGTGGCTGCTGTGGGCCTTCACTAGCTCGTCTTTTGAGGCCCGTCCCCACGATTATTTGCCCTGGCCCATCTGGTCTACCGTGTTTTGGGGCGTGGGCGTAGTGGCCCAGGGGCTAGCTGCCTATGGCAACCTCAACCGCGGCGAGCGCACCCAGCGCGAATACGAGCGCCTGCGGACCAAGGCGAGGTATGAGTTGTGAGTTAAAAGGTATGAATTGGTGCCGTGGCCGTGCGGCGGCCTAGCCATGCAGCCCTAGCGGCAAGATGCGTGTATCTTGTCAGCTCACTGGGCCCATTCACACCTCGTACTTTATAATTCATAATTTTATGAAGAAGCGCCCGCCCAAACGCCTGCTCGGCCGCCGCGAGCTCATCGACCTGCCGGCGTTGGGGTTGCGCGGGGTGGTGGCCAAGGTCGATACCGGCGCCTACACCAGCGCCATTCACTGCGATGAGGTGCGGCTGCTGCCCGACCCCGCCACCGGCCGGCCCGTGCTGCACGTGCGTCTGCTCGACCCCGAGCACCCCGCCACCGACGGCCAGCCGCTGGCCTTCTCGGACTTTGCGCAGCGCAATATTCGCTCTTCCAACGGCGAGGTGCAGGCGCGCTACGTCATTCGCACGGTGGTGCGGCTGTACGGCGAAGACATCCCGGCCGAGTTCTCACTCGCCGACCGCTCCGACCTCAAGCATCCGGTGCTGCTGGGGCGCTCGCTGCTGCGGCAGGGCCGCTTTGTGGTCGATGTAGCGCGGCGCGATGTGTCGTATCAGGCTGAGGGCCTAGCTGCTGCGCAAACCGCCCGGCCGGGTGCCGCGCGCGGTGGCCCGGTTCAGGCGTAGTTTGGTGCCGAAATTCAGGCGGCAAACACTTGTGCGGGCTGCCTGTTGCCCGCTACCGCTAGGCTCTTCTCGCCTGCATTTGCTACTACTACGCTACTCCAGGCTTCGCCCATTCCACTCGTTATGAAACTGGCCATTCTCTCGCGCGAGCCGCAGTCGTACTCCACCAAGCGGCTGCTGGCGGCCGCCACGGAGCGCGGCCACGAGGCCCGCGTCCTCGACCACCTGCGCTGCAACCTGGTGCTGGAAAAAGGCCAGCCCAGCATTCTCTACCAAGGCCAGCCGCTGGAGCGGCCCGACGCCATTATTCCGCGCATCGGGGCCTCGGTCACGTTCTACGGCACGGCCGTGGTGCGGCAGTTTGAGATGATGAAGGTGCGCACAGCCGTTGACAGCCAGGCCATTGTGCGCTCGCGCGATAAGCTGCGCTCGATGCAGATACTGAGCCGCGCCGGCGTGGGCATGCCCAAAACGGCCTTTACCAACGACACCGACGAACTGCCCGCCCTCATCGAGCACGTGGGCGGCGCTCCCGTCATCATCAAGCTGCTCGAGGGCACGCAGGGGCTAGGGGTAGTGCTGGCCGAAAGCGCCAAGGCCGCACAATCGGTTATCGAGGCGTTTCACAACCTCAAGGCCCGCATTCTGGTGCAGGAGTTCATTGCCGAAGCTAAAGGTGCCGACGTGCGCGCCTTTGTGGTGAATGGGGAAGTGGTGGGTGCCATGCGCCGGCAGGGCAAGGAGGGCGAGTTTCGCTCGAACCTGCACCGCGGCGGTACCGGCACGCTCGTCAAGCTCAGCCGCGCCGAAAAGGCGGCCGCCCTGCTCGCCACCAAGGCCCTGGGGCTAGGGGTGGCCGGCGTAGATATGCTGCAAAGCAAGCGCGGCCCGCTGGTGCTGGAGGTCAACTCGTCGCCCGGCCTCGAAGGCATCGAAAAAGCCACCGGCCTCGATATTGCCGGCCGCATCATCGACTACACCGCCGACCTGGCCCTGCGCAAGCGCGGCGGCAAGGCCAAGCCCAAGCGCCAGAAAGCCGCCCCCAACGCGGCCACCGACGCCGCCTAAAGCCCAGCCGTAGCCGCCGCCAATGTACTTGGCCGGATTCTTGAACAGTAACGGGCTTTCTGATACCTACTGGCTGGCTAGCCCCCTCGGGGCGCGGCCGGCCTTTGGCAATGGCAATTGACAACTCCTTGGCCCTGAATGGCCTCCGTATCCAGCCCGGCGAGCGCGTGCTCACGCGGCTGGTTATTTCGCGCTTGCCCTCGGGGGCCGTTATCGATGTGCCGGTGCACGTAATTCGCTCTGCCGAGCCTGGCCCGGTGCTGCTGCTGATGGCCGGCATGCACGGCGACGAGGTCAACGGCATCGAAACCATCCGGCGCCTTATCCGGCGCGACTTGCTGCAGCCCACGCGCGGCACCATCATCGCCATTCCGATTCTCAACATCTACGGCTTTCTCAATTTCAGCCGCGAAGTGCCCGATGGCAAAGACGTGAACCGTTCATTTCCGGGGCACCCGCGCGGGTCGGTGGCTAGCCGGGTGGCCCACCGCTTCATGCGCGAAATAATGCCCCTGGTGGACTACGGCATCGATTTTCACACCGGCGGGGCCGCCCGCGCCAACCACCCGCAGCTGCGCTGCGTGCTGGGCGAAGACCCCGCCACCGATGCGCTGGCCGCCGCCTTCAGCGCGCCCTTTACGCTGCACGCGCGGCTGCGCACGGGCTCGTTGCGCGCCACGGCCCATGCCCTGGGCAAGCCCATTATTGTGTACGAAACCGGCGAGAGTCTGCGCTTCGACGAGGCGGGCATTGAGGAGGCCATTGCGGGCACGCTGCGGGTGCTGCACCACCTGGGCATGGGCCCCGCGGGCCCGGTGCCGGCCCGCCCCAACATCGTGTGCTACCGTCACCGCTGGCTGCGGGCGCGCTACGCGGGCCTGTTTCGGGCGCACGTGGCGCTCGGCGACTTTGTGGAGGAGGGCCAGATTTTCGGCTCCATCGCCGACCCCTACGGCGGGCAGTCGGTGCGCCTCGAATCGACGGCCCGCGGCTATGTTATCGGCCTCAACTACATGCCCGTAGTAAACCAGGGCGACGCGCTGCTGCACCTGGCCATGCCGGCGTAGTCAATTAGAAAGGAGCAGTTATCAGTTATCAACCAGTTATCAACTGCTAGGCAGCAGGGTAAGTAAAAGGGATGGTAAACCGGTGATAAATGTTGATTGCTAATTGCTAATTGTTCCCGGCTCTACCTTTGCGAATATGAAAAACCCTGCCCAACTAGCTTTTAATGCCGTGCTGCTGATTGCGGTGGCCGTGCTGTACTTTCTGCATTTCAACCAGCGCCCGGCTACGGTAACTTCGGCCGCCCCGGTAGCTGCCACCGAAGAGGCCGCCCCGGCCGCCGACACCACTGCTAGCGCGCCCGCCGCCGAGGCCGCCCCAGCCACTGCAGAAACCCCCGCCGTAGCCGCCGCGCCCGCTGGCCCGGCCCCGGCCGCCGGAGCCATCGTTTACGTCGAGTCGGCCAAGCTGCTCGATGGCTACCAGGGGATGAAGGACGCCCGCCGCTCCTTCGAAGTGAAGGCGAAGGGTTGGGAGCGCCAAAACCAAGCCCTCGTGAGCAGCTTCCGCACCGCCGTAGAGCAGTATCAGAAAACCGCCGCTAGCCTCACCCCCGAGCAGCGCGCCGCCGCCGAGCAGCAGCTCCAGCAAAAGCAGCAGCAGGGTGCCGCCGAGCAGCAGAAGATTCAGCAGCAGGCCCAGGAAGCTGAAGGCAAGCTGACCCAGACCGTTCTTACCAGCGTGAATAAGAAAGTGGAAGCCTACGGTAAAACCCACGGCTACAAAATGATACTCATCGCGGCCCCGAGCGGCACCATCGCCTATGGCGAGAAAGGCCTCGACGTGACCACGCCCGTGCTAGCCTACCTCAATAGCGAATACCGCAAGAAATAAGCTCCGATTTGCCCCCAACGAAAAGAGGCCCGCTGTTGTAGCGGGCCTCTTTTCGTTGGGGATGGTTATAGTAAAGCGATACGAAAGGCGTTTATCACGCTGAGAAAAGCGTTTGTCATGCTGAGCTTGCCGAAGCATCTTGCTCGCACCGCTAGGGTCAATTCAACAATTCGACCAAGATGTTTCGGCAAGCTCAGCCTGACGGATGCCCTGCTAGCTGCTACTAGTTGTCTTGGCACGTAAGCACCACTTTGCCGAGCTGCTGGCCACCTTCGAGGTAGCGCAGCGCCGCCTCACCCTCGGCCAGCGGGAAGGTTTTATCAACCACCGGCACGAGCTGGTGCTGGTTGACAAAGGCCAGCATCGCGTCAAAATCCTGTTCCGAGCCCATGGTGGAGCCCAGGATGCTGAGCTGTTTCCAAAACACCTTGGCGGCTGGCAGCTGCGGAATATTGCCCAGCGTAGCCCCGTAGAACACGATGCGGCCGCCGGACGCCGCCACGTCGAGCAGCGTGCCAAAGGCGTCGCCCGCCGCGCTGTCGATAATCACATCGAAGCCGCCCGTATTTTGAAGCAGCGTGCGGCCCCAGTTCGCTTGCTTGTAGCTGATGCCCCCGCGCAGGCCTAGCGGCAGGGCCAGGGCGCGGGTCACTTTCCCTTCTTCGCCCGAAGTGACCCAAACTTCGGCCCCGGCCGCCGCGCAAAACTGGGCGGCCACTTGCGCCACGCCGCCCCCCACGCCGGTTACCAGCACGCGCTCGCCGGGCTGCACCTGTGCTCGCCCAAAGGCTGCGCGGTAGGCCGTGAGGCCGGCTAGGGGCAGGGCGGCCGCCTGCTCCCAGCTGAGGTGGGCCGGGCGGGGGCGCACGTAGCGCGCCGCGGCAGTGGTGTACTCGGCAAAGGTGCCGGGGTCGGGCATGCCCAATACCCGGAAGCTGCGGCCCTGGGCGCGCTCGGTATCGCCCCACTCCACGCCGGGGTAAAGGATGACCGGCGCGCCCACGGCCCAGTCCGTCACGCCCGCGCCCAGCGCCGCTATTTCGCCCGCGCCATCGGCCCCGAGCGTGCAGGGCAGCTTAATGCCCGCGTACTGGCCCTTCTGAATCCAGACATCGCGGTGGTTGAGGGCGGCGGCGTGCAGCTTTATCAACACTTCGCCGACGGCGGGCTGGGGTATGGCAAGGTCACGGGCCACGGCGGGCTGGTGCGGGGCATCTTGCTGAAGAGCGAGCATGGAAAAGGGCTAGGGGTAGAAGGAAAAGAAAAGCCTACGTAATAGGTCGGGAGTATGCTAACAGCCTTCCGAAAAGTAGTGTTATCAGCACAAAAAAGCCTGGCCGAGTGGCCAGGCTTGCTTCCACCCGCTGTGGGCTAGGGCTACTGCCTAAGCTCTAGTGGCTAATCTGAATATGCGTGGAATAGGCATCTTGGCCGGTGCCAATGCGTAGGTTATATAAGCCATTGGGTAGGTCGCGCACAGGAATAATGGCTTTGCCCTGGGCGCTTTTCTGGTTTTTAACTTTACGGCCGTAGCCATCATACAGCTCGGCATCGAAAGATGCGGCAGTGGTTGCGGCCGGGTCAGTAGGCGCCACAGTTAGCTCGTCGTTGGCTGGGTTAGGGGCGAAGCTGTAGCCGTAACCACCACTGCGAGCCACAAAGGCATAGCGGCCAACCACCTGGCAAGACGCATTAGTGGAAGTAGCCGTGATGGTAACTCCCTGCCCCGGCTTAAGAATAAAATGGGTGGCGGTGCCCGTGGTATTGGTTAAATATAGGCCGGGCATATCCGACGTAAATTGGAAAGTGTAGGGCGTGCCGGTAAGGAACATGCCAACATCCGTGCCCTGGGGATTGGTGATGCCCAGAAACTGGTAGGTGGCTAGCGTTACGCCGCTGCCGTAGCTGGGGCTAGCCCCGGCCGAGTAGTAGCCGCTGGGCTCGGGATAGCCTACTCTGACGGTTCTGGTATCGGTTTGCCCACAAGCTGCCATAGTGATAGTTCCCGTGCCCTGCGCACCGGATACTGTAGATACGGAAAAAGTGCTGCCTGAACCGGAGGTGGTTGTAAACAGATTACTGGGCGAAGCGGTCCAGCTCACAGTAGAAGAGTTGGCCGTGTAAGTGGCTATATCTCCCCCGCAGACCTGAGTAGGGCCCGAGGTGATATATAGCTGGGGGGCCCTTGCCCCAACACCTACTGCAAACCACGCATTGGTTACCGCAAGCACTTCGGCAGAGCAAGCGCCGAATATATCCTGGGCGGCTCTGATAGTGTACGTTCGGGCATCGGCATACGCGCTGTTTGCCGTTAAATATACCGATTCGGCCCGGTACGCAATGCGAGCCGCCGAATTAATGCCAATACCCGTAACCGCATAATAATTGCCGCCCTCGTTGCTGCCGTTTTCGCCCTGGCTTACTATGTAAAACCAGTGATTGAGTACGCCGCTATTGATGTGCACGCCGCCAGCATCGTCGCTGCCCGTATACCAGTTTTGACCTTTGTAATAGACTGGCTGGCCCAGAGATTTTGGGTCGCTCATTGACCGTAAAGCAGGCTTAGTAAGCGTAAATTCTTCTCCAATCAGCCAAGTTGATTTCGTTAAGCCTAAAGCAGCCGTAGTATACTGCTCGATGCAAGCACCCCAAATATCGGAAAAGCCCTCGTTTAGCGCACCAGATTCATCCTTGTATACCAAATTAGCCGTGGCTTGGCATACCCCGTGTCCCAGTTCATGCCCAACTATATCGAGTGAAGGCCAAGGTTTGGAATAGTTTGCGTCGCCGTCACCAAAAAGCATTTGGGAGCCGTCCCATCTTGAATTATTAAGCCCTCTATCGTAATGCACATAACTCCGTATCTGCCCACCCGCGTTATCCCAGCTATTACGGCCATGCACATTCCGCCAATAATCAAAAGAGGCCTCCGCGCCGAAATGCGCATCACCCGCCGCGTTATCAAGGTTCGCGTTGTCGTACTCCGCCGCTGTCCAATTATTGTCATTATCGACAAAATCGACCGCGTTAGAAGTAAAAGGGACCCGCTGAGAATTTAAGGTTATAACGCCGCTACCCCTAGTCATATCCCGCAGTCGGTAGCCGCCGCCAGGGTTCACGTCGGTTTCTACGGAGCGGGTGCCGCTGTATCTGGTCGCAAAAGGGGCCGTAATATCTTTCATGATGGCATCCCGTAGCACTACCGCGCCAGTTTGCGCATCTACGTACAGGTAGGCGCGACTAAGCGGCTCGTGCGCGTAGATATCAAATTTCCAGGCCAATACCAGCTTGGGCTTCTTTGATTCCCGGCTAGCCCCATCTGCCACCAATACCAGTTCGCCCTGAGGTCTGTACGTGGCGGCGGGGCTGTGCTGCTGTTTCAGGCCGGCTTCCTCCTGCGAAATCTGCCACATGTATTCCTTGGCACCGACGAAGGCAAGGGCCCGCTCCAAGGCCGCCGCCGCCGAAATTTTCGGCGCAACATCCAACTGACTGGGATGGCGGATAGTGCCCGATAAGCTTTCAAGTGCGCCGGCTTTGGCATGGGCCGAATAAACGGCGTGCTCAACCTTAATTCCCCGATAGTATTGCTGATACTTCTCGTGCGTAAAGCCCAGCGCGTCGGTTTCCACTTTGATGCGCACCAGTTGCTCATCCTGTAAAAGTGCTAGCTGCTCACGCAGTGCTGTAGAGGCTTCACTAGCGCTGTAGCGTTTTCCTTACCCACCGAATGTTACAAGTGCCGGGGAGCCATCAGCGGCCAATATTTTTTCTGGCTGGCCCTGCGCCGCCGGGCTTTGAGCAAAGCTGTTCAACGTTATGCTTAGCAGCAAACCCGTTAGCAAGTACTATTTGTTCATAGTAGGGCTGATGTTTAAGTGAGTAGAAAACAAAAACAATAGAAACAAACCTGAATCTTACGGGCGGTTGTGGCCAGCTAATTGGCTACTTTCTTTGGTATATCTCTACGAATCCATCGGGGCCATCCTGGTCAATGCGCAGGGTGTTTGAGACTTCTATCACGCTATACCGGTCAAGGATAATATGGAAGCCAGTATCAGGCGGAGCTAGATAAATTCGGCGGCGGAACGTTAAAATCAGGGCAGGCTTGCCAGTCAGGTAGCTTCGTTCCATTCGAGAAGTGAACTTGGCGGGCAGCGTGCACCGCCCATTATCACATTCCACGAACATGCTATCGCGCCTGAAAGACACGGTTCGTGATAAATTAGTAGACGCTGGGGTATGCACCTGCTTGCCCGTAAAGCCTCCGGTACTCGATACCCATTGCCAGTCACCGAAAATCTCGGAAGGGCCAGCTTCTTTTTTACAACTGCTGTTACCTGCCAATAGCAGAGTGCCCAGCGCTAGGCCAAGAAAACGTTTCATAGTCAATGAATTGAGGGTGGGAATACAAATGCTTTATAGAGATGCAGGGAATAGCTCAGCGGTTGCAAACCACGCTCAGTAAGAGTGCCCGGCCCACCCGTCGCGAAGAAAAGATATATTGCTCACAGGAAGGAGTTAAAAGTAGCTGGTAAAGAAACCGTTGCAAAGGACAATGAGGCCAAAAATGGGGCATCAATGAATTGCGCGTGAAGCCTGTTTATACAAATGGTAATCCGCTCTATCCTGTTAAATTAAGGTATAACACCCTTTTAGTGGTCAATAACCAGCCAGAAAAGAGCCAATTTGTGACATCTGAACCTAGCTTATTATTTCGGCAGGCGGCTTCCAACGGCTGCGTACAGTCATAGTAGCGAAGCCCGCTTTGGTACTTAACAAGTAGTAGTTGCCCCAACTCAGGCGGCCTTTCGCAGCGACCACGCCACCAGCGGCCCGGCCACCAGTAGCCCCATCAGTAGCCCGCCGAGGTGGGCAATGTTATCAATATTGCCCGTGAGGCCCGAGAGTAAATTGCTGAGCACGAGGTATAAAACCAGGCCCAGCATCCCGCGGCGGTCCCACTTGTCGAGCACTATCTTCTTGCTCAGCAGCAATGCCAGCAGCAGGCCGTAGAGCCCAAAAATGGCCCCGCTAGCCCCCGTCGAGTTGATGCCACCGCTATGGTACCAGAGCGTGGCCACCGACGCCGCCACGCCGCTAGCCAGGTAGGCCGCCAGCAGCCGGGCGCCGCCGGTGCGCGCCTCCAGCAGCACCCCCAGCAGCCAGAGGCTAGCCATATTGAGCAGCAGATGCGTGACACCACCGTGCACAAACAGGCTCGAAACCAGCCGCCAGGGCTGACCTGGCCACGTGAGGCCCGTGACATTGGAGCCCCAACTAGCCAGCGCGTGGCCGCTGGGCGCCGTGGCCGACACACCGCTCAGGGTCATGGCTAGCCACACCAGCAGGTTCAGGTCGATGAGCAGCGGCACGGCCCAGCACTGGCGCGTAGGGCAAAACAGGCCGCGCAGCACCGGCCGCAGCACCTGGCCCCAGGTTTCTTCAGTTTCGACTTCGGGGGCGGCGGGCAGGGGAGGGGGCGCCGGCGCCTCGGGCACCAAGCCGCGGCGCTGCAGCTCGGCCACGGCGGCGGCCCCCACGGCGGGCGGGTAGCGGCTGGCGTGGTGGGCTAGGTAAAGCAGCTCGGCGTCGGGGCGCTGCGCAAAATGCGCGGCCGCCGCCTCGGGAGTGGAAACGTCCATGTCCATGCTTAACCACCGGGTGGGCCGCTAGGGTTTCGACGCCGAGAAGATGGCGCGGACTGAAAGCCTGCGAGCGGCAACGCCTGCTACTTGCAAACTTTCAGCGCGCGCTACATTTTCATGGCCATCACCGTAACCCGGTAGGGCTTGCCCGTGACGGGCGACACGCGGCGCAGGCCGGCTAGCCAGTCCTGGGTTTCGGCCTCGCGGGCCAGCATTTCTTTGTCGGTCAAGAACTTGCGTTCCTCTAGTAGGCCAGGAAAGTTGGCCAGAATGTGCTGCTGGCTGCTGGCCGTGCTGGCCATGCGCTGCAGCTGCTCCTTCATTTGGGGGCCAAAGCGGTAGCTGTACACCACGGCTTTGTTCCAGTTGCGCCAGGTTTCGCGGGCCACGCTGGTTTGCTCGGCAAACATGGGGCCCGCCTGGCCGGCGTGCGCCTGGCTAGTAAGAAATTCCGTCTGCGTTTCGGCCGCCCAAAACCGGCGGCACAGGCCCTTAAACTGCCGTAGCTCCTGCGGCTGCTGCTTTTCGGCGGCCGGAATGCCCGCCACCTGCTCAGCCACCAGCTTGTCCACGTCGAAGCTGGGAATAGGTCGCGCCACCACGCTTTCCAGCTTCAGCGAATCGGGCGAGAGCCGGCCCGGGCGGGCTGCTGCCAGCGGCGCCGGCGCCGGCCGGCTAGCCCACCAAAAGGCGCCGCCCACGCCGGCTAGCCCCAGTAGCCCCGCCACCACGAGCAGCCCGCGCCGGCTAGGGCCGGTTTCCTCGTCTAAGGCAGCGTAGGTGCTGCCCGCGGCCGGCGTGGGGGCAAGCCCCCGGCGACGCAGTTCCTGCCTGGCGGCGGCCACGAGGTCGGTGTGGTAGTAGCCGGGGTTTTCGACAAAAAATTGCAGCTCCGCGTCGGTTTTGGCGCGCAGCACATCGGTGGTGGTAGACATGGTAAGGGCAGAAAAAGTAGGAGCAGCGCTTGGGGCAGTAAGTTGGGTACAAATCTTCAAATACCAAATACTAACCGCCGCCGCCCGGCTGCGTACAGTAGACACATCCTTTTCCACTTGACTATGTCTACCACCCGCCCCGAAAAAGACCAGGCCACTCAGTCCATCCAATCGGATGATTACCAGCCCCTCGGCCGCCAGGAAGCGCCTACCAACTCCGACGCCCTGCACGGCGGCAATGCCGACGACAACTCGGGCAGCGGCGGCAACGCGCACCCTAGCAGCAGCGCCCAGGATAAAAAAGCGGCGGCCTTGGAAACTGACCCCGCCAACCAGCCCAAAACCGACGATGATGCCGATGGCAGCATCTCGGGCGGCGGCGTGAGCAGCGGCACCGGCGTGAGCGGCGGCAGCATTGGCGAAGTAAACCTTTAGTTTTTAACTCTTTTCGTTATGGTAACTCCTAATCCCGCTCCCGATTCCGGCCGCCCGGCTGACATTGAAGAAGGCAAAAGCCCCAGCACTGCTGGCCCCATCACCAACCCCGATGCCGACGGCGACCAGTACGCCAGCGGCAACCCCGAAACCGTGACCCAGGAAGACTTAAGCAGCAGCGACGGCGCCGGCATCCGGGGCGACTACGGCGACGCCGAGCAAACCAATGGCCTCGAAGGTGGTGAGCAATCGGCTACCGACGCCGGCCCCGACCGCGCCGACCAAAACCCGACCAACGCCCCGCAGGAAGAAGTATAGGCGTCCGGCCCGCTAGGGTCAGGCCCGGCGGTTTTGGCCCCAACATGCCAAGTTTCGAAGGCCCGTTTTGCCCCGCAAAACGGGCCTTTTGCGTGGTGGCTGCCTGCCAAGCGCGCCGCCCGCCCGTAACTTTGCGCCCGTGTTGAGTCTTTGGTTTTCCTGCCCCCGCCGCGTTCTCTGTTATCTTCTTTACCTGCTGCCGCTTGCTGTGCGCGCGCAGGTGCCGCCTTCGCTAGGGGCCATTGCCGGCGAAGAAGACCTGCGCCCCGCCCCGCCCAAGCGCGAGCTGCGCGGCTTTTGGGTGGCCACGGTGGCCAATATCGACTGGCCCAACCAGCGCGGCGAGGCGCCCGAGCACTACCGCCGCGAGTACCGCCGCCTGCTCGACGCCGGCCAGCGCGCCGGCCTCAACGCGGTGTTTGTGCAAATCCGGCCCGCGTCGGACGCCTTCTATAAGTCTGATTTAGAGCCCTGGAGCAAGTACCTCACCGGCCGCCAGGGCAAGGCGCCCGGCGAGGGCGACGACCCGCTCCTCTTCCTCATCGCCGAGGCGCACCGGCACAATATGGAGTTCCACGCCTGGTTCAACCCCTACCGGGCCACCATGGACACCGTGACGCGCTCGCTAGCCCCGCTGCACCCCTACAAGCGCCACCCCGACTGGTTTATCAAGTACGCCAGCCAGTACCTCTACAACCCCGGCCTACCCGACGTGCGCAACCACATCAAGCGCGTTATCATGGACGTGGTGCGGCGCTATGATATTGATGGCGTGCACTTTGATGACTACTTCTACCCGTATCCCGAGCCGGGCCTGGTTTTCCACGATGAGCAGGCTTTTCAGAAGCAGAATCCCGATAACCTGGGGCTAGCCGACTGGCGCCGCCAGAATGTGAACCTCCTCGTGCGCGACCTGCACGATAGCATTCAGTCGGCCAAACGCTGGGTGAAATTCGGCATTTCGCCCTTCGGCGTGTGGATGAACAAGAGCACCGACCCACTCGGCTCCGACACCCGCGCCGGCCAGCCCAGCTACTCCAACCTCTATGCCGACTCGCGCCTCTGGCTGAAGGAGGGGTGGGTCGATTACATTTTGCCGCAGCTGTACTGGAGTACCAAGTTCCGGCTCGTGCCCTACGCCACACTGCTGGAGTGGTGGACGCGCAACCACTTTCAGCGCCACCTCTACATCGGCCACGGCACCTACCGCATGCTCGAAAGCACCCGCTCGGACACCGCCTGGCGCAACCCGCGCGAGCTGCTGCGCCAGGTGCGCCTCAACCGCAGCTACCCCGCCGAGGTGCAGGGCAGCGTATTCTTCTCGGCCAAGTCAGTAGCCACCAACCCGCTGCACACCACCGACTCGCTACGCCAGGATGCCTACCGCGCCCCCGCGCTGGTGCCCGCCATGCCCTGGCTCGACAGCCTGGCCCCGCGCCCCGTGCGCGAAATGGTGCTTCGGCGCCAGGGCCGCACCGCCACCCTCACCTGGCAGGCCGACCTGGCCCCCGCCGCCGATGGCGACCTGGCCACCTACTACGTGCTCTACCGCTTCGAGCGCGGCCAGGTGATGGGTCCCAACGACCCGCGCCGCATCATCAGCATCGTGCGGCCCGGGGGGCTAGCCCAGCCCGCCGCCTTCACCGACACCACGGCCACGCCCGGCGTGGCCTACGCCTACTACCTCACCGCTGTCGACCGCCTGCACAACGAGAGCGTGCCGGTGCGCATCTTCTCCGAAGGCAAGTTTGCGGTAGAAGTGCTGGCCGCCGCCCCGGCCGCCAATGCACCCGCGCCGCCCGTGGCTACCGCCCGCCCGGCGCCCCGCCCGCAGCCGCCCGTGGCCGCTGCGCCGCGCCCTCAGGCGCAGCCCCGCCCGGCCGTGCCGAATGCGCAGGAAGCTGCCAAGGGTAAGGCCAAGGAGAAGCCCAGGCGGCGCGGCTTCTTCGCCCGCTTGTTTGGGTTGAAGTGAGGCGGCCCGCAATGGCTAGCTAGCAAAGGTGCCCGGTTGCTTTTTCAGCAGCGACCGGGCACCTTTGCGTTCCCACCTTCCCCGCCGGCTTATGCGCCCAGCCCCTTCTACTTTCCCCACCCGCCTGGTTTCGCTCGATGTTTTCCGTGGCCTCACTGTCATGCTGATGACGATAGTGAATAACCCCGGCGACTGGGGCCACATTTACCCGCCCCTCGAGCACGCCGAATGGAACGGCTGCACGCCCACCGACCTGGTGTTCCCATTCTTCCTCTTCATCGTGGGCGTGAGCCTGGCCTATGCCCTGGCCGGCGCCCGGCGCGACCACGCGCCGCTAGCCCCGGTGCTGGCTAGGGTGGCGCGGCGGGCGGCCATCTTGTTTGGGCTGGGGGTACTCACCTCGCTCTACCCGCATTTCGACTTTAGCACGGTGCGCATTATGGGCGTGCTCCAACGCATCGCACTGGTGTACTTTGGGTGCAGCGTTATTTACCTGGTGAGTGGCTGGCGCACGCAGCTGGCGCTGCTAGGGCTGTTTCTGGCCGGCTACGCCGTGCTGATGCAAATCGTACCGGTGCCCAGCTTCGGCCCGGCCAACCTGGCGCCCACCACCAACCTCGGCGCCTGGCTCGACCGCACCGTGCTCACCGAGCCGCACCTCTGGAAAACCTCCCGCACCTGGGACCCCGAAGGCCTGCTCGGCACCCTGCCCGCGCTCGGTACCGGCCTGCTAGGCCTATTGGCTGGCCAATGGCTGCGCTGGCCCGGCCCGGTGCGCCTACCCAAAGCGGCGGGGCTAGCCCTGGCCGGCGCCCTGGCCGTGGCGCTGGGCCTCGTCTGGAACAGCTGGTTTCCCATCAACAAAGCGCTTTGGACGAGCTCCTACGTGCTCTTTGCCGGGGGGCTGGCGCTGGGGCTGCTGGCGCTGCTCTACTGGCTGTGCGATGTGCGCGGCTACCGGCGCGGGCTAGGGCCGGTGCTGGCCTTCGGAGTCAACGCCATTGCGGTGTTCTTTGGCTCGGCTATTCTCTCGCGCACGCTGGGGTTGCTACGGCTGCCGGGGCCTGGCGGGCAGCCGGTGGGCGGCCAGGAATGGCTCTACAAATGGGGAATCGTGCCCTTCTTTCACGACCCGCGCAATGCCTCACTGGCCGGCGCGGTGGTATGTTTGCTCATCTGGCTGGTCGTGCTAAGCTGGCTGCGGCGGCGCAATTGGGTCTGGAAAGTATAAAAAGTTTCTTCGGCAACAATGTTGCATTTTGTGTTGCATTGATTTTGCATCCTTGTTGCGTATTGTGTACGGCATTGGTAATCAGTAAGTAAAAGCTTATTCATTAGTGCCTGCCTAGCAGCACGTTCTAGTAGCACGGTATCTCACATGAAAATCCTTATCATCGGCGGCGGCAACATGGGGCTGACTTATGCCCGCAGCTTTGTGCGCGCCCACGTCACCTCACGCCTCGACCTGCGCTTGTTGGCCCGCTCGCCCGAGCGCGTGCCCGCGCTGGCCGCCCACGAAATCGGCACCGTGTGGGCTAGTCCCGAGCAGTGCGTGCCGGGCGCCGATATCATCATTCTGGCCGTGAAGCCGCAGGATTCGGGCGTGCTGTTTGAGCGCTTGCGTGGGCTGGTGCAGCCGTCGCAGGTCATCCTCAGCATCATGGCCGGCGTGCGGATTGCCACGCTGCGCGAGGCGCTGGGCACGCCCAAAATTATCCGGGCCATGCCCAACCTGCCGGCCCAGATTGGCATGGGTATGACGGCCTTCACGAGCACCGACGAGGTGACCCGCGCCGAGTTGGTGCAGGTTCAGAACCTGCTCTCAACCACCGGCAAAACAGTGTACGTAGAGGAAGAGCGCGCCATCGATGCCAGCACGGCCATCTCGGGCAGCGGCCCGGCCTACGTGTACTACTGCATGGAAGCCCTCATGGCTGCCGCCGCTCAAATGGGCTTCGCGCCCGCCGAGGCCGAGCTGCTGGTGAGCCAGACCTTCCGCGGCGCGGTAGAATTGTACAGCCAGGCCGGCCTCAGTTGCCAAGACTGGATAGCCCGCGTGTCCTCCAAGGGCGGCACCACCGAGGCCGCCATGAAGGCCTTTGGCGGCGGGGCCGTGCGAGAGGGCCTCATGGCCGGCGCCGAGGCCGCCCGCGCCCGCGCCGAGGAGCTGGGTAAGTAACGGTTGCGCTGGCTAGCCCCAACGCCCGCCCGGCCCCTGCGTAAGCACTGGCCGGGCGGCGCAGCTGGTCGCGGGTCCGTTAGCCACACGTATGAAAAAAACTGCTTTACTCGCTGGCGCCACCGGGCTCGTTGGGAGCGCCTTACTACCCCTGCTGCTAGCCTCCGACCGCTACGCCAAGGTGATAGTGGTGGGCCGCCGCGCGGTGGCCACGCAGCACCCCAAACTGGTGCAGGTAGTCACGGACCTCGATAAGCTCGAAAATGAGCGCCTGCGTCTCATCGCCGACGATGTATACTGCTGCCTGGGCACGACCATCCGGCAGGCCGGCTCGCAGGAGGCGTTTTATAAGGTTGATTATCTTTACGTAGTGCAGCTGGCAGCCCTCACGGCGGCCAACTTTGCGGCGCAGTTTCTGGTGGTGTCGTCGCTAGGGGCCGACCTCGACTCGCGCTTCTACTACAGCCGCGTGAAAGGCGAGATGGAGGCGGCCGTGCGCCAAACGCCCTTCCGGGCTATCCATGTTTTCCGGCCCTCACTGCTGCTCGGCGAGCGCCCTACGCCGCGCCTGGGCGAGCGCTTTGGGGCGGCCTTGCTGGGCCTAGTACGCCCGTTGCTGCGCGGCAGCTGGCGTAAATACCGCCCCGTAGCCGCCCGCACCGTGGCCCAGGCCATGCTGCGTGCCGCCGAAGACGATGGCGGCGGCGTCCGCATCCACAGTTCCGAAACGCTGTAAGCGGCTACGCACCAAGTAGTAGCCTGGCTGCCACCACGAAAAAAGCCCCGGTAGCCAGTCTGGCTCCGGGGCTCTGCGCACTATGTATAATCAAAGCCAGGCTAGCTGGTGAACCTGCCTACCAGCGGCGGCCGTAGCCTCGCCCGTAGCCACCCCGACCGTAGTAGGGACGTGGGGCGTAGTACACGGGGCGCGGCGCATAATACACTGGCCGCGGGGCGTAATAAACCGGCGCCGGTGCGTAGTACACGGGGGGCGGCGGGGCCACTACCACCGGCGCTACGGGCGGGTAATACCCCCGGCCGTAGTAGGGCCGGCCCACTTGGGCACTGATAACAACCTGGGCCGAAGCCGTACCCGCGCCGAGCAGCGCGAGCACCAACGCAAAAAACAAAGGACGAAGACGCATGGTGTGGGTAGTGCCGAAGCACGTGGAAAAGGTGAGGAAGTAAAAACGAAAAAACCGGACAGAAAGTATGCGGGCTATTCTAGGCGCAGGGTCGGCTAACGACCCCGGCGGCCGCCACCGTAACCGCCGCCATAGCCACCCCGGCCGCCACCACCGTGCCAGCCGCGGTCGCCGTGCCACCCACCGCCGTAGGGGCGAGCCGGCGCTACGATTACCCGGCGTGGCGCATAGTAGCCAGGCCCATAATACGAGGGGCCATAGTAGGGATACGGAGCACCTAAGCTAGCCCCGGCATACACCCCCGGGGCACAGCTGCTGACACCCAGGCCCAGGCCCAAAATCAGAAACAGGGAAAAAAACAGATTGCGACGCATGACAGAGCGGGGCCGAAACCTCGGATTAAGTTGTGGAAGACAACGCTACTTTGACAACACTTTTACGCGCCGGTTTAATTTCCGGCTATCGCAAGTAGTGCAGGGCTGAACACTAGCCAGCACAATTGCTGACGATGGAGATATTACCAAAACCTTGCCAAAAAATAGCGCTCCTAAACCAGGAGAAACGTAGTCTTTCAGCAATCGTAAGTGTGGTGTTTATCAGCCTGATAAAAATAGGGAATTAGGAATTTATACTAGGGGTGAAGTGTTAATTACGCAGACACCAATTAGCTATTTTTACCCCATGAAAAACCCTGCTGATTACCTCGCTAACCACGTTTTTGAAGCCCGCCGCCCCCGCCGCGAGTTGCAGCCGGTAGTGGCCTACGCCGATGCCGTGCAAGCCCTCACGCAGGCTCTGGCCGACGCCGAAAAGTATAAGTACCTACTTATGCGCGCTCTGCGCCACCACGCCGATGATATAGCGGCCGCCCAGCCCGCCGCCATCGCCCCCCAGACTGCTGAAACGCCCGTGTTACCCATGTATCCGGCAGGTCTGCCCTTGGCGGCCTAGCCAGCTGCTTTCTGAAAACAGCTTAAAAACGCGCTCCCTGGTTTCGGCCAGTGGGGCGCTTTTTTAGTTAGAAGCCGCGCTGGAAACGGCGCGCCAGTACCTCGGCCAGGGCCGCGGCCTGCTGGCGCAGCTCCGGCACGGCTGTTGACTCGAAGTAGGCGGGCCGGCGGCTGGCACCCAGCGTGAAGAGGCCGCCCGCGCTAGGCTGGCCATCGGCCCCTAGCAGGGCGCCGTTGGCATCGGTGGCGATGCCTAGCCGCAGGACATCAGGGGTGAGGCAACCGCTGGCCCGCAGCTGTTGCACCAGCGGCACGGCCAGGCGGCTGTAGTCGAGCAGCGGGCCAGCGCAGCTTATCACGTGCGGAGCGGCTAGCCAGTGTCGGGGCTGGCTGGGCTGGTCCACGCCTACGCGCAGGCCACTAGCGGCGGTCTCAATATCGACCACGCGCCCCGGGTGCGTGTGCAACCGGCCGCTAGCCGCCATTTCGGCCAGCAATGCGTCGGCGCTGGGTGCCATGCGGTGCCGGGCCTGCGACCACCGCCCCGCCAGATGCCGCAAAAACCTGCGCTGCTCGGCTAGCGGCCAGGCCGCCCAAATGCGCCCCAAATCGGGCCGCAGCGCATCGAGCACCGGGCGCCAGTCGAGGCCCTGCTCAGCGGCTAGGGCTAGATGCCGGCGAAAATGGCGTAGCACGCCTGCTACAGTATGCTCGTCTCCCAACTCGGGGTAAAAATTAGGGTAGGCCGGCTGGCTGGCGGGAGCGTGGACGGTGGGCCAGCGCCCCCGCCGGGCCACCACCTGCACGGGCCCGCGGTGGCCCTGCGCGGCCAGGGCCAGCAGCATATCTACGGTAGTGAGGCCGGCGCCGATGAGCAGCACCGGCTCGGCGGCGCCGATGCTGGCTAGGGTACCGGGTGCCCACGGGTCGGCGTGGTAGCCGGGGTGCAGCAGGTAGCGCTGGTCGGTGCCGGGCGCGGTGGGCGGGGCCGGCGGAAAATTACCCAGCGCCAGCACCGTGGCGTGGCTGGCTAGGGTGCGGCCATCGGCGAGCTGCACGGCGCGGCGGCCGTCGGGCCGCAGGGGCGCCGCCACGGCGCTGGTAGTATAATGGGTGATGCGCACGCCATTGGCGGCTGGCGCGGCCACGGCGCCAGCCAGTTCCTGGGCCAGGTAGCGGCCGTAGGTGGCGCGGGGGGCAAACTCGGGCAGGCCGGTGGCGGCTTCGGGCTGGCGGGCTAGCCACTTGGCAAAGTGCATTGGCTCGTTGGCCCACACGCTGAGGCCGCCAGGGCGCACATTCAGCAGCAAATCGGGCCAGGGCGCCGAGTAGGCCAGGCCGGGGCCGGGCGTGGGGCGCGGCTCCACCAAGGCCACTTCGATGAGCAGCGGGCCGGGCTGCCGCATGAGGTGCAGCGCCAGCGCCGTGCCGGCAAAACCGCCGCCAATGATGGTGATGGTGTAAGGAAAAGTGGCTGACGGCATACTGGAGCGCGTTTGGGCTCAATCAAACGCACAAATAGGGTGGGAGTTGGTTTGCAAATAACTCCCAACGGGCCGGAACTTGCCGGCTGCTTATGTCCATGCTCCTGCTTTCGCTCGAAACCTCGTCGCCCATTTGCGCCGTGGCCCTGCACCACCTCACCGATGGCCGCCTGCTCGGCCAGACCGAACTGCGCCTCGAAAAGTCGCACTCCACTCACCTTACCGTGCTCATCGAGCAGCTCATCACCAACGCCGGCTTCGCGCTGGCCGCCCTCGGCGCGGTGGCCGTGAGCGACGGCCCCGGTTCCTATACCGGCCTGCGCATCGGGGCGGCCGCTGCCAAGGGCTTGTGTTTTGCGCTGGATATTCCGCTGTTGGCGGTGGGCACGCTGCCCGCGCTGGCCCACCAGGTGGCTAGCCGCGTGCCCCGCGTCGCGGCCTACTTATTCGCCCCCATGCTCGACGCCCGCCGCCAGGAAGTGTACACGGCCCTGTACCAGGCCGATGGCACGCAAGTGCTGGCGCCCACCAACTTAGTGCTCGACCCCGCTAGCCTGGCCGAACATTTGGCCACTCAACCGGTGTTATGCTTTGGGTCGGGGGCCGCCAAGTTTCAAGCTTTGGTAGCCGACCAGCCCAATGCCGTTTTCCTGACCGATGTGCAGCCCTCGGCTGTTGCCATTGGCGAGTTGGCCTACGCCGCCTACCAGCGCCAGGAATTTCAGGATGTGGCTTACTATGAGCCGTTTTACTTGAAAGAAGTGTATACCACTACGCCCAAGTCAGCTGTCAACTAATAGGTATTAACCGTCAGCCGTTGATGACCAAGCAAAAATTGATAACTGCTACTTACTAACTGATAACTGAAACTATGGAGCCGCTTTTTGTCAATCGCGTCGCCGCCAGTGGCCTCGTTACCCTCAATCTGGAAGAGTATATCCACCCCGGCGACCGGGTAGTGTATGACATCAAGGATAACCTTTTTCACGGCCTGATGCTGCGCGAAAAGGACTTCCGCGAGTTTGTGAAAACCCACGACTGGACGCAGTATAACGGCCAGAACGTGGCCATCATCTGCTCGGCCGATGCCATTGTGCCTACCTGGGCCTATATGCTGCTGGCCAGCAAGCTGCAAGGTCACGCTCACCGCTACGTTTTTGGTGATGAAGAGGCGCTGGAACAGTCGCTTTTCGAAGAAGCCATCGCCGGCATTAATCCCGCCGACTACCAGGACGCCAAGCTGGTAATAAAAGGCTGCGGCGATAAGCCGGTGCCCACGTTTGCCTACGTAGCCATCATGCAGCGGCTGCTGCCGGTAGCCGCCAGCGTCATGTACGGCGAGCCCTGCAGCACCGTGCCGCTCTATAAAAAGCCCAAAGCTGCGGTGGCTGCCGAGGCCTAAAAACCCTGCGAGAATTCTGACTAGAAAGCCTTTGCCACCACTTGGCAAGGGCTTTTTAATGCCATGACGAGAAGAAGCCCCCGCTAGCCCGACCTTTGCCGGCGTGCAAGCTCAACCCCATCGAATAAATTTTCGCACCGGCGCCGCCATCGTGATTGCCAACATGGTCGGCACTGGTGTTTTCACCAGCCTCGGCTTCCAGATTCTGGGCATCCAGAGCGGCTTTGCGCTGCTCATGCTCTGGGTGGTGGGCGGCCTCATCGCGTTGTGCGGGGCCGTGTGCTACGGCGAGTTGGCCGCCGCCATGCCGCGCTCGGGCGGCGAGTACCATTACCTGAGTCAGATTTATCACCCGGCGCTGGGCTTTTTGTCGGGCTGGGTATCGGCCACGGTAGGCTTTGCGGCGCCTAGTGCCCTAGCCGCACTAGCCCTGGCCCAGTATGCCCAAAGCGTGTGGCCGGTGCTGGCCGTGCCGCTGGTCGCGGGCACTACCTACACCTGGGGCACGGGGCTGGCGGTGGCTGTAGTGCTGGGGCTGGCGCTGGTACACGGCCGCAGTACCTTAGCCGGCAGCCGGCTACAAGTCGTCATTACGGCCATTAAGGTAGGGGTGCTGGTGGCGTTTATCGGGGCCGGACTAGTGCTGGGTACCGGCCAGCCCATCCGGTTTGCGCCCGATACGGCGGGCTGGCGGGCGCTGCTCAGCCCCACATTTGCTGTGTCGCTGGTCTACGTCAGCTACGCCTACTCGGGTTGGAACGCCGCCGCCTACCTCACCGGCGAAATTGACAGCCCGCGCCGCAACCTCTCACGCATCCTGCTCACCGGCACCGCCGTGGTACTCCTCTTATATGTGGGGCTGAACTACGTGTTTCTGCGTGCCACGCCGCTAGGGGTACTTAAGGGCCAGGTAGAGGTGGGCTACCTAGCGGCGAGCTGGTTATTCGGCCCCGTGGCGGGCCGGTTCACCGGTGGTGTCATCGCGGCACTGCTGGTATCTACCATCAGCGCCATGATTTTCGCCGGTCCTCGCATCGTGCAAACGATGGGGGAGGACCTGCCCGCCCTGGGCTGGCTAGCCCGGCGCAGCCCGGCCGGCGTGCCAGTGCGCGCACTGCTGCTGCAAGTGGCCATCACGCTGGTTTTCATTCTGAAGCCCGATTTTAAAGCCGTACTCGTCTACGCAGGCTTTGTACTTAATCTGTTCACGTTTCTCACCGTGTTAGGGGTATTTGTGCTGCGCTGGCGGCAGCCCGATTTGCCGCGCCCGTACCGCGCCTGGGGCTACCCGCTCACGCCGCTGCTCTTCCTGGCCCTCAGTGGCTGGACGCTCGTTTTCATCATCAAGGACAAGCCCACCGAATCGCTTTACGGCCTCTACACGGTAGTGGCGGGCCTACTGATTTATTTTGCGGCGCATCAGCTGCGCCCCGCCCCTGGGCCGGCGTAGCTGCTGGTACGCTACCCGTCTTTGCTGCTGACTATCAATGCGACTAGCCCCTGGCCGGCCACTTACTGCCTTACTCTTTCCTTAGAATGCGCCTTTCTCTGCTACCGCTACTACCCGCGTTTGCCCTACTCGCCGCCTGCTCCAATTCCTCCACTGAGCAGCAAACCGCCACTAAAACTGAGACCATGGCCGACACGGCCAATAAAGTAGCCGGCCAGCAACCAGTTGTTAAATCGGACAGTGTCGCGCCAGCCGCGACGCTAGTTCCACCTGCATCTCGTCCACCTGCAGCGCTAGCCTCCGATACCGCCAACGTCCAGAACGTAGCCGCTTACCTAGCCGGCCTCGAACCCAAAGCCGAAACTCCGCTGGCCGAGCTAGCCGCCCAGCCCACCTGGCAAGCCTTCGCCAAAGACCAAGATAAAAGCTGGGCCAAGTACCGCACCACCCATACCGCTCCTATGAACAAGTGGGCCGCCACCGAACTCGACTCGGTGCGCCAGGCTACCACCACGCTATTCTACCCCTTCAGCGGCCCCGATTTCCTGAACGCTTTCACGCTATTCCCCACCGCCAGTACCTACGTTATGTTTGGCCTGGAGCCCGTGGGCAGCGTGCCCAGCCGCGAAAACCTGCAAAACCCCGCCATCCTCCCCGCCGTTAAAAAATCGCTGTGGTCGGTGCTGAATTTCAGCTTTTTCCGCACCAATGATATGGCCGTGGACCTGAAATCAGTGAATCTCGACGGGGCCGTGCCGCTTATCATGCTTTTCGCCGCGCGCACCGGCAACCACGTGCAGGCGGTACGCCCTGTGCAGCTCGATGTCCAGGGGCAGCTCCACGAAGCCACCGACACCGCCCATACCCCTGGCTCCAAAACCATCCCCGGCGCCGAGCTAAAGCTGCAAGCCGCTGATGGCACCGAGAAAATCATCTACTACTTCTCCGCCGACCTCAGTGACTGGAAACTAGGTACCAAAAGCGCCCCGCTAGCCTATGTGCGGACCCTAGGTCCGCTCACTACCTATGTAAAGTCGGCCACCTACCTCATGCACAAAAGCTACTTTTCCAAAATCCGTAACCTAGTCTTAGAGCGCAGCAACTACCTCCTACAAGATGACAGTGGCATCGCCATGAAATACTTTCCCCAAAGCGCCTGGCAGTTCACCTACTACGGCACCTACAAGCGTCCTATCAATCTTTTTGCCAAGCAATACCAACCCGAACTCACCACTGCTTACCACGATAGTCTGCGCCGCGCTCGTCCGCTTCCCTTCGGTACCGGCTACAACTGGCGCCAAACTGACAGTAATTTGCTACTAGCCAAACGCCGCATTCCCATCAAATAAATAATGTAGCTTGGACGCTGCGAGTCCGAGCGCGAGCGCAGCTTGCATTCCGCGTTGGCTTGTGGTATGCAAGCGAAGATATCAAGAGTAGGGTAGGAGCCAAAAAGCCACCCCAAAACGAAGAAGGCCGTGATACCACTCACGGCCTTCCTTATTATATACAGTATGAAAACGCCTGCATTCCTAAAGCCTATCCTAGCGCTCCTAGCGCTCCTATTAACCACCCGCGCCCAAGCCCAAACTGCCCAGTATCCCAACTCACCCTTCCTAGATAGTCTCCTTCACACCAGCCCCGCCCTAGCCAAGGTCCTCAGTCACCCCGCTACCTACCAACTCCAGCTCATTTACACCCAAATAAACCGCGACGCCCAAAACGTCCCGCACTTCACTCAGCACACTTACCACCTCAACCCCCGCCAGTATTTCAACCCCGCCAGCCTCGTCAAGCTGCCTGTTGCCCTGCTAGCCCTCGAAAAGCTCCACACCCTGCCCGCTCCTATTAATAGGAGCACCATCCTATCCACCAGCACCGCCTGGCGCTGCCAAACGCCCGTCCCCTTTGCCGTCTCCGCCGATTCCGACCGCACTGCCACCGTCGGCAACTACATTAAGCGGATGCTCCTCGTCAGCGACAACCTCGCCTACAACCGTCTCTACGAGTTTCTCGGCCAAAAACTCCTCAACGACCGCCTCCAGCAGCTCGGCTACCCCGGCAGCCGTATCGTGCGCCGCTTCGTTCCCTGCGATACCGCTGCCAACCGCCACACCAACCCCATCGCCTTCCACACCCCAGCGGGCGATACCCTCTATAAGCAGCCCGCCCAAACCAACCCCCGCACACCCGCGCCGCCCCTAGGTCCCGTTTTCGCCGGCCGCGCCTACCAGGTCGGTAGCCGCGTCATCCACCGCCCCTACGAGTTCACCACCGCCAACAACCTGCCCCTGCCCGACATCACCGCTCTGCTCCAAACTGCCCTCTTCCCCGAAGCTCTCCCCGCTGCCCAGCGCCCCCACCTCACGCCCGCCGACCACGCTTTCCTCCGCCAATACCTCCACCTCACGCCCCACGCCAGCCACTTCACGCCCTACGCTGCTCCCAAGTACTTCGACGCCTACAAAAAATACCTCTACTATGGCCGCCGCCCCGAGGCCCAGCCCCAGCCCGGCCTCCGCATCTTCAACATCGTGGGCATGTCGCACGGCTACCTGGCCGACGTCGCCTACTTCGCCGACTCTCTCCACCAGTCCGAATTCCTGCTTAGCGCCGTCCTCTACGTCAACCAGGATGGCATTATCAACGACGCTAACTACGAATACGACACCATTGGCGAGCCCTTTCTGGCCCAGCTAGGCCAGCTTTTCTACCAATACGAGGCCCGCCGCCCCCGCCCATACCAGCCCAACCTCACCCTTTTCTTCAAAAAAGACCTCCAGCCCTGAATTTTTCTCGCCCCCGCCCGGTTTGCTAACCGGCTGACTGCTAAAGCCAGCACCCCCTGGCCCCCGCTGGCAAAACCAAAAATCTACGGAAATTATCACGCCCCCGTTATCAACGGCCCATTTTCCCTAGTACTTTTGCACTCCCAAATCGAACGGACGAGGGCAACAACGAGAATCGAGGCAGAAAAATAATCCTCTATAATCTTTGCGAATTCCAAAATCCTCAGCGTACCTTTGCACCCCGTTCCAGCAACGGCTCATCGGAATCGCCGAAGAAGAGATTAAAAAACTAAATTTTTTTCGCCTCAAATTTGGAAAGTCAGAAAATAACGCTACCTTTGCACTCCCAAACAAAATAAGAGAAGCGAAAGCTAAACTGCAGCAACGTGATTCACAAGCTGTTACAAACCAAATTCGACTTAATCGAAGCCGACACGACTAGCGAAATAAACTGCGAAACTTTAAAAATTTCTCCTTTTAATTTTTGAAAGTCAAAAAAACTTCTTACCTTTGCACAGCGATTCAATAGGAAGCCATCGCAAACCAATTCGAAACGAAAACACTAATTTTTTTCGCCTAAAACTTGCTAAATAAATTTTTTTTCGTAGCTTTGCACTCCCAATTAAAATAGGGCGCTGCAACCAGCGAAACCGAGCTACTCACCTAGCTCACCATGTTGCCTCAATTGGAAGCAACAAACGTTCTTTGAATGACTGGAAAAGACAAATGGTAAGTATGCTTACGCAAGTAAGCAGAAACGTAACATTGAAATTGAACTCGTTAATACGAGTCGGATTAGCACTCGACATCAGCCCTAGTTCGCTAGGGTGCAGGAATATTTTACAATGGAGAGTTTGATCCTGGCTCAGGATGAACGCTAGCGGCAGGCCTAATACATGCAAGTCGAACGGTGAGTAGCAATAC
>JBPBQJ010000105.1:0-62435 GCA_050954765.1 Janthinobacterium lividum | reverse complement strand
CGCAACACGCCCAGCGGCGGCAACACCACCGTGGCGCGGGGCATCATGGGGCACTTTGTGCGGCGCGAGCAGCCCTACCAGGTGCACGTGGTGCCCAGCGAGGAGCGCCAATACGGCGTGCCCCGCAAGTTTGTGGAGTACGTGCTGCCTATCGCGCCCTATTATCCCGGCCGGGTGGTGGTGCTCGGCGGCCACTGGACCGGCAGCATGGGCGAGGGCCTGCTGGTGGGTTTCCACGCGCTGGGTTTCCGCACCGCCGGCTCGGGCCTGGCCGACCTGCTGGGCGGCCTCTTCAACGAGCGCCTCGCCCTCAGCGACGCCAAAGTGGACCTGGGCGAAGAGCAGCTCTTGCAGGTGAACGGCCAGCCCCGCGAGGACTTCGTGCCGGATATTTTCCGCGAAGCCTACGAAGGCCGGGCCGGCGACGACCCGCTGCTGGAGCAGGCCATCCGGGCGGCGCGGTGAGGTGGTTAGGGTTTTAGGGCTAGCCGTTGGCGGCGGGGTGAGCTTTGAGTTGGGCTTGCGGCGGGGCGGCGCGCACGTACCATAGTCCACAATTTTGGAGCTCCTCAATTGCTGCTTATACTTGCGGCACCCATATGAAGGGTGCCATAAGTACCGTAAATACCGGTTGGAACAGCAGTAGCGCTGTACAATAGCAGCAAAAGCAAAATGAATTACTTACTAGTGCTTGTATTGCTTCTCGGTTTGCCAAGCGTGGCGTTTTCACAGGCGGAAAAGAAGATTCAGAAATCCTGGATTAGGACCGCAGCTGAGAATCTGTCGGCCATTGATATAGGGCCGGATACCTTGTACACCCGCTACACATTTGACAAGCCCAAGCTCTACATCAGCTTTTATCCCGGCTGGGATGATTATCAACAGGAATGGACAGTTAGTAAGGACAAGCTGGTAATTGGCTTTGATGCGTATCACATCGAAGAATTAACGGACACTTCCTTAGTGATAAAGCTGGCCGGATTTAGAAGATATAGCTTTCTGGCTGAGGAGTATCTGGCAAGTCAAAAAAAGCACTTGGACTCGATAGGTGTGTACAAGGAAAAGGTATTATACAGAGCAAATAACTTTATAACTCCCCGGTATCTGAAGGGAAAGCCTTTGGGAAGTTTGATTCAGAAAAGTGTGGAAGGATATAACATCAAAAGAGCTAATTATTTTTTGGCGACGTTTGTGGTTACTGAGAGCGGAGAAATTGAGAATATCAAGATAGTAAAAGGTATCACAAGTGGTTTTGATAACGAAATTATCAAGCAATTACAAAGTACTTCGAAGGACTGGAAACCTGCTCGGTACAGAAATGACGCGGTGCAAACCGAAATGTTCTACGAAATAAAATACCTTAATTCTATCGTTCGCTAGGGTTGCGATGACGATACTGTCACTACTGGTATTTTCCTGGTAAGTTGGGCTAAGGAGTTAGTAGTCCACCTCAACGTGCACGCTAGCCGATGAAGCTGGGGGGCTGACAGTAGTATATTGAATGCTAAGGTTTAACTCACCGGCCAATTGCCGGAAACGAAAAGCGCATGGATATTTTTGCAAGAATGCTGGCCGGCGGAACAATTCGCCGCGACGACCCGGAAATTGCCGCCATGTGGGAGGTGGTAGCGCGGGCCATTCGCTTGTCGCCCGCGCTCAACGCCGCCACCGATACCGACCAGATACGCCAGCTTTTGGGCAAGCTAATCGGTAGGGAAATCGACGCGGGTACGACGGTATTTGCGCCGTTTTACACCAATTTTGGCCGGCACATCACGCTTGGCAAAAACGTCTTTATCAACCACGCCTGCACGTTTCTGGACCTAGGCGGCATTACCATCGAAGACGATGTGCAGATTGGCCCCAAGGTGAACATTATCACCGAAAACCACCCCCTTGAGCCCGCGCAGCGCAAGGTGCTCCTGCTCAAGCCCGTCGTTGTAAAACGCAATGCCTGGATTGGGGCGGCGGCCACTATTCTGCCCGGCGTCACGGTGGGCGAAAACGCCGTGGTGGCGGCGGGCGCGGTCGTGCACAACGACGTGGCCGCTAATACCGTTGTCGGCGGCATTCCGGCTAGGGTGCTGAAAACGATTGAGGCTGGCTAGTAATTTAGGATTTGCTCCCGAATTAGAAGGCGCCTGTCATGCTGAGCTTGTCGAAGCATCTCGCTCGCTTCTCTGTTTGCGCAGTGATTTACTGCGCCACGCAAGATGCTTCGACAAGTTCAGCATGACCCGTTAGCCCGTTAGTCTGCAGCGCCGCCCGCCGCTACCTTCGCGGCCATGCCCACTTTCGCTAGCCCTGCTTCCCCACTCCGCTCCATTATTTCTGGCTCCATCGGCAACCTGGTCGAGTGGTACGACTGGTACGCGTACTCGGCGTTTGCCCTGTACTTCGCGCCCGTCTTTTTCCCCAAGGCCAGCCCTACGGCGCAACTGCTGAACACGGCCGCCATCTTCGCGGTGGGCTTTTTGATGCGGCCGCTGGGGGCCGCTTTTTTGGGAAACTATGCCGATAAGCACGGGCGGCGGGCGGCGCTGCTGCTGTCGGTGCAGCTGATGGCGGGCGGCTCGCTGCTCATTGCCGGCGCGCCGGGCTACGCTACCATTGGGCTGGGGGCGCCGGCCATTTTGCTGCTGGCCAGGCTGCTGCAAGGCATCAGCGTGGGCGGCGAGTACGGCACCTCGGCCACCTACCTGAGCGAGATGGCCGGCGAGCGGCACCGCGGCTTCTGGTCGAGCTTTCAGTACCTCACCCTCATGGGCGGGCAGCTGCTGGCGCTGGTGTGCAACTAACGTTGCAGCAGTTTATTACGCCCGCCGAAATGACGGCCTGGGGCTGGCGCATCCCGTTCGTTATCGGCGCCATCGCGGCCATTGGCGCGCTTTACCTGCGCGCGCACATGAGCGAAACCGCCGCCTTCAAGCAGGCGCAAGCGGCCGGGCAGGCTAGCGACCGGCCCGCCAAGCCCTCGGCCTGGCAGCAGCTCAAAGCCTACCCGCGCGAAACGCTCACGGTGGTGGGCCTCACGCTGGGCGGCACGCTGGCGTTCTACACCTTCACCACGTATTCGCAGAAGTTTTTGGTGAATACCAGTGGCTTCACCAAGGAGCAGGCCACCCTTATTTCGTTCGGGGCGATGGCCGTGGCGCTGCTGTTTCAGCCGCTGCTGGGGGCTATTTCCGACGTGGTGGGGCGGCGGCCGGTACTACTGTTTTTTGGCATCGGGGCCACGCTGGGCACGGTGCCGCTGCTGCGCACGCTGGCCCACACCAGCAGCGCGTGGGGCGCGTTTGGGCTGCTGGTGGCGGCGCTGTTCGTGGTGAGCGGCTACACCAGCATCTCGGCTATTGTAAAGGCCGAGCTGTTTCCGACCCACATTCGGGCGCTGGGGGTAGGGCTGCCATTTGCCCTCACGGCGGCCCTGTTTGGCGGCACCGCCGAATACTTGGCGCTGCTGGCCAAGGATTTGGGCGTAGCTGAATACTTTTATTGGTACGTCACGGGCTGCGCCTTCATCTCGCTGCTCGTGTACTGGCGCATGGGCGAAACCAGGGCGCGGGGGCACATGTAGGGGCGAGTGTTGTCGTAGCCTTACCTAAACTCGCGCCAGTGTTGCACATTTCAAGCGTCGTTATCATCGGCGTCCCAACCTCCGGGCCAATAAGGCTTCCAAATTGGCTTATCAACGTCATTAATGGCAGCTACCAAGTAAAACAGCGTGTCGTTGTAAAGCTCCATAGGATGCCCTAAAAATGGCTCTAAATCACGCGTAAAAAGACTTTCTTTTTCTAAGTGCTCTAATGACTCCTTTAGTTGTTCACGGCTAGTATACAGCGGGTATTTGTTTTCTATACTACTATTTCCATTTATAAAACTTAGCAGAAAACCTGGGTCAATACCGTCACATCTACCACCTTCGCCAAAATCGAAATCAACTGTAAAATCTTTAGCTACAATAAGGCAGCCGAAACCATGAAACTCGTATCGGCTTTCTTTTAAGTCATCCAAGTAGCCAGCCCGTTCGCTGATTTCACCGCCCAACCTCTGAAAACCTTTTGCGCGCTCAGATTTAGCATTCAACAAACTGACTGCCTTTTTTACGGCCGCTCTATACTCGTAAACCAATTCTAGTAGCTGTTGCTTCTCAGGTTTTATCATAAGTGCTTGGTAAAATAAGCTGTACTTGAATTGCTGAGATTTTAAAACAATTGCTAAGGTACAAGCTTACTGAGCCACACTTTATTCTTTCCCACCGCACCATGCGTTTCTTACCCCTCGCTGCCCTAGCCAGCGCCGCCCTGCTCACCTACGCCGCCCCGGCCCAGGCCCAAACTACTACCACGCCCGAGCCCACCCAAGCCAAAAAGCCCGAAGACAAGTCGAAGCGCCCCAGCCCGCCGGCCGTGGTCAAAACCACCGTGGGCAGTACCGACGTTACCATCGACTACAGCAAACCCTCGCTGAAGGACCGCGCCGCCTTCGGCGACAAATCGCCGCTGGCCCCCGTGGGCGAGGTGTGGCGCACCGGTGCCAACGAAGCCACCACCTTCACGGTGAGCAAAGCCGTGAAAATCAACGGCCAGGCGCTGGCCGCTGGCACCTATGGCCTGTTCACCATCCCCGGCGCCACCGAGTGGACCATCATCTTCAACAAAACGGCCAAGCAGTGGGGCGCTTATGAGTATAAAGCCGCTGACGACGTACTGCGCGTAAAGGTGAAGCCCACGACCCTGGCTAGCCCCGTCGAGCAGTTCACCATTACGGCCGATAAATCGGGCAAAGTATCACTCATGTGGGCCAAGACGGAAGCCAGCTTCATGGTGAAATAATTCGGCTTCATCTATTCTAAAGGTCGTCATGCGCATATAGCGTCCGCTTGCCGAAGCATCTTGCTCGTATCGCTAGGGTTGGTAATCCAGCTATGCAAGCGAGATGCTTCGGCAGGCGGACGCTAAATGAGCATGACGACCTTTCTGTAAGGCGTTGTAAGAAAGTAGCATTAATTTTTAAAACTTATGCAAAAGCTCGTGCTCCTCCGCCACGGCGAAAGCGTCTGGAACCAGGAAAACCGCTTCACCGGCTGGACCGACGTGGACCTCTCGGACCTGGGCAAGCAGCAGGCGGCCCGCGCCGGCCAGCTGCTCCAGCAGCACGGCTACACCTTCGACATCGGCTTCACGTCGGTGCTGAAGCGGGCCATCAAAACGCTCGACATCGCCCTCGAAAACATGGACCAGCTCTGGATTCCGGTGCAGAAATCGTGGCGGCTGAATGAGCGTTTTTACGGTGCCCTGCAAGGGCTGAACAAGGCCGAAACCGCCGCCCAGTACGGCGCCGCGCAGGTGCTGGAGTGGCGGCGCTCGCCCCACGCGCACCCGCCCGCCGTGACCGAAGACGACCCGCGCTGGCCCGGCCACGACCTGCGCTACGCCCACCTCACCGCCCGCGAGCTGCCCACCACCGAAAACCTGAGCGAGACGCTGGCCCGCGTAATGCCCTTCTGGACCGAGAAAATAATGGCCGCCCTGCGCCGCAACCAGAAGGTCATTATCGCCGCCCACGGCAACAGCCTGCGCGCCCTGGTGCAGTACATCGACCACCTCACCGACGAAGAAGTAACCGCCCTCGACATCCCCACCGGCGTGCCGCTGGTGTACGAGCTGGACGACGATTTCAACCGCATCCGGCACTACTACTTGCAGGAAGAAGGGGCGGTGCCCGCCGCCAGCCCCGCTGCAAAATAGCTATTTTTGCGGCTTGGGCTTATCTTTAATGTTCGCCTACGCCTAGCTGTTTTGTCTGACTCGCCCCACGCCCGCCTCGCCACCCTAGCCGACCCCACGGCCGCGCCCGCCGACCAGCTCCCGCGCCTGCGCAAGCTGCTGGAAGCGCTGCTGCGCGCCGACTACAAGCGCCGCAAGGCGCCCTTCGGCAACCTGTTTCAGGCGATTGGCGGGGCCTGCTACGCCCTCGAATTGAACCCCAGCCTGCGCGCCCGCTTGCAAGACCTGCGCGTGGCCGCCAACCTCGTGCTGCACGAAAGCTACCCCGGCACCCTAGCCGAAGTAGCCGCTGCCTTCGCGGCCGTGGCCGAACTGCTGGAAGCCCTCACCGGCGAGCCCTACACCGGCCCGCGCCCGCCCGCGCCCGCCGAAATCCTGGCCCACCTGCCGGCCGCCGCGCCCGCGCTGCCCGCCGTGGCTAGCCCCGCTGAAGCCGCCCTCGACCCGCGCGCCGTGTGGCGGGTGCAGGTGGTGCACGCCGACCTGCCCAGCGGCCTCATCACCGTCGAAATGAGCGTGCCCGCCGACGGCCGCCCGGCCGGCCCCTTCCAGCTGGACCTGCCTGCGGCGTATGAAAACCTGCTGCTGCCCGCCGCCGCCCTGCACCCGGCCCTCAACCTCATCGGCCCGGTGCTGCTGCCCGATGGCCGCGTGCGCCCGCGCCGCGTGGTGCTGGAGCCTGATTACCTCATCAGCGTCACTACCCTGGCCGAGTGCGCCCAGCGCGACGGCACCAACGCCGAGCTGGCGCTGCTCAAGTATTTTTTGCCCGATGAAGCCTCGCGCTCACTCGTGGTGGGTAACCTCGTCAACCGCCTGCTCGACGAAGAGGTAAGCCACGCGGCGAGTCAATCATCAGTTCATCACCAAGTATCAGGTATCGGCTGGCCGGCTGAAATTGAGGATGATGGCCAGGAAGCTGCTAGCCACGAGCCAGCTACTGAGCATCCAGCGGCCCCAAAAGCCACGCGCGACCCAGCGCATCAGCCCGAAAACGAATTACAAAAAACGAACAACGGACAACGAGATTTTGACCTCGAGCACTTTCTCACCAAAAAGCTCTTTCGCGCCGAGCCGCTCACGCTGAGCACCTTGCCCGAGTTTCAGACCCGCACCGGCGTGCCCGAATTGCTGAATGACCTGCGCCGCCACCACCGCACGCTGCGGCAGGCGCGGCAGCAGGGCTTTGTGGCGGCTAGGCGCAGCGGCTACCAGCAAGTGCCTTTGCGGCTGGCCGATTGCTTTCTCGAACCAACCTTTCTATCGGCCACCTACGGCCTGCAAGGTCGCCTCGACCTGCTGCACGAGAGCCCCACCGGCTACGACCTTGTGGAGCTCAAAAGCTCGGTGAAAGTGCCCGTGGCCGAGCCCTGGACCAACCACGCCGCCCAGGCCCAGCTCTACCGCCTGCTGCTCGAATCGGTGTTCGGGGCTGATGGCGAAACCGCCGGCCGGGGCCGCACCAGCATCCTCTATTCCAATGCCGCCGAGGACCAGCCCGCCGTGCGCCCGGTGCTCCAAAACCTGGCCCTCGTAGACCAGCTGCTGGCCGCCCGCAACCAGCTCGTGGGCCTGGAATTGCAGCTGGCCCGCGCCACCGGCCCCGGCCAAACGGCCGCCCTGCTGGCCCCCGTGCTGCATCCTAACCTAGCCGCCATCCCGCCCTTCAACCGCGAAAAGGCCGAAAAAACCGCCAACGCCTGGGCCGCTGCCGACCGCACCGAGCGCGCCTACTGCCTGGAACTGACTCGCTTCGCGGCCCGCGAAATGCGGCTGGCCCTGCTCGGCGACGAAGGCCGCCCCGGCGACGCCGGCGGCCAGGCCGGCCTCTGGCTCTTGCCCCAGGCGCGCAAGCACCAGAATTTTAGCCTACTCGATGAGCTCGAACTCGTCGAAGACCACAGCAACGCCCCCGACGATGCCCGCGATGGCCTCGGCCCGCACCTCATTTTTCAGCGCCCCGCCGGTGGCCGCGAAGTCAATTTTCGGGCCGGCGACACGCTCATTCTCTACCCGCGCCGTCGCGCCACGGCTGCCGAAGCGCAGCACTTAGCAGCAGCTGACGAGAGCAGAAAGGTCGAAAGCGCTGACGAATCAGCTGCTAGCAATGTCAAGACGCTCAGTGCGCTTGATGCCCAAGTAGTCAAAGTGACCCTAGCCGAAGACCTAGGGGCCGATGGCCGCGTGGTATTGGCCGTGCGCAACCGCCGCATGGCCCCGCGCTACCTGCACGGCCACTCGCACTGGGCCCTGGAGCCCGATACCTACGACACCTTTCGGCGCGAGTGGGCGGGCCTCACGGCTTTCCTGAGCTTGCCCGCCGGGCGCCGCCGCCAGCTGCTGGCCCGCACCGCGCCCCGCCCTCCCCAGGATTGGGACGCCGCGCACCCGACCCCCGCCACCGAGGCTAGCGAGGTAGTGAAGCGCGCCCTGGCCGCGCCCGATTGGTTTGTACTCTGCGGCCCGCCCGGCACCGGCAAAACGCGCTCGGTGCTGCGCGAGCTGGCCACCCGCCTCGTGGCCGACGATAAGCAAACCTTGCTGGCTGCCTACACCAACCGCGCCGTGGACGAAATCTGCGAGCAATTGATGGACGCCGGGCTGCCGTTTATCCGCATTGGCTCGCGGTTGGGCACCTCGCCCGCCTACCGGCCGTACTTGCTCGACAACATGATTCGCGACCTGCCCACCCGCCAGATGGTGCGGGCGCGCCTCACCAGCACGCCGCTCTACGTGGGCACCATCAGCAGCCTGCTGGGTCGGCCCGAGCTGTTCCAGCTCAAGCAATTCGACGTGGCCGTGGTGGACGAGGCCAGCCAGGTGCTCGAAGGCCCGATGCTGGCCCTGCTGGCCAAGGCCAGGAAATTCATCCTCATCGGCGACCACCGCCAGCTGCCCGCCGTGGTAACCCAGGAGGCCGAAACCAGCGCCGTGGCCCCCGCCGTGGCCGAGCTGCTGCGCGAGCAGCTGGGCCTCACCAACCTGCGCAACTCGTATTTCGAGCGCCTTTTCCGCCGCGCCGAGGCGCAGTGGCCCTACGCCCACGGCACGCTCGCCAACCAGTACCGCGCCCACGCCGAGCTGGCTAGCCTCGTCAACGACGACTTCTACGGCGGCCAACTGCGCAGCCCCGCGCCCTGGCAGCACGCCAGCCTCAACCCCAGCGCCTGGCCCGCGCCGGCTAGCCCTACCGACGCCTTTGGCGAGGCCCTGCGCCGCCAGCGCCTCGTGTTCGTGCCCACCCGCCGCCAGCCCGACGACCTCTCGCAAAAGGAGTCGAGCCAGGAGGCCGAGCTGGCCGCCCGCGCCGCCCTGGCCGTGGTGCAGGGCTACGGCCCGGCTTTCGACCCCGACGCCACGCTGGGCATCATCGCCAGCTACCGCAACCAGGCCGCCCGCATCCGCGCCCGGCTGGCCCAGCTGGCGCAGCAGCACGCGCTGCCCGCGTTGGCCCAGGTCAGCGTCGATACCGTGGAGCGTTACCAGGGCTCGCAGCGCGAGGTCATTATTGTGAGCTTCTGCTGCCACCACGAGCACCAGCTGGAGCTCATGGTATCGCCCGACGAAACCGGCCAGGTCGACCGCAAGCTCAACGTGGCCGTGACGCGGGCCCGGCAGCAGTTGGTGCTGCTAGGCAATGAGCTGGTGCTGAACCGGGCGCCTCACCACGCCGCGCTGCTGGCTAGGGTGCAGGCTGGCGGCGGCTGGGTGGAAAATCTCTAGCTGAAGGCCGCATAAGAAGCTGTTCAGCGCAACCAGGCCGCCTTACTTTGTCCCATGCTGCATCACCAGGAAGTTGCGCCGCCGGCCACCTTACGCGATAGTATCCAATGCTTTTGGTACGACTGCCTCGACGTTGGCGAGCGACCCGCGCGTTTTGAGGTGCCCCCGGATGGCTACGCGGAAATCATTTTTCACTTTGGCAGCGCCTGCCACCTTGCCACGCCCGCCGGCTGGCAGCCACTGCCCTCCCCGTTTCTGATGGGGCTGCTCCGGCAGCCGGCGCGGTTTGCCACGCAGGGCCGGCTGGAAATCATTGGCATCCGGTGCTTTGCCTGGACTGTCTTCGACTTGCTGGGTTTGCCGCCCGGCACCGGCAACGTGCGCCTCGACGCGCATCCCATCGCCCGGCTGCAAGCCCCGCTGGCGCAGTACCTGCGGGCGGGCAACGTGGCGGCGGCGCTGGCGGAGGCCGCCCGGTATTTCGGCCAGGCCCGCGCGCGGCTGGCCGGGGAGAGCCTGCTCGGCAAAGCGGGCCGGGCGCTGCGGCACGCCACGGGCACGCTGCCGGTCAGCCAGGTAGCGGCGGCGGCCCATACCACGGTGCGAACCCTGGAGCGGAACTTCAAGCAAGCCGCCGGCCACACGGTGAAAGACGTGTCCTCGCTGATGCGCTTTGAGCAGGTCCGCAACCATTTACTGCTGCATTCAGCCACCAATTTGGCCCGCCTGGCGCAGGAGTTGGGCTACGCCGACCAGGGCCACCTCAACCGGGAGTTCAGGCGCTATAGCGGCACTACGCCCACGGCCTTCGCCCGTCAGGCCCGGCGCGGGAGGCCGGCTCCCGACCCCGATTTTGTCGCGTTTATCCAAGCCTAGCCCCGGCCCGGCCGGTAATTTTGTGCTTCTTACCTAACCCCCGAAGCCATGTTACTAGCCGGTAAAAAAGTCGCCATCATCGGGGCGGGCCCCGTCGGGTTGACCCTGGCCCGGCTACTCCAGCAGCAGGGCGTCGCCGTCGTCGTGTACGAGCGCGACGCGAACGCCCAGGCCCGCATCTGGGGCGGCACGCTGGACCTGGAGGAAGCCACCGGGCAGCAGGCGCTGCAACAAGCGGGGCTGCTGGCCCATTACTTCGCCGCGGCCAGGCCCATGGGGCGGGTCGTTGCCGACGAACGGGGCACCGTATTCTTTTCGACAGAGCCGAACACGGCTAATCCTGAGATAAACCGCAACGAGTTACGCAAACTATTGCTGGCTAGCTTAACCCCCGACACGGTGGTGTGGGACCATAAACTCACCGCCCTGGAAGCGCGGCAGGGGCGATGGGTGCTTCGCTTTGGGCAGACTGAGGCCGCGGCCGACGTGGTCATCGGCGCCAACGGGGGCTTGTCCAGCGTCCGGCCCTACGTTACGGACGCCGAGGTGGTGGCAACCGGCACCTTCATCATCCAGGGCGAAGTAGCGGACCCGGCGCGTACCTGCCCGGACGTCTACCGCTTGTGCGGGGGCACGACCCACATCCTAATGAGTGCCGACCAGGGCATTAGCCTGGCGGTAAACCCCGACAACAACGGGACGATGGCCTACGGCGTGACCTTCAAGCAGCCGGCCGACTGGCAGCACGGCCCGGGCCTGGACTTCCGCGATACGGCGGCCACCAGCGACTTTCTGTGCGGACTGTTTGCGCAGTGGAGCGAGGGCTACCGGCAGCTATTTCGCGCCACGTCGGTTTTTGTGGGTCTGCCCGCGCGGCTGCTGTCCGTGGCCCTGCCCTGGAAGCCGGTTCGCCCGCTGCCCATCACGCTGGTGGGCGATGCGGCCCACCTGATGCCGCCCTTTGCGGGCAAGGGGGTAAATACCGGCCTGCGGGATGCGGTGGTGTTGGCGAATAACCTGACGACTGGCACGTTTGCCACCGTAGCCGCGGCCATCCGCGATTACGAGCAGCAAATGGTCGGCTACGCCCAGGCCGCCCAGCAGGAAACCAGCGCGAACGAAGCCGCGCTGACTCAGCCCGACTTTTCCTTCAAAAACCGGTTTAGCCGCTAGCCAGCCCTACACAGGCTCAGGCTGGCTCTACTGACGGGCTGCTGGATAGAGAAAATACAGCGCCGCGCCCTGCAATGCCGTGAGCAGCAGCGTAATACTCCAAAAGGCGGCCTTCCGATTCTTATGATGCAGCAAGAAAATGGCGGCCCACGCGCCCGGCGCCGCGCCGGCTAGGGTAGCCAGGTGCAGCGTTTTTTCGGAGATGCGCCGCTGGCCGCGCTGGGCCTTGCGCTTGTCGAGGAAAAATAACAGGAAGCACAAAGTGTTGAAAAAGAGCAGGCTTAGTAAAAGCATTTTGTAAAAAAAACGGGTTTAAGTAGTCAGCTAAAAATAAGCGTACTGTTCTGGCGTAGTGCCTCACCCCCCGGCCCCCTCTCCGAAAAGGAGAGGGGGAGCCTAATGCAGACAGACGCGGAAAGTCGTCCGGCTCCCCCTTTCCTTTTCGGAGAGGGGGCCGGGGGGTGAGGCACTACGTTTGTGCGGTTAATGATAACCAAGTATTTAAAAGCCGGGCTAGCCCAGCTGCCGCAAAATAGTCTCGTCGGTAATCTTGTCGTCTTCCATCAGCAGCAAGGCTTTGCTGAGGATAATGGAAAGTACGGCGTCGCCCTCGAAGGGCAGGAAGACGTCGGCGGTGAGGTTTTTGGCCGAGCGGTCGGGCACGATGCAGAGGTACTGGTCGTTGGGCTCCATCAGAATGTTGCCGCTGCCAAGGTGGATTTTGTAGGTGCGCCGCTTGCCGCGCACCACCAGAAACCGGTCGCGGATTTCGCTGACCTTGCCGATTTTGAGGCGGGGTACGAGGCGTTCGAGCACCAGCTTGCGGTTTTTGGCCACCTCGCCCAGCTCGCCGAAGCTGTAGGTTTCCCAGTAGTTGCGGTACTGGGCCAGGCCGCCGTTGTCGCGCCACTGCGGGTCGTTGCCCACGCTGGCCACGCCCACGAAGAGGTCCACGTCGCGCATTACTTCGGAGAAGGTTAGCGGCGGCACCTCGGGCAGGGGCAGCACCTCGTCGAGGCCGCGCACGAAGCGCACCTGGTCGGTGCTCACGTAGTGCCAGATGCCGGTGTCGTTCCACTCGTTGTCGGCGTTCACTTCGCTTACCCAAAACTCGGCCCGCAGGCCGTGGGCGGGCAGGGGCAGGCTAGCGGTTTCGGATTCGTAGCCCTTGTCGTAGGCGCCGAGCAGGCTGTATTTCCAGCCGCGCAGCTTGGCCAACGAGCTGAACTGGTGCTGCTTGAGCACGTGGGCGGCCATGCGGTTGGAGTAGGTGCGGGTGCGCTCCTCGGGCGGCGTGAGCAGGTACACCTCCCGGAACGCCTGCTTGAGCGGCTGCTGCACCTGCCGGGCTTCGAGCAGGGCGCGCCAGGCCAGCACCTCGGCCGTGGTGGCTAGCACGGGGTGCCACAGCTCGATGGCGTCGCCATCGGTGGGCGGGGCCACGGGCTGGTGGGTGGCGTCGCGCCAGGCATTGGCCAGCCAGATGGCGTCGGTGTGGGTGCGGTCGGGGTGGTGCACGCGCCAGACGAGCTGGTGCGCGAGCAAGCTCAGCAGCCCGTGCCCGGCGTAGTACTGCCGAAACCACGGCGCCGCGATGCGCCGCCCGGCCACGAAGCTGCGGTCGAGGCGCTCGCGCTGGGCCACGAAGGTTTGCTGGGCCTGCGTCTGGGCGTTTTTCAGGTCTTTGAGCACGGCGGCGTGGGTGCTTTTGAGGGCGGCCGGGGCGGCTTTGAGCGGCTTGCCGGCCTTGGCCCAGCGCACCTCGGCCTTGCCGCCGGCCAGGGCTAGGGTGGCCGTGTAGTCGCCCAGCACCCACTCGGCGCGGCCGTCGCGCAGGTCAAAATCGGGCACGGCGATGTCCTCGATTTCGTCGGGGCTCACGCCCAGCTGCTGCGAGGCTTTTTCGATGTAGCCCGCAATGAGCGCCTGGGTGTTGGTTTGCTTGATTTTGGGGCGCACCCTGGCCAGGGCGGCCACGCCGGGCAGGCCGTTTTGCGACAGCGCCAGCAGGCAGGCATTGCCCAGGCCCACGGCCAGCGGCCCCTTGCCCGGTATTTTGCGGTAGCACTTGGCGGCTAGGGTGCTGAGCTCCTGTAGAATGTGCGCATCGGCCAGGGGCTGCAGCGTCCAGATGAGGCCTTTGGCCACGGCCACGTTGGGCTCCAGCAAATACGTGTAGGACGTGTAGGTATAGGTGCGGCCCTCGGGGTAGTTCACGGTATTGGTTTCCTCCGCTACGGGCGTGGCGGCCAGCAGCGCCAGCCAGGCGTGGCCCTGCTCGCGCACGGCCGCCGCGCCCACGGCGGCCGTGGCGGCGGCCAGTTCCTTGCGGAATTTAGCGGTGGGCTGGCCGCCGCTGGTTTTTTGCCATACTTGCAGCAGGCGCAGCCAGGGCAGGGTGGCGGGGTCGCCGTCGGGCAGGCTAGCGGCAAACTGCGTGAGGGCCCGCCCAAAAGCGTCGCCCTCAGGGAACGCCACGAGCGGGCGCGCCGCCGCATCGCCCAGGTTCAGCAGGGCCTGGAGCCGAGGCTGCATCTTGCTGATGTCGGCCGCTTGCCAGCCGGTGAGCTCCCGGTGCGTGCCCGCCAAAAACGCAGTCAGATAAGCGGCCAGCGGCGCACTCAGGCCATGTTTTTTGATGGACTTCTCTACCTGCCCCAGCGTGAGGCCCACCGGAAAAGCCCCCAGCGCGTTGCGAATAGTATTCGTGCTGGGAGTGTCAAAATTCAGCCCGTAGCTTTGAAAAAGCTGCACCAGCTGCTCGTCGGGCAGGGCGATGGTCGTGCGCATCAGGCTTTCCAGCAGCCGCATAAAAATGGTGCGCGGCAGCCCGCTGTTGGCGCGCAGGGCCACGGCGGCGGCCAGGGCCAGCCGACCCCGATAGGCGGCATCCTGCGCCCGCGCGGCCAGGTAGGTGGGCAGCGTCGTGATGGCCATATTCCAGTTGAAACCCGCCCCGGCTTCCTGAACGAGCTGTTGCAGCACCGGCTGCATCTCCCGCGATTCCGGACTGGCAGCGGGGGGCAGCGGGGGCAGAATAAGTGATTCTGAATCAGGCATAAAGTGGATGGCAAACGTAAACGAAGGAAATAAAATCCGCCGCTAGCCCTCAGCCGCCGACCAGTGGCGTGAGCTTGACGAAGCTGGCCGTGGCGCCGGACCCTAGCCAGATTTCCTCGTCGAGGGTTTCGGCCTGGCGGTCGTTCACGAGCAGGAAAAAGCCGTTGTTTTGGAAAGCTTCGAGGGCGCGGTAGGTCTGCTGCTCGGCGTCGATGCGCTGGGTGGGGCGCAAGCGGTAACCATTGAGCACGCGCTCCGACTCGGTAGGCTGCACCAGGCCATTGAAAAGGCCATCTTGCCGGGCGTTGTAGGCGGCCACCTCGTCGTGCACGCGCTGGGCAATGAGCGCGCGCACGGTCAGCATTTCCTGGGCAATTTCCAGTTCCAGCCGACGCAGGATGCTGCCGCTGGCCGTTTCGTCGAGAATGGTTAGTAAGGCCATGTGCCTGAGAATTAAGTAGTAGAGATGAACGTTTGCTAAACGCAGAAATCAGATGGCCAGCAAGGTAGTAGCGCTTTTGCGGAGGCTAGCCGGTGCCTGCCACTCGCGCAGGCGGGCCTGCACGGGGGCGGGCACCGGCTGGCGGGTGCGGCCCAGTAGGGCGGCGTAGGCGTCGAGCAGCTTGCCGGTATTGCGCGGCGGGGCGGCCGGGAGCGCGGGCAGCAGTGCGTCGAAAATCTGGCGCAGCGCGTCATCGGTCAGGCCATCAATGCCCTTGATAGGCAATAGGTTGTCGGCCAGGCGCGCGGCCGGCGCGTAGCCGGTGGCGAGCTGCTGACCCAGGATGAGGCCCAGCGCCTCGGGCCGCAGGCGGCCGTGCGCAATGGCTTGCAGCAGCACTTCCTGCGCAAGGCTGCGGCCCGGCGGCGAGTGATGGATGAGGCCGCTGGCCAGCACCGCCGTGGCCGCCGCCGCCAGCACCGGGCCGGGGCCGAGCAGCGCGTGCAGCGCCAGCAGCAGCAAGTCGCGCTCGCTGCTTTCCAGGTTGTCGGCCCAGGCGGCGCAGCGCAGCACGTGGGCAAAAAGCGGCGCCGGATAGTTGGGCACCAGGGCCGTGAAGTAGGGCAGCTCGCCGACCAGCTGCCAGTTGCTTTCCCAGGAGCCGTGCTGGCTTTGGCCCACGGGCGGGGCATAGAGCAGCAGCGGCGAGGGCGCGGGCGTGGTTGCCCCGCTGCTCCAGGCTAGTTCTACAAAGCGGTAAACGGCCTCCTGCGTCGGCTGGCTAGGGTTGGGGTAGCGGTTTTCGTGCGGCACGGCCGCGCAGGTGGCGGGCAGCGGCTGCGTGGTGCCAGGGTAGTCGTAGCCCAAACTGGCCGCCAGGGTGGGGAAGGTGCCGGCCGGCGCTTTGGTGCGGGCGGCCACGGCCCACAGCTCGGGCAGCGCGTCGGCCACGGCGGTAGCCAGCTGGGCCGGCGGGCGGCCATTGGCCGGGGCCAGCGGCGGCAGTGCCTGCGGCGGCCCAAAAAACCATGTCAGCAGCTCGCGCAGTCCCGCGTCGGCCAGCTGGGGCAGCAGGTCTAGCGCCTGGCTAGCCTCGGCCGGGTGGGCGTGGGCGGCGCGGGCCAGCGCCACCGCCAAATCGGCCGTCGCCGGGGCAACGCCAGCCGCCTGGTAAGCCAGCAGCTTGCTAACCAAAGCGCCCGGCGCCACCCAATGCGGCTGGTGGGTGGGCGTACTCAGCAGGGGCAGCGCAGTGGCGGTGCGCAGCCGGGCTTCGGCCAGCAGGAAGCGCTGCTGCTCCAGGGCCAGCAGGGGCGTGGTGGTGGCGGGGCTGCGGGCCAACTGCACGCTGGCCACGCGCGGGGTGGCAAAACCGCCGGCCCAGCCCAGCAGCAGCGCCTGCACCAGCCCTTCGTGCCCATACAAGCCGAGCGGCCCGGCTAGCAACGCAGCGGCTTCGGCCGCGCTGGCCTTTTTGAGCTGAGGTAATATCTGTACCAAATAAGGTTGCAACTGGGCGGCGTAGCCGGCGGGCAAGTGCCCGTGCAGGCGCAGCAGCCCATCGAGCCAGCGCTCCAGGGCGGCCGGGGCGTCGTGCCGCAGCACCTGCCCGGTGAGGAAGAGCAGCTCGTGCCAGTCGGCCACCGGTGCGATGGCCGTGGCGGGCGAGAGGTCGGGCACAAACTGCGCGAGCGGCGCGTAAGTGGCCGTCGCCGGCGCTGGCTCGGGGTACGCGGCCAGCCAGGGCGCCAGGGTGGCGCGGGCGGGCGGCCCCAGCAGCTCGGCTTGCGGGGCCAGGGTGGCTAGCACGGCCGCCGTTTCGGCCGGGGCGAGCAGCGGCTTTTTGGCGGTTAGCAGCCCGGCGAGGCCCTGGGCGGCGCGCGCCTGCACGGCGGCATCGGGGTGGGCCAGCGCGGCGGCCAGCAGGCTAGCCACGGCTGGGGCGTGGGCGGCGGTGTGGCCGGGCAGCTTAGCCAGGCCTGCTACCAGGGTGCGCAGGCCGGTTTTGAGGTCGGGCCGGGCGAGCAGGCTCTCGGCCACAAGCAGCAAGGGAGCCAGGTCGAAACCTGGCTCCGGTAGTAAGTCTTTGAGCTGCTCCAGCGCAAAATTGACGACCAGCGCCTGCGGATGGGCCAGCAGCTCGGTCAGCTCCTGCTGGCGGGCCAGGTGCTCGGTAAAGGTGGGCTTCAGGGCCAGGAAAAGCGCCCGAAACCAGGTGAGCAGCGGCCGGCGGAAATCGCGGCGTAGCGCCAGCAGGCAGCGCGTAAGGATGTCGGCGCGGTCGAGGTGGCCGCTGGCGACGAGGCTGAGCAAGATACCCGACCAACTCACTAGCTGGGGCGGGTGGGTACGGTCCCAAACCTGCCAGGGGTACTCAGCGCCCACAGCCCATTTAGTGGTTTCCTGCCTTGGGGGCAGCGGCGGCTGAACGCGGACCTGGATGCTGGAAATGGGACTGTCAAAATCAAAAATCAGCGGCAAGTCTCTGGCTAGCAATGTCTGGTCGGCGCGCAACTGGTCGGCGATGGTCTCCGTGGCATTGGCTGGCATAGTAGGCGCCAGGCTCAGTTCCCAGCCCCACTGGTGCAGGGCGCTGGGCAGCGCCCGCACGATTAGCGGCGGCGAGTAGGCTAGCAGCTGCGCCTGCTCCAGCGCCCGCAGCAGCGCGTAGTCGGGGGCCCAGCCGGCGGCCCGCGCCTGCAGTCCGAGCAGCCATTCGCCGAGCCAGGCGGGCTGCAGCGCCTTCATCAGCGTCAGAAAATGAGTCTTGAACTGCCTGGCCGTGTCCGTGGCGTGCGCGCCGATTATCCAGGCCCCGCGCAAGCCACCCCGTAAAATATCCTGGCGCGTAAGCACTACAAGACTAGCTAAAAACAGGTTCTGGCTTTGCGCGCTAGTAGCCCTGGTGCCCCAGCTATTTTCGGAGAGTTGCACAACTGATTGCAGCTCCTGCTCCAGGCGCTTGAGAACAGCCCGGGCGGCTGGGAAATCAGGCTTTGGCAGCGCTAGTAGAAAGGGAATTAACTCTTGCGCGTCCTGGTGGCGGATGAGGTTCTCAAACTCTTCGATAGTGGTAGGCATGAACTAAATTATTGCTTGCTAATTATTTAGAATAAAAAATTTTCCCTACCCAAACCGCAGCTGCGCCGCCAGAATGTGCTTGCACGGCCCGCGCTGGCCCTAATTATTCGTGAACCACTGGCAGGTGCAGCGCGGGGGCTCGGGGCCGCCCACCAGCACGGTGTGCCACACGTCGGTGCCGCGCACGTGGGCCTCGGTGCGGCCGCCGGCGCCCACGCCCACCAGCTGCACATCGTCGGCCGAGGCGAGCAGGGCGCGGGCGTTTTTGAGGCGCGGGTTGAGCTTGAGGATGCGGTCGGCCTTGAAGGGCAGGCGGCGGTAGAAGTAGTGGTTTTCGGCCAGGTCGAAGCCTAGCAGGCCCATGGCCGAGAGGCTCGCACACAGCCGGTCCACGGTGTCGGGCGCCAGGTCGTGCGCCATTGCGAAGAGGGTAGGATTGAAGGTCTCGTTGCCCCGAAACAGGTTGTTGGCCCCGGCCAGCCACTCGGCGGGCAAGTCTTCGAGCAGCGTGTCGAGCTGGTTGCCCTCGCCCGAAAAACCGCGATTCACGGCCGCCGACAGGGCCAGCACGAATTCCTGGCCGCCGCCCAGCGCCAGCACAAAGGCGCTGGCCTGCCCGTTGGGCGTGGCAAACACCCGCAGGCGTTCGCAGAGCGGCAGCAGGCCGTCGAGCAGCCGCAGCCGGTGCACGCCGCCCACCCGCACCGCGCCCGCGCTGCCCACCGGCGCAAAGCTGGGCCGCGGCCCCCGCAGCACCAGGAAATAGTCGCCCTTGGCCGCGCCCGCCGGGATGCTTTGCACCAGCTGCGTGGCCTGCCCGCGGGTCAGGCTCATTTTTTCCTCCATTAAAGCTAAGTAGCCCTGCACGGCGGTGAGACCCTTAATCCAGCGCTCGGGCAGCGTCACCTTGCGCTCGGTCACGGTGCCGGCAGCCCGCTCCAGCGTCACTGCCAGCTGGCCCACGGTGAGGCGCACCGGCTCGGCGCGGGCCACCCGGCTCAGGGCGTTCACCATCGGCTCGTTGAAATCGACGTTGGTGGTGCCGCTGCTCAAAAACTTGCCGTCCAGCGCGGCTGGCCCCAGGTCGAGGCGGGCATACACGCCGCTGCACGACGAAAAGGCCTCGAAGCGCAGCCGCCCCGCGCCGGCCGTCACGATGGGGTCGCGCAGGGCTGCGCTCTGCGGCACGAAGCGCGCAGCCACCACTTTGGCTAACGTGGTTAGCCCGCGGGCGGCCAGCCACGAATCGCGCAGCCGGCCCTGAAAAAAGCAGGCCGCGCCGCTGGCGGGCGCATTCTCGGCGTAGGCGGCCAGTTGCAGCGCGGCGCCCTCCGGGGCGTGCGTCAGGGCCGAAGACTGGGCGTAGGCGTAGGTGAGGTCGGACATGGCGAGGGCTGAAAAGACCGCGGATTTAACGGATTCAACGAATTGCGCGGATGCGGTGAGAGGTGGCGTTTGGTTTGGCAAAGGTGCGCGAGAAATTTGATTTTTACTAAAAAATTTGGCAAATATTTTTAGCAAATTTCCTGGCTGGCTTGGCGCACCAATTGGCGGGGCCAGGTAGCTGCGGAGGCGGCTTCTTGCGTATCGCTGGGCAAGCCGGACATTTTTAAGCCTGGCGGTTCTTCATGGCGGTTCCTTCTTTTCCCACTACGGGCTTCGTGCGGGTGCGCGGCGCCCGTGAGCACAACCTGCAAAACGTCGACGTCGACATTCCGCGCGATGCCCTGGTGGTGTTCACCGGCGTGTCGGGCTCGGGCAAGTCGAGTCTGGCCTTCGGCACGCTCTACGCCGAGGCCCAGCGCCGCTACCTCGAATCGGTGTCGCCCTACGCCCGGCGGCTGTTTCATCAACTATCAGTGCCCGAGGTCGATAGCATCGATGGGCTGCCACCGGCCGTGGCCTTGCAGCAGCAGCGCGGCGCGCCCACCACGCGCTCGTCGGTGGGCTCGGTCACCACGCTCTCCAACTTGCTGCGGATGCTCTACTCGCGGGCCGGCGATTACCCAAAAGGTCAGGGTATTATCTACGCCGAAGCCTTTTCGTCCAACACGCCCGAGGGCGCCTGCCCGCGCTGCCACGGCCTGGGCCGGGTGTATGAGGTGACCGAAGAATCGATGGTGCCCGACCCGTCGCTCACCATCCGCGAGCGGGCCATTGCGGCCTGGCCCCAGGCCTGGGGCGGTCAGAATCAGCGCGATATCCTGGTTACGCTGGGTTACGACGTGGACCGTCCCTGGCGCGAGCTACCCCAAAAGGACCGCGACTGGATTCTGTTTACCGACGAGCAGCCGGTAGTGCCGGTGTACCCCGGCTACTCGCCCGAGCAAACCCAGCGGGCCCTCAAGCGCCAGGAATCGCCCAACTACATGGGCACCTTCACGGGCGTGCGGCGGCACGTGCTGCACACCTTCGCCAACACGCAGAGCGCGCTCATGAAAAAGCGCGTGCTCCAGTACATGCTCAGCCAGGCGTGCCCGCTCTGCCACGGCAAGCGCCTGCGCCCCGAGTCGCTGAGCGTCACCTTCGCCGGCCTCGATATTGCCGACATGGCGCGCCTGCCCTTGCAGCAGGTAGCCAGCCGGCTGCGGCCCTTTGCCGAAGGCAAAGCCGGCGCAGCGGGCCACGACGAAGCCCAGGCCGAAGTGACCCGCCGCATCACGCAGGACCTGGTGGCCCGCCTGGCGGTGCTGCTCGACCTGGGCCTGGGCTACCTGGCCCTGGAGCGCAACACGCCCACGCTCTCGCCCGGCGAGCTGCAACGCCTGCGGCTGGCTACCCAACTCTATTCCAATCTGTTCGGGGTGGTGTACGTGCTCGATGAGCCCTCGGCCGGCCTGCACCCCTCCGATACCCAGGCGCTGCTGGCGGCCCTGGCGACCCTCAAAAAAGCGGGCAACTCGCTCTTCGTGGTCGAGCACAACCTCGACGTGGTGCGCCAGGCCGACTGGCTCGTGGACGTAGGCCCGGCGGCCGGCGAGCAGGGCGGCCACGTTCTCTACAGCGGCCCGCCCGCCGGCCTGGCCGCCGTCACGGCTTCGCGAACCCGCGAGTTTTTGTTCGGTCACGAGGGGCTAGCCCCTCGCACGCCGCGCGAGCCCGTGGGGTGGCTCAAACTGGCCGGCGCCACCCGCCACAACCTGCGCGGGCTCGATGCTGATTTTCCGCTCGGGGTGTTCACGACCGTGACGGGCGTGTCGGGCTCGGGCAAATCGACGCTCGTGAGCCAGGTGTTGGTGGAGCTTTTGGGCGAGGCGCTGGGCCTGAAAACCGACGAAGCCGAGGCTAGCGAAGGCGCCGAAGAAACCCTGGAGCTAGCCGACCAGGGCGAAGCGTCGCAGGGCAAAATCACGGCCGGGCTCGACGTGGTGAAGCGCCTCGTGCGGGTCGACCAGCAGCCCATCGGCCGCACGCCGCGCTCGAACATGGCCACGTATACGGGCTTATTTGACCACGTGCGCAAGCTCTTCGCGGCCACGCCCGAGGCCAAAAAGCGCCGCTACGACGCCGGCCGCTTCTCCTTCAACGTGGCCAAGGGCCGCTGCGAAACCTGCCAGGGCGAAGGTTTCGTGATGGTTGAGCTGCTGTTTTTGCCCAGCGTGTACTCGCCGTGCCCCACCTGCCACGGCGCCCGCTACAATGCCAAAACGCTCGAAATCAACTATCAGGACAAAAATATTGCCGATGTGCTGCGCCTGACCGTAGACGAGGCGTGGGTGTTTTTCGCCGACGAGCCCAGCGTGCGCCGCGCCCTCACGGTGCTGCGCGAAGTGGGGCTAGGGTATCTGCGCCTCGGCCAGTCGGCCACCGAGCTGAGTGGCGGCGAGGCCCAGCGCATTAAGCTCGCCACCGAGCTGCAGCGCCAGGCCCGCGCCCACACCCTCTACGTGCTCGACGAGCCCACCACCGGCCTGCACCCGGCCGACATCGAGCGGCTCCTCACCCAGCTCAACGGCCTGGTCGAGGCTGGCCACTCGGTGCTGGTGGTAGAGCACGACATGCGCGTGGTAGCCGGCTCCGACTGGGTACTCGACGTGGGCCCCGGCGCGGGCGACGAGGGTGGCCGTATTGTGGCCGCCGGCCCACCCGCCGCGGTGGCGCAGGTGCCGGCTAGCCGCACCGCGCCCTTCCTGGCGAGCTTCCTGCGGGGCGGCCCGGCGGCTGGCTAGGCCGGCGCTGGCCCGCGGCTACGCTACCGGCGCGCTCGGCTCGAGCCGGGCCCGGATGGCGCGCAGCTCGCCCCGGTCCAGGGGCTTGTGAATGAGGCCCTCTACGAGCTGGTGACTTTTCGACTTTCCCACTTGCGCCCTGCTTGGCTGGGGCCGGCTAGCCTGGTAGCGCACCACCGCGCCCCCAGCGCGGGCTAGCCGGCGCTACCAGGCTAGCCGGCCCCAGTAGCCGGACAAGGTGCGCGATAACCCGCTGATGTACCACCCCGCGCGGTACTTATTGGCTAAGCATAAATCAATTATCCCTGCAAGGTAATAGTTGCTCTCGTATTATTCTATTTTCTTATTGGCAAAAGGCAAGCCCCTTACCTCCGCTGAGAGGCTCGTAGCTGGCCCAAAGCCCGCGCCCGCCACGCGCCGCGGATACGGGCTGCGCATAGCTGACTTAATGCCGGATAATTTGCTAATTAGCAGTATTTTGGCGCTCAGCCTGCGCCTGCGTGCCACGCTGCTGCTCCACCACCAGTACCAGTAGCGCGCCCAAGGTGTAGGCCACTATATCGCCCCACTCAAACTGGCTGCCCAGCAGCAACCGCGCCGCCCGCGAGTGCTGCCACCCCAGCCAGGGCAGCAGGTGGGCCAGCTGCGCTGCCTCAAGGGCGTACGACACCAGCAGGGCCGCTAGCGCCACCCGCCGCGCGGGGACCGGCCACCCGCTTTTCAGCAAGCAATAAAGTAAAATAGTCGCCAGAAAATCACCCGCATACGGCCGGATAAACCGGTCGTGCGCGAAGCGGGCAATCAGAATTTCCAGCGCCAGCAGGCCCGCGGCCAGCCCGGCGTAAGTGCGAGCAAACCTGCGCATGGCCTAGCGCTGGAAGGCGGCCCGAAACCGGGTGTAGGGGCAGCCCGGCGGCACGGGCTGCGTGGGGGCGCCGGGGCTAGCCGCCGGGGCCTCATCGAGCGCCCGAATGCGGGCCGCGTACTCGGTGGGCAGCATCGCGTTTTTCAGCCACTGGCTGATGGCTAGCCCCTTGGTAGTGCAATAAAAGCCCAGCGCCGGCCGCAGCCACGCGCCGGTGCCCAGGCCTAGCTGCCGGCGCACGGTGGGCGGGCACACCAGGCCCTGCACGCCGCGCAGCAGCGCATAGCGCGGGCCACCCAGGTGCTTCCGATACTGTTTATACAGGTCGGTAGAGCAGTCGCTGAGCGCTAGGTCGCTGGCTAGGTGCCGGGTGCGGTCGGCGAGCCAGGCGGGGTAGGAGGTGGGCAAAGCGGGGATGCCCATGCGCCGGCCCACGCGGCAAAAAACGTCGGTTATCTCCGCGCACTCGGCCCCGGTGAGGGGCCGTTCCAGCAGCTCAAACGCCCGGATAGAGTAGGCAATTAGCAGGTACAGCACATCGCGATACGCCCAGTCGGGGATGCGCTGGCCCCGGCTAGCCTCCACCGCGCCGTGGATGGCGGCGATGGTGTCAATGGCTTTTTCGGCCCCCGCGCGGTCGGCAAACACAATGCGCCGGGCGTAGTCGACGGTCGAAAACAAACGGCCCAGCGGGTCGGCCGGTAGCCGGCCGGTGAAGTAGAGCCAGTCCACCGCCTTGTTGAGGGCAAACTCGGCCGCCGCGCCGGCAAAGATGAAGAGCACCGTATCGGAAGTGCCCCAGATGCGGCGCACGATGGAGTGGGGGGCTACGAAGGTTTCCATAGGCTGAATGAACAGTAGCCGGCCGTGCCGGGTGCCCGGTTGGGTGGTTTGAGCTTTGTGTTTAATTATACTTTGAGTTGCAAAGTTAACGAAGGGGAAGACATTTTGCACCTTGAAAGCTGACTAAGGTGATTCAGACTGAATTTAAAGCGCTCGTCATTGCGCGGAGGCCCGACATTCCGCGCAATGACAAATGGGTATTGGACAGCGGTGCAGCGGCGAGTAACTATTTCAGCAAAATGGTTTTTGGAAACAACCTTTTCACGGGGCCGGCCGACTTTGGCTGGCTTACCTGATTTGTATGCCAGCTAAAACTCTGCGCGCCATTCTGTTGCTAACGACCACCCTACGTGGGGCCAGCTTATTTGCCCAGGTGCCGGCTAGCCCGGTAACCCAGGGCTCGGGCCGCCTTACGGGCACGGTTACGAACGGGGCCACCGGCCAGCCGCTGGCCTACGCCTCGGTGGCGGTGCTTACGGCCGCGGGGCAGCCGGTGGGCGCAGGGGTAGGCGCGGGCGATGGCCGGTTTGCGCTGCCGGGCCTGGCACCGGGTACCTACACCGTGTGGGTGAGTTTGCTGGGCTAACAGGAGCTGATTCGCCCCGGCGTGGTGGTGCCGGCGGGCGGCGCCGACGTGTCGCTAGGGTCGCTGCCGCTGCTGGCCACGGCCCAAAAGCTGGGCGAAGTAGTGGTGACGGCCCACCAGCCGCTGATTGAGGAGCTCGTAGACCGCACCGTGTACAACGCCGAAAACGACGCTACCACCCGCGGCGGCGACGCCACCGACGTGTTGCGACGGGTGCCGCTGCTGAGCCTCGACCTGGATGGCAACGTGAGCGTGCGCGGCAGCCAGAACATCAAGGTCCTCATCAACAATAAGCCCAGCACCATCATGGCCAATAGCGTGGCCGACGGCCTGCGCCAGCTGCCGGCCGACCAGATTCGGCGGGTCGAAGTCATCACCTCGCCCTCGGCTAAGTACGATGCCGAGGGCTCGGGCGGCATCATCAACATCATCACCAAAACCAATACCCTGCGCGGCGGCCAACTCGCCCTCGATGGCAGCGGTGGCACCCGCTCGGGCACCCTCAACCTGAACGGCAACTACCGCACCGGCCGCATGGGTTTCGCGCTGGGCGGCTTCGGGCGGGCGGGCTACAACACGCCGGGCAGCTTCACCAACGAGCAGCTGACCACCACCCCCGCCACCGGCCAGCAAACCCGCACTTCGCAGGCCGCCGACACGCGCCAAAACCAGCTGTTCGGGCGCTACACCCTGGGCTGGGATTTCGATATTAACGCGCACCAGGGCCTGGCCGCCACGCTCACCTACGGCACCCGCAACGCTACCACCTACCAGGATGCGCTGGCCACCGCCACCACCGAGCTAGCCACCGGCCGCCCCCGCAACTCGGTGCGCAACGGGCAGCTCACCGACGAGTCGGGCACCGTCGATGCCAGCCTCGCCTACACCCACACCTACGACGTGCCCCAGCGCGAGCTGAGCGCGCTGGCCCTCTACAGCCGCAACAACCGCACGTATGCGTTCAGCAACGACACGTATAGCGCCTCCGAGGCTAGCCAGCTGGGCCAGTCCGGCAACGACAACCCCAGCGCCAACCAGGAACTAACGGCCCAGCTCGACTACCAGACGCCCACCGGCCCCGGCCAATTGCTGGAAATCGGGGTGAAGGATATTCAGCGCCGCGTGCGCAGCGACTACCGCTACTACGGCCAGCTGGCCGCTGCGCAGGCCGATAATTCCTTCACCTACCGGCAGCAGGTGGCCGCTGGCTACGCGGCCTACACGCTGGGCCTGCCCCACGGCTTCACCCTGAAGCCGGGCGTGCGCTACGAGTACACGGCCCTCGCTGCCGACCTGGCCACTGGCCCGGTGGCCGACCTGCCCAATTACGGCCTGCTGGTGCCCAGCCTGAACGTGCTGCGCAAGCTTGGCAATGGCAACGTGCTGAAGTTGAGTTATAACCGCCGCATTCAGCGCCCTTCCATCCAGTTTCTAAACCCCAACCTGCAAGCCGCCAACCCGCTGCTGCAAACCCGGGGCAACCCCGCCCTGCGCCCCGAATACACCAACAACTACGAGCTCGGCTACGGCACGCTGCTGGGCCAGGCCAACCTCAATTTCTCGGTCTTTGCCCGCCACACCACCGGCGCCATCCAGAGCGTGCGCACCGCCCTGAACGACCGCAATTACCCCGGCGCAGTGCGCCTCGACTACCTGAACATCGGCCAGGAAAACGCCTACGGCGGCAGCGGTTTTTTCAGCCTCGACGTGGGTACCAAGCTTAGCCTCAGCGGCGGAGTTGACGCCTACTACGCCGTGCTACTCAACAATGTGGCCGACCCCAGCTACGCGGCCCGCAACGCGGGCTGGGTGCTGGGCGGCCGCCTCTACGGCAGCTACGCCCTGCCCAAGGGCTGGACCGTGCAGCTATTCGGCTTCTACCGCGGCCAGCAGGTGCAGTTGCAAGGTACCCAGAGCAGCTTCGTGCTCTACAGCATGAGTTTGAAGCACGACGTGGCGGGCAAAAAAGGCAGCCTGGGCTTGGGGGCCGAAAACTTTTTTTCGCCCACCAACGCCGTGCGCAGCGACATCACCAGCCCCTTACTCAGCCAGCAGAGCACCACCGTGCAGCACTTGATGAGCTTCAAGGTGTATCTCAGCTACCACCTCGGTAAGCTCACCGCCGAGCCCCGCCCGCACAAAAACGTGAAAAACGACGACCTCAAAACTGACGAAAACGGCGGCGGTAGCCAGAGCAACAGCACAACGCCCACGGCCACGCGCCCGGCTAGCCTGCCGCCCGCCACTAAGCCGTAAGCAGCCCGAATTTTTAGTCCGCGCGTGAGGCGCCGGAAATACCTGCAACCTGCGAATCCGCGCTACCGCCGGCTAGCTTGCGCTTGCGCCCATAGATGCCCAGTATCAGCAGCGGCAGCAGCGTCAGCTCGGCCACTACCCCAAAAAGCAGCGTGAGCCCGATGAGCAGCCCCACGTAAAACGTGCCGTCGAACGACGAAAACAGCAGCGTGCCGAAGCCGCCCACCAGGATGAGCGAGGTGACGATGACCGCCTGCCCGGCCAAAATGTAGGTGCGCCGCACCGCCTTGAAAAGACTGGGCTCGTGGCCCATTGTCAGGCGCAACTTGCTGATGAAGTGAATAGTATCATCGACCGCGATGCCGAAGGCAATGGTGAAGATGATGCTCGTGCTCACCTTCATGCTTACGCCGGCCAGCCCCATCACGCCCGCCACCACCAGGATAGGCAGCAGGTTAGGGATGAGCACCACGATGGTCATGCGCACCGACTTGAAGAGTAGCAGCACAATGAGCGTGACCATCGCCACGTCAATCGCCATGCCCTGTATCATGTTGAGCGTCAAATTCTCGTTGTTTTTGTCAATGAGATTCGACGAGCCCGTGAGGCGCGTGCGCAGCACCGTCGTGTCGATGCCGGTGCGCAAAAATTGCCGCAGCGCGCCATTCAGCGCATCCGCCCGGATGCTGCCCACGTCGACCATGCGGCCGGTGAGGCGGCCGGCGCTGCCATCGGGCAGGGCCAGCGCCCGAAACTCGGGCCGCTTCCGGAACTGCCGTAGCGGCCCGCGCAGCTGGGCTAGCCCGGCCGAGTCGGCGGGCAGGCGGTACTCGGCCAGCCCGCCGCCGTGCAGCGCCTGGTGCACGGTGCGCACCAGCGTGGCCGGCGAAGCCGAGAATTTGAGGCCGTAGGTGGTGGCCAGGTAGCGCTCTACCCGCTCGGTTTGGGCCAGCACGGCGGGGTCGTACACATCGCGCCCGCCCGCTGGCTTTAGCTCCAGCTCGAAGGGCCGCACACCGGCAAAGTGGTCGTTGAAAAAGGCAAAATCCTGCCGCACCGGGTCGCTCTTCGACAAGTCATCGAGCAAGGATGAGTTGATGCGCACCCGCGTGGCTAGCCCGATGCTAGCCACCAGAATAACCGCGCTGAGCGTGAACACCAGCCGCCGCCGCCGCAGCACGCCCATAAACAGGCGCCCGAGCACGCCGTCCCAGTCGTGGCCGTGCTGGCGCGGCTCGCGCAGCGCCGGCTTATTGAGCAGCACCAGCATGGCCGGCAACAGCGTGAAGCTCAGCAAAAAAGCTAGGATAACGGCAATGCCCGTAAACAGCCCAAAGTTGTGAATCGGCCGGATGGTGCTCGTCATCAAGGTGAAAAAGCCGATGCTCGTCGTCAGCGCCGACAGCCCCGAGCCAAAGCCCGACTCCTTGATAGTCGTGCGCAGCGCGTGCTTTTTGCCCGCGCCGTAGCCCAGCTCGCTCACGTAACGGCTGATAATGTGGATGGTATCCGACATACCCACCACAAACAGCATGAGCGGAAGCAGGGCCGTCATCAGGTCGATGCTGATGCCGCAGGCGCCCATCACGCCCAGGCCCCAGACGATGGCCCCCAGCACCACCACCAGCGGCAGCACCACGCCCCACCAGGTGCGAAACGTGAGCCACAACAGCCCCATTACCAGCAGAAAAGACAGCGACATGAAGATAATCATCTCCCGCTGCAAGCGGTCCACAAACACCGACTGCGCCACCGCCTTGCCCGCAAAGTGCACCCTGGCCGCGGGCAACCCCGCCCGCGCCAGCCCGGCGCGCAGCTCCGTCAGCAGCGAGTCGCCGGGCGGCTTCTTGAGGTCGGGCGTGGTTTGGATGACTAGGGCCACGGCCCGCGCATCGGGGCTGAAAACGTTGCCCACCAGCCCCGGCGTCTTATAAATCAGGGTCGAGTCGGCGGCGCGGCGGCCAGGGTCGGCGCGGTACTCGCTAGGGTGCAGGTAGGGCAGGGTGTAGGCCCCTAGCCCCTCCACCACGGTCTGGCTGAGGGTAGTGGGGGAGGTGACGTGCAGCACGTTGCGCTGCCGCCGCGCCACCGCCGACACGCTATCGACCTGCGCCAGAAAGGCCGGCGAAAATGCCGTTTGCCCCGGCCCGGCCTCCAGGGCCAGCAGCAGGTAATCGTTGTCGTTGCCGAAGCGCTGGGTGTAGCCCTGGTAGTAGTCCAGGTCGGGGTCGCCGGCGGGGTAAAAGTCGTTGAAATTGTAGTTGAAGCGCAGCTGGGCGGCAAAGTAGCCGGCTAGCCCCGTGAGCAGGGCCAGCACCAGCAGCGTGAGGTAGGCAGTTCGGCGAAGCGGCATGAAAACACAGCGCCGCTCCCCGAACTTTGGGGTGCGGCCTGCCCTACAAAGTTCGCGCCCCGCCCCAATGTTCACCCGATTTTTGACCCTGGCGCTAGCCCTGCTGCCCCTGGCCGCCACCGCCCAAACTGCCAGCGGCCGCGTGGTGGCCCGCGGCACGGGCGCCCCGTTGCCCCAGGCCACCGTGCGCCTCGATGGCCAGCCCACCGGCACCAGCACCGACGAGGCGGGCCGCTTCCGCCTGCCGCTGGGGGGCGCCGCCCCCACGGCGCGGGTCATTATTTCGCACCTGGGCTACCAGGCGCAGACCGTGCCCGCTAGCCAGCTTGGGGCCCCGGTGGCGCTCGAGGAGTTGGCGTACCAGATTGGCGAAGTGCTCGTTACCTACGAAAGCGTGCGCAAGCTGCTGCTCAAAAAATGGAAGATTGATGAAAGCTCCATCGGGGCTGTGGCCGATAATCTCATCGCCGACCTGCAAAAGACGGACCCCGCCCGCGCGGAGAAGCTACTGCAAAATCCCAGCGCCATTCGCTCGGTGCTAAAGCTTGCGCGCCTACAATTTTTGGATGATGGCACCGTCAAAGTAAGAATGCTGGTATTCGGCAGCAAAGCCAAGTGGGAGCTCGATGAGGGGCAGCGCACCTTGCACGTGGTGGGCTCCAAGGGCAATGACGAGGCGCTGACCGTGGTAGTGCTCATGGCTAACCGCCTGATTATCCGCGAGGCGGCCAACCTAAATCGGCAAGATGAGGTGTACGTGCCGGCCGACTAGCCTCCTTTATTTCCCTTTCTTTGTACCTTAGTCTCCGTATTTCTCCCCAATCAATTTTATTTCCGGCTCTCATGAAAAAGTCTCTGCTTGCCCTCGCTTTGCTGGCTTCGGCCGCCACCGCCTTCGCCCACGACGGCGACAAGCCCGCCAAAGGCAAAAAAGCCGACCATTGCACCGGCGTAGCCGCCGCCAAGTGCGAGAAAGGCATGGCTGGCACCAGCATGGCCGGGATGCCTGCCTGCTGCAAAGCCAAAATGGCCGCTGCCAAGGCTAGCGCGCCCGCCACGGCCGAAATGAAAACGGCCGCCGTGAAGTCGCTGTAAAACGTTGAAATATAGATAATAAAAAAAGCCGCCCGAAAGGGGGGCTTTTTTATTAGGTACTCAGTAGTAATTATGTTCGTTCCTGCATCAACTGGCGAGCGGCGGTCAGCGCGGCGGGCACCAATTTATTAGCTGTTATAAGTTGGGTAAGCTCCTCAGTTGATTTCCGGGCGAAACGCTCCTTGAATTGCGCGATATCTTCCTGCTGTACTCTGGCTGCCTTAGCAGGTGAGGGCTTTAGCAAGTCGAGAAGGTGAGCATTTGCTCGTTGCAAATTCAGCAGGTATGTTATGATTCCTATTAATAGCAAAGCAGGATTGACACTTACGGATAATGCGCCAAAACGCAAGCCCACTCTTGTTTGGATAGCGGTAAAATAGACCAGATTAAATAAGCCTAGAGAAAGACTTATGCCCAAAAAGTAACGGTAATACTGTCGAAAAAAGAAGAAGGAACTAAGCGTGAGCAAGCTTAGGGTGAAGGCTGCGTAATGCTGATTGGATAAAGCAAAATCATACGTGTTCCCACCTAACATAACCGTTGCGCTAACTGCGCTCTCAATAGCGCTGCCGCAACAAGCAGCTAACAGTAGCGCCGGAATCAATGGCCGATAGCGTTGATATATCAACCTGAACATACTGTAAATAAAAAGAGGAGGCAGGTGCCGAAATATAAGTGATAACAGCACTAGTAAGCGGTTTTCTATCCTTGTTGCTTAGCTACCTGTGATGTAGAAGTGCTGTTGTAAGTACCTTAGCCCCCGAATTGACTTATTCTTATAAAATGAAAAGAGCTATACTATTCATCTCCACCTTTTTCTGCCTCGCCTTTACCGCTCACGCCCAGGCCCCGAGTAAGGAGTTAACCACCGCCGTGCTGAAAAAAAACCTGGCGGCGGCCGAAACGCTGCTCACCGGTGGCGCCAACCCGAACGCCGTGATTGAGGTGGTGCCGGGCTTTCCGACGACCTACCTCGTCACGGCCGCCGGCGGTGGCAGCCTCGACCTGGTGAAGCTGCTGCTCAAGCACAAAGCCCAGGTCAACCAGCCCGACGGCTTCAAGGTCACGGCCCTGATGGCGGCCGCCGGCAAAGGCAACAAGGCCCTGGTAGACTTGCTGCTGGCTAGCGGGGCCGATGCCAAAGCCAAAGACGAGGAAGGCAAAGACGCCCTGGCGCTAGCCAAAGAAAGCGGCAATAATGAAGTAGTGGCCTTGCTGGAGAAGTTAAAATGAAGGGTAGTAAGGTTCTGAAATACAGTGGGTAATATGGGGCTGTGTGGTGTGCTGCGCATCCGCAGCCTCCCCGTTTCCGCGGTACGTACTGCCCGCCAGGGTAGCAATTGCCGGAAGAAGGGTGTCAGTTCCTGGGCCAGGATGGCGTGGTCTGCCACGTTGGGGTGGCCGCTGCAGCCGCGCGCCTGCATGGGCCGGAAAAAGTACACGGCCACGGGCTGGGCGGTGGGGTAGGCAGCGTTGGTTTGCTGCTGCACGGCGGTGAGGCAGCGCTGGAGCAACAGGCGGTTGGGGCCGCTGGTCATGGGGCTGCTCAGCAGGGCTAGCCGGGCCCGGGGGTACTTCGAGTTTACGAGCTTGACGAAGTCTAGGTAGTGGCTCACGTAGCGGGCGCTGTCGAAGGGCAGGCGCGGGCTTTTGCCATCGCCGGCGCTCAAATCATTGGTGCCGAGCGCGATACTGACTACCTGGGGCGCATAAGTAGCAAAATTCCAGTGGCTTCGGGCTTGTTGGCAAACTGCGGGTCGGCGATTCGCGGCGGCCGCCTTACTTGCGGCCGTGCGGGTGCACCGGCGCTAGTAGCGGCTGCGTGGCCTCCAGCGCGGCGGCCAGGTACACCAGCGGCGCTTGCCAATTAATGGCAATCTCATTGGAGGCGTAGGAGCACACCGCGTCGCTATAAGCGAGGGGCGGCCGCGCCGAGGGGTAGGCGCAGCCATCCTGGCGGCCGGGGTTGGGGCCGCCCACCAGCAGGCCGGGCACGGGGGCCGGCACGCCATCGGCCTCAGAGGGGCGGTGGTGGGGGTGTTGGGGCGCGCGGGTGCCGCTGCCCGTCACGAAGCAGTAGCCGGTGGCATTGCGCCCCAACAGGTAGTCGAGGTTGGTGAGGGCCGCCGCCAGGTAGGTCCGCTCGCCGCTGAGGCGGTAGGCCTGCACTAGGGCAATGCCTTGGTTGGCAGCCTCGGCATTGCTGCCCCAGCCGTAGTCGGTGGCGCGGTGGCCCATCACGGTGCCGTAGGCGCGGGTGGCGTAGCCGGCTCGCAGGCTGTCGGCCAGGGCGCGCACCCGCTGCCGCGCCTGGGGCAGGGCCTGCCGGCCCGCCTGGGGCAGGCGGGCGCCAAACCGCAGCAGCGTGAAATAAGCCAGCGGCCGCACCTGCGCCCAGCTGGCCGGGCGCACGGGCCCCGCCAGCAGGTGACCGGCGGCCCAGTATTGCGCATCCTTGGTAGTCACGTAGAGCTCGGTGGCGGCCCAGGCCCACTCGTCGCGCACGTCCTCGTCGCCGTAGGCCCCGGTCTGGATGGCGGGCTGAAACTGCTTGTTCAGCTCGTCTTGCCGGTAGTAGGTGGCCGGGTGCTGGCGCGCCCAGGCCCAGGCCCGGGTCGAAGCCCGCAGGCACGAGTCGGCCAGGCCGGGCAGGGCGCGGCCGAAGGGCCGGAACACCCGGCTGGCCTGGGCCAGCACGGCGGCAAAGTCGAGGCTAGCGGCCGTGCTTTTCTGCACCACGTAGCGCGGGGCGGGGGCGGCGGCGGGCATCACCATGCCGTCGAAGCTGGCGTTGGTGAGCTTGTGGTACACGCCGCCGTCGGCGGGGTCCTGCATGGTGAGCAGCCAGCGCAGGTTCCAGAGGGCCTCGTCGAGCACGTCGGGCAGGGTGTTGTCGCTTTCCGGAATTCTCGATTTGAGCTGCGCGCAGTAGGCCGGGAAGTCTTCGTAGAGCGAAAACAGCGTACCCAGCGTGATGCCCGAGTTCACGACGTACTTGTTGTAGTCGCCGGCATCGTACCAGCCGCGGGGGCTAGCCAGCCGGGTGCCAGCCGGCCGCTGGGCCGTGGCCGCCGAGGCGTGCACCAGCACCTGGGTATCGGGGTGGCCGGCGGGGCGGCTCCAGGCCCCGGCGTAGGCGGGTGGCAGCGCCGTGGAGGCCCGCTGGTAGTAGAAGCCCTTGAGGGCCGCCCGGGCCACGCCCGCGTGCACCCGCGGCTTTATCTGAAAAGGAAAAGAGGAACCCAGGCCCGGCCCCGTGAGCACAAACGTGCCCACCGCCTGGCAGGCCGAAAAGTCGGCCACGCGCACGGTTTGGCGGGCCAGGCTATCGTAGCGGGCGGGGCCTAGCTGGCTCGTAAAAACCGCCCGTCCGCCCCCAGGCGCCGTGAGGGTAAACGGCCCGGCGGCCGCCCCCACTACCACCGCCACCTTGGGCGCCGCCGGGTAAAAGCCCACCTGGTTGAGGTGAATAACCGGCTGCTGCGCCCGGGCTAGCGGCGCGCCCGCCCCCGCTAGCCAGCCGGCCAAAGCCCAGCGTACTACATTATGAGTCATAAGGCTAGGGTGAAAGCAGATTGGGCGGGATAGGCAGGGCTAGTGGAGGTAGGCGCTACGGGCGCAGAAACTGATTGAGGTAGTTGGACAAGCGGCGCTGTGCGCTGCCTGCCCCCTAGCTAGCCGCCGCTACGCGGCGGCTGCCGCGCAGCCCGTACCACACGATGTAGGCGTAGCACAGCACCGGCAGCAGCAGGGCCAGCCGCAGGCCGCTGTAGTCGGCAATGGTGCCAAAGAGCATGGGCACCAGCGCGCCGCCCACCACGGCGGTGCACAGCAGGCCCGAGCCTTCCTCGGTGTGGCGGCCTAGCCCGGCCAGGGCCAGCGGAAAAATAACGGGCCACATAATCGAGTTCATCAGCCCCACGGCCAGCAGGCTCCACATGGCCACGGCCCCCGCGGTATTGATGGAGATGAGTACCAGCGCCGCCGCCGAAATGGCGTTGAACGCTAGTAGCTTGGCCGGCGAAAACTTATTGAGCAAATACGCCCCGGCAAAGCGGCCCACCATGGCGGCGCCCCAGTAGAGCGCCACCCGGTCGCCGGCCGACTTGGGGTCGAGACCCATTACGTCGGGCAGGGCCAGGTAGCTCACCAGGTGCGAGCCAATGGACACCTCGGCCCCCACGTAGGCAAAAATGCCCACCACCCCAAACACCAGGTTGCGGTAGTGCCAGGCGCGGGTCGAGTCGGCGTCCAGGGTGGTGCCGGCGGCCTCGGTGGCGGGCACAATCTGGGGCAGGTTTACCCGGCTCAGCAGCAGGCTGATGAGCAGCAGCACGGTGCCGATAATGAGGTAGGGCGTTTGCACGGCCGTCACGTCGATGCTGGCGGCGCTGGCCGTGGTGTTGAGCTTAGGCAAGCGGCTCAGGATGAGCGCGCTGCCGAGCAGCGGCGCCAGAAAAGTGCCCAGCGAGTTGAACGCCTGCGTGAGGGTGAGGCGCGCCGAAGCCGACTGGGGCGGCCCCAGAATGGCCACGTACGGATTGGCCGCTACCTGCAGAATGGTGATGCCCGAGGCCAGCACAAACAGCGCCCCCAGAAACAGCCCGTACACCCGCTGCGCCGCCGCCGGATAGAACAAGAACGCGCCCACGGCCGCCACCACAAAACCCAGCAGCATGCCCTTCTTATACCCTAGCCGGGCCACCAGCTTGCCGGCCGGGATACTCATCAAAAAATACGCTCCAAAAAAGCACAGGTTAATCAGGTTGGCCTGCGAAAAGGACAGCTGAAAAATTGCCTTCAGGTAGGGAATCAGAATGTCATTGAGGCACGTGATGAAGCCCCACAAAAAGAAGAGCGTCGTAACGGCACTCAGGGCCGAGGTGTAGCGCGGCGCGGGGCCGGTGGCCGGGCTAGCGGCACTGGCGGGAGCGATGGTAGGGGCGGGAGCAGCCATGAACGGGAATGGTGAAGAAGAAAAGTAAAATGCTAAAGTATCGGCGGCCGGCCGGTCGCGCCGCCCGCAGCAGTGGTCCAGCGTAGCGAAAGTGCCGGGGCTGGCCGCCCACGCGCCGCGTAACAAAAGTCGTCGAAGAGCCAGGGCTAGCCCCGGCCTCCAGCCTCCTGCCCCACTACTGGAGAGAGGAAGCCCGACGATAAGAAGCGGCGCTGAAACCGCCAGGGTGAGTAGCCTTCCCCCATCTCTCAGCAGGAGTGGCTAAGGGACGAGTGCAGGGGTAAAGAACTAGAAAGCGTCGGGCAACGAGCGCACCACCAGCTGCTTGCGCAGCTCCGTCACCGAAGTGGCGCCTTCGCTTTTGAAAGTTACTACCTTGGTTTCGCCGGGCAGCAGGTCAAAGAAGTTGTCGTCGAAAAAGCCGTCGCCCTGGGTTAGCGACAGCCACACCTCGCGGGCCAGGGTCTTGCTTGTCAGCGTCACCCGGTAGGTGCTGTCGGTGGCCGGCTGCCAGGTGGCGGCAATGCTGGTTTTGGGCAGCGCCATTTCCTTGGGCAGGGCGAAGTAGTGCGTGTTGGTCGAAAGGGTCGTGCCCCCGGCTTGCAGCGCGCAACTCAAAACCACCTGCTTGGGGTCCTGGCCTTGGAGTAGCTTGGCTTTCGGAATAGCGAGGTACACCTTGCTGCTCAGCGGCGCTACCTGCACCGGGGCCGACTGCTGGTAGAGCACCTTGCCACTGAAGTTGAGCAGGCGCACTTGCAGCGTGGCCGGGGTGGCCGCCTGCTGGTCCGACACCACGTAGAGGCGCACCTGGTCGCCCTCCTCGTGGGGGCTCACCAGCACCGGCGCGTAGAAGCGCTTGGCGTAGTACTGCAAGGCTTTCCAGCGGCCGTAGTAGTCGATGCTCGACCACGAGGCCACGCCCCAGCAGTCGTCGAGCTGCCAGTACAGCGAGCCCATGGTACGCGGGCGGTTGCGGCGCAAGTGCTCGGCGCTCAGCTTGATAGCCTGGGCTTGCAGCACCTGGCTCACGTAGAGAAACGAGGCAAAATCCTTGGGCTGCTGGTAAGCGCGCAGCAGGTATTCTTGCAAACGCGGGTTGCCCACGGCGCTGCGCTGGTGCTCCTTCATCACGGGCGAGGCAATGTCGTGGTCGGCCGGCACGGTGAATTGCGCCACCGATTTCAGCTCCGGAAACGACTGAAAACCGTACTCGCTCATGAAGCGCGGCGTCTGCTTTTCGTAGTCCGCAATTGGGGCCGTGCCGCCCCACACGTCCCAGTAGTGCATGTCGCCGGTGGTTTGCGAGCCGGCCATATCCTCGAAGTCCGATGATGGGCTCGACGACACGTAGGGCCGGCTAGGGTCCGCTACTTTAAGAATGGTCGGGATGAGGTCGCGGTAGAGCTTGAGGTAATTGCTCCAGACTTCGAGCTTGTGCGAGCCCATTTTTTCGGGCACGCCCCACTGCTGCCAGGCCACCTCGTTCTCGTTGTTGCCCACCCAAATAGCAATGCTCGGGTGGTCGCGCAGGCGGCGCACCTGGTAGGCTAGCTCCGCGCGCACGTTGGTGTTAAACGCCTCGTCGCCGGGGTAAAATGAGCAGGCAAACAGGAAATCCTGCCACACCAGCAGGCCTAGCTCGTCGCAGGTGTCGTAGAAATACTGGTTTTCATAAATGCCGCCGCCCCACACGCGCACCATGTTCATGTGGCAGTCCCGGGCGGCTTGCAACAGCTTGTGGTAGCGCGGGTTAGTCACGCGGGTCTGAAAAATATCGGCCGGAATCCAGTTCACGCCCTTGGCAAAAATCGGGATGCCGTTCACCACGAACTCAAACGATTTGCCGTAGGCGTCCGGCTCGCGGCGCAGCGCCAGCGTGCGCAGGCCAATGCGCGTGCTAGCCTCGCCCACCGGCTGGCCGCCCTGCCGCAGCGTGGCCTTGCAAGAGTAGAGCGGCTGTTCGCCGTAGCCGGCCGGGTACCACAGTTGGGGATTATCGAGGCGCAGCTCGGCGGTCACCTCGTGGCGGTTGGGCTGCAGGGTCACGGCCTGCTCCAGGCGCGGGCCGGGCTGGCCGGTGGGGGCGGTGGTTTCGAGCACCAGCGTGGCCGGGCCGCTGGCGGCGGCGGCGCCTTCGTACGCCACTACCAGGCCTAGCTGGGCAGTTTGGGCGCTCAGTTGGCGCTGCACCACGTGAAAATCAGTGATTTTGGCCGCGTCCCAGCCCTCCAGCTGCACCGGCTGCCAGATGCCGGCGCCCACGAAGCGCGGGCCCCAGTCCCAGCCGTAGTGGTAGGGCGCCTTGCGGGTGTATGGGCTCAGCACCGGGCCCTTATCGCTCACAATGCCCATGGCCTGCTCGTCGTTGATGGCAAACAGGTTGTAGCCGTACTTTTTGGGCAGGTCGGCCACCTCGTTCAGCGGCGAGCGGAAGTGGATGAGCAAGCGGTTGCCGCTAGCCTTGAGCAGCGGCTTGACCTCGGCGCGCCACTCCCGAAACATGTTGTCGGCGTGCAGAATGGCCTGGCCGTTGAGTGTCACGTCGGCGTAGGTATCCAAGCCCTTGAACACCAGCTCCACATGCTGGCGCTGCCAGGCGGTGGGCGCCACGTCGAAGGTGGTTTCGTAGTCCCAGTCGGTTTTGCCAATCCACTGCTGCCGCAGCTCGTTGTCGCGATACAGCGGGTCCTCTATCTGCTTGCTAGCCAGCAGGTCGGTGTGCACGCAGCCGGGCACCGTGGCCGGCGCCCAGTTGGCTTTGCCCGCCTGGTGAAAGCGCCAGCCCGTGAGAATGGACTGGGTCGTTTTGCCGGTTTCGGCGCCGGGCGGGGCTAGCGCCGACTGGGCCGCCGCGGGTGGGGGGGCAGCCAGCGGCAGCAGGCCAGCCAGCAGAAAGCAAAGCGAAGAAATGCGCACGGGTGGGAAAGCGGCGGAAGAGTGGGAGCGCGCCGACAGTCAGCCAGCTGCCGCAAAGTAAGCATAAAACTTATCTCCCCATCGCTAAAAGGTTTTAGCTAAAAGATGGTCAATTTCAAAGCCGCTGCCCGGCCGCCTGTGGCCAAGCCAAGCAGGGTGGGAGCGAAAGCCGCGAGCCACAAAAACCAGGGCCCTTTGCCAGCTAATAGGTTTTAGCAGTTGGTCAAGACGCGGGGCTAGCCAGGGCTACGGCCACATCCTGGGCCAAGTGGCCGAGCTGCTACTGCCCACCGGCGCCGGTGGGCAGTAGCACGCCCCGTACCGTGCCTCGCACGGGCCTCCTAAAAAACTGCAACGCCACCCTGGTGGGCGCGCCCGGGGCTGCCCCAGCGCCGGCGAATTGAGTAAAAGCCCTTCGGTCAGGCAGTAGCCCAGGCGGGCCACCGAATAAATAAGTTGCTGCCGGCGCTAGCCTGCTGGGCAGTAGGCAGGGTAGCGTATCTTTGATTTTTACAGTTATTCGTGATGAAGCCCAATTCCCTCGAAGAGTTTTACAGCAAGTTCAGGCCGGCGGCCGGGGCCGGACCTGGTTCCGCAGTAGCGTTGGGCACGCAGCGCGAAATCGGCCACTTTAACGTCTTCCGGGTGGCCGACCTGATGGCCAATTATCGCCACCGGCCCCCGATGACCTTCGACCGGCGGGCCTTCTATAAAATCAGTCTCATCCGCGGGCGCAGCCGGGTCGAGAATGCCGATAAGGTGGTGGACATTGCGCGCAACGGCCTGTGGTTCGCGACCTCGCGCGTGCCCTACCGCTGGCTGCCGCAGGACCTGGACCAGGCCGGCTACTTCTGCGTGTTTACCGACGAGTTTTTGCTGCCTGCCAAGAGTGGGGTAGTGGCGGCTGAGCTCCCGGTTTTCCGGCCCGGTACCTGCCCGGTACTGGAAGTAACGGATGAAGCTTACGCAGCTATTGAGCTCATTTTCGAAAAGATGTTCTGGGAAATAAATTCTGACTACGCGCACAAGTATGACTTGCTGCGTACCTACCTGCTCGAGCTCATTCACGCGGGCCAGAAGCTGCTGCCTGCCCCGGCCCCGGTGCGTAATCATAAGGCACCGGCCCGGCTAACAGCCTCGTTTGGCGAGCTGCTGGAACGGCAGTTTCCGCTCGAAATGCCCCAGCAGCGCCTGCGCCTGCGCACAGCCGCCGACTACGCCGGCGCGCTGGCCGTGCACGTCAACCACCTCAACCGGGTGCTGAAGCAAACCACCGGCCACACCACCACTACCCTCATTGGCGGCCGGCTAGCCCAGGAAGCCAAGGTATTGCTGAAGCAAACGAACTGGAATATCTCGGAAATTGCCGATAGCCTGGGTTTCACCGATGTGGCCCACTTCTGTCACTTCTTCAAGCGCCAGACGGGGCTAGGCCCCAGCGCCTTTCGGGAGTAAGGCTTGTTTGAATAAGACAGTTTTTGAAGTGCCTGCTGAGGTACTGCTTCCGAAGCCAAGCAGCGAGGTAGCTAGCCCCGGGAGTAGCTTTGCGGGCCGTGGGCCCCGGGCTTGGCTGTCGCCAAGCGGGGCTTCCAAATTTCTCGTTCGGCTTCAAAATAGAGGTGCCCCGCCGCTGGCTGTTGCCGGGTTGGGGTTCTGGTCCGGCGAGTTTACTAGCTTTCGATACCCCTTTTGCGCATGCGCCAATACCACGCCCTTCTGCAGGAAATTCTCGACCACGGCACCGTCAAAACCGACCGCACGGGCACGGGTACGCGCTCCATCTTCGGGCCGCAGATGCGGTTTAACCTAGCCGAGGGCTTCCCGCTGGTCACCACCAAAAAGGTGCACCTCAAGAGTATTATTCACGAGCTGCTGTGGTTTTTGCAGGGCAGCACTAACATTGCCTACCTCCAGGAGCACGGCGTGAAAATCTGGGACGAGTGGGCTGATGAAAACGGCGACCTCGGCCCGGTGTATGGCTACCAGTGGCGCAGCTGGCCCGACGGCCACGGTGGCCACATTGACCAGATTTCGCAGATTATCAACCAGCTAAAGACCCAGCCCGACTCGCGCCGTATGGTGGTGAGCGCCTGGAATGTGGCCGACCTGCCCCAGATGAAGCTGCCCGCCTGCCACGCGCTATTCCAGTTTTATGTGGCCGACGGCAAGCTCAGCTGCCAGCTCTACCAGCGCTCGGCCGACGTGTTTCTGGGTGTGCCCTTCAACATTGCCTCCTACGCCCTGCTCACCCTGATGGTGGCCCAGGTGACGGGCCTTCAACCCGGCGAGTTTATCTGGACCGGCGGCGATAGCCACCTCTACAGCAACCACTTAGCCCAGGCCCGCGAGCAGCTCGGGCGGGCGTCCCGCCCGCTGCCCACCATGCGCCTCAACCCGGCCGTGACGGACATCTTCGGCTTTCGCTACGAAGACTTTCAGTTGGAGAATTACGACCCCTGGCCGGCCATTAAAGCGCCCGTTGCGGTGTAACTTGGCAGAAATGAGACTGGCTGCATGAAGAATTTTTGCTGGGCCCTGCTGGGGCTGCTGCTGGCCGCCGGGGCCGCCCGCGCCCAAAGTGGCTATTCGGCGCCCGGCTTTCCGATGATGCCCGTGCGCCGGCCCGCGCCCCCCGAGGTGGCGCCGCGCCCGCTGGCCTCGCCGGTTTTGGCGCGCTTTTGGCACGAAACCGACGCCGGCCGGCAGTCGGTGGGCCGCGACCAGTTTTTCAAGTTCGTGTCGGAGCAGGCCACGTATCCGCCCGCCGCCCGCCCGGCCCCCGACCGTCCGCAGGACCTGCTGCCCACTGGCCGCATCCTGGTGAGCATTCACGTGCGGGCCAATGGCTCGGTGCGCCAGCCGCCGCGCATCGTGCGCCGCGAGCTGGCCCGCCCCGAGGCCGACTACCCGCCCGCCGCCGTGCGCGCCCTCGATGCCGAGGCGCTGCGGGTGCTGGGGGCCCTGCGCTTCGTGCGCTCCGCCGCCGCGCAGGATTCGCTGCTGGTGCCCATGCGTTTTATTACGGAGTAGGGGCTAGCGGGCCCGCCGGCCGCCGCCTGCTACCTTCGCCCGGGGCGGCACGGGGCGCCCACTTAGTGGCTACGTATGAGACTGCGCGGGGTTAAAATTCTGCTGGGAGGCCTGATGGGCTGGGTTGCGCCGGTCCGGGCGCAGCACCTGAGCTTTGTGCACGCCAACGTGGTGGACGTGGCGACCGGGGCCATTCGGCCCGACCAAACAGTGGTGGTGCTGGGGGCGCGCATCGTGCGCGTGGGGCCCTCGGCGGGCCAGGCGCCGCCGGCCGGGCGGGTGGTCGATGCCACCGGCCAGTACCTGCTGCCCGGCCTGTGGGACATGCACACCCACGTATATTTTGATGGCACGGCCCGCGCGGGTACCCGCCTTATTTTGCCGCTGCTGCTGGCCAACGGCATCACCGGCATTCGTGACATGGGCAGCCAGCTCGACTCGATATTGCGGGCCCGCGCCGCGGTGGCCGCCCACCGCTGGCTAGGTCCCCGGCTGGTGGTGTCGGGCCCCATGCTCGACGGGCCCAAGTCGCCCTACCAGGCAGCCATTGCCGTGGCTACGCCCGCAGATGGGCGCCGGGCGGTGGCAATGCTCAAGGCGCGGGGCGTCGATTTTATCAAGGTGCAGTCGTACGTGCCGCGGGCGGCCTACTTCGCCATTGCCGACGAGGCCCGCAAGCGCGGCTTGTCGCTGGAAGGCCACGTGCCCGATGGCGTGCGCGCTGCCGAGGCGATAACGGCGGGCCAGCGCACCCTCGAGCACCTGATTGGCATTTTTGAGGCGAGCTCGCCCAATGAGGCGCAGTACGTGAGTGGCAGCATTAAGTCGCCGGGTCGGTTTCTGGCCACCTACGACCCGGCCCGCGAGGCCGCCATTAGCAAGCGGCTGGCGGTGGCACACGTGTGGCAGTGCCCCACCCTGTACTGGGAGCGCGGCCAGTGGCTGGTCGATGCCCTCGACTGGCGCGCCGACTCGGCCGGGCTGGCCTACGCCGGCCGCAGTTGGGTGGCGCAGCGCTGGCCCAAGTCGCAGCTCGGCATTGCCCGCAGCCTGGATTACGAGCCCCTGGCGGTGCGCGAAAAGTTTGTCGCCCACGAGCTGGCCATCGTGCGGCGGCTGCACGCGGCCGGGGTGCCGTTTCTGGCGGGCACCGATGCGCCGGCCGGCGTCGACCTCATTCCCGGCGTGAGCCTGCACCAGGAGTTGCAGCGCTTCGTCGATGCCGGCTTCACGCCCCTGCAAGCCCTGCAAACGGCCACCCTGAACCCTGCCCGGTTCTACAACCGGCCCCAGGACTTCGGCACTGTGCAGCCCGGCCGGCTAGCCGACCTGCTCCTGCTGCAAGCCAACCCCTTGATTAACATTGCGAACACCCGTCGCATTGCGGGCGTCGTGGCCGATGGCCGCTATTTCGCGCGCCCCGCCCTCGACAGCCTCAAAGCCAGCCTGCGGCAGGTAGCCGCCCAGCTATAGGATGGGAGAGCTCATCGGCGAATTGGTGCTGGAGCTGGTGCTAGCCCCGCTAGTTCAGTTCCTGCTGGGCGTGTTATGGCTCGTCGGGCGCACCCTGGTGCTGCTGAGCTTGTACCCGGTTATGCTGCTCGCCGGCTGGCTGCGGCTATGGTTGCGCGCGCGCGGTCGGCTTAGCTTGGGCGCACTATGGCGGGCCCACGGCCCGGCTGGTTTGCACCGGTTTGGCTGGCAGGCGGCGGCCCTTGACCTGCACTACTTGGTGGCAATGCTGCTGCTGGCCCTAGCTGGGCTAGGCATTGGCCTGCTGGTTTACTGTGGCGGGCTAGCCCTGCTGCGCTAGCCCGCTCAGCAGGGCCAGCCACGGCCCGGGCAAGTCGCCAAAACCTTGCGCGCCCACCTGCCGCACTACGTGCACGGCCGCCACATTGGCCGTGAAAACCGCCTCAGCCGCCAGCAACTCGGCTGGCCGAAATAGGCCTTCCTGGCAGGCTAGCCCAGCCGCCCGGGCGGCGCGCAGCACCGCCGCGCGGCGCACGCCCGCCACGCAGCCGCTAGCCAGCCCGGGTGTGAACAGCACGTCGTTCTTCACCCAGAAAATAGCCGCCGCGCCTGCCTCAGCCACGTGCCCGGCCGCGTTGCAGAGGATAATCTCGTCGAGGTCGCGCCGCTGGCGCTCGTGGGCGGCGCGCACGTAGAGCCACGCCTGCGGTCCCTTGCAAAAGCTTAGCGGCGAGAATATGGACTGCGTATCTATTGCAAAATCAACTAGTTGCAGCGGTGTGTCATCGGGTACGAAGGCGTCGGCGGTGGCTAGCCACTCGGCCGCGGCGGTGGGCGGCGTGTAGCGCCCGCCACCGCCGCGCCACAGTTGTAGGCGCAGGCGGGCGGCGGGCAGCTGGTTGGCGGCGGCTAGCCTGGCTAGGGTGGCGGCCAGCGCCTCGGCCGTGGCCAGGGCGGCGGGCAGGGTGAGGTACAGGGCGGCGGCAGCCTGCTGCATACGGGCGGCGTGGTCGGCGGCCAGGCGCAGGCAACCATCGGCAAAAATCAGGGTCTCAAAAAAGCCGTCGCCGAAGGCCAGCCCGCGGTTGGGCAGGGGCAGGGCAAAGGTGGTCGGGTCGAGGAGGTTTCCGTTGAAAAGCAGCATTGGTAGGGGCTAGCGGCGGGCTACGCGGTAGGGCACGCGCACTACGAAGGTGGTGTCGCGGCCATTTTGGTTGAGGCGGATGGCTGCTGTCCAACTGGCCGGGCCGAGCTTGGTGGGGGCACGAAAGCGCACTAAACCTACACCATCAGGGCTGATGGGCACCGGGTGGCCATTGCAATACATACGCGTGGCGACGGTTGATAAGCTTTTGACCACTAGCAGCCGGGCCCGGTAGGTATCGCCGGGCGCTACCGTGGCCCGCTCGGCGGTGGCGGCGGCCACGAAGCGGGTCGGCAGGCGCGACGCCCCCAGCGGCCGGGACAGGTGCCGCAAGGTGCGGGCCTCGCTGGCCCGTACCTGCGCTTCGAGCTGCGTAAGGGCCGCCAGGCATTCGACAGCTGGTAAGCCAGCGAACGGCGGCTCGGTGAGTTGGGCGGGTACCGCTGGCCCTAGCCGCCGCAGGGTAGCGGCGCAGGCGGCTAGCTGCTGGTGCAGCGCCCGTTGGCCCTGGGTGCCACTGCCGAGTAGCTGAGCCACCGCTGCCGTGGCTTCGGGCTGACGCAGCGGGCCCGGCGTCGCCGAACCACCGGCCGCCCGGCGCAGCCGCTGCTGCACGCTGCGCAACGTGTCGCATAGTGTTTGAACGCGGCTGCTCAACGCCTGCGCCCGGTGCAGCACAGCCAACTCGGTGGGCTGGTTACGGTTTTTAGCTATCGTTTCTTCTATGCCCCGCAAGGCTTCCCGCGCCTGTTTGGCGGCTTCGTCGTTTTGCGCAGTCAGTGTTTCGTCAAGCTGTTGCAGCAGCTTAACGAGCTCTTCCTGTGCCTGGTGCTGGCGATAGCCCAAGTAGCCGCCGGCGCCCAGCCCGGCCAGAAGCAGCAAGGTTAGTAAACTGGCGGAGCGGCTCATAAGGTAGGGCGCTGCACGATGAAGTAAGGCACATCGAGCTGCAAAACAGTATCGCTCGGAAATAGCCCTCCCCGGATGGTGCCCCGCCAGTACGCCCGCACCGTGTCGGGCTGGCCTGGCTGCCGGGCGGGCACGGCAAATTGCACTTGCATACCCGGTCCGCTAGGCTGCGTCAGTGGTACACTGTTGGCCGTCATCTCCATGTTGCAGAGGTCCTGATGGCCGAACTGTGCCAGAAACAGCCGAGCCTGGTAATCGCCGCCTGGAGCCACTGATTCTGTAGTAGGCACTGCCAGTACATGGATAGTATCAAAACCATCCCAATTACTGCTCATCTTTTCCGCTTGCGTTTGTAAAGCCCGTGCTTCCCAGCGCCGTAGTCGTGCTTCAAGCTGCCCGAGGGCGGCCCTTACGGCAGGGAGTGGCAACTCGATTAATTCAACTTGCCCAAACCAACCTTCAGGTGCCGTAGCAGCCGAAGGCCGGGTAAGAAGTACTGTTTCGGAAGCGTATCGTTGAATAAAAGCCGTATATCGGTCGAGTTGTGCGGACAGCGCGTTAGTCAAGTAGGCGCTCGCGGGGGCACTCCTTAACTGTTGGCGCAGCAAGTTTACTGTATCGACAAGGCCCTGGGTGCGGGCCTGAATCTGCTGGGTCTGGTTGAGCACCGCCAAGTCGGCGGGCTGGCTATGGTTCAGGCAGACATAATGCGCAATACGCCGCCCGGTAGCTGAATTGGCCTCGGCGCGCTGCTCGTTATTAACGCTTATCTGGCCGGTCAGTGCGCCGATGCAGGCTAGCCGGCCATTTTGGCTAGCCTGTCCCCGCCGGTAGGCGTAGCCGCCCGCCGCCAAGCCACTGGTCAACAAGGCTGCAAGAAACAATCGGCTGGTTTGCAGCATACTAGGGATAAATCTATTGCCGATAACACTAACCTCAAACCAGCCCAAAGCGCTTGCCCGGCAGCGCCCGCACCACGCCCCGAAACTCGAGCCCCAGCAGTAGCGCGGCCACCGCGTGAATGGGCTGCTGGGCTTTCCAGGCCAGCTCATCCATGTGCAGCTCGCGGCTGGGGGCGGTGGCCAGCACGCTCACCAGCGCAAATTCTTCGCCCGTAAAGTCGTCGGCCGAGTAGGAGGGCGCCGGCTGAAACTTGCCGGGCAGGTGCAGCGCCGCGTCCCAGTTCAGCAGCTGCTCGAGGTCCTTGGGCTCCTGGTAGAGAGCGGCTTTGTTGGTTTTAATCAGGGCGTTGCAGCCTTCGGAGGTGGGCGACCCCAGCGGGCCGGGCACGGCCAGCACGTCGCGGTCGTAGCTCAGGGCCAGCTCGGCGGTGATGAGGGCGCCGCCCTTGGCGGCGGCTTCGACTACCACCGTGCCATCGGCCAGCCCCGCGATGATGCGGTTGCGCTGCGGAAAATTGTAGCGGTCGGGCTGCGTGCCGAAGGGAAACTCAGTGAGCAGGCCGCCGGTTTCGCGCATCTTCTCGGCCGTTTTGCGGTGCGCGGCGGGGTAAATAATGTCGAGGCCGGTGGCCATTACGCCCACCGTGGCTAGCCCTTCCTGCAAAGCGGCGCGGTGGGCCATGATGTCGATGCCGTAGGCTAGCCCGCTGATGATGAGTGGCTGGTGCGGTAGCACGCCCCGCAGCAGGCGCTCGGTTTGCTCGCGGCCATACTCGGTGGCCTGGCGGGTGCCCACTAGGGCTAGCACTTTGGGTGCGTTCAGGTCGGCCGGGCCCTGGTAGTAGAGCAGCACCGGCGCATCGGCAATCAGCTTGAGGCGGTGCGGAAACAGCTTGCTGGTGTAAAACAGAATCTGTACGCCTTCCTTTTCGGCCTTGCGCAGGCTAGCCTCGGCCTGGGTCAGGGCCGTGCCGCGCGCGGCGCCGGTCAGAATTTTGATGGTGGCCTCGCCCACGCCCGGAATGCGCCGCAGCTTGCCCGGCGGCAACAAAAACACGTTTTTGGCCGACGAGCCGTAGCTCATCAGCTGGCGCGTGAGCTGCGGGCCGATGCCGGGCAGCAGTGTCAGGGCCAGCTCGTAATAAAGGTCGTCGGAAGTAGTGGGGGCCGGCATGTAGCGCTTACTCGGCCTTCTGCGCCGCGTCGATTTCCTTCTTCAGGTTCACCAGGAAGCCGCGTACTTTCTCCAAAGACTGAATCACGTCAATCTTGTCCTTGAGCTGGCCGCCCTTCTGCTTGAGCATCTCGCGGGCGCCGGCAATGGTGTAGCCGCGCTCCTTCACCAGGTGATAGATAGTGCGAAACACGTCCACATCGGCCTGGGTGAAGAGGCGGTTGCCCTTCTTGCTCTTGCGCGGGGCGAGCTCGTCAAACTCCGTTTCCCAGAAGCGGATGAGCGAGGTGGCCACGCCGAACTGCTCGGCCACTTCGCCGATGGTGAAATACTGCTTGGTAATGTCGCGCTCTTTGTAGGGCATGGCGGCTAAGATACTATATTTTATACTTGTGGTTACTCCGCGAATAAGCAAAGGGCACGCTGCCGGGCGGGTGTCGGCGCCGCCTGCTACCCTAGCGAAGCCGCCCGCCTCGGCCCGGCGGCCTAGCCGAACCGCCCGTTTCGCGCTACTGTTTCGGAAAGCTACCTTTGTGCTGCCGCCGGCCCCACAAATGTGGGCCGTTTTTTCCAAAGTTATGTCGCTCCCTACCGCCGCGCACGTGCGCCAGCAGTTTCTCGATTTCTTCGCTTCCAAAGGCCACCACATCGTGCCCTCGGCCCCGCTCGTGGTGAAGGATGACCCCACGCTGCTCTTCATCAACAGCGGCATGGCGCCGTTCAAAGACTACTTTTTGGGCAACCGGCCCGCGCCCTACCAGCGCATCGCCGACACCCAGAAGTGCCTGCGCGTGAGCGGCAAACATAACGACCTGGAGGAGGTGGGCTACGACACCTACCACCACACCCTATTCGAGATGCTGGGCAACTGGAGCTTCGGTGACTACTTCAAAAAGGACGCCATCAACTGGGCCTGGGAGCTGCTCACGGAGGTGTATAAGCTGGAGAAGGACCGGCTCTACGTGACGTATTTTGAGGGTGATGCCACCGACGGCACCGGCCCCGATACCGAGACGCAGGCCCTGTGGCGCCAGTACACCACCGACGACCGCATTTTGCCCGGCAACAAGAAGGACAACTTTTGGGAGATGGGCGACACCGGCCCCTGCGGCCCGTGCACCGAAATCCACATCGACCTGCGCTCCGAAGAGGAGCGCGCCGCCACATCGGGTCGCGAGCTGGTGAATGCCGACCACCCGCAGGTGGTGGAGGTCTGGAACAACGTGTTCATGGAGTTTCAGCGGCTAGCCGACAAGTCGCTCATCAAGCTGCCCGCCCAGAGCGTGGACACCGGCATGGGCTTCGAACGCCTGATGATGGCCGTGTCGGGCGTGAAATCGAACTACGATACCGATGTATTTCAGCCGCTTATCCAGTTTATTGCCCAGGAAGCCGGCGTGCCCTACCACGGCACTTCGCCGGCCACGGTAACCGATTTGCCGGCCACCGAGGAGGAGAAAACCGATATCGCCATCCGCGTCATTGCCGACCACATCCGGGCCATTGCCTTTACCATTGCCGACGGCCAGCTGCCGAGCAACGTGAAGGCCGGCTACGTGATTCGGCGCATTCTGCGCCGGGCCGTGCGCTACGCGTTCTCGAGCCTGAACCAGAAGCAGCCCTTCCTCTACAAACTCGTGCCGGTACTGGCCGACCAGATGGCCGGCATCTTCCCCGAGCTGAAAGCCCAGCAGGCATTCGTAACGCGCGTGATTGAGGAAGAGGAAATTGCCTTCCTCAAAACCCTCGAAACCGGCCTGCGCCGCCTCGATGCCCTCGAAGAGAGCGCCCGCCAGAACGGCAACGTGATTGATGGCAAAACGGCTTTTGAGCTCAGCGACACCTTCGGCTTTCCGCTCGACCTCACTGCCCTCATCGCCCGCGAGAAGGGCCTGACGGTGGATGAGAAAGGCTTCCAGGAAGCCCTGGCCCAGCAGAAAAACCGCAGCCGCAACGCCCAGGAAACCGAGCAGAGCGACTGGGTAACGGTGCGCGACACCGACGTGCCCAACGCGTTCGTGGGCTACGACCAGGACGAGGCCCCGGCCCGTCTGCTGCGCTACCGCAAAATCGACAAGAAAGGCAAAACCGAGTACCAATTGGTGTTCGACCAGACGCCCTTCTACGCCGAGAGCGGCGGCCAGATTGGCGACACCGGCTACCTCGAGTCGCCGCTGAGCAAGGTGCGCGTCATCGACACCCGTAAGGAAAACGACCTGCTCATCCACACTACCCTGGAGCTGCCGCAGGAGCTGACCGAGGAGTTTTTGCTGCGGCCCGACGCGGCCCGGCGCGCGCTCATCAAGAACAACCACACGGCCACCCACCTGCTGCAAGCCGCCCTGCGCCGCGTGCTCGGCGAGCACGTGCAGCAAAAAGGCTCGCTCGTGAATGAGAAGCTGCTGCGCTTCGACTTCTCGCACTTCACCAAAGTGACCGACGCCCAACTACGCGAAATCGAAGGTATTGTGAACGAGCGCATTCGCCAGCAGATTCCGCTGGATGAGCGCCGCCACGTGCCCATTGCCGAGGCCAAAAACCTGGGCGCAATGGCCCTGTTCGGTGAGAAGTACGGCGAGTTTGTGCGCGTTATCACCTTCGATAAGGCCTACTCGGTGGAGCTCTGCGGCGGCCTGCACGTGGCCAACACCGGCAGCATCGGCTACTTCAAAATCACGGCCGAAAGCGCCGTGGGCGCCGGCGTGCGCCGCATCGAGGCCGTCACGGCCGGTGCCGCCGAAGCCTTCGTGGACCAGCAGCTCGACCTGCTGGGTCAAGTGCGCGAGGCCCTCGGCAACCCCCAGCACCTGCTGACCTCGCTCGAAAAGCAGACCGAGGAAATCGCCGCCCTGCGCAAGCAAATCGAAGGCTTTGCCCAGCAAGCCATCAGTCAGCAGAAAACCCAGCTGGCTAGCCAGGTGAAGGAGTTGAGCGGCCTTAAATTCCTGGCCGCCCAGGTGCAGGCTACCAGCGCCGACGACCTCAAGAAGCTGGCCTACGACCTGCGCCAGACCGTTCCCGGCCTCGTGCTGGTGCTAGGCGCCGAAATTGACGGCAAGCCCCAACTGGCCGTGATGCTCGACGACGACATCGCCAAAGCCGGTAAGCTCAACGCCACTACCCTGGTGCGCGAGCTAGCCAAGGAAATCCAGGGCGGCGGCGGCGGCCAGCCGTTCTTCGCCACCGCGGGCGGCAAAAACGCGGCCGGCCTGGGCGCCGCCATCGCCAAGGCCGAAGGCCTGGTGGTGGCTAGCGCGTAGGTGCGCAATGGTATAGCTAAGAAGTAAAAAGCCTCCTGGAGTGTATCCGGGAGGCTTTTTTATAGCTATAAATTCCGCAGTTGGGCTTTTGTTAATTCCTCGCCGGCCCAGCTGGTCGACGGCTGGGCCTGGCCGGCGGTCAGGTCGAGGCGAGAGGCGTAGCCGGGGCAGTGGGTCAGCTCGGGGAGCAAGGTCTTCTCCGCGCGGGTACCCGCCGCCGGCTAGCATGGCGAGGCACGGGCCTTATTCCCGAAGGCTAGCGGCCGCCATGCTGCAACTGCTCCTGGGGCTCGTTCCAGGCGAGGAAGCTGATGGTCGGGTTGCCCTGCTTGAGGGCATTCACGGTCCACTGGCTGTCGGCCAGCAGCACGGGGCGCTGGTCGCGGTCGTAGGCCACGCTGTTGGTGCGGCGCGCCACGAACTGCCGCAGCTCGGCGGGGCTCTCGGCCTCCAGCCAGTAGGCTTTGAAGATGGACAACGGCCGGAACGAGCAGCGCGCCCCGTACTCGTGCTCGAGCCGGAAAGCCAGCACGTCGAACTGCAGCTCGCCCACCGTGCCGATGATTTTGCGGTTGCCGGGCTGCTGCGTAAAGAGCTGGGCCACGCCCTCTTCCGTGAGCTCGCGGATGCCTTTGTCGAGCTGCTTGGTTTTCATGGGGTCCTCGTTCACGACCTCGCGCAGAATCTCGGGTGCGAAGCGCGGAATACCCTGAAACACCAGCGGCTCGCCCTCGGTGAGCGTGTCGCCGATGGCAAACTGGCCACTGTCGTAGAGGCCCACCACGTCGCCGGGCCAGGCCTCGTCCACCACGCTCTTGTCGTTGGCCAGGAAAGTGGTGGGGTTGGCAAAGCGCAGCTTGCGCCCCAGCCGCGTGTGCAGGTAAAACGCGTGGCGCTCGAAGCGCCCCGACACGATGCGCACGAAGGCGATGCGGTCGCGGTGGCGCGGGTCGAGGTTGGCGTGAATCTTAAACACGAAGCCCGTGAAGGCGGGCTCTTCGGCCCGCACAAAGCGCGTCACGGCCGGCTGCCCGCTGGGGGCCGGGGCTAGCGCCACAAACGTATCTAGCAATTCCTGCACCCCGAAGTTGTTGCTGGCGCTGCCGAAGAACACCGGCGCCAGCTCGCCCCGGCGGTAGGCGGCCTCGTCGAGCGGGTCGTAGATGCCCTCCACCAGCTCCACGTCGTCGCGCAGCTGGCGCACGTCGGCGGCCGGCAGGTTCGCGTCGAGCTCGGGCGCGTGCAGGTCGCGCACGGCCACCACGTGCTCGGCCCGCGTGGTTTTGGCGGGCCGAAACAGGTTCAGCTCCCGGCTATACAAGTTATACACGCCCTGAAAGCTGCGGCCCTGGTTGATGGGCCAGGTCAGGGGCCGCACCCGGATTTTGAGGCTTTCCTCCAGCTCATCAAGCAGGTCAAACGGCGGCTTGCCGTCGCGGTCGAGCTTGTTGACGAATATCATCACCGGCGTATTGCGCAGGCGGCACACCTCCATCAGGCGGCGGGTCTGGTCTTCCACGCCCTTCACGCTGTCAACCACCAGAATTACGCTGTCCACAGCCGAGAGCGTGCGGTAGGTGTCCTCGGCAAAGTCGCGGTGGCCGGGCGTGTCGAGAATGGTAACGCGGTAGTCTTTATAGTCGAAACCCATGACGGAAGTAGCCACCGAAATGCCGCGCTGGCGCTCAATCTCCATAAAATCGGAGGTTGCGGTCTTCTGCGCCTTGTTCGATTTCACGGCCCCGGCCGTCTGGATGGCTCCGCCGAAGAGCAGGAATTTCTCGGTCAGCGTGGTCTTGCCCGCGTCGGGGTGGGAGATGATGGCAAAGGTGCGGCGGCGGGCAATTTCGGCAGAATTGGACATGGATAGCTAACGAACGAACATGCAAAGTAACGGGCTCAGCAAGTATCGCCGCGTGGCGGGCCGCAATTGCGAAATCAAAATACCTGTAAGTGAAGGCATTAGCAAAGTCCTTTTCTGTCGCGTACTGCGCCGCCGACCGGCCAAAGGCATCCCTCTTCGTGCGTGTCGATGCAGGGTATTAAAAATCCGACGCTGCCGGGCGAACCCAAAAAAAGGGCGCCGAGTTGGCGCCCTTTTTTACGATACAATGCTGGGGTACCCTAGCGGGCGAGCACCAGGCGCACGGTTTGCACCTTGCCATCGACGGCGAGGTGGCCGATGTAGAGGCCCGTGCCCAGGTTGCCGGCCTGCACCGTGAAGCGGTAGTCGCGGCCGGCTTCGGCCGTGCCGTGGTAGAGGGTTTGCACTACCTGGCCCAGGCCGTTGTAGAGCAGCAGCTGCGCCGGGCCGGTGGTAGCGGCGCGGAAGTGCAGCTCCGTTTGGGTCACGAAGGGGTTGGGCGCGGCTTCAAACATCGGCGTGAGGTCGAGGGTCGTTTCGGCCGCCGTCTGGGCGTTGGCGCTGCTCGCGGCGGCGGTGCTGGTGGCGCAGGCACCCAGCTGGTCGCCGTGGTTGAGGTGCGCCGGCACGGCATTGTCGGCAATGCAAAGCGCGTTGCCGTTGTGGCACACGGTCACTTTGTCGTTTTTGTTGCCGCAGCGCACATCGGTCACGGTCAGCGTGATGCTGGTGCTAGCCTGGCAGCCCGAGGCGCTGGTGGCCGTCAGCAGGTAGGTGTAGCGGCCGGGCTTGGTGGCCGTGAACGTGGTAGTAGCGCCGGTGCTGGTGCTCAGGCCCGCGGCGGGATACCACTGGTAGCTGGTGCCGCCGGTAGCGGTCAGGGTCACGCTCTGGGGGCCGTAGCCCAGGTACAGGGCGGCGGCGTTGCCCCCGGTATACACGTTCGACGAGGGCTTAACCGCGATAGTTGGCGTGGGTACGGTGCCCGTTACGGTCACGGTCGCCGTTTGGGTGGCCACGTTGCCGTGGCTGTCGGTCACGGTCAGCGTCACGGTATTAGCCCCGATGTTATCGCAGCTAAACGTAGTCTGGCTGAGCGCCAGCGCGGCGATGCCGCAGGCATCGGTGCTGCCGTTGTTGACCTGCGCGGCCGTGATGGTCGCCGTGCCATTTTGCAGGGCTACGGTCAGGGTTTGGGTCAGCACCGTGGGCGCCGTCTGGTCGATTACCGTCACCGTAAAGGTCTTGGCTAGGGTGCCGCAGCCGTTGGTAGCCGTGGCCGTTACGGGCGTGGTGCCCACCGGGAAGAAGTAGGGCGAGGTAATGGTTGCCCCGCTGCTCAAGGTATAGGTCACCGTCGGGGCCGGCGCACCGCCGGCCGTAGCCGCGAAGGCTACCGTGGCGCCGCACTGGTCGGCCGGGGCCGGGATGGTGGCGAGGGTCGGCACCGTCAGGGTCGGGGGCGTGTTCACCGTCACGGTCGCGGTGCCGGTGGGGCTGGCGCCGGTGCAGTTGGCATCGGTCACGGCGGTCAGGCTGTAAGTCGTGGTGGCGGCGGGCTGCACCGCGAAGGTGTAGTTGCCGCTGGCATCCACGTCGGCGGCCGTCACGGGCAGCGTGGTGGCGGGGCCGCCAGCGGCCGCGTAGCTCACGGTCCAGGGGGCCTGGCCGGTGAGGTGCACCGTGAGGGGGCTAGCCGTGCCGGCGCACACCGTGGCGGTGCCGCTGAGCGTGGCCGTGGGCAAGGCCCGCACCGTCACTTGTTGCGAATACGTATCGGAGCAGGTGCCCTGGGTGATGGTCAGCCGGGCGGTATAAACACCCGCGGTGGGGTAGGTATAGCTGAGGTTGCCGGCGGTGGTGAAGTCCACGGTGCCGTCGCCGTTCACGTCCCAGGCGTAGGTCGCGTTGGCTTCCACGGTGGTCGAGGCGTCGACAAATGTAGTGGGCGCACCCGCGCACACCGGCGCGGCCGTGAAGGCGGGCACTGGCGGCAAGCAGGTGAGGCCCGTTTTCACCACCCGGAAGCTGTTGCCGACGCGCAGGCCATCCATTACCAGGTTGGGCGAGGTAGTGCCCTGGCGCAGGGCCACGCTGCCAATGTTGTCGTTGGGCGCGGCGGGCGTGGTGCCGGTTTCCGTTTGGGTAGCGTCGGCGGTGGCCGGCTCGGTATCGGTGGTAGGATTGAGGAAGAGCTGGCTGGAGTTACCGGCTTCATCGAAGGTGTGTTTCACCACTACCAGCACCGTGGCGCCGAGGTCGTAGCTGGCGGGCGAGTAGCTGGCCGTGCCCGTGCCGCCGCTGATGCCAAATTGCAGCTTGCCGCTAGCATCACGACGCACAAACACGCGGGCGCGGTAGGTGCTGCCAATCGGCTGGGGACCGAGGTTGAAGAAGTAGTCGCCGGTGGTCGTCACGCTGTTCACCTTCACCAAAAACGAGGCATAGACCGGCGTGCGGGCATATACCGGCGCAAAGGGCCGGTTCACATCCTCGCCGCTGGCCACGAGGGCGGCCGCGTTGCCGCTGCTCGGGCCGTAGCCGGCGTAGCTCAGGCCGGGCGCCACCACGGCCACGGGCTTGGTGCCCGCGCCGCTGTGGGCAGTCCAGTTATTATCCGTGAGCTTGGCGCCCACGGGGTACTCAAAATTCTCCTCCAGCAGCAGCGCGGCGGGTAGGGCCAGGGTGGCCTGCGCCAGCGTGCCGGGGCTAGCGGTCAGGTAGTTTTCGGCGTAGGGCGTGTTGTTGTCATTGAAGGCAAATACCGCAAAATTGTAGGGCGTGTTGGGGCGCAGGCCGGTCACCGTTACCTGGTTGCCGGTACCGTTGTACACCACGTAGGTGCCGGGGCTCAGCACCTGGCCCTTGCCAAAAGCTGCGTCGGCGGTGTAGGTAGTGGCGTCGGTGGGCGTGGCATCGACGGGGCTGCCGAGGCGGGCCAGCACCAGGTATTTCTGGCTCGGGCCACCGCCCAGGTTCAGCACCAGCGACGTGCTCGTTACCTGGCTGGCGCTGAGGGTAGCGGGGCTAGCCGGCTCGTCGGCCAGCGGCACGGCCACCGTCGCGAAGGTCAGCTCATCGCCGTAGCTCGTGCCCAGGCCGTTGGTGGCGTAGGCGCGCACGAAGTAGGTCGTGCCCGGTAGCAGCCCGGTGAGGGCGCTGCTAAAGTAGCCGGGGCCGGCGCCGTCCGCCGTTTGGCTGGTGCCGAGCACGGGGTTAGCGGTTTTGCTCCACACCACGCCGCGGGCCGTTACGGGGCTGCCGCCGTCGGTGGCGACGCTGCCGCCGCTGGTGGCGGTGGTGGGCGTGAGGTCGGCCAGGGCCGCGGTGCGCAGCGTGGCCGGGTACACGGCGTCGATGCCGGTGCCCGCCACGGCTACGGCCTGCTCGGGCTGGCCCGGCGTGGTTACCGAGATGCTAGCCGCGTAGGCCTGGCTGGCCGTGGGCACGAAGCGCACCTCAATCGTGGTGGTGGGCACGGTGCCGTTCACCGGCGTCAGCACAATGGCGCAGCAGGCGAAGGCCGTGGCGCCGGTCCGAATCTCAAAGCCCGCCGGGGGCGTGATGGTAAGGGGGCCGGTGAGGGCCGCGCCGCCCACCGTAAAGCCTTGCAGCAGCGAGGCCGCGCCCACCGCCACGTTGCTAAACGCGGGCAGGCTAGCCACCGACACGCTTAGGGCCGGGGTAGGCGCGGGGGCCGTCACGGTCACCGTCACCGGGGCGCTGGTGGTGGTGAGGCTGCCGCAGCTGGTGGTAGTCGTGGCCTGGGCCACCACGTAGTAGGTGCCCGCGCCGGGCAGGTCGGCCCCGCGCACCTGGTAGGTGGCGCCGCTGGCGCCGGCCAGGGCCGAGTAGGGGCCGCCGGCGCTGGTGCCGTATTGCCAGGCAAACGTGGAAGTGGCGCTGGTGCTGGCCACGAGGCTAGCGCCGGTGCCGGTGGTGGGCACGGTCTGGGCCGCGGCGGGGGCTACCGTCACGGGGTTGCTGGTCGGGGCCTGGCTCACGGCCAGGTTGCTGCCGTTGTCGGTGCCCGTGGTGGCAGGGTTGCTGTTGAGCACCCGCACCCGGTAGCCGGTGCCGCTGGCCGTGCCGGCCGGAATGGTAGCCGCCAGGGGCGAAGCCGAGCCGCTGCCGATAATGCCGGCCGTGGCGCTGGCCGGAAACACGCCGCTGGCATCCGAAAGCTGCACGCTGTAGGTGCCCGCTAGGGTGCCAGTCGTGGTGAAGGGCACGCTGATGGCGCTGCCCGCCGCGCCAGTTACGCAGTACGCAGTCGGCGAAATGGTGCCTGTGCTGATGCTGGCCGTAGGAGTCGGCGTGGTGCCGCCGGCCAGGGTCGGGGTCAGTACGAGGTTGTCGAGGCCCAGGGCCTGGCCATTGGCGCTGGCGCTGCCTGTATAAGTCCAGCGCAGGTAAGTAGTTGCGCCGGCCGCCAGGTTCAGGCCCGTCAGCGTTGTGCTTTTGGTTATCGTCGTGGCAGGGTTCACCACGGCGTTAGCCGCATCGGCAGCGTAGAGCTGGGTTAGCGGAGCAGGGAGTTGGGTCCAGGCGGAGCCGTCGGAGCTGGTCCAAAACTGCCACTCGAAGGCATTGCTTCCCGTGCGGTACTTCTCGATGTCGTAGCTCAGCGCCAGGTCCGTTATGGTCGCGCCGGTGTTGTTCTGCACGGCGAGCAGCAGGTGAGCCGGCACTGCATAGCTGCCACTGGTGAGAAAGCCCAGCGCCCGGTCGGTGGCCGTGGCGGTTACCCCATTAGCGAAGTTATAGGCTCCGCCGCCCGAATTTGAAACCAAGGCTCCCGTGCCGGCCGTGCCCCCGGCCCGCGTGGTAGCAGTCGTATTAGGAGTTGCAGTAGAATAGGTAATGCCCGTTTTGCCGGTGGCGATGACGAAGCCCGTGGGCACCTGGGCCGCGGCGCTGGTGCCCATACCGTCGAAGTTCTCAGTTTTGGGCGCGGCGCTGGTGAGCACCACTTGGGCCCGCGCCCCGAGCGGGGCCGTGGCCAGGCCGGCCGCCACCAGCAGGGTGGCGAGCGAGCCCGCGATGCCGGCTAGCCCGGCGGAAAGGGTAGGCTGGATAAAATTCTGCTTCATGAAAATAGCTGGACCGCGAAGGCCGCAAAAAACCAGTAGGAAAAGGAAGACGAAAAAGCCGGGACCGGCTAGTTGGTGGGGCCGGCGTCAACTTTCGCCTCGATGGCGGCCTGCACATCCACGGGCAGCTTCGAGAGCAGGTCGTAGCCCGTGGCCGATTCGATGGCGTCGACGCTGGTGCGGTAGGTGCCCCAGTCCTGGTTCAGGCCGTTGTCGTTGGGCATATCCACGGCGATGATGCGGGTGTTGGCCGTGATGCGGGCCAGGTCGTTGTCGCCCACCGGCAAAAGGACAATCACTTTCCAGGTGCGGTTGGGTACCGTCACGCGGCCCTGGTCGATGGTGGTCATGTAGCCCGCCGAGCCCGTGCCGCCCACCCCGTAGCTACCCGCGATGATGTAGACCTCGTAGCTGGGCAAGAAGGTGCGGGTGTAGCCCTCCAGGTTGCCCCAGGTGCCCTGGTTGTTTTGCGGCGCCTGGGGCATCATGTTGGTCATGAAGAAGGTCGCCGAGTTGTTCTCCACCGTAGAGGTGCGGTCGGCACTCGGGCAGTTGTGGCCGCGGTCGAAGCCCGTGCCCGAGTAGCTGGTGCTTTGCACCTGATAAAAGCCCGCCGGCAGCGAGGGGTCGTTGCGGAAGTCGTCCTGCCGTTCGCCGGCGCCGCGGTCCGAACTATCGAGGTGCCAGCTCACCCAGTTGGGCTTGCCCTGGGCGGCGTTGTAGCCCACCACGTACTGGGGCTTGGTCAGCAAGTAGTTATTAGGGTAGTTCACGTCGGCCACCGCGCCGCTCGGGTTGCCCAGGGCCAGGTTGTCGTTGTCCTGCGAGGGCTGGGTCACGCCGTAGGGCGTCACCGCAAAGTCATCGATGTCGAGCCGCGCCGACCCGCCCGAGGTCTTGCGAATCTCAAACTTGACGTTGCCCGGAATATTGACCGTAAACGCCGCCGCCTGCAGCGTGGCGCTGGTGCTGAAGACGGTGTTGCCCACCTTCGTCCACTTGTTGCAATTGCACGACTGCGCCTGCGCCCACAGCTCCCAGCTGCTGCTGGCGTCGGTGCCGTAGAGGGCGTGCTGCACCGTGACGGTAGTCGCGCCGCTGGGCAGGTAAAATTCCATCGTGAGGCGGCCGCTGCCCGCGAGGCGGGCAGCCTGGGCGCCGTTTTTGTGGTCGGCCGGGTCGCTGCCCAGCACCGCGTCGGTAAAGGTCCAGGGGCCGGTAGGCAGGGTCACGGAGCCGGCGGGGTAGTCCGGCTTCGAGCCGGTGTCAAACGTTTCCTGCGTGGAAGTAGCGGTGGCTTGGGCCTGGGCCGTGTGCCACGACAGGCCCGCCAGTAGCAGCAGATAGGGGTAAGAACGACGTATGATTGGCGGCATGAAGTAGTGGAAAAAGTGAGTTGACGAGTTTTAGACACCTAAGTGTCTAAAGCCCACCTACAAATTTACTACTTAAAAAAGTCCAAGCAAATTACGGAATCGTTAAATTAGCGTCTGTTTATTCTATAGCTTAGGAGCTGGTATAAAAAGAATATAGACTACAAAGTATAGAAAAAACATAGGGTGAGTTTAGGCGGAAATGGGCAGTTTAGCCGGGTTGAATCAGCGCTCCGCTAGGGTAATAAAGGAGAGTGTCAATTGCTATAATGGGGTTAATTTTTCCCGGTCCGTAATCTAGCATGAATAGAGAGCTGGGTGGATAGTGGCAATTCACTTGGTTCAATTGAAGTTACCTTTTGACCATTTTGGCAGTAAAAGTGATAGGTATTCTAATTCCACACTGGTCCGATTCAAATCGGGGGACAATCAGCGCTAATTAGGTCCGGTCGCCGCAATGCCACTTCCACTTGGTCCGATTGAAGAGATATCGGCTACTACCTGTTGCGGAAAACCGTTATCATTTTAATTCCACCCAGTCCGATTGAAGTAACGCGCAGACCGCCGCGCGCGACCTAGCCTTCATTATTTCAATTCCACCCGGTCCGATTGAAGTCGAGCGTGCTCACGCTTTCCACGCGACCGGTCAGCTATTTCAATTCCACCCGGTCCGATTGAAGTCGGCGCCGCGCAGCCAGGCCAATTTCGGGAGCGCGTAACACGCCGCTGATGATGGTGTGGACTACCTCACGGTTGGGGGCGCTGATAAACCACTGTGCGCCTTCCGCAAAGCGAATGCCGCCGCGCCCGGCCCGGCCGCCGCGCAGCCAGGCGTAAGAGTAGAGCGAAAGCCCGTCGTGCAGCGTGTCATTGTGGCCCGTCCAGAGGTGAAACGCACTTTTTAACGTTGGCAGATAGTCAAAAGGAATTGCCTGTTCAGTAACAAGGTAGAGGTGGAGGCGCACGGGCTAACGTTAGCTAATTAAGTTGGGAATGGTTTGCTAAATTCGTTGACTATTTGTGCTGCAAAGGAAGGAGTATTTGGCAAAATTCCTTGGCTTTGTAAGAAAATATTTTTTACTCGATTTTATCTGTGCTTCCCCCGACCCTTGCCCGACCCTTGCCCGACCCTCGCCCAATAGTTTTTGCATTGCTAGAAGCGCAAGCAGCTTAGCCAGCACTGCGCGGGCCGAAACGCAAAAAAAGGCGCCCTCCGCAGCTGCGGAAGACGCCTTTTTTCTTTTAAGGGAGCCCCCAGTCGGACTCGAACCAACGACCCTCTGATTACAAGTCAGAAGCTCTACCAACTGAGCTATGGAGGCTTAATCGTGGAGCAAAAGTAAGCCGCAAAGTGCCCGCGGGCAAGATAGACAACAATAAAAAAGGGCCACGCTGACTAGCGCGGCCCTTTTTAAAAAGAAAGTCAGCGAGTTAGCTGCGCAGCTGCTTTAATTGCTTCTTGAGCTTCTCGATGCGGGTGCGGGCTTCTTCCATGCGACCCTGGTACTCCTGGCGCAGCTGGTCGGCGTTTTTCGAGCGGGCGAAAAAGTCGAGGTTGGTTTGCAGGGTAGCCACGTCGTTTTCGAGCTCCTGAATTTCGCGGCGCAAGCCGGTTTCTTTGCGGGTGAACGCCTGCTGACCCTGAGGGCGCGCCTTGAGACGAGCTATCTCCAATTGAAAAAGCAAGTCGTCTTTGTCAGTAGGGGTAATGCCGCCCGTCTGGTCTAGGTACTTACCCATAAGAGTAAGGAATTGCTCTTCGCCGCGGTCAGAAGTGCCGTTGCCTTCGCCATCAAGCTGTTGCCAATCAGCGGCCAGGGCCCGGAATCCTTCCAGCGTGCCAGGCTCGGCAGGCGAGAGGGCAGCTACCTGCTGAGCTACTTTATCCAAACGGGTAACCTGCTCGGTGCTGGCGGCCGTCTGGCGCTCCTCGCGGTGGCGGGTCTCCTGCTTGGGGCGCTCAAACACGCCGTCGCAGGCGGCGCGGAAGCGCTTCCAGATTTTATCGGCTTGTTTCTCGGGCACGCGGCCCACGTCCTTCCACTCCTTCTGTACCCGGATGATGATGGTGCGAGCCTCATCGAAGTCGGGCAGCTGCTGGGCAGCTTCGGCCTGCTCGATGAGGGCGTACTTGGCTTGCAGGTTGGTGTTCTTCTCCGAGTCGAGGCTCTTGAAAAAATCGTTTTTGTGGTTGAAGAAAGCCTTGTAGGCGTTCCAGTACTGCTTGTTAAGGGCGTCGGCCTGGGCGCGGGGCACGGGGCCGGTAGCTTCCCACTCCTTCTTGATTTCCTGGAGCTCGTCGGTGCGCGAACGCCACTCGTTCACGCGCTCGGTGGCGAAGTCGGCGAAGGGCAGCACGCGGGCCAGCAGGGCCTGCTTGAGGGTCAGGTTTTCTTTTTCCTGGGCCGAGCGCACGTCCACAAACTCCTTGCGACGCAGGTGCACGGCCTCGGAAGCGGCCAAAAAGCGCTGCCACAGGGGCTCGCGCTGCTCGCCGGGCACGGGGCCGATGTGCTTCCAGTCATCGTGCAATTTCTTGAGCTCGTCCAGCGCCTTGTTGATGCCGGGGGCATCTTTCAGGGCTTCGGCGCGGGCCACGAGGGCTTCTTTAGCTTCCTGATTGCGGCGGCGGTCGAGCTCTTTGAGCTCGTAGAAGCGGCCCTGGTTGGCGTAGTAGCGGTCGAGCAGGCCGTGGTAGGTGTTCCAGGTTTCCTGGCTGTCGGTCTGGGGCACGGGGCCGGTGGCCTTCCAGTCGGCTTGCAATTGCTTGAGCTTCTGCGAGCTGTCTTTGGTTTCGGCGCTCTCTACCAGCGTGCGCAACTGGGTTAGCAACTCCTGCTTGCGGGCCAGGTTCTGGCCGCGGTTCTGGTCTTCAGTTTTGGCATCGCGGGCGCGGCCTTCGCGAAACTCCTGGAGGGCCTGGTTGAGCTCGGCCTGGTTGGCCGGGGGCTGGAAGCTGAACTCCTGGGGCGCGTTGGCGTCTTCGGCCAGCTTCTGGCGCGAGGCGGCGCGGCCGGCGGCCACGTTGGCTTCGTACTGGCGGCTAAGCTCAAAAATCTGCTGGCGGTTGCGGCGGGCGTCGGGCCGGCGCAGCAGGCCGATGAGGTGGCTGGCCTGGCTTTCGAGGTCGAGCTCGGCAAAGTCGGGGGCCGGCGTTTCGGGCACGTAGTCGTCGGCTTCTTCACCTTCGGTACCTTCTTCTCCGCTCGCCTCGTGCTGGTGCGCCAACTCGGCCTGGTGGGCCTCAGCGGCGGTATCGGTGGCCGAGGTGGGCAGCGTAGCCACGCCTTCGGGCATGTTTTCGATGTCCTCGGCGCGGGTCAGGGCGTGCACGGGAGCGGCTTCCTCGGCCGGGGCGGGGCTAGCGGCGGGCACCGGCTCCTCTTGGCTGTCGGTGGGGGCCATGGCCTCGCCGTAGTGGGCAACGGCGCGGGCGGCGGGGGCCGAAAGGTGCTCGGCGGCGACTTCGGCGGGCACGTGCTGAGCGGTTTCGGCGGCCGCGGCGGCTTCGGGAGTAGCAGTGGTCTCGGCATCAGCCGGGGCTTCCGTGGCGGGGGCCGGGGCGGGCTGGGCCAGCTCTTGGGCCAGGCCGGGCTCCGAGCGCAGCGGGTCGGGCTCGACCTGCGTGGCGCCGCCCCCGGGGGGCACGGCGGCTTCGGCCGGGGTTTCGCTTTGGGCCGGCAGGGCCGGGCTCGGGGTGGGCACCGACTCGGGCGAGTCCGAGCCTTGTTGGGCGCGGATTTCGGCCAGGCGGGCTTCGAGCACGCTCATGCGGTCAGTTGAAGCAGGAGCACCGGCAGCCGGCGTATTCTGGTCAGGGGTGGGGGTTTCTTCGGGCAGCATAAAGCAAAGCGAAAAGCCGGCGGCCAGCCGGGGCCGACAAAAAAGTAAAAAAGCCGCCGGAACGGAGGGCAGGAAAAAAAGGACGATTAGTTCAGGCTAGGGTCGAGCGGGTAGTTGGAGAGCGCCCGGAAGCGGCCGCCTTTTTCGCGCAGGATGCCTTGCCAAAACGCATCAGACCTCAAA
>JBPBQJ010000104.1:0-84028 GCA_050954765.1 Janthinobacterium lividum | reverse complement strand
GGCCCTCCTGGTTCATGTAGATGATGGCGCCGCGGCCTTCGCGGTCAATCTGCTCCATGGCCTGGTGCAGCTGGGGGCCGCAGTCGCAGCGGCACGAGCCGAAGATATCGCCCGTGATGCACGAGCTATGCACGCGCACCAGCACTGGCTCGGGGCCCGAGATATCGCCCTTTACCAGGGCCAGGTGCTGGGCGCCGTTCGAGCGCTGGGTGTAGGCGTAGAGGTCGAAGTCGCCGTGCGCGGTGGGCATCTTCACCGTTATCTCGCGCTGAATGAGGCTTTCCTGGGCCAGCCGGTACTTGATGAGGTCCTGCACCGAAATCAGCTTGAGATTCCACTGCGTGGCCACTTTTTCGAGGTCGGGCAGGCGAGCCATTTCGCCATCTTCCTTCAGAATCTCGACCAGCACGCCGGCGGGCTCGAAGCCGGCTAGCCGAGCCAGGTCTACGGCCGCCTCGGTGTGGCCGGCGCGGCGCAGCACGCCTTCCTTGCGGGCCTTGAGCGGGAAAATATGGCCCGGCTTGCCCAAGTCTTCGGGCTTGGTGGCGGGGTCGATGAGCGCCAGGATGGTCTTGGAGCGGTCGGAGGCCGAGATGCCGGTGGTCACGCCATTGGTCAGGAGGTCGACCGAAACCGTGAAAGGCGTGGCGTGCAGGGCCGTATTGCGGCCCACCATCAGCTCGAGGCCCAGCTCGTCGCAGCGGTCGGCGGTGATGGGCGCGCACACCAGCCCGCGCCCGTGGGTGGCCATAAAGTTGATAACCTCGGGCGTGGCCGAGCGGGCGGCGCAAATGAAGTCGCCTTCGTTTTCGCGGTCTTCGTCATCAACCACAATCACGACCTTGCCGGCGCGGATATCTTCAATGGCGGATTCTATGGTATCGAGCATGGTATTCTTCTGATTGTCAGTGCGAGCGTAGCGAAACGATTGCACCTGAACGTCGTTGTTCGCGCCTGTCTTGTGCTAGTGCGATTGCTTCGTTGCACTCGCACTGGCAGGCGGTTTTTAAAGTCATTAACAATTATCCTGCAACAAGTTCTCGAGCCTGGCGGTGGCGGCGACCCAGTCGTAGGTTTCGGCCACAAAGGTGCGGCCGGCGGCGGCAAGCTGGGCAGCCGCAGCGTGGTCAGCAAGCAGGCTAGCCAGGGCGTCGGCCAGGGTGGGCGCGCCGTCGGCCACCAGTAGGTGGCGGCCGGGCGTGCCACGCAAGGCATTGTTGGCCAGCGGAGTAGTGACGCAGGGCAGCTGCATGGCCATTGCCTCCAGCAGCTTGTTTTGCAGGCCGGTGCCCACGCGCATGGGGGCCACAAAAACCCGCGCCCCGGCGTAGGCGGTGCGGATATCGGGCAGCCAGCCGCTCACGGCCACGCCGGGGCGGCGGGCCAGCGCCTGCACGCGCGGGGCAGGGCTGGTGCCAGCCACCAGCAGGCTAGCGCCGGGGCGGCGCTGCTGCACCAGGGGCAGTATTTCTTCGGCTAGCCAGCAGGCGGCGTCCACGTTGGGGTGGTAGCCCATGTTGCCGCAAAAGAGCAGGTCGTGCGTTTTGGGGGCCAGCGGCCGGGGCTGAAAGTAATCGAGGGCGATGCCGTTGGGCACGAGGGTAATCCGCGCCTTGTCGGGGTGCGGAATGAGCTGGCGGTCCTGGTCACTGATGATGGTGTGGTGCCGAAACCAGCCAAACGCCGCCGCCTCGTAGGCGGCCAGGCGGCTAGCCTCCAGGGCCAGCACCGGGCGCTGCCAGGCCGGCGCGGTGGCCGCCCGCCGCGCCATACCGGCCGAAAATACGTCCATATAATCGAGCGTGGCGGGCACCTGGCCGGCGTGGGGCCGCAGGTACTCGGCCATGCGAATAAGCTGGCAGTACACGTGGGCGGGCCGAAACTCAGCCAGCAGCTTATCGACCAAGCGCTGGGCCCCGGCCTCGTAGAAATAGCCCACCTGCAAGGGCCGGCCAGCCGTGGCTAGAGCCCGCGCCAGCCCCCGGCCCCGCGCTACCCTACCGAGCTGGTGCACGTGCAGGCCGCCCCGGCACAGCGGCCGCACGGCGGCCAGGGCCTCCGCTCCTATCGCCTCATCGCTGAGGGCTAGCAGGCAAATTTCGTGGCCCTGCCCGGCCAGGTAGCGCAGCTGGTAGTAGGCCCGCAGCTTGTCGCCCTTGTCGAGCGGATACGGAAAGCGGGACAGAAGCACCAGGATTTTCATGCGCGCTGCAAAGGTAGAGTTGAGTTATGAGTTAGGAATTATGAGTTGTGAGTTGGCACATCTAGGCAACCCATAATGCCTAACCTCTAACTCATAACTTTCTCATACAGCGCCTCGAAGCGCTGGGTCACGCGGCGGTTGTCGTAGACCTCGGCGGCGGTGCGGGCGGCTTCGGCGCCGAGGCCAGCCACGGGCAGGTGGCCGTGGTAGTAGTCGCGCAGGGCTTGCTGCCAGGCGGCGGCCGTGTCGCGCAGCACAATATCGTGGCCATCACGCCCGGCAATGCCTTCGGCCCCGATGCTGGTACTTAAGATGCACTTACCCAGCGCCATACCCTCGATGATTTTGACGCGCATGCCGCCGCCGCTCAGCAGCGGCACCAGCATCAGGTCGTACTGGCGCATGAAGGCCGCCGCCGACTCTACGAAGCCGTGAATGAATACATTGTCCTGGCCGGGGGGGCGGCTGGTGAGGTGCTCGGGCGGATACGAGCCGGCTACGTGCAACGCCAGCTCGGGCAGTTCGGCGTGGGCTAGCGGCCACACCTCGCGCAAAAACCAGTCGAGCCCTTCCAGATTGGGCAGCCAGTTGAGCGAGCCAATCAGAAACACCGTGCGCGGCTGGGGCGGGGCGGTGGCCGGCGCCAGCCCGCTCAGGTCGAAGCTAGCCGGCACCACGGCGAACACCGGCGCGCCGAGCGGGGCACTAGCAACCGCCTTAGCCGGCGCGGGCGGCCCTGGCTGGTACATGCCACGCAGGCGGGCGGCATCTTCCTGTGTGATGGCGGCCACGGCATCGACGCGGTGCAGCATCTGGTGCTCGAAGGCTTTGAGGCGGCGCGCCAGCAAGCGCAGGTACCATTTTTTCAGCGGGTTACCTTCCCGCAGGGCCAGCATCTCCCAGATGGTGTACTCCACATTGTGCGTGCGCAGCACGAAGCGGGGCTGCCGCTTCACGGCCACGCCCCGCGCCTGCAGAGCCTGGCTCAGCTGCCCGGCGTACCAGGCCACAAACGTGCCCTCAAACTGCACCACATCTACTTGCTCGCTCAACGTCAACTCCACCAGCTTGGCCAGTAGGGCCGCGCTGATAAACCGCTCCAGGGTATAGGGCAAGGTTTCCAGCAGCAAATTGCGCAGCGCGGGCAGTGGCCGCAAGCGCGTATCAACGTCGACCGTTAGGAGGCGCACGCGCGGGCCCAGGTGAGCTAGCACATCGGCCGGCTGGTGGTGCTTGGGGGTGTTGGCGGCCAGTACGGTGACTTGGTGGCCGGCCTCGGCCAGGCCCCGCGCCGTTTGGTACATGGCAATGGCGCCCCCATCGTGCGGCGGGTAAGGAACGCGGGGGCAAAGCTGCAAAACGTGCATGGTGCGAAGCCGTGAGCCGCGGGCAGGCGGCTCACGGCTTTTTTGATGAATGAACCTAACGCTAACCGCTACGCGCTGGAAAAAACTACTTGAACTGCTGGTGCAGCGACTGAATCTGGGCCTCGTTGCCGAGCACCAGCAGCACATCGCCGGCGGCGGTGCGGTAGTCGGCGGCGGGGCTCACTTCGAGCTCGCCGCCCTGGCCCCGGCGCAGGGCAATAATGGTGGCGCCGGTGCGCGAGCGCACGTCGAGCTCCCGAATGCTCTGGCCGCGCAGGCTGGGCTTGAGCTCGCTGAACGACAGCTCTTCGAGGCGCAGCTTGTTGGGGTCGAGGCCCGAAATCATGTCCAGAAACCGGATTACCTCGGGGCGAATAACGAGGTTGGCCATATGCGAGCCACCGATTTCGTCGGGCAGCACCACCGAGCTAGCCCCGGCCGAGAGCAGCTTGCTAACGCTGCTGCGGGCGCTGGCCCGGGCAATAATCACGATATCGGGGTTCAGCTCGCGGGCCGAAAGGGCCACGAACACGTTGTCGGCGTCTTTGGGCAGCGCCGTGATGAGGGCCCTGGCGTGCTCGATGCCGGCCTGGCGCAGGGTGCTATCGAGGGTGGCATCGCCGAACACGGCCGGAATCTGGTGGCCGATGGCGTCGTTGGCGGCCGACACCAGAGCCTGGTTTTGCTCGACTACCACGGCGCGGGTGCCGCTGTGGCGCAGCTCGTCGTAGGCCTTAAAGCCGTTGCGCCCGAAGCCGCAGACGATGACGTGGTCGCGGAAGCTTCTTATTTCCTGGTCGGTGCGAATCATGCGAAAAAGGTGGCGCAGCTCGCCGTCGAAAATGTACGTGGTGAGCACCGACACGAGGTAGGCTACCACCAACAGGTTGAAGAGTATGTAAAACGAGACAAATATCCGCCCCCCGTCGGAGAGCGGGTGCACCTCGCCAAAGCCCACCGTGGAGGCCGTGATGACCGTCATGTAGAAGGCATCGACAAACGGGTAGTGTTCGAGCAGCATAAAGCCGCCCACCCCCACCGCGAAGCTGAACACGAGCAAACCCAGGGCTAGCCACAGGCGGGAGAGGTTTAGTTGTTTAAGCATTATCTACCTTTAATAATATCGTCTGTCATGCAGAGCGTAGCGAAGCATCTCGCGCGCATCGTTGCTAACGTATTGATTATTGCGCCACGCGAGATGCTTCGCCACGCTCTGCATGACAGACGTTGCTACGCATTCCTCGCCACCACCGTGCCGAGCAGCTGGGCTAGCTGGCCGTCGAGCTTGGTAAGCTCGTTGTAGCGCAGCAGGGCGTTCAGCTGCTCGTTGTCGTCGAGGCGCGGGTCGTTGAGCTGGGCCAGGCACTGCTGGCGCTCGCGCTGCACATGGCACTTGTTGAGGCGCAGAATGGCGTTGTCGCAGGCTAGCTGAATGAGGTTGAGCTCGGTCGGCACGTAGATGTCCTTGATGCGCCAGTTGGGGCTGAGGTCGTAGCGCTCGGTGGCAAAATCGGCCAGCAGGCTCCGGATGGCCGCATCCTCGTGCTGGGCTAGCCGGCGCAAATCGGGCAGCTGTCCCTCCAAAAACTCCGCGCGGCACTCGGCCCACAGCCGGGCATAGAGCGGGTTGCGCAGCGGCGTGCCATCGAGCTGGCTCAATAAATAATGCGCCACCGACACCTCGGGCTGCACCTCGTGGGGCCCGTACAGCACCAGCAGGCGCAGCACGGCCTGCTCGCACTGGGTCAGCACATCGAGCGGCGTGGCCAGCTCGCTAGGGTCGGCGTTGAGGGTGCTGCCGGGGTGAATACCGGCCGTGACCTCGGCCTCCGAGCCGCTCGACACGCCGTACATGGCCATCTCGGCTTCTTCCTCGGGCGAGTAGGCGCGCGGCGCGGCGGCCGGCGCGGGCGTGGGGGCACCGGTGGGGCTAGCGGCGCGGCTCTCGCGGGTATCGTCGGCGGGGCGGGCTTTGGAGGGGCTAGCGGTTTTGAGAAGCTTGTTGTATTCGGTGATAATCACCTGCTCCTCAAAGCCAAACACGCTGGCGGTCTGCTGCAAAAACACCTGGCGCTTGAGGCCATCGGGCACCTTGGCAATGCTTTGCAGCACCTCGCGAATGGCGGCGGCCTTCTTCACCGGGTCCTGGCTAGCCTCGCGGGCTACCAGCGTGGTTTTGAAGGCGATAAAGTCCTGGCTCTGGCCTTCGATGTACTCGGCAAAGCGCTGGTCGCCCATCTTGCGGATATAGCTGTCGGGGTCGTCGCCATCCGGAAAGAGCACCACGCGCACGTTCAGGCCACCTTCGAGCAGCAGGTCGATGCCGCGTAGGCTAGCCTTGATGCCGGCCGCATCACCGTCGTAGAGCACCGTCACGTTGTCGGTGTAGCGCTTGATGAGGCGAATCTGGCCCTCGGTGAGCGAGGTGCCCGACGAGGCCACCACGTTTTTTATTCCTCCTTGATGCAGCGAAAGCACGTCGAGGTAGCCCTCCACGAGGTAGCACAGCTCTTCGTGCCGAATGGCCTGCCGCGCCTGAAACAGGCCGTAGAGCACGTCCGACTTGTGGTAGATGTCCGACTCGGGCGAGTTGAGGTACTTCGCCATCTTGTCGTCGCGCTTCAGCGTGCGCGCCCCGAAGCCCACCACGCGCCCGCTCACGTTGTGAATCGGGAACATTACGCGGCCCCGAAAGCGGTCGTAGCGCCGGCCGGTGTCGCGGCCCTGGTCGTCCTCGCGCTTCACCACGAGCCCCGTTTTTTCGAGGTACTTGAGCTGGTGGCCGCCGGTGGTAGCCGCTTTCATCAGGCCCTCAAACTGGTCAAGCGAGTAGCCCAACTCGAAGGTTTGGATGGTGGTCAGGTTCAGGCCCCGCTCCTTGAGGTAGCCGTAGCCGATGCTCATGCCTTCCTCCGACTTCAGCAGCAGGCTGTGGTAATATTCTTTGGCCCAATTCGATACGATATACTGCGAGTCGCGCTCGTTTTGAGCTAGCTGCTCCTCGGGGGTGCGCTCCTCCTCCTCGGGCACGGCCACGCCGTACTTTTTGGCCAGGGCGCGCAGGGCCTCGGGGTAGCTGCTGCCCTCGATGTCCATCACAAACTGGATGATGCCGCCCGCCTTACCGCAGCCAAAGCACTTGTAGAGCCCCTTGGCGGGGTTTACCGAAAACGAGGGCGATTTCTCGTTGTGAAACGGGCAGCAGGCCCAATAATTCTGCCCGTTGCGCTTGAGCTGTACGTAGTCGCCCACCACCTCCAAAATGTCGGCGGTGTGGATAATCTGGTCAACGGTTTCTTTGGGAATGCGGGCCACGGCGAGGTTTTGGAGCTTCAAATTTACACCCGGCCGGGGGCGCCTGGGGCCGCCCCGGCGCCCCACCCCTAAAAAAGCCAGCGGCTGGCCGCCGACGAGCTGGCCCCGCAGCCCCCGCTAGGCGCCGCCGGCTCACGCAACATTGCCTCGGCCGCTACGAAATGCATTTAATACGTAATCAAGAACGTACGCCGAAAGTTTCTTTCCGTCCTAGCGCCAACCTGTCCAGCTTATTTTCGTATTCGGGTCAGTACGCAAGTCAATTATGTCTTGTTTTTCTCCATTTTTTCAGCTTTTGTCTGGCTGCCCTCCTTCCCCTTCCAAGTTTTATGACACCCGCCACTGACACCATTATCACTACCCCTACACCCGTAGTAGCTACCAAGCGTATTTCCTGGGGCGCCGTTTTTGCCGGGGCCGTACTAGCCCTCGTTATTCAACTGGCCCTGAGCCTGCTGGGCCTGGGCATCGGCCTGGGTACTATCGACCCGCTCACCGAGCAAAATCCCATGGCCGGCATTGGCACCGGGGCCGCCATCTGGTGGGCCGTGAGCACGCTTGTATCGCTCTACCTGGGTGCTTCGGTAGCTAGCCGCCTCTCGGGCATGCCCCGCCCTACCGACGGCCTACTGCACGGCTTGCTTACCTGGTCGGTAGTAACGCTGATGACGTTTTATCTGCTGACGACCGCCGTGGGCCGCATCATCGGCGGTGTTACGGGCCTAGCTGGCCGCGCACTTTCGGGCGTGGGCAGCGGCGTTGCTGCCGTAGCTCCCGAGGCAGGCGAAGCCATTAAAGGCGAGCTGAAAGCCCAGGGCATCGACCTGAACGACGTGAAACAGCAGGCCCGCCTGTTGCTGCGCCAAACCGGCAAAGCTGAGCTACGCCCCGAAAACATCGAGCGCCAGGCCAAAACGGCCGGTAAAGAGGCAAAAGACGCCGCTGGCCAGTCGGCCGCCGACCCCCAGGCTGCCGACGACAACTTCGACGATGTGATTGACCGCCTCGGCGACCAGGCCCGCACCATCGGCAACGCTGCCGACCGCGACGCCGCCGTGAACGTAGTGATGAAGCGCACCGGCAAGAGCCGCGCCGAGTCGGAGCAGATTGTCGATAACTGGATTGCCACCGCTAAGCAGGCCCAAGCCAAGCTAGCCGAAGCCAAAGTGAAAGCCGAAGCTGCCGCCCGCGAAGCCGGCGACAAAGCCGCCGCTGGCTTGTCTAAAGCTGCGCTGCTCGTTGCCTTGGGCCTGGGCCTGGGTGCTGCTGCTGCCGCCTTCGGGGGTCGCCGCGCTGCCCCACGCTCGGTACTGGTCAACTAACTGTCAGCTAGAAGCTAGTAAAGAAGCCCAGCCGTTCCATGGCTGGGCTTTTTTGATGCGCAATAAAACAAAGCATTAAACTAAGCAACTTTTATGTAGTCACTAATATGTAGCAAGTAGCTTTCTCATCATGCTGAGCGAAGCGGAGCGTAGTCGAAGCATCTTGGCAGAGTACGAATGAGCTATTCAACGAAGCGACCAAGATGCTTCGACTACGCTCCGCTTCGCTCAGCATGACGAAATACCAGCTGATTTGACCTCCTGAACAGTCTTTTTATATCAAAGAAGGAGGTTCCGAGTCCTCGCGTTATGTTAAACCCAAAAGGCAGCCATTCCCTAAAGAGCTTTCCCAAGTCATACAAGCGGGCAAACGAGGGCTAGCCAGCAACAAGACGACCACCTTGGCCCATGCATACTAGCACGCTTTTTAACATCGTAGCCAGCAGCAAAACGCTGTAGACAGAAGAAGCCCGGCCACAAATGTGTAACCGGGCTTCTTCTGTCTACAGTGCTTTTTGAGCTTAGCTCCAGTTGGCTAGCCTAGCCAGAAACGCTTACTTCGCGTAGCATTAGGGGCGGGGAGCGGGCGGCGGCGGTACCGGCGCGCCGGCGGGGGCGGGCGGCGGGGTCGCGGCATCGGGGCGGCTCACGGCATCAAGGGCCTGGGCGGGGGTGAAGTCTTTCTCAATTTTAGAGTAGCCGGGGGGCGAAATGCGGCGGCCGCTCTTGGTGATAAACGTGGGCTTCAGCTTGAGGGTAAAGCGCAGCGGCTGGCGGTCGCGGTCGGTGAGGCCGAGGGCGAAATTGGCCAGGCTCTCGCCCGTTTGGCTGCCCAGCGCCTCGCGCAGGTTGCTATTTACCTCGATGGGCGCCGTGGTCACGCCATTGGCGGGCACCTCGATGCGCTGGGTGGTGTGGCCTTTGGCTACCTCTTTGTCATCGATGAGGGCGATGTAGTCGAACTCGTTGAGCGCCGCCGTTTCGTCGTTCTGGTTGCGAAACTCCAGGTTTACCCGCATGCGCAGGGGCACGTTGCCCGAGGTGTAGGCGGCCAGCAGCAGCGCCTTCTCGGCAGTGCCCAGGTCGGCAGCCTGGCGAATGTTCAGCACGTTCACGCCGCCCACGGTAGCCTGGTCGATGCCGGCCAGGCGCACATCTACATTTTTGAAGGCTTTCGCCTGTTGTACCTGTTCCTGAATGCCGCACTGGCTTAGGCCAGCCACTGCCAGCACGCCGGCAAAGGCTTGCACCGCCGTGCGGTGATTGGTTAGAAAAGAAGAAAACATAATCGATTTCTATGGGAAGTGAAAAGAGTGAATGTCCGCCTTTTACTCCTATTAAATCAAATAGTTGGCCTAACTGAAAAATCTTTACGCTTCAGCTTACTCTCGTTCCTTATTTCCAGTTTTACGCCTGCCAATTATCCGCCTGCGGCGCGGGGCCACGCCGCGCCAGCCAGGGGCTTCTCGCCCACCCGGCGCAGCCTCGCCCAAAGCCGGCGAGCTGCGCCCGCACCAACTTTTCGGGCGGCTTTTTTGTTGAAGTACTTCCTATTCCTTGTGCCTCATCATGACAAATTCCGCTAAGCAGGTTGCCTTTTCCGTCCTGGATTTGGCGCCCATTCTCGCCAACGCTACCCCTACCGATACCTTTCGCCACAGCCTGCACCTCGCGCAGGAAGTCGAAAAGCTGGGCTACACTCGCTACTGGCTTTCCGAGCACCACAACATGGCCAGCGTAGCCAGCTCGGCACCGGTGGTGCTGATTGGCTACATCGCGGGCGGCACCACTACCCTGCGCGTGGGCTCGGGCGGTATTATGCTGCCCAACCACGCCCCGCTGGTGGTGGCCGAGCAAATCGGCACGCTCGCCTCGCTTTACCCCGGCCGCATCGACCTGGGCCTGGGCCGCGCCCCGGGCTCCGACCAGCAAACCGCCCAGGCTATCCGGGGCACTCGCTTTGGCGGGGCGCAGGACTTTCCGCGCGATATTCAGCAGCTGCAAGCCTATTTCTCGGCCGATAATAGCTCGGCGGCCGTGCGCGCCATTCCGGGCGAAGGGCTCGAGGTACCCATTTACGTGCTGGGCTCCAGCACCGACAGCGCCTACCTGGCCGCCGCGCTGGGCCTGCCCTACGCCTTTGCCAGCCACTTTGCGCCGGGCCAGCTGCTGCCCGCGCTCGAGATTTACCGCCAGAATTTCCGGCCCTCCAAAACGCTGGCTAGCCCCTACGTCATCGCCTGCATCAACGTGATAGCGGCCGATACCGACGAGCAGGCCACCTACCTCTCGACCTCGCTGCAGCAGTTTATGCTGGGCGTGATTTCGGGCCGCCCGGCCCCGCTGCAGCCGCCCGTCGAGTCGATGGCCCCGCTCTGGCACCCTAGCCAGCAGCACGCCGTGCAGCAGATGCTGGCCTACTCCTTCGTGGGTGGCCCGGCCACGCTGCAGCAAGACTTGCAGGAGTTTATCAACGAAACGCAGGTGGATGAGCTCATGGCCGTGTCCAACATCTTCGACCAGGAGGCGCGGGTGCACTCGTATCGCCTCTTTGCCGAGGCACTACAGGGCATCGGCCAGCCGCAGGCGGCGAGTGAGTTAGTCCTGCGCTAGCCCCTCCCCAACCAAAAACAGCGAGCGCCGGCTACCTAGGGTAGTCGGCGCTCGCTGTTTTAACCGGGATTTAACCCGCTGGCGGCATCTCGCCCGCAACCTCGACCGTACAGCTATGAACTTCATCAAGTGTTCATTTTTGTACTAACTATGGCTATTTCGTATGCTACCTGTGCGGGCTTATTGCTGGCATTGACCCTAGCGGGCTGCGGCAACAAACCCGATGGCACGCCCTACGGCGTAAACCCTGCCAAAGACCCCGATGGCAAGCTCAAAGCCAATAGCACCCCCAGCAAGCCCTACGGCACGGGCACGGGCATGCCCAAGGGCGCCGAAATGAACGCCGTGACGAGCGGCGCCCGGGCCGGCCAGCCCGGGCAAATGACGCAGGGTACCACCGCCGATGTGTCGTCCCAATAAGGGCGGCTACTTCCCGTCTACCGAGCGCGTGCCGGCGTAGTAATACAGCTCGGCGCGCGCTTTTTCGTAGCTCGACCGCAGGCTTTCCTGCTTGATGCGCAGCTCGATAAGCTTGCTCTCGCGGGCGTTGATGAGGAAAATGGTGCTCTCGCCCAACTCAAACTTGGCGAGCTCGGCTTGCAGCAGAATGCGCTGGTTGGCCACCGTTTGGGCTTGCAGCGTGAGCTGCTGGTCGTAGGCGCGCAAGGTGTTGTAGACCGAGTTTACCTGGGTGGCAATGGTGCGCTGGCTTTGCTGGCGCTCAAGCACGCTTTCCTGCACCTGAATGCGGGCGTATTGCAGCTTGCCGCGCTCGGCCCGCAGAAAGAGCGGGAAGGCAAAATCGACGCCTAGCTTGTGGTTGTCGAGGCCAAAATTGTAGTAGCCCGGCACCTCGGGCTGGTAAAAGTTGCCCTGGCTGATGAGCGTCGCGCTTACGTTGAGCTTGGGCTTCAGCATTTCGCGGCGGTAGCGCTCCTCCACCCCTAGCTGGCTTATTTTGGCGCCCAGCTTGCGCAGCGTGGGGTGGTTGCTGGCGGCTAGCTCGGCGAGGCGCTTGTATTCCTCCCGGCTCACGGTGTCGCGGGCGGGCGTTTCGGGGGCGGCGTAGGTGGGCAGCTCTACGGGCTGGTTGTTGTTGTTCCAGAGGTGGTTGGAGAGCACGAGGCGGGCGTTTTGTACCTCCACCAAGAGTTGGGCGGCCTGCACCTGACGGTCCTGCACGGTTATCTGGGCCTCTACCGAGTCGATGGGCGCCTGGTCGCCAATCTGGGCGCGCCGGGCCGTGGCCTGGAAGCGGCGGTCGGCCAGGGCTACGCCCTCGCGCAGCAGCTGCGACTGCTGGTAGGCGTAGTACCAGTTCCAGTAGTCTTTGGCGGCTTGCAGCCACACCTCGTTTATCTGCTTCACGCGGTCGGCCTCGGCGGCGGTCTGCAATATCTTGGCCTGGCGCAGGGTGCTGCGGCGGGCATCAATGAGCAGGCCCGCCCCGATGGGCACCGACAACCCCACGCCGGCTAGCCCATTGAGCGGGGTGCGGCTTTCGGGGTTCACGTAGGTGCCCGCGTAGCGGTCGTAGCTGGCCTTGAGGTCGATGCCGCCGGGCCAGATGGGCACCTTCAGCTCGTTGTGCCAATTGTTGTAATAATCGGTGCCGCCAAACTGCTTGCGGTGAAAATCGGACCCTAGCTTGGGGTCGAAGCCGCCGCGGGCCTCCAGTATCTTGGCGCGCGCCTCGTCGCTGAGCAAGGCCGCCTGCTTCACAATGGGGTGGTTGGCAAACACCAGTTCGGCCAGGTTTTGGAGCGAGAACACCCTAGCCGTGTCGCCGGGCCGCACAATGTCGAGCTGGGTGGTTTGGAGCGGCGCGCGCTCGAGGCCCGAGCGGCGCGCCGGCAGCAGCGGGTCCTGGGCCCAGGCGGGGCTAGCCAGGGTGGTTAGCAGCGCTAGCACCAGCCACCAGCGGCTAGCCCCTATACCGGTCAGAGAAGTTACTTTAATGCGTTTCAACATATTCGCGACTACTTACCCTTACCAGTATCGCCTTTGCCCGCGTCGGCCTTGCCGCCTTCGCCCTTCACGGGCGTCACGTTGGGCTCGGTGCTGAGGGTGGGCGGGAAGCCATTGAGCTGCCGCCAGATTTCGTACCACACCGGCACCGAATCGAGAATAACCCAGCCCTGCACGCCCGAGCCCAGGCGCAGCTGCCGGGGCCAAGGCTGGTCGCCGGGTTGTGGCTGGGTGGGGCGCACCAGCAGGCGGTACTTGCCGCCGGGGCTGTTTACCACGTCTATCACCGTGACCTCGCCGCCGAAGGTGCCCACAGCGGCCGAGGGCCAGCCCGAAAACTGGATGGCCGGAAAGCCTTCGAACTGCAAGCGCACCGTGCGCCCGCGCTGAATGAGCGGCACGTCCATGGCCCGCACGTAGATTTCGGCGGCTAGCAGCGGCGACTCGGGCTGCAGTGTAGCAATGCTTTCGCCTTCCTTTATCGTTTCGCCGATGCCCGCCTTGAGGGCCCGCACAATGTAGCCCGCCTGCGGCACGCGCACTACGTAGAGGTCGCGGCGCACGGCCACGTTGGCGATTTTATTGCGGTTGACAGCCACCTCGCCCTCGGCGCTCACGCGGCTCGACACAGCCGAGCTGCGGTCAGAATTGGCCTTAGCCAGGTCTTGGCCGTACTTAGCGCGCAGGTTGGCCAGCTCGATGCGGGCATTGGCCAGGTTCTGCTCGCTGCTAGCCACCTTGTTGCGCTGCGAGGTCACCTTGGCCAGGTCCTCTTGCAGCTTGAGGCGGCGCGTTTCAATGTCGGTGAGTGAGAACAGGCCGTTTTTGTAGCCTTCCTCGTAGCGCAGCAGCCGGGCGCGCGACGTTTCGTAGAACCGGGTGATGGCTACCAGGTCGGCCCGGTCGCTATTGAGGTAGTTCTGGGCCTGCTCCACTTTGTTGGCAGCCGATTCGAGCTGCACGTTCAGGGTGGCGCGCAGGGCGGCTATCTGCTGGTCGGTGGCGTCTATTTTAGCTTGGTAGGCTACTACGTTGGCGCGCTTGGCGGCTAGCTGCTCGCGCAGGCGCTCGGGCAGGTTGGGGTCAAAATACTCGTCCTTCACTTCGGAGAGCATGAGCAGCGTGTCGCCCTTGTGCACATACTGGCCCTCGCGCACGTTCCAGTGCTCGATGCGGCCCGCTATCTGGTTCTGAATATTTTGGGGCCGGTCTTGCGGCGTGAGCGCCGTAAGCGTGCCAAAGCCCTCGATAGTCTGGCGCCAGGGCAAAAACAGGATTACCAGGAACACCAGGCCCATCACCAGCAGGATGCGGCCCAGTTTGCGGCTGGCGTAGGTGCGCAGCAGCTCGGGGCGCGACTGCCGGGGCACGTGGTCCCACACCTCGTCTCTGACGCTTTGATTGGATATATTAAGCATTCTCGAAGGCAATGGAATTCTTGTGCTCGTCCATGGGCAGGTCGGTCACGACAGCTACTTTTTCTACGGCCGTCAGTACGTCAAAAATGGTGTTGATACTCGTCATTAGTTTTTCTATCGAGCCGCTAATCATCACGATGAGCACCTCGGCGGCCACAAACTGGCCGAGCGTCATCTGGCGCGACACCACGAAGAGCGTGCCCGCAATCAGCAGGCCCGCCGTGAGAATGGTGCGCAGCGCAATGCCGTAGCTGTAGTAGGACTTGAGGATGCGAAAGTGCGCGTTGCGGGCGTGCAGGTATTCGGAGGTCAGCTCGTCGGCGCGGGCTAGGGTCTTGTGCTCCTCGGCGTCGTTGCCGCGCACCTCGTTGAGGCGGCCGGCTACTTCTTCGAGCCACGCCACCAGCTCATACTTGTAGGCCGATTCTTCGATGCTCGTGCGCAGCGCCTGCCGGTAATTGAGCATGTACACGAACCCTAGCGCCAGGATAGTGAACAAGCCAAACCCGATGAAAATGGGATGATAGAACGACAGCACAATCACGCCCATCAAAATTTGCAGCACCGCAAACATGACATCGACCAGCAGCTTGGTGAGGCCCTTCTGGATGGTCAGGATGTCAAAAAAGCGGTTAACCAACTCCTTAGGGTCTTGGCCTTCCAGCGCTTCGGGCTTGATGCGCGGCAGCCGGTAGGCATACTCGATGGCGGCCTTGGCAAAAATGCGCTGCTCGATGGCCTCGACCAGCGTTATCTGGCCCACCAGCAAAATGCCCCCCAGCAGCACGCCGCCCACCACCACCGCCACCAAAATGTAGGTAGAGCTGAACACGGCGCCCGTCGACACGAGGTTGAACACCGCCTGCGTGCCCAGCGGCAGCGACAGGCTGATGAGGCCCGTGAGCACCGCGTAGAAAACGATGTAGCGAATGGTTGCGCGCTCGGTATCGAGCATGCGGGTAAGGCGTTGCCAGGGCGTGGGCGGTGGCAGGCCAGCAGTAGCGTGATGGGCCATACTAGGTGATATACTCTTGGTTACGCAGCCGGCCAGTGGCGGCCGCCGGCCCAGGCAGGGCGCTGCGCGATGCTCGAAGGAAAATGAGCAACGAATGAAGTATACTACAAATGTCGGCCCTAGTTGTCCCCGAAGTGCGGTTTTAATCTGATTTTTAATACCTTTTAAGCTCATTTTAATGCTGGAGCTTACTCAAATTGCCGCGTAGGCCACGCGGCGGGGCTGCGTACCTTTGCTTGAATAACCAGCCAAGAAAATGCCCGCGTACCGCCCCCAAGAGCTCGAAAAAAAGTGGCAAGCCCACTGGCAGCAGCACCACACCTTCCGCGCCGAAAACAAGTCCGACAAGCCCAAATACTACGTGCTCGACATGTTCCCGTACCCTAGCGGGGCGGGGCTGCATGTAGGGCATCCGCTGGGTTACATTGCCTCCGATATTGTGGCGCGCTACCAGCGCCTGCAAGGGCGTAATGTGCTGCACCCCATGGGTTTCGACTCGTTTGGATTGCCCGCCGAGCAGTACGCCATCCAGACCGGCCAGCACCCGGCCGTGACGACCGAGAAGAACATCGAAACCTACATCCGGCAGCTTCAGCAGCTGGGCTTCAGCTACGACTGGGAGCGCGAGGTGCGCACCTCCGACCCCAGCTACTACAAGTGGACGCAGTGGATTTTCCTCAAGCTCTTCAATAGCTGGTACAACCTCGACACAAACCAAGCCGAGCACATCCGCACCTTGCAGGAGAAGTTTGCCGAGAACGGCAGCGTCGGTATCCGCGCCGCCGGGGGCGATGAGGAGCGCCACGACTTTACGGCCGGCCAGTGGCAGAGCTTCACCGAAAAGCAGAAGCTCGCCGCCATCCTCCCTTATCGGCTAGCCTATCAGCAAGATACCTACGTGAACTGGTGCGCCGCGCTGGGCACTGTGCTCAGCAACGATGAGGTGAAAGACGGCCTCTCGGAGCGCGGCGGCTACCCCGTCGAGCGCCGCCTCATGCCGCAGTGGAACCTGCGCATCACGGCCTACGCCGACCGCCTGCTCCAGGGCCTCAACACCCTCGACTGGCCCGACGCCGTGAAGGAGATGCAGCGCAACTGGATTGGCAAAAGCATCGGGGCCGAGGTCACCTTCCCGGTGCAGGGCCACGAAGGCGCTGATATCAAGGTCTATACCACCCGCGTCGATACCATCTACGGCGCTACTTTCCTGGTGCTGGCCCCCGAGCACGAGCTGGTCGATACCCTCACCACGCCCGCCCAGCGCGCCGCCGTAGACGAGTACATCGCCGCTACCAAGCGCCGCTCGGAGCGCGACCGCATGTCGGACGTGAAAACCGTGTCGGGCGTGTTCACCGGCGCGTATGCCCAAAACCCCGTCGATGGCACACCCGTGCCCATCTGGCTGGCCGACTACGTGCTGGCCGGCTACGGCACCGGCGCCGTAATGGCCGTGCCTAGCGGCGACCAGCGCGACTACCTCTTCGCCAAGCACTTCGACCTGCCCATCCCGGCCATTTCGGACGCCCAGCAGAACCTCGACCAGCAAGCCGACCCCACCAAGGAAGGCCGCTACATCAACTCGGGCATCGTCAACGGCCTAGGCTACAAGGAAGCCACCGCCACGCTCATCTCCTTCCTCGAAGAGAAGGGCCTCGGCAAGGGCAAAGTGAACTTCCGCCTGCGCGACGCCATTTTTGGTCGCCAGCGCTACTGGGGCGAGCCCATTCCAATTTACTACAAAGACGGCACGGCCTACGGCGTGGCCGAGGCCGACCTGCCGCTCGTGCTCCCCGAAATCGACGAGTACAAGCCCACCGAAACCGGCGAGCCGCCCCTAGGCCGCGCCAAAGACTGGAAGTACAAGGGCCAGTACGAGTTCGAGCTAAGCACCATGCCCGGCTGGGCCGGCTCCAGCTGGTACTACCTCCGCTACATGGACCCGCACAACGCCGACCGCTTCGTATCCGAAGAAGCCGAGCAGTACTGGGGCCAGGTCGACCTCTACATGGGCGGCGCCGAGCACGCCACCGGCCACCTGCTCTACTCCCGCTTCTGGTACCTGTTTTTGAAGGATTTGGGCCTAGTCACGGCCAACGAGCCCTTCCAAAAGCTGATAAACCAGGGGATGATTTTGGGTCGGTCGAGTTTTGTGTATCGACTGAATCTGACGTACAAGCAACCCGATGCAGCTGGCCAACTGCAGCCGGTAGACGGACCCACTATCTACGTTTCCAAAAACGTCTACGAGCAGCACGATGCCGCAAATCCGTATGAAGCGCTTAAGGATAGACAAGGCAAGGTGCGGGCTAGCCTCAAAGAAATTGTAGGCAAATTGCGCACGCCCATTGGCGAGAATGGGTCACTGGCCACTGCCGAATTTGGCAATCCACTTTTCACCCCTTTGCACGTCGATGTAAGCATTGTGGACAATGATGTGCTCGACACCGAAGCCTTCAAAAAATGGCGGCCAGATTATGCTGATGCCGAGTTTATTTTAGAAGACGATGGCCGTTATATCTGCGGCTCGGAAGTAGAAAAAATGTCAAAGGCCAAATTTAACGTCGTTAATCCTGACGTGTTGGTGGCCCAATACGGCGCGGATGCCCTGCGCCTCTACGAAATGTTCCTCGGCCCGCTGGAGCAGTTCAAGCCGTGGAACACCAACGGCATCAGCGGCGTAGCCACGTTCCTCAAGAAATTCTGGCGGCTCTTCCATCCCGAAGACGGCGCCCTCGCCGTGACCGACGAGGCCGCCAGCCCCACCGAGCTGAAGGCCCTGCACCGCGTCATCCAGAAGGTGGCGCAGGACGTGGAGAAGTTCAGCTTCAACACCAGCGTCAGCACCTTCATGATTGCCGTGAACGAGCTGACCGCCCTCGGCACCCACAAGCGCGCCATCTTGGAGCCGCTCGTTATTCTGCTTTCGCCCTTCGCCCCGCACCTGGCCGAGGAGCTGTGGGAAGAATTGGGCCACTTCGCCGGCAGCATCAGCTACGCGCAATACCCCGAGTTCCGCGAGGAGTATTTGGTGGAAGCCAACGTGACCTACCCCGTGGCCATCAACGGCAAGGTGCGCGAGCAGCGCCAGTTTGCCGCTACCGCCACCGCCGCCGAAATCGAAACCGCGATTCTGGAATCGGACTTCCTCGCCCGCTTTGGCGACGGGAAAGCGGCCAAGAAAGTAGTGGTAGTGCCCGGCCGTATGGTAAACGTGGTGGTGTAAGGCTAGCGCCTAGCTCACGTTTGTCATGCTGAGCTTGTCGAAGCATCTCTACCACACCGTTGAGCGGTAGAGCTGAAGCGGTAGAGATGCTTCGACAAGCTCAGCATAACGGATGTGTTTACTAGCAAAACAGAAAAGCCCGCTGCACGTGCAGCGGGCTTTTCTGTTTTTGAACGGCAGGTGCTTAGTTTACTTTTTGCAGCCGGGTGTGATACTGCACTTGTCCGGGAGCTTCCACCGTGAGTATATAGCTGCCGACGGGATAGGGCGTTAGGTCGAGCACTAGCTGGTTAGAGCCGTTTTGCTCTGCTAGGGTCTCAGTGTGCACTACCTGGCCTGTGGTAGTGGCAAGGGACCAGCGCCCGAAGCCAGGGCTAGCGGCAGACCAGACCACGGTAGCCTGCGTGGTAGCAGGATTAGGAAACACGCTGGCCACCTGCACCAGCCCGCCTCGCACGGTCTGTACGGTACTGTAGGCAACCTTCCCATCGACGTCTAGCTGCTTGAGGCGGTAGTAGCTGGTAGTGCCGAGCGGCTGGGCATCGAGGTAGCTATACGTGCGGAGTAACTGGCTATTACCCGCGCCGGCCACAAAAGCCAGGCTAGTAAACGCTACCCCATCGGCTGAGCGCTGCACCTCAAAGCCCGTGTTGTTTAGCTCGGTGGCGGTGGTCCAGCGCAGGGCGACGGCCGCGTTTTGCTGGGTCGCGCTAAATGCTACGAGCGACACGGGCAGCGGGGCAAGCGTACCCATCACCTGAAACTCCCACAGCGAATAGCCAAACTGCGTGCCCCTTTTGAGGCCATGCATCCGTACGTAGCGGCCTTGGCCCGACACGGCGAGCGTATTGGTGCGGCTGCTGTTGCCAGTAACCTTTAGGATGCCGGTCCAGGTCTTGGCGTCATTCGATACTTCAATTTTGAAATCCTGGCCCAAGGCAGTTTCCCAGTTCAGGGACACTTGCGTAATAGTACCCATTCCCTGCAAATCAATGTAAATAGAATTGGAGTCGGGCAAAATGGTGGTCAGGCTGGTATCGTATTCGCTGCCCCAGCGGGTATTCGCATCGTTATCATTGACCTGCTTTGGGGGGAAGCCGCCCTGCGAAGAAGTGGCCGTAGCTGGCTTATTCAGCGCTATATTTTGGGCAGCCAGGGGGGTAGTCACTAGCAACAGGCTAGCGGCCAACCACCCTACCCACTGGCGCATAAAACTCTTCATATCAGTCTGATTTTCTTGTGAAAAGGGATTTTGATTCACAAAAATAAATCTCGCCGACTCGTGTTTATACATTAATGCACGAAGGGCAGCATCTGCCGGTTTAACACGGCTTTTTACTAGCCGAATAGCCAACAGCAGGCAGCTTAGCGGCTGGCTAGCTCTTGGTGTGAGGTCGGCGAGTCGCGTTACCACGCCTACCCTCAGCCGGCCTACCTATCCACGAGCTGCGCCGTGGCACTGGCTACTACTTAGCCTGTGCCGAGCCTTGGGGCATCAGGTATTTATTGTACCAGCCCAAGTAGCGCACGTACCGGTCCTTGACGTAGCTGGGCGTATTGACGCCGTGAAACTGACCGGGGTAAATGACGAGCTGCGTGGGCACATTTAGGCTTTTGAGGGCCTGGTACATCTGCTCGGTGTTGAGCAGGGGCACGTTGAAATCCTTCTCGCCGCACACGAACAGCGTGGGCGTTTTGATTTTATCGGCGTGGTAGAAGGGGTACGACACGCGCATGTACACGTCGGGGTTTTTCCAGGGCGTGCCCAGCTCAGTTTCGTAGTCGCGGATGTATTGGTCGGTGCCGTAGCCGGCGAGCACGTTGGCGATGCTGGCGCCGCTTACGGCGGCTTTGAAGCGCTGGTCGCGGGCAATGACCTGGTCGGTCATGATGCCGCCGTAGCTCCAGCCGCCCACGCCGAGGCGCTCGGGGTCGGCCAGGCCCTGGGCTACCGCATAGTCGACCACGGCCAGCACGTCGTCGGTGTCTTTGTTGCCCCAGTCGGCGTAGATGGCCTTGCTGTACTCGAGGCCCCGGCCCGAGCTGCCGCGTGGGTTGGCTACCACCACGGCGTAGCCATTGGCCGCAAAGTATTGCCATTCAAAGGCAAAGCCGTAGCCGAACTGCGCCACCGGCCCGCCGTGAATCCGCAAAATAGTCGGGTACTTGCGCCCCGCCTGGTAGCCCACCGGCTTGATGGTGAAGCCACTTACGAGCGTACCGTCTTTGCTCTTGGCCTGAATGGGCTCGACCGACCCTAGCGACACGCCTTTCAGCCAGGCATCATTCTGCTTGGACAAGGGCAGCAGGCCACCCTTTTTATCGAGCGCGAATACTTCCGTAGGCTGCTGCGGCTGGCTGCTGAGCACCACCGTGGTGCCCTTGGTGGCCAGGTCAAAGTCGCCTACCTGGCGCGGCCCGGCCAGCACTTTCTCGATTTTGCCGCCGCTAGCCGGCACGCGCATCAGCGACTCGGCGCGGTCGTCTTCGAGCAGAAAATAGACGCTTTTGCCATCGGCGCTCCACTGGGGCTGGGTGGTGTTGCGGTCGAGGCCGGCGGTGAGGGCGCGGGCGGGGCCGCCGGCCACGTCCACCACCATAAGCTGGTGCAGGGCGTACACAAGCTGCTCCTTGGGGCCGCCCTGCACGAAGGCAATGCGGCGGCCATCGGGGCTGAAGGCCGGGCGGCTGCCGTAGTTGGGCGCGCTTTCGGGCACGTCGGTGGCGAGCAGAGGCCTAGCGGTGGCGCCGGGCTGCGCGTCGATGAGAAACAGGTCGTAGTTGTCGTGGCGGTCGGGGTCGGGCCCGCGCTTGCTGCTGAAAACGAGCTGCTTGCTGTCGGGGCTCCAGGCGGGCAGGTACTCGTCATACTGGCCCGGCGTGAGGTTGCTGAGGCGGCGCGTGGTCACGTCGAACACGTAGAGGTGCTGGCGCTGGTTGTTCAGGTAGCCATCGACGTCCTTTTTGAATTGGAAGCGGTCGATGACGATGGGCGGCGCGGTTTTCTTCTTCGCCTTCTGGGTGGCGGTGAGCGAATCGGGGTCGGCATCGCGGATGATGAGCGCAATGCGCTGGCCGTCGGGGCTCCAGATGTAGTCCGACACGCTACCCTTGAGCTTGGTCACTTTCTCGGCCTCGCCGCCGGCGCGGTTCAGCAGCCAGAGCTGGGCATTGCCGCCGTCTTCCTCGTTGCGGCCCGAGATAAAGCTCAGGTACTTACCGTCGGGGCTGAAGCGCGGGCGGGTTTCGCTGGCCGGGTTGGTGGTGAGGCGCAGGTTTTGGGAGCCGTCGGTGCGGGCCATCCACACGTCGGCGTCGCGCTTGTCGGTGGTGGTGTCCACGCGGGTCACGGTGTAGGCCACCCACGCGCCATCGGGCGAAAGATTGGGGTCGGCTACGTCGCGCAGGCGGGCCAGGTCGGTGAGGTTGAGCGGGCGCGGGACGGTTTGGGCGAGGCTAGCCAGCGGCAGGGCTAGCGCAGCGAGGAAGGGTAGCGGGTTTTTCATAAGTGGCAGAAGAGACCATCAAGTAAGAGTACGCAGCACCCTTAATAGACCATCATGCTGAGCGCCGTGAAGCAGCTTGCTTGAACTGTTGAATGACGCTAACGAGACGACTAAGCTGCTTCACGGCGTTCAGCATGACGGTCTTTTTGTACTTAGAGGGAATAGGGAAATAAAAGAGCTATGTACTTTCACTGCGTGTCACGCCTAACTTATTCTACTGATTTTACGGACATTGAATGGTCATTGGCCGAATCCTATGTGCGCACCAGTGGCTATGGTCGGCCCCCTTTGCATAGCAAGCGCGAGTTACTCAACGCCATCTTCTACCAGTTACGAGCGGGTAGCGCCTGGCACCTGCTACCGCATGACTTGCCGCCCTGGCGCACGGTTTACAAGCAGTTTGAGGTGTGGACGGCGGGCACCATTGACTCGCAATCGGTGCGCACGAGCGGTAAAAGGGGCTGCCACGGCTACGATGTGGGCAGGCAAGTAGCTGGCCGTAAGCGCTATATTGCGGCCAATACGCGGACCCTGCCGCTGGCCGTACTCGTGCAGCCAGCGTGCAGGCCCCGGTGGGCGCGGCTCCCGTACTCGCTTAAGCCAAGGCGTACGCCCCCGATTTGCAGTTGCATTGGGCTGAGGCCCGCCACCGGGGACCACTCGTTGTGACGGCCGCGGCGGCGCTGGGCCTACGCGTGAAAATGGTCCGCAAGCTGCCCGGCACCGGGGGCTTCGTGGTACTGCCCCGGTACTGGGTGGTGGAGCGCTCCCTTGGCTGGCTGAGCAGGTATCGGCGCGTGGCGGGCCGCGATTCCGAAACTAACTCACCTACTAGTGAGACCATTACTAAAGTCCGTTTCTGTCATTTAATGCTCCGCCGGCCAGCTGGAAACTCAGCTTCTGAACATAGCGCTTGATTTATCCTACTCCCTCTTAGGGACAAGGAAGCCCGCTTTTTGCCCCGGCGCTGTTGCTGGTCCGCGGGCGCGGGCTGCTGCCGACGCAAGCAGCTTCTTCTGAAGAGGGAAAAGAGCCTGCCCCGAAAAAACCAGTGATTATTACCAACAAAAAGCCCCCTTGGCACGCGGCTAAGGGGGCTTTGGTGGCTCCGCTGGGATTCGAACCCAGGACCCGTACATTAAAAGTGTACTGCTCTACCAGCTGAGCTACAGAACCAATGCTGACTGCCCGATAAAAAATCCTTCTTAACGGGCAGCTAAGAAGGATGTGGTGGCTCCGCTGGGATTCGAACCCAGGACCCGTACATTAAAAGTGTACTGCTCTACCAGCTGAGCTACAGAACCAATATCTTTGCGTTACAACGACGGTGCGTTACCGTTTTTGTGGGTGCAAAAGTACGGCGACATTTTGAATCTGACAACACCGATGCAAAAAGAAACTGCTTCGGCCGGCTGGCCCGGCTGGTGGCGCGTGCTTATCCTGCTGCCTTTGTGGGGGTTGGCTACGGCCTGCGAACCAATAAATTTTTCGGGCAGCGGCCCAGCTTCGGGCCCGCTAGCCCAGGCCGATGCGCTTTTCGACCGGGGCCAGTACGCGGCGGCGGCCCCGCTTTACCGCCAGCAGGTGTGGCGGCAGCAGCAGGTTTCGCCGCGCCTGCTGCTACGCATGGCCTACGCCCAGCATCAGCTCGGGCACTACCCGGCCGAGCTGCTTTACTTAAATTTGGCGCAGGCCCGGCAGCCACGCCTGGGCACTTGGCGCCAGCTGGTGGCTCTAGCCCAGCGCCAGCGGCTGGTGGGCTACCCCAGCACCTGGCAGCAAGAGCTGCGGGTGCAGGCCCAGCGCTACTACTACCCGGGGCTGCAAGTGCTGCTGACCGGGGCAGTGGGCGCGGGCATCGTGCTGCTGCTGCGACGCCAGCGCGCCAAGCCGGGCGCCTGGCTAGCCTACGGGGCTTACCTGCTGGCGGCGGGGGCCTACCTGGTGCTGCTGCGCCCCGGGCCGGTGGGCGTGGTGTCGCGGGCTGGGGCGGCCCTGATGGCCGGCCCCAGCGCCGGGGCTACCTGGCTCAGCACGGCCGCGCCTGGCGACCGCCTGCCCGTGCTGGGCCGCACCGACATCTGGCTGCGCGTGCGCTGGCAGGAGCGTATCGCCTACGTGCGCGCCACCGACGCCCTGGTGGTGGAGTAAGTAGCTGCTTTCACCCAAATTCTGACCCCGAGAAAAAGCCCGCCCTGCTTGCGCAAGACGGGCTTTTTGCCGCATAAGAGGCTAGCGGAGCACGACGCGGGCCTAGTTGAAATACACCTGGTATTGCAGGATGACGGCGCCGCGGCGCGAGTCAACCACGTTTTCGCCGGCGCCGTTGGTGGTGAAGTACGGGCGGTTCTGGTACGAGAGGCTGAACTTGGAGGTGTGGCCCGAGACAAGCCAGTTGACGCCCGCATCGTAGAAATTCACGTCGTCGGCCAGGCGGCCGTAGCGCGAGTGCTGGAAGGCCACGTAGGGCATAAAGGTGGTACTGCCCACCAGGTTATCCTTAAACTTATACCCTAACTGCGAGTATACCGAGTTGCCGGTGCCGTACTCGGGGTAGGCATTGCCGAAGCCACCGATGCTGTTGCTGCTGGGGTTGGAGGTGCCGGTGGCGGGGTTCATGGGCGCGCCGCTGCGGATGTAGCCGGGGCCGAAGTCGTAGTGAATGGCGGCGGCGTAGAAGCTGAGGCTAGCCGCGTCGGGCGCGGTGGTCAGCGGAGCGTCGTAGAACACATCGACGGCGTACTGCTGCATGACCTTGGTTTGCACGTTGGTGGGGCTACCCAGCGTGTACCACACGGCCTCGGGCTGCACCACGAAGCCGGCGCCGATGTTGAACACGGCCTTTTTGCCCAGGTACGTGCCCGCACTGTAGGGCGTGAGGTTACTTTCCTGGTCCTTCAGCTGGTACGAGAAGTAGCCCTGGTACTGCGGCTTGGGCGGCGTGAGGGCAAACGAGGCGTTGGGGCCGGGCGTGGTCACGAAGCCGGGCGCTTTCTGGTAGAGCAGCGGGTTAGAGATAGCCACGCGGTAGTCGAGCTTGCCGAGCTTGCCCTTGAGGTACACGCTGAGCTTGCGGCCAAACTGGTCGGTCACGTCGTTGGTGGCTTCTTCCAGGGTGGGCAGGTCGAGGCCCATGATGGTGCCGGCCGAGGAGAAGGCGTAGCGGGCTAGCCCGTTCCAGGCGCCGAGGCCGGTGCCGAAGGAGAGCTTATTCTTCACGATGGCGTACTCCACCACGGCATCGTGCAGGAAGAAGCCGCCGGTGCCACTCTGGCTAGCCCCGGGCGTGCCGCCGCTCTTGCGGTCGGCGTTGTAGCTGAAGTTGTTGAGCCCGATTTGCGAGTAGATAAATACGCGGTCGGTGAGCTGGCCGTAGAACTGGATGCGAAAGCGCCGGATGCCGATATCGTAGGTATTGGGCACGTTGTAGCCGCCCACGGTGGTGCCGGGGTTGCTCTCATTATAGCGCAGCCACACCTGGTTGAGCAGCGTAAACTTGATGTAGCGGCTGGCGTCGGCGTTCAGCGGCAGCTTGCCATCCTTGAGGAAGAAGTTGGGGGCGGGCGGCGCCTGGGGCTGCTGGGTAGCCTGCTCGGCCTGGGTTTGGGTGGGCTGCTGGTTGGGCGAAGGGTTAACCTGAGCTACGGCCAGCGCGGGCACTAAAAATGCCGTGCCAAGCACGGCGGGAAATAACAATTGCTTCATCTAAACTGAAAAATGGAAACGCAAAAAACCGGTCCCGCGCGCCCAAAATGAACGAGCAGGACCGGCAAAGGACCGGTGCACAACATGAACCGCGGGTGAGGCCCTAGCCCCGCAGGCTACAATTCGCCTTCTTCTTTGCGAAACTTGTTGAGTACCATCTTGTCCATCAGGCCTGGCAGCCACTTATTTAAAAAAACCACTAGTTTGCCCTCGCCGGTGAGCACCATCGTGCGCTGGCGCTGGGCCACCGCCTGGCGCAGGTGCTGGGCCACTTCCTCGCTGGTCATCATTTTGCCCTCGTCGCGGGGCGTTTCGTTCTGCGTTTGGCCGTTGGCGAGCAGCGCCGTGTGGCGGATATTGGAAGCTGTGAAGCCGGGCGCGGCCGTGAGCACGTTCACGCCCTGGGGCAGCAGCTCGGTGCGCAAGGCTTCGAGAAAGCCGTTCATGGCAAACTTGGAGGCCGAGTAGCCCGTGCGCCCCGGCAACCCCCGAAAGCCCGCAATGCTGCTGATGCCCACGATGGTACCCTTGCTTTCGAGCAGATAGGGCAGCGCGGCCTTGGTGACGTACACCGTGCCGAAGAAGTTGGTTTGCATGAGCTGCTCCAGCACTTTCACGTCGACATCGGCAAACTTGGCCCGCATGCTGAGGCCGGCATTGTTGAGGAGCACGTCGAGGCGACCGAAGGCGGCGATAGTTTCGGCCACAGCGCGGTTGGCATCGGCCAGCACGCCCACATCGCCCTGCACAGTGCGGTGCGTGATGCCGGCGGCCGTGAGCTCGGCGGCGGTGGCGGCCAGCTTGGCCGCGTCGCGGCCCGTGATAACTACGCTGGCGCCGGCCCGGCCAAACTCGAGGGCGCAGGCCCGGCCAATGCCCGAGGTGCCACCCGTAATCAGAACTACGCTAGTTGTCATGCGCAAAGAATAAAAGTCGTTAGCTGGGGGCTAGCCCCCACTCCGCAAACCTACGGCCGAGGTTGGCCCTAGTGCTACCGGGCCAACCAAATTTGCGGCGCCCGGGCGCCAACCGCCCGCCCCGACGAGGTTATTTCTGCGCATTCGGGGAGCGAACAAGCCTAACTTTACGGCCGATATTTATCCCAGAATGAATTCGTCGCGCTCGCAAAACCCCTTTCTGCTGGTTTTGCTCACGGTGGGCCTGCTCGGCCTGCTTTCTCTCCTCAAACCGGGCCTCACGGTGGGCAGCGTGGCGCTTCGCCCCGTGCGCCTGCTGGCCGATGTGCTGCGCAAAGACCCGGCGGCCAGCCGCCCCGGGCTGGCCGCTGCCGGGCTAGCCCTGCCCCCACCCAATGGCCCCGCCAGCCCGGTGGCCGCCGACACGGCGGGCCTGCGCGCCGCCCTGGCCGCCGACTCGCTGGCCCTGGCCCGCGAGGCCGCCGCCCGCATTAAAGCCAAGGCGCCCACGCCGGTCAACCTGCCGGGCCTCGACAGCTTTCTGGCCGCGCTGCGCCAAACCAAGGCCACGGGCAGCCAGACGCGCATCGCCTACTTTGGCGACTCCATGATTGAGGGTGACCTGCTCACCGGCGACCTGCGCAACCTGCTCCAAACGGCGTTTGGCGGCTCGGGCGTGGGCTTTGTGCCGGTCAACTCCATTACGGCTGACTTTCGCGAAACCATTCACGAAACGTTTTCGCCCGACTGGTACGAGTACAACCTGCTCTCCGACCGCCGCCGCCTGGCTAGCTACCCGCTGGGCATCTCGGGCCACGCTTTTGCGCCCCGCGAGGTATCGAATGCCGACAGCACGGGCATCGTGGCCGACACGAGCTGGGTGCAATACCGGGCGGGCCAGCGCTTTGCGGGCACCCGGCGCTTTGCCGAAGCGCGGCTGTTTTACGGCCCCGGCGCGCAGCGCGACCAAGTGCTGGCCACCACCGACGGCCACCGCGTGCCCCACCCCCTGGCCGGCACCGCCCCCGTAAACGAGCTGCTGCTGAAGCCCGGCACCCCGGCCCGCACCATGCGGCTGGCCTTCGCCACCCACGGCCCGCGCCCGGTATACGGCGTCAGCTTCGAGAGCCCGCAGGGCGTGGTGCTCGATAACTTTTCCTTCCGGGGCAACAGCGGCATGTCGCTCACCAAGATTCCCTACGCGCAGCTCGCAGCCTTCGGCCAATTGCTTGACTACCGGCTCATTATCCTGCACTACGGCGTGAACGTGGCCGATGCCCGCAACAAAGATTACGTGTTTTACGAGCGGGCCATGACGCGGGTGGTCGACCGCATGCAGCGCGCGTTTCCGCGGGCCAGCATCCTCATCATCGGCATGAGCGACAAGAGCACGCGCCTCGACGGCGAGTTCGTCACCGACCCTAGCGTGCCGCTGCTGCTGGCCGCCCAGCAACGGCTGGCCCAGCGCAACCACGCCGCCTTCTGGAATTTATTCGAGGCGATGGGCGGCGAAAACTCCATGAAAAGCTGGGTCGAGCAGTCGCCGCCGCTCGCCAACCACGACTACACGCACCTCAACAGCCGGGGCGGGCAGCGTATCGCCGGCCTGCTCTACGGCTTCCTCATGGGCGAATACAACCGCCCGGCCCGGCCCGCCGCTAGGGTCGCCCGTCCCGACAGCATTACCTCGCGGCCGGCTAGCCGGCCTGACTCAGCCAACCTTTAGCCTAGGGCTACTTCCAAAACAGTTTCACTGTCAATTCTCCTCCAATTCATGCTGCGCCTGCGCCTGCTATTCCTCCTACCCCTGCTGCTAGCCTTGCTGGCTAGCCCGGCGCGGGCGCAGGTGGGCGGGCCGCTCGACAGCCTGCAGGCTGCTTATCCCTTTCTGGTGACCTCGGCCAACCACATCGAGAATGCTGCCATCGGCCTGCCGCGTTTTTATCAGCGGCTGCGGCAGTTGCCCCGCTACCCCGCCAGCCTCGGCGGGCGCGTGCGCGTGGTGCACCTCGGCGACTCGCACCTGCAAGCCGACATCTTTTCGGGGCGGGTGCGGCAGGAGCTGCAGCGCACCTACGGCAACGCCGGCCGGGGCCTGGCCTTCCCCTTTCGGGTGGCGCGGGCCGATGGCTCGTCCAGCTTTCGCACCGCCGCCACGGCCGGGCAGTGGCGGGTGCGCCGCGTGCTAGCCAAGCCCGATAGCCTGCTGCCCGTGGGCCTGGCCGGCTTCGTGCTGGCCACCGCCGACTCGGGGGCGGCTTTCACGCTGCGTATTCCGGCCCTACGCCGGCCCAATTATACGTTCAGCAAGCTCACACTGCTGCGCCAGCCCGGCCCCGCAGCCTTCGACTGGCAGGTGCGCTCGGCACAAGGCCGCCTGCTGGGCACCCTAGCGGGGAGCACGGCCGGCTTTGCCCCTACCGTGGTCCTCGACTCGCTACGCGACTTTGTGGCGCTGCGTGCCACCCGCACCTCGCTGCGCCAGACCAGCGCCCAGCTCTACGGCCTGCTGCTCGATAATGGCCAGCCGGGCGTGGTGTACCACACCATCGGGGTCAATGGCGCGGCCGTGCGCCACTACAACCGCGCACCGCTCTTCTTCGAGCAACTGCCCGCGCTAGCTCCCGATTTGCTCATCATCTCGCTCGGCACCAACGATGCCTACGAGCCGGGCTTCGACCCCACTGCCTTTCAGCGGCAGCTCGATACGCTGGTGAGCCGCCTGCGCCGCCGCTGCCCCCAGGCCGATGTGCTGCTCACGGCGCCCGCCGACTCGTACCGCCGCCGCCGCTACCGCAACCCCGACCTGGCCCGCCTGCGCACCGTGCTGCGCGCCTACGCCCAGGCCCACGACCTCGCCTACTGGGACTTTGCGGCCGTGCAGGGCGGCTACGGCAGCATGCGCGCCTGGCAAGCCCACGGACTGGCCGGCACCGACTTAGTTCACTTCACCAACAAAGGCTACGACGTGCAGGGCCTTTTGCTTTACCTCGCTCTCCAGGATGGATTTGCTGCGTTCCCTCTCCGCTAGCCTTGGCCTCGACCTCAAGCGGCTGGCCAGCCAGTTTGTGTACCACCCCGGCGTGCCGCTCATCTTCAATACGGGTTTCTTTTTGCTGCTCTTCCTGGGCTTTTTGGGGGGCTATGAGCTGCTGCGCCGCCAGCACCGGGCGCGCCTGCTCTACGTCACGGCATTCTCGCTGTTTTTCTACTACAAGTCGAGCGGACTGTACTTTCTGCTGCTGGTTTTTTCGACCATCGTCGAGTACCACTTTGCCCTTTGGATTGCCGACTCGGCTAGCCCCGCCCGGCGCAAGCTGCTGCTCACGCTCAGCCTGTTGGTGAACCTGGGCATGCTGTTTTACTTCAAATACACCAACTTCTTTCTCAGCGGCTGGCAGGCCCTAACGGGGCAGCCGGTGCCGGTGCTGCACGTGCTGCTGCCGGTGGGCATCTCGTTCTACACCTTCCAAACGCTGAGCTACACCATCGACGTGTACCGGGGCCAGATTAAGCCGCTGCGCAGCATCTGGGACTTTGCCTTTTTCGTGTCTTTTTTTCCGCAGCTCGTGGCCGGGCCCATCGTACGGGCGTCCGACTTCATTCCGCAAATCTCGAAAGAGCCTTTCCTCTCGCCCGCCGACATGGGCCGGGCGGTGGTGCTCATTGCGGCGGGCTTGTTCAAAAAAGCCATCATCTCCGACTACATCAGCCTCAACTACGTCGACCGCATTTTCGACAATCCTGGCCTTTATAGCGGCATCGAAAACCTGCTGGGTGTGTACGGCTACGCCCTCCAGATTTACTGCGATTTTTCGGGTTATTCCGACATGGCCATCGGCATTGCGCTGCTGCTGGGCTACCGCCTGCCCACCAATTTCTTGTCGCCCTACCAGAGCACCAGCATCACCGAGTTTTGGCGGCGCTGGCACATTTCGCTCTCCAGCTGGCTGCGCGACTACCTCTACATTCCGCTCGGTGGCAATCGCAAGGGCGTGGTGCGGCAGTATATCAACTTGTTTTTGACCATGTTGCTCGGCGGCCTGTGGCACGGCGCGTCGCTCACCTTCGTGCTGTGGGGCGCCCTGCACGGCGCCGCGCTGGCCGTGGATAAGCTCTTCAAGCAAGTCTTCAAGCCCGGCAACAACTGGCTGCTAAAGGCGGTGGGCTGGGTCATCACCTTCCACTTCGTGTGCTTTTGCTGGATATTTTTCCGCGCCGGCACCTTCGAGGTGGCTAGCCAGGTCATCCACCAAATCGTCCACAACCTGCGGCCCGATTTGCTGCCTGCCGTGGTGGGCTCGTTCCGCCCGGTGTTTGCCCTGGTGGCGCTGGGCTACCTGCTGCACGCCCTGCCCGATAGCTTCACCTTTCAGCTCGAAGGGGTGCTAGCCCGCCGCTCGGTGCTGACCCAGGCGGTAGTCGTGACGGTGGTTATCTGGCTGGTTATTCAAGTGAAGTCGGCCGATATCCACCCGTTTATCTACTTCCAATTTTAACGGAACTAGGCGCAGTACTACGCCGCTCGCCCTTCCATCACATTATACCCCTTGCCCCACCGCTACCCTGGCAAACCCAGGCTAGCGGTGGGGCTTTTTTAGCGACTTGCTCTAGGCAGCTACGGTTAGCCAGAAGGCCTTAAATGCAACTTTGATTCATTTACTAGCGCCATAAGCACGCTAAGCGTTCGGTTATTTTTGCAACTATGTTTCATTAAAAACTCATTTTTGGATACCTTTGCGGGCCTCTACTTATCAAGTCAACCTAGTTGAGCGGTTTGCGCCACGCCACAAAATTGCTTGGCAGCCGCGCAAAAGCCAACTAAGCGCTACAAAGTTGCAAAGCTATGCCTACCCTCCCTTTCCTCGTTTTACCAATGCCGCGCCTGCTGCTTTTTTGCCTGCTTTTGCTTTCTTCCTCGGCGCTGGCTCAAAGCCTGGGGAGGGCTAGCGGCCGCGTAACGGGGCCCGAGGGCCAGGGCCTGGAGGGCGTGTCGGTGGTAGACGCGTCGGGCCGCTTTGCTACCCTCACCGATGCTAGCGGGCGCTTTGTGCTCGACAAGCTGCCGCTGGGCGAGCACACGCTCATCACGCGCAGCCTGGGCCACGCCGAGGGTCGCCAGAGCATCCGCCTCGGTGCCGAGCAGGCTAGCGCCACCGTCGATTTTAAGCTGACTGCCAGCACCAATGCCATTCAGGAAGTAGAGGTGCTGGGCCGCCGCGAAACCACCTACAAAAGCGGCTACAGCTTTGTGGGCACGCGCACCTCGACCGACCTCATCGACGTGCCACAGTCCATCTCGGCCGTGACCAAGGAGCTGATGGAGGACCGCCAGGCCTACCGCCTCACCGACGTGGTGAAGAACGTGGCGGGCGTGGCCCAATATTCTCACTACGACGATTTTACGATTCGCGGCTTTCGCAACGGCTACGAGAGCGGGTTTCGGCTGCTCAATGGGCTGCGGTCGGGTTTCAGCTACGGCAACGCCTTTGTGCAGGCCCCGCTAACCGTAAATCTGGAGCGCGTGGAGGTGCTGAAAGGGCCGGGCGCGGCGCTGTTTGGCGACATTAACCCCGGCGGCACTATCAATATGGTGACCAAAAAGCCGCTGGCCGATGCACGCAAGGCTGTCTCGTTTTCGACTGGCAGCTTCAACACCCTGCGGGCCACGGCCGACTTTACGGGGCCACTGAATGACCGGCAAAACGTGCTCTACCGCGTGAATGCGGGCTACGAGAAAACCAACTCGTTTCGCGATGTGAACGACTCGAAATCGCTGATGCTAGCCCCCACAGTAACCTTTTTGGTGACGGATAAGACGACGCTCAACGCCGAGCTGGTGTACACGCACGTGGACGGCTACCTCGACCGCGGCCTGCCCATCAAGAGCAACGACCTGTACGGCGTGCCGCGCTCGTTCACGCTCAGCCAGCCTAGCGACTACCTGCGCACCACTACGTATTATTTCAACGCCTCGCTGAATCATAAATTCAATAACTGGCTGTCGTTCAATGCTTCTTATCTGGATTTCACTTATAATGAAGCCCTGAGCGAGCACCGCACCCTCAACAGCTACGACAACTCGGACGCGAGCAAGCCGCGCAATTCCATCATGAATTTGCGCTACTTCGACCGCCGCGCCGAGGAATACACCAAGAACCTGTCGGCCTACTTTGTGCTGAACCGCAGCACCGGTGCGCTAGCCCACAAGGTGGTGGTCGGGGCCGATTACATCCGCTTCAACACCGACAAGGAAAGCGCCCTGTTTGAGGCCCGCCAGCGGGTGGTGACCAGCGTGGCGGGCGGCGTAGTGAGCCAGCGCGTGGCACCGCTACAAGTCGATTTGAACAAGCCGAGCTACGAGATTCAGGACCCCACGACGTACGTGCGCCGCCCCACGCCGCAGTTTTTTATCGACTATATCAACTCGATTTACCACACCACGGGCCTCTATGTGCAGGACCAAGTTGAGGTAACGCCGCGCCTGGGCCTGCTGCTAGGGGCTCGCTACGAGCTGTTTGCCGACGAGCGCGACTACGGCGACGGCCTCACCAGCGTGCCGCAAACCAAGTTTTTGCCCCGCGCCGGGCTCACCTACGCGCTGCGCGAAAACCTGAATTACTTTGCTAGCTACAGCGCGGGTTTCCGGCCGCTGCGGCCCGAGCTTATTCGCTTTCCCGAGCGCTACGGGCGCAGCGAGGCGTTCAGCCCCGAAACCAGCTACCAGCTCGAAACCGGTTTGAAGGGCGAGTTTTTCGACAAGGCGCTGTTTGCCACCGTGGCCGCCTACCAGATAGAGCGCCGCAACCAGCTTGTGAACACCGGCTCGCTCACGGCCGCCGGGGCGGCCATCTACCGCCAAAACCAGGCCCGCTCGCGCGGCGTGGAAGTCGAGTTGACGGGTAATATCCTGCCCAATTTCAGCCTGAACGCCAACTACGCCTTCAACCACACCGAGGTAACCGAGGCCGACCTAGCCGCCGAGAAAGGCCAGCCCCTCGCCAACGCGCCCCAAAACTCGGGCGGCCTCTGGGCCAAGTACACCTTCCTCATGCCCGCCCTGCGCGGCCTGGGCCTAGCCGTGGGCGGCAACTTCGTGGCCCGCCGCCGCTTCGAAAACCAGGTGGCGCCCCTAAGCGGCGGCCCCGACGAATGGGCCTACTGGCCCGGCTACGCGGTGGCCGACGTGGCGCTGTTCTACACCGTGAACCGCTTCAATTTCCACGTCAACGTCAACAACCTGTTTGACAAATACTACTTCGTGGGCGGCTACGACTACTTCCGGGCCAGCCCCGGCGCGCCGCGCAATTACATGGCCACGCTAGGGTACTCCTTCTAAATCAGCACCTTGTCTTACTATTTACTCCTATGGCCCCCATCCTCGAAGCGCGCGCCTTGCGCAAGGAATACCCCGGCAAGCTGGCCCTGCGCGGCCTCAACCTGCAGCTAGGCCCCGGCGAGGTGTTTTGCCTGCTGGGGCAGAACGGAGCCGGCAAGTCCACGACCATCAACCTGTTTCTGGGCTTCATCGCGCCCACGGCGGGAGCGGCTTATCTCAATGGGCTGGAGGTAGCCCGCCACCCGCTCGAAATCAAAAAGCATCTGGCCTACATCCCCGAAAACGTGCTGCTCTACCCCCACCTCACGGGGCTCGAAAACCTGGCGCTGCTCAGCAGCCTGGCCGGTTTTAAGTACCGCGAGGAGGAACTGCGCGCCTACCTCACCCAGGCCGGGCTGCCGCCCGAGGCGGCTAGCCGGCGCGTGAGCACCTACTCGAAAGGCATGCGGCAGAAGGTGGGCATCGCCAGCGCCGTGGCCAAGCGGGCCAAAGTGCTGCTACTCGACGAGCCCACCTCGGGCCTCGACCCCAAGGCTAGCAACGAGTTTTCGGAGCTGCTGCACCAGCTCAGCGGCCAGGGCACGGCCGTATTTATGGCTACCCACGACATTTTTCGGGCCAGGGAAGTGGGCACCCGCGTGGGCATTATGCGCGAGGGCGAGCTGGTAGACGTGCGCCCCACTGCCGCCCTCAACGCCAACGAGTTGGAGCAGCTTTACCTCACGCATATGCAGGAAGCTCATGGTTAGCAGCATTGCCTACAAAGAGTTTCTCAGCACCCTGCGCGACCGCCGTTTTGCGGTGCTGAGCGCGCTGGTGCTGGCCCTGCTGCTGGCCGCTACCCTAGTGGGCCGGCGTGGCTACGCCGCCTTGCAGGCCGAGCGCGCCGTGGCTCAAGAAACAGTAAATGAGCAGTTTCGTCACCAGCCGGGCCGGCACCCGCACCGCGTGGCGCACTACGGCACGTTTGCCTTCCGTCCGCGGGCGGCGCTTAGTTTTTTGGACAACGGCCTCGACTCCTTCACCGGGGCAGTGGTGTATTTGGAGGCGCACCAGCAAAACAGCGTCAATTTCAGCCCCGCCCAGCAGGCGGGCTCGCTCATTCGCTTTGGCGAACTGACGGTGGCTTTTGTGCTGCAAACATTGGTGCCGCTGCTGCTTATTTTCTTGTGCTTCGGGGCCTTCACCGAGGAGCGCGAGGCGGGCACCCTGCGCCTGCTGCTGAGCCAGGGCATCACGCTGCGACAAGTGGCCTGGGACAAAATAGCTGGCTATAGTTGGGCCGCAGCCCTGGTGGTGGCGCCGGCCCTGGGCCTAGCCAGCGCGCTGCTGCTGAGCGGTGAGGCCACGACCGGCGGCCCCGACCGCTGGGCGCGGCTGGCCCTGTTTGGGCTGGGCTACGCGGGGTATTTCTTCGTCATTATCGTGGGTGCGGTGGTGGTGTCGGCGCGGGCTAGCCAGTCGCGGGCGGCGCTCGTGACGCTGCTAGGGTGCTGGATGCTGGGCTGCCTCATTCTGCCCAAAGCCACCGCTAACCTGGGCGCGGGCCTGTTCCCCGCCATCACCAAGGCCCAGCTCGATGCCGCCGTGCACGAGGAAGCTCAGCACGGCATCAATGGCCACGACCCGCAAGACCAGCGGGTGGCGACCCTCAAAGCGGGCTTACTCCAAAAGTACGGCGTCGCGTCAGAAAAGCAGCTGCCCGTGAGCGTCAATGGCTTGGTGATGGCCGCGGGCGAGGCGTATTCGAGCCGGGTCTACCAGCAGCACTTTGCCGACCTCACCCGCACCTACGAGCGCCAGAATGCGCTCTCTACCTGGGCTAGCCTGCTCAATCCGTACCAGACCATTCGGCCGCTGTCGATGGGGCTAGCGGGGTCCGACTTCGCGCATTACGTGCACTTCCAGCAAGCGGCCGAGGCTTACCGCTACCGCCTCGTGCAGCACCTCAACGGCCTGCAGGCCCGCATGGGCTACGGCGACAAGGAGCGCCGCCTCGACGCGGCTACGTGGCAGGCCATTCCGGTTTTCACTTATCAGGCGCCACCGCTGGGCTGGGCGCTGGGGTACCTAGCCTGGCCTGCGCTGGCACTGCTGGCCTGGGCGCTGGGCCTGTGCTGGCTAGGGCTGCGCGTGGTAGACCGCAGCCCGACCGCCTAGCTGGTTTTTCAGTCATTGCCTGCGTGCATTTGTCCTTTTCTGCTTGCGGTGGCTTCGGAGCCACTGAGATGTAGCGCGGACTTTTAGTCCGCTAGTAATGAATAAAATGACGCGCGAACCAAAAGTCCGCGCTACATCCCAGCGACTTCAAAATTGCTTAGAGGCCCTGGTTGAGGGGCTAGCCAGCCACGCTATTGTTTGACGCCATGCGCATTTTCCGCCTGCTTTTTTACTACGAGTACCTGCACTTTAAAGCTGCGCGGGGCCTGCTCTTGCTCACGGGTCTGCTGCTGGCGGCCGGGCTGTATGGCATTTATTACGGCACCGCCGAGGTGGCTCGGCAGCGCCGGCACCTGGCCGAGCTGCCTGCCCTATTCCGCCACCAGGTAACCGAATTACAGGCAAAATTTCCCGGCCCCGCCGATGCCGGCGAAATTGGCTACTACCACCAGAACTATGCCGTGCATCACCCCACGGCCTGGGCGGGCCTAGCGCTGGGCCAGCGCGATGTGAACCCCTATTACCTCAAGCTGCGCCTGCTAGGGTTGCAGGGCCAGCTCTACGCCTCCGAAAACGTGAACCCTGCCAAGGCGCTTGGCGGCAACTTCGACCTGGCTTTTGTGCTGGTGTATTTGTTTCCGCTGCTGATTATTGCCTTGAGCTTCAACCTACTGTCGGGCGAGCGCGAGCAGGGCATTTTGCCGCTGCTGCTGGCCCAGCCCATCAGCGCTACGCAGCTGGTAGCGGCCAAGCTGGCGTTTCGGCTGGCGGTGGGGCTGGGGCTGGGGGCGTTGCTGTCGGCGGTGGGGCTAGCGTGGGCGCAGGTGCCGCTCGATGGCCGCGTGGGGCTGTGGCTGGCGCTGGGCGGGCTGTATTGCCTGTTTTGGTTTGGGGTGGTGGTGCTGGTTACGGTCGGGCAGCGCAGCTCGTCCTTCAATGCGGTGGCCCTGCTGGGCGCGTGGCTCACGCTGGTGGTGCTGGTGCCCAGTCTCTTGAGCGTGTACGTGGCCACCGCCCGGCCGGTGCCGCAGGGCCTGGCGCTCACCATCCAGCAGCGCGAGGCCATTCACGGGGGCTGGGACCGGCCCAAGGACGAGACCATGCGGCAGTTTTTTGCCCGTTACCCGCAATACCGCGATACGGCGAGCATCCGCGAGCGCTTTGTGTGGCGCTGGTACTACGCCTTTCAGTACTTGGGCGACCAGTCGGCCGCGCCACTGGCCAAGGCCTATGCCGATGGCCAGGCGCAACGCCACGCCCTGGCTCAGCGGCTGGCCTGGCTGTCGCCGGCGCTCAGCACCCAGCTCAGCTTCAACGCCCTGGCCGGCACCGACCTGCCCGCCCACTTAGCTTTTCAGCAAAGCGCTACCCGCTACCACGATGCGCTACGGGCGTTTTATTATCCTTTCCTATTTCAGAAAAGCCCCTTCACCCACGCCGACTATGCCCGCTTGCCCACCCACTCTTTCACTAGCCCTGCTGATACGGGCGCGGCTTGGGCGGGCCTCGGGCAGCTACTGCTAAGCGTGGGTGCGGTGTATGGGCTGGGGCTAGCCCTACTACGCACCAAACCGGTTGTATTCAAGTAGACTACTAGCCAAAACTCACTGCGACACGCCCTGCATTGCAAGCGGCATATTATGCGGGCTAGTTCTCCTCTTTATTGGAAAGGGGTTCGGAGGTGAGGTTTACAGGCCTCAGCAGTTCCCAACATTCGCGGGCTCGCAGAGCCCACGCTACGGCCAGCCGTAACTTTGCGCCCCTTACCGCAAAAAGTTTATGCCTAGCAAAGCCACCAAACTCGCTAATTCTATCCCGCCCGAAGCCCTCCGCAATGTCGAAATTCAAGACATGGTGGCGGAGGGTAAATGCCTGGTTCGCATCGAGAACCTCGTCGTGTTTGTGGGCCAGGTGGCCCCTGGCGACGTCGTGGACTTGCGTATTACCAAGGCGCACAAGCGGTTTATGGAGGCCGCGCCCATTCATTACCACAAGCGCTCGGCGCTGCGCACCGAGCCATTTTGCCAGCATTTTGGCACCTGCGGCGGCTGCAAGTGGCAGCACATCAGCTACGACGCCCAGCTCAGCTACAAGCAGCAGCAGGTCGAGGACCAGCTCACGCGCATCGGCAAGGTGGCCTTGCCCGAGGTGCGGCAGATTCTGCCCTCGCCCGAGCGCACCTATTACCGCAACAAGCTCGAATACACGTTCAGCGGCAACGGCTGGCTCACCGAAACCCAGATTAAGGACGAGAACGCCCACTACGACCGCCGCGTGCTGGGCTTCCACACGCCCGGCCGCTTCGATAAGATTCTGGACGTGGAGCACTGCTGGCTCCAGCCCGAGCCGAGCAACGAAATCCGGATTTTCATCCGCGACTACGCCCGCCAGCACCGGCTAGCCTTCGGCGATATGGTGAAGCAAACCGGCTTGCTGCGCAACCTCATCATCCGCACCGCCGAAAGCACCGGCGAGACGATGGTAATCCTCCAGTGCTACCACGACGATGAGGCGCTGCGGCCGCTGCTCGACGCGGTGTATGCCAAGTTCCCTGCAATTACGTCGCTCAACTACGTGCTCAACAACAAGGGCAACGAAACCTTCCACGACCTCGAAGTGGTATGCTACCAAGGCAAGCCCTATATCGAGGAAGACATGGAAGGGCTGCGCTTCCGCATCGCCCCCAAGTCGTTTTACCAAACCAACTCGGCCGGCGCCTACAACCTCTACAAAGTAGCCCGCGAGTTTGCCGAAATCAAGCCCACCGACCTCGTCTACGACCTCTACACGGGGGCCGGCACCATCGCCAATTTCGTGGCCCGCCAGGCCGCTAGGGTCATCGGCGTGGAGTACGTGGAGCAAGCCGTGCTCGATGCCCGCGTGAACTCGGAAATCAACGGCGTGACGAACACCGAGTTCTTCGCCGGCGACATGAAGGACATGCTCACCGAGGCCTTCACCAGCCACCACGGCCACCCCGACGTTATCATCACCGACCCGCCCCGCGCCGGCATGCACGAAGACGTGGTGAAGCGCCTCGTGGAGCTGCGCACGCCCCGCGTCGTCTACATCAGCTGCAACCCCGCCACCCAGGCCCGCGACCTGGAGCTACTCGACGAGGTGTACAAAGTGACTCGCGTGCAGCCGGTGGATATGTTTCCGCACACGCACCACGTGGAGAACGTGGTGCTGCTGGAGTTGAAGTAATGAAAAAGCTCATTTGCATTTTGTCATTTGCTTCGGCAATATTTTTTAATTCTTGCACGGGTTATCAATGTCATAAGCTTGAATTTGTTGATTCCTTCGCAAGTGTACAAAAGAATATACTGGCATTTGATAGCATTTTAATGGCTAGCAACGCTAAATGCAACGCTTATTATGATGTAATTCTTACTCAGGGTAGCCCACTTGTCAAAGACAGAAGCAAGGACAGTACATTTATTTTAAAAGACTTCTGCGACTTATCTATAAAGCAGAAAAACAAAATAAGTAGGTTGAGTAAATTTTTGATAAAGAATCACATAGACGCTATTTTTTCAAGAAATGGAGTTTACGTTTATAACTTCATTTACTGCAATGAAAATAACGACTATCGCTACATCAGGTACATAGCAATCGACAAAGATAGTGCTAGGTATAAGTTGAATACAGGACTTAGAATCGTGGACGCACAGGAAAACCTTATACTAAGCGCAACGGAATAATTTACAAGTATGGATTACTTCAACGACCCCGAGCTAAACGGCAAATACCTTGGCACGATTACCAAGGATTTTGCCACCGCCTCCGACACGATTAAGGAAGCGTCTTACCAAATCCGCAAGCGCGAGATTTCGCAGTACCCGGTGTTCGTGTTTGCCCGCCAGATGGTGCAGCTCGGCAGCTTGCTCATCAACGGCGACGAGCTGGATTTGCAGTGGCACGTCTTCGCCAGCTACCTCGAAATACTAGCTCAGCAAGGCATCGTGGACCCCGAGAAAATCGAAGATTTTCAGGCAACCTGGAAAGACCCCGACGAATTCTGCTGTCTCTTCGTGGTCGATGAGGAATTCACGAATTTCGTGTACATCCCCTATCCGGAGGATTAGTAAAGACTACTAAAAACGTCTGTCATGCTGAACGCAGTGAAGCATCTCTACCGCACCGTCCGGATTCGTCCAACGGTGCGATAGAGATGCTTCACTGCGTTCAGCATGACAGACGTTTTTGCTGCTTATCTACGAATGGAAGTGGTTGAAGCCTTGAGCGCGCAGCGGCACGGCCTGGCCGCCTTTGGTAATTAAATTCACTGCGTCATTCTGCTCGGTGAGGTGGCCGATAACGGTGATGTCGGGATGGTTTTTAATCTTGGCGTGGTCGGTGACCGGGATAGCGAACAGCAATTCGTAATCCTCGCCGCCGTTGAGGGCGGCCATGATGGGGTCGAGGTTGAACTCGGCCGCCGCTTCGAGCGTGGGATTGGCTAGGGGCAGGTACTCGCTGAAGACGCGGGCGCCGGTGCCGCTGGCGGCGCACAGGTGCAGCACTTCGGAGGCTAGCCCGTCCGAGATGTCAATCATGGCGGTGGGGTGCACGCCGAGCTCGCGCAGCTCGTGCACCACGTCGAGGCGCGCCTCGGGCTTGAGCTGGCGCTGCACTATGTAGTTGTAGTTGTCGAGCTCGGGCTGGGTTTCGGGGTCGGCCAGGAAGGCTTGCTTTTCGCGCTCCAGCACTTGCAGGCCCAGGTAGGCGCCGCCGAGGTCGCCGGTGACGCACAAGATATCGGTGGGCCGGCCGCCCGAGCGGCGCACGGCCCGGCCGGCTTCGGCCAGCCCGAGCGCCGTGACACTGATAACCAGGCCGCCGCGGCTGCCGGTGGTGTCGCCGCCCACCAGGTCCACGCCGTAGGCCTCGCAGGCCAGGCGCACGCCGGCGTACAATTCTTCTACTGCTTCCACGGTGAAGCGGCTGGGCAAGCTCAGGGCCACCACTACCTGGGTGGGCGTGGCCATCATGGCGGCCACGTCCGACACGTTCACGGCCACGGCTTTGTAGCCAAGGTGGCGCAGGGGCGAAAACGACAGGTCAAAGTGCACGCCTTCGACCAGCATATCGGTCGAAACCACGACTTCCTGCCCGGCCGGCGGGGCCAGGATGGCGGCGTCGTCGCCGATGCCCAAGATGGTGCTGGGCTGGGTGAGGGTGAGGTCGCGCTGCAAGCGGCGAATGAGGCCAAACTCGCCGAGTTGGGAAAGGGGCGTTAAATCAGCCATAAAAAATCGAGGGAAACGAGCAAAAAACCCGGGTTGCAAAGGTACGGACCCTAGCGGGCCACCGGCGCGGCCGTAAATTTGGGCACCGCGGCGGGGCTTTACTACCGCCGGGTTTGCCGTTTGGTTTTCATGAAATCACTTCTCTTCGCTAGCCTGCTCGTGCTCGCGGTGCTGCCCATGTGCAAGCCCGACACCGCCAAAAGCACCGTCACTGCCACCGAAAGTCCGGCCTCGCCGGCCGCCGTGCGCGCTCAATTTGATATTTTGCGCGATTCGGCCGATGTGAACTGGCAGCGGATGCTAGCCAGCGACGACAAAAAAAATGCTGACCTGCGCGAGCTGCTGCAAGACCTCAGCAAGTATCCCGATGCCAACCAGGCCCAGCTCGAAGGCCTGCGCGCGGCCCGCGCCCGCCTCGCCAAGCAGCGCTACGACCGGGCCAGCATGGCCTCGTCGGCCCTTATCGACCGCTACGACACGGCCCAGGACTCGGTGCTGAAAATAGTGCTGCCCCTGGCCGCGCCCGACGGCAATGCCCCCTCCGAGCGCGTGCGCGACTACGTAGAGGCCATTCAACGGGCCGATGCCAGCGTGGTGGGCTACCGCGCCCACTACGATGCCGCCGCCAAAGCTTACAACAATTACCTGCAAGTGCACGGCGAGGAGCTGAATAAAATGGGTGGCAAGTACGCCGGCCTGCAGCGCTTGCCCTTATTTGAAATAGCTCAATAGCCTGAGCGCGTTGGGAGTTAGTAAAAAGCGAGTACCTTTTGGCGCAGTTGCAACCCTATCCCGCGGGTCGGGCTCGTGCTACTAGCCTCACCAGTACCCTTTACCTCCTTTCCTCATGCCAAAAGCCTTTACTTACCTGCGCCTGCCGCTGCTAGCCCTGCTCACGAGCTTCGCGCTCACCTCGTGCTTCGAGCGCGACAAGAAATGCGACCCCAAGCCCACCATCTGCCTGCTGGGCACCAAAGCTACTGCCCCCGCACCTGCTGGCGGCAGCAACTAGCCCCCAACATCGAACCCACAAAAAAAGGGAGCGCCATTACGCTCCCTTTTTTTGTGGCCGGCTAGCCCGCCTATTTCTCCTCGGCGGGACCGGGGTTGAGCTCGCGCACGTCGGGGTGCTGGTAGTTGACGAGGATAACCGAGAAGGGGTGCGGCTCGCCCTCGCGCTTTTCGAGGCGCACGGCCCCGGCATCGCGCAGCTGGTTGAGGAGCTGGCGGCGCTCCCAGTCGGGCAGCTCGGGCAGCACATCGGTGAGGCGGCGCAGGAAGGGGCTAGCCCAGATTTCGGGCGTAGCCTGCTGACTACCAAATTTTTGCACCTGCACCAACAAGTACTCCAGCACGCGGCGCTCGTCGGTGCGCGTGACGCGGCGGATGGGCGCAAACGTGGCTGGCGGCTCCAGCAATTGCTCGAGCATACTGGCAGGGCGGGCCGCTACTACCGGCCGCGCTGGCGCCGGTGCTGGGGAGGTAGCCTCGCCATCAACCAGGGCCGCGGCGGGCAGGCTAGCAGCATCGTGGGTGGCCTGCCGGGCGGCGGCCGACTGCACACCGGCTAGCCCTTGCTCGCGCAGGCGGCGCATGTCTTCGCCTTGGCGCAGGCGGGCGGCGCGGTGGTCTTCGAGGGCCTGCAGGCGCTCGGCGGGCAGCAGGGCACGGGCATCGATAAAGTGCTCCTGGCCCAGCATCTGCAGCAGGTCGCCCGATACGCTTTCGCGGAAGCCCACCACTTTTACCTGCCGGGCCTGGCGGCGCAGGTGCTGCAACACTGGGATGTAGTCGCGGTCGCCGGCCACCAGCACGAAGGTGCCAATAGCGGGCCGGGTGTAGAGCACCTCCAGGGCATCGATGCAGAGCTGCATGTCGGCCGCGTTTTTGTGGTCGGTGCCCAGCACGTTGCGCGTGCTCACACCCATGAGGTAGAGCGGGCCCTGCGGGCCGGTGGGTATCTTATCGAAGTCGGCGTAGGCATTGAGCACCAGCGAGTCGAGGCCCAGCTCGCGCTTCAGCGCATCGCGCAGGGCGCGCACCAGGTCGAGGGCGTAGTCGTGGGGGTCCTGCGGGTCGAGGTAATGGTTTTTGAGGAAGTAGTAAACGTTCTCAAAATCAATAAAAACGGCCGCGTAGGGCGAAGGCGCCGCGGGCAAAGTAGTGGAGGGAGACATTATCGGTAGATAAGAAGGCCGCTAGCAAGCTAGGTAACCTAATGAATGCCAGCGGCAAGAGCGTATAAAGCAAAGGTCGTTCGCAATGGCCTAGCACAAGTGAAAATTCGGGCAAAACAGCCGGGGGCTAGCCTCCACTACTGCCCAGGGACCCGGGCGTGCCGACCTTTGCGGCCCATTCGCTTTCGCTATGCCTCGCTCTTTTATCCGCCGCGCCGGCTGGCTGCTGCCCACCGTGCTACTGCTCACCAGTCCCACCCGCGCCCAGCAAGTGGGCGGCCGGCCACCCACCCAGGACCCGTTTGGGCAGCCCGCCCGGCTAGCCCCCGAAGTGCCGGGCGGGCGCTATAAGTCGCACACCTTACGTGGACAAACGCTCACTATCTATGCCACTGACGGCAGCAGTCGCCAAGTGCACCCTTGGGCCCGCGGCGTAATTAAGATAAGCTACTTTGCCCCTGGTCGCCCACCTATTCCCGACTCCTCCCTAAGCGTAGTTCAGTCGCCAGCTAAATTAGAGTTCTCTAGATTGCGGAATGATTCGGAGCTAAAGTCTTCTTACCCAGACAGTAAAAAATTACCTGTCTTCTCTACACCGACTACGCTACGCATCGAAACTGCCTGGGACGCAGGATGGGCAACCAAGTCGGAGATACTTATCGATAAAGCCTCCCTACGCATTAGTGTGGGCCGGCACGACGATATTCTCTTCAGTGAGGCTAGCCCTGCCTTTCGCCGCCAGCCCACTGCCTTCCCTCCCACCGACGACACGCCCCCTAGCCGCGCCGATGAGCTAGCCGGCACGGGCGTGTGCTTTCGGCTGGCCCCCGGCGAGCAGCTCTACGGCACCGGCGCCCGCGCGCTGCCCCTGGATAGGCGCGGCTACCGGCTGGAACTGTATAACCAGGCCCACTACGGCTACCAGAACGGCGAGCAAAACCTGAACGTGGCGCTGCCCGTGGTGCTCAGCAGCCGGGGCTACCTGCTGCTATTCGACCACTACGCGGCCGGGTACCTGGACCTGGGCAAGCAGCAAACTGACGTGCTTGAGTACGGTGCGCAGGGCCTCACCAGCCTCAGCTACTTTGTGGTAACGGGCAATAGCCAGGCCGAAATACTGGACCGCTACACGGCCCTGACCGGGCGGCAGCCGCTGCCGCCGCGCTGGGCGCTGGGCCTCATCCAGAGCCGCTTTGGCTACCGCAGCCAGGCCGAGATGCTGGCCGTGGCTCGCCGCATGCGCCGCGAAAACTTCCCGCTCGATGCGCTGGTGCTCGACCTGTTCTGGTTTGGCGGCACTACCCGGCAGGGCGACTTTGCCTGGGACGCGGCCCACTTCCCCGACCCCGCCGGTATGATGCGCGACCTCAAAGCGCAGGGCGTGAAGACGGTATTGATTTCGGAACCCTACGTGATGCGCACTTCTCTGAACGACAGCCTCGTGCGCACGCAGGAGCTGGTGGGCACCACGGCGGCCGGGCGGCCGTTCACGGTGGGCTCGTTTTGGGCGGGGCCAGCGAGTATTCTGGATGTGTTTAAGCCCGCGGCGCGCACCTGGCTGTGGGCGCAGTACCAGCGCCTGCACGACCAAGGCGCCGCTGGCTGGTGGAGCGACCTCGGCGAGCCCGAAAACCACCCGCTGGCCATGCACCACCGGCTAGGCCCCGCCGCGCAGGTACACAACGCCTACGGCATGACCTGGGCGCAGATTTTTCAGGATAACTACGCCAAAGAATACCCCAATGAGCGCCTCTTCAACCTGGCGCGCTCGGGCTGGGCGGGCATGCAGCGCAACGCGGTGTTTCCGTGGAGCGGCGACATTAATCGGTCGTGGAGCGGCTTGCAGGCGCAGGTGCCCATCATGCTGGGCATGGGCCAGGCGGGCGTGGGCTACATGCACTCCGACGCGGGCGGCTTCGGGGCTAATGCCACGCAGGACCCCGAGCTGTACACCCGCTGGCTGCAGCTGGCGGCGCTCTGCCCCATCATGCGCCCGCACTCCGACCAGGTGGTGGCGCCCGAGCCCTACACCTACCCCGAGCCCTACAAAAGTATCGTGCGCCACTACGCGCACCTGCGCATGGAGCTGCTGCCCTACCTCTACACCCTAGCCGCGCAGAATACGCTGACCGGCGCGCCGCTGGCCCGGGCAATAGATTATACCGAGGCTATTTCCCTAGGTGAGCAGCATCAAGCTGCTGATGCTACGGACCAGCGCGCACGAACCGTTGCGGTGAGGCTAGGCGCGATGACTCCTCCGACATCAAGTAGTGCTGTTGCTGAAGTTCTAGCTAATTCGCAGTATCTGCTGGGTCCCAATCTACTCGTGGCACCCGTCAACCAGCCCGGCCAGCGGCGCCGCAATGTGGCGCTGCCCGCCACGCCCGGCGGCTGGGTCGATTTCGAAACCGGCCAGACCTTGCCCAGCGGCCAGACCGTGGGCTTAAATGCGCCGCTAGGTCATATTCCGCTGCTGGCTCGCGCCGGAGCTTTCGTACCTATGACGGCCTACCGGCCCAGCACAGCCGCCTACCGGCCCGACACCCTAGCGGTGCGGTATTTTCCTGACCCCAAAGTGCCAGCCTCAGCTTTTACGATGTACGAGGATAATGGGCACTCTGCCCAAGCCTTAAAGCAGTTGGAGTTTGCCCTGGTAGAATTTACTGGCACCACTACCGCCGATTTTACCACCTTCACGGCCGTTATCTCGGGTAACTATTCGGAGGCGCCCGCCCAGCGACTGGTACAATTGCGCATAGCGCGGGTGGCCACCGCACCCACGGCCGTGCGGCTGGAGGGCGAGCCGCTGGCTGCTGACAAGTGGCAGTACGACGCCGGGCACCACGAGCTGCGCGTGCAGTTTCTACTAGTGCATAAAGCCAGCCTCACGCTCACTGGCCTGCGCCTCCTCACCCAGCCCGCCGCCCAAACCGACCCCGAAACGCTGACGCTCACCGCGCCCGACAGCCGCAGCTTCAGCGGCTCGGTGGGTTTGCACTACGAGCGCTACGTGGCGGCGCCCGCGCCCGCGCCGCTGCGCATTCGCAATGCGCGGGGCCAGGTGGTGCGCGAGCTGCCCACAACCGCCGCGGCGGGCCTGCAGTCAATTACCTGGGATGGCTTAGACGCCCAGGGTCGGCCGGCGGCGGCCGGCCTCTACGAGGTAGAGCTAGCCGGCCAGCATCAGCGACTGGTGCGGCTGCCGCAGTAACCAAAAAAGGCCCTCTCGCTGGTAGCGAAAGGGCCTTTTTTCAATCTTAGGAAACTCTACGAGCGCGTAGCTGATTTCAGCGAGAGCGCCGCGAGGGCAATATCCTGGTTGAGGTATTTTGAGGTGTAGCCCGCGTTCGACTTATTCAGAAACAGGCAGCTACCACCTTTTACCTGGTCGATAATCTGGGCGTACGAATCGAGCGGCAGAGCGGGGCAGCCGAGACTGCGGCCCAGGCGGCCATTCTGCTTGATGAAGTCTTCGCTCACGTAGTCGGCACCGTGCATCACGATAGAGCGGGCGAAAGCGTTGGTGTTGAAACCTTCATCCACGCCTTTGAGGCGCAGCGAGTGGCCGTGCTTGCCTTCGTATTCGTGGCCGGTCACGTAGAAACCGAGGCTGCTCATATTACTCTCGTCGGTGTTCGAGAATTGGCTAGCCCCGTTTTCACCCGAGTTGTGGCCGTGGGCCACAAGGGTGTGAAACACAATTTTGTCGTTGGCCAGGTCGAGCACCCAGAGGCGCTTTTCGGTCGAGGGCAGGTCAAAATCCACTACTGTCAGGTGCTGCTGGTCGGCGGCCAGGTGGCCGGTTTCGCGCAGGTTGAGGTAGCCGGTCATGGCTTTCTGAAACACGTCAAAGCGCAAACCCTGCTGCTCGGCGCCGAGGCGGTCGTACGTTTCGCGCAGCGTGGCATCGAAGCGGGCCAGCGGCGTAACCGCCACGGCCGCCGGGCGGTGCGTGGCAGAAATAGCCGGCGCGTGGGCCGACGATTTTAACAGTGGGCCGGCCAGCGGCGTAGCCAAAAACAGCGAGGCAACAAAGGGCAGCACGCGCCGCACCAGCCGCTGCGAACGGCGACGGCCGTCGCGCTGGCGTTGAACTACGCTGGAATGATGATGCTTTTTCATGACAAATTCGGCGTGAAAGACTCGTAGGAAGGCGCCTGCCGCAGTGGGCTAGTCCTACAACGCTGTTATACGCAACGCATGCAGCTAAGATAACAGTAAACGCCTGAGCCGCAAGAAAAATTCCGGCCCTAGCGCCAGCCGCGCCGCGCGAAGCGCCGCCCGGCGGCCGGCCCATCGAGCCAGCGCGAGGCTAGCCCCGGCCCGCTCACCAGCAGCATACTGCCCGTGCGCAGCGTGCTGATGATGGCCTTATACTGCGTGGGCGGCAGCGCCGGGCAGCCCCGGCTGTAGCCCAGGTGGCCGTGCTGGCGCACGTAGTCGGGGCTGGCGTAGTCGGCGGCGTGCAGCACAATGTAGCGGTCAAACACGTTGGTATTCTCGCCCTTATCGTAGCCTTGCAGGCGGCGCGAGTAGCCGTGAATGCCGTCGTAGGTACCCGAAGTGCGGTAGAACCCTAGCGAGGTGCATTCCGAACTTTCAATATTAGAGAAGCGCCGGGCGCGCAGGTGGCCCGAGCCCTGGCCGTGGGCTACTAGGCTGCGGTGCAGCACTTTGGCTTCTTTCAGGTCGATTACCCAGAGGCGCTCGGTGGTATTGGGCAGGTCCATGTCGGCCACGGCCAGCACGCCGCCCCGCTCGATGCGGCCGGTGGGGTGCAGCGTGAGGTAGCCCACGCAGGCCTGCTCCAGCACCGCGGGCCGCAGCTCGGCGGCGGCGGGGCCTAGCGCGCGGTGCAGCTGGGCAATAACCTGGCGCAGGGTATCGGGCACGCCGGCCACGGGCGGCACGGGCGTGGGTTGCAACGAGTCGGGCAGGGTGGCCGGCGCGGGCGCCAGGGTTGCGGCGGGCACCTCGGCAGCGAGCGGCGCGGCGCGGCCCTCGGCGTGGCTGGTGCGCGAGCAGCTGCTGAGCTGCGGCAGCAGCCCCAGCAGGGCTAGCCCGAGCCAGGTGGCAGTTTTTTGCTTGTGCGGGCGAGTGCTCATACCTTCAAAAGTACGGCCGCCGGATGGCCGCTTCGGCCGCTTCGGCTTAAAAAAAGAGGCTGCCGTTGAGTTTCAGGTAGAAGGGCGTGCCGGGCGTGAAGTTGAGTTCCGTGACCGGGGCGGCCTCGCCGCGCAGCTGGCTGGTGGTAGCAAACTGCGCCTCGTTCCAGTTGACGTTCAGCAGGTTTTGCACGCTGGCCCCCAGCTGGTAGCGCGGGCGGGTGTAGCTCAGCACGGCATCGAGCAGGAAGTAGCCCCGGGCCCGCACGCTGTTGTCTTCCACCGCCGGGCGGCTGTCGATGTGGCGGTAGCGCAGGCTGGCGCTCAGGCCGTTGGGCTGCCGCCAGGTGAGGCCGCCGATGCTGGTAAAGGTGGGCGCCAGCGGGATATAGTTGTCGCCCGCGGCCCGCTCGAGCAGGCGGCCGTGGCTGTAGTTGGCATCGGCATCGAGAAACAACCGGGGCGTGAGCTGGTAGCGCGCCGACACGTCGAAGCCGAAGCGCTGGGTGGCGCCCACGCTTTCGGTGGTGCCCTCGTCGCCCGAGTACACCAGCTCGTTTTGCAGGCGCAAGTACCACAGCGCGGCGTTCACCACCAACTCGGGTAGGGGCTTGAAGGTGCTGCCCACCTCGGCGCCGATGGCGCGAGGCAGCGCCTGGTTAGGGCTGGTTTCGCGCACCACGCCCCGCGCATCGTTGGAGTGAAAGCCCAGCCCCGAGCGCGCAAACAGCTGCACGGCCGGCGAGAGTTGATAGTAAAAATTTAGCTTCGGCGACACCCTAGCGGCCTGCACCCGGCCCCGCAGCGGCCCCGGCGCGCCGGTCGAGTCGGCTACTTGCCCCCGAAAATCAAACACGAACAAGTCGGCGCGCAGGGCGACGTTCACGCTCAGGCGGTCAGTCAGGGCCAGGGTTTCGTCGAGGTAGGCGTACACGTTTTGCTCGTGCAGGCGGCCGGTGCTGAGGGTGTCGCCGGCCACGCGCTGCACGGCGCGGCGCAGCAGCAGCCCACCCTGGTCGAGGCGGGTGCCCACCCCGAGCGTCGAGTGCAGGCTGCGGGCGCTCAGCTCGTCGTCGCGGTCGTAGGTGGCGGTGTAGCCGTAGAGGTTGCGGCCGGTGTCGCGCTGGTCTATCTCATCGCCCCCCACTGGGTTGCCCTTGAAAAAGGTAAAGTTGGAATACAGGTTGAAGTAGTAGCGCACATAGTACGCCTGCTGGCGCAGCACCGCCGCGTGGGGCAACGCCGTGGTCAGGATAGCGTAGGCGTTGGTGCGGCTGGTATTGCCGCCCTCGCTCGGGTCGATGCTGCCGAAGCGCGAGATAACCCCTTCTTCTACTGCGCGCTCGGGTATCTGCCCGCTAGCATCCCAGCTCGATTGAAAGTGCGAACCCAGCAGCACCAGCGAGGTCTTATCGGAGAGCTGGCCGGTGTACTTGGCTAGCCCATTGAAGCGCTTGAAGTGCTGCGGGTTATCGAAGTAGGAATTGGTAAAATTATACTCGGCCGCCACGTAGGCGCTTTCCGCTTTTTTGCTCAGCAGGTGGCGCGTGCCCAGTAAGTCGAGCAGCACGAGCGCGCGATACGTATTGTACTGGCCTACTTCGAGCTTCACCAGGCTGCGGTCGAGGCTGGTTTTGGTGCTGAACTCGCCCGCGCCGGCCGTGGCAAAATCGCCGAAGCGCGCCGTGTACGGCCCCTTATAAACCTTGAGCTGCTCGACGGTTTCGGGAATCACGAAGTGAAAATCGGCGTAGCCCTGGCCGTGGGCGTGGCTTACCATGTTCCCCGGCAGGCCGTCGATGCTCACCGCGAAGTCGGTGCCGTGGTCAGCGTCGAAGCCCCGGATAAAAATCTGCTCGGCTTTGCCGCCGCCCGCGTGCTGGGCAATAAACAAGCCCGGCACCAGCCGCAGCAGGTCCTGTGCCGAGTTAATAGGCCGCAGCGTCTGGTCGATGTGCGAGATGGCGGCCAGCGTCTCGTTAAGGTCGCGGGGCTGGCTCACGGTCACTTCGGCCAGGTCGAGGCTAGCGGCGGCGAGGGCTAGCGTGAGGCCGCGCGTTTCACCGGGCAGCACAGTTATTACTTGGCTTTTAGCTCGGTAGCCCAGTGCGCTTATTCGCACCCTAGCGGTCCCGGGCCGCAGGCTACGGAGTTGAAACTGGCCCAGCGCATCAGTGGCGGTGCCACCGGGCTGGCCCAGCAGTGCTACGCTCACGCCCGTCAACGGCTGGCCCGAGAGCGAGTCGATAACGGTGCCGCGCAACGCGGCAGAGCTTTGGGCCAGCGCCAGCCGGCTCATAAATAGCAACACCAGCAACCCAAACGGCCGCCATCGGCCGCTCAGCGCGGCTTGAAATACGTACTGAAAATGCATAGCAACGCCTCCTGCGAAGCCAGCGCGCCCACGGGCGCTAAAGCCGGCTTCTGGTTAATACAATACTCTAGTTTCCTGGCAGCTACTTAGCTGCGCAGAAGCAACGCGGCAGCCGGGCGGCTGCCGCAAGCAAATTGTCTTAACCGCGTTGGGGCGGGGGGTAATCGCGCCCGCCAAAGCCGACGCACAGCGGCGGGCGCGCGCCCGCCGGCCGGGGTAGCCCGGCCCGGGGCCAGGCTTGTGGCGCGGCCACCGGGGCTAGCGGCCGGGCCGGGCAGTGCACATCGAGGCCCTTGAGCTGGGCCAAGTAGTGCAGGCCGGTACCGGTGGGCCGCTGGCGCTGCACAGTGTGCTGGTCGCCGTTGCAACGCTCGAAGCAGTCGAGGCGCAGGTAGTTATGTTGCTGGCAGTCTTTGCTGTGCACGTAGGGGTGCGCCGCGCTGAAGAGCGGCTCGGGCGGCCGGCTCACGAGCAGGCCCGCCCCTACTACCAGCAGGTAGTTGAGCAGCAAGAGCCAGGTGAGAAGCGCGCGGAGCATCATCAGAAATAAAACTGTTGCGAAGCTAGCGGGCTGGCCGCAACGGAGAAGCTTGAAATTGACAGGTTAGGGTAAGTAGCGGCTAAGGAAATGGCTAGCCCGGCGCTAGGCCAGCAGCCGGTCCACGGTCCAGTAGGCGGCCACCAAGCCGATAATGATTGACACGGGCACCACCACCCGGGCCCGGTACCAGGGCCGGGCGGCGGCCCAGCGGCCAATGAGCAGCCAGCAGAGCATAATAATCGTGACTTGCCCCAACTCAACGCCCACATTAAAGGAAATGAGCGAGCCGAAATAGTCTTTCTTCGGCAGCCCCAGCCCGGTGAGCGCGCTGGCGAACCCCATGCCGTGAATCAGTCCGAAGCCAAATACAAGCGCTAGCCTCCAGGGACTTAGCTTAGTGGTGAGAATATTCTCGAGGGCCACAAACAGGATGGAGAGCGCAATAATCGGCTCGACCACGCTGCTCGGCGGCTGAATGAGCCCGTAGATGGCCAGCCCCAGCGTAATCGAGTGCGCCACCGTGAAGGCCGTGGCCTGAAACAGCACTGGCTTCAGCTTGGGCTCCAGAATGTAGAGGCTGATAATGAAGAGAATATGGTCGAAGCCCAGCGGCAAAATGTGCGTGAAGCCCAGCTGGATGTACGTCCAGAAAATCTGGGTGCGCGAGAGCTTGCTCAGGTCGGCATCGATGACGTGGGCGGCCGCCGGCAGGGCTAGCAGCAGCAGTAGCGCAAGTGCCCAGCTAGGACACCTTATACTCGCCATTCTTGTCCAAAAAGGTGTCATGCTGAACGAAGTGAAGCATCTTGGCTGCTTCACTAAAGCGAACCTAACGAAGCGACCAAGCTGCTTCACTGCATTCAGCATGACGTGCTTTTATGTTGGTTGTATCCCGTTCTTGGCACCCTAGCGGGCGGCCAGCATCTTTTTACCTTCGGCCTCGACCTCGGGGTTGAGGTAGGGTGCCGTATCCAGGGCTTTGCTGATGAGGGCCTGACCCTCGGCCACCCGGCCATTTTTGGTGAGGATAAGGCCGGCGCGGCACAGCAGCACGGGGTTTTGGGAGTTGGTGCGGCGGGCCACGGCCATGTACTGCTGCGCCTGCTTGAAGTCGCCGCGCTTGTAGTAGACCCAGGCCAGGGTTTCGTTCACGTCGATGTTGTCGGGGCGGCGGGCGTACTCAATTTTGGCGTGCGCCAGGGCCTTGTCGAGTTCGTTGGTTTTGAGGTAGGCGTAGGCCAGCTCGCGGTCAGTGTAGTGGCCTAGCTGCTCATTGTCATTGGCTTGCTGGGCAGCGTCGGCCAGCATAGCTACCGATTCGCGGGCCATCTTATCGGCCTCTTCGGGCTGGTGGTTGAGGCGATACACATCCACCAGCTCGTCAGTGAAGGCGTAGTCCTTCACCGTGCCACGGGCCTGGTTCAGGTCCTTGATGGCGGTGGGATAGTCGTGGCGGGCGGCGGCCACGCGGGCTAGCCCGGCCAGGGCGTAGGCGTAGTTGGGGCGCATGGCCAGCGCCTGCTGGTAGTAGCCCTCGGCCTGGTCGAGGTGGCCGCTTACTTCGTAGAGGTGGCCAAGCGCCACGCGGCTCCACTCGGTTTGTTCGAGGCCATTGTAGCCGGCTTTCACGGCCATGTCCATGGCCTGGATGGCGCCGGGCACATCGCCATAAATCTCGCGCAGGTAGCTCACCCGAGCATAAGCCGTGAGGTCGGGGCGCAGCTGGTTCATTTTATCGGCCGTTTTCACGGCCTGGTCGTAGCGGCCCAGCTCCACGTTGGCATCGGTGAGCAGGCCGTATACGTAGCCGCTGTTGGGGTTAAGAGTCTGCGCCTGCTGGGCCAGGGCCAGGCCCTGCGAAAAGTGGTGCTGCGTAAGGCTCAGCGATGCCTGGCAGCACAGCGCCTCAAAGTTTTCGGGGTCGGTCTTCAGCACTTCCTGCAACAGCTGCACGGCGGCCGCGTCGTAATACGGGTGGTTGCCGGTTACGCGGCCTTCCTGCATATAGGCCTCGGCCAGCAGCAGGCGGCTTTTCTGGTCGTTGGGGTCATGGCGCAGCTTGGCCAGCAGGCCCTGCATCGAGGCTTTGGTGTTGACCCATTCGCCGCCCAGCGCTAGGCGGCCGGTGCGGTCCTTAGGCTCGGGCAGGCCGGGCGGCCCCTGTTTTTTAAAAAAAATAATAGCTACTACCGCCAGCCCGAAAGCTAGCAGCAACGCAGGGTACAGTTTTTTACGCACGGAAGAAGGTGGGAATAATTGGCCTAATGTAAGGCTCATCCTGAGCAATGTGCAAACGCTAGCCCGACGAACTACCAGAAGCAAAAAAAGCCGCTGCCAGCTTGAAACAAGCTGAACAGCGACTCTTTTTAGCTTGGTGCTACGTTGGCTCGCAAGAGTAGCTTAGCTGGGTAGCAAGCATTATTGACGCTCGATGTGCAACGACTGTACCAGTGTCGTACCGGCGTATAGCGAGGCAATGTACTGGCCCGGCACTACCGAAGCCCCTGGCTGCCACTTAACTTCGCTCACGCCCACGGGATAAGTTTTTGCGGGAATAGTTGCCACCTGGCGGCCCATCACATCCCGAATCTGAACGGTTAGGGTCGTAGCCTGGGCTAGTTCCAGGTGGAGAGTGGTGAGACCAGTCGAAGGATTGGGATAAGCCGTAGCCTGCGTGAGAGCAGGCGCCATGTTCAGGTTCTGGCTGGGAGCAAACTGCGCGAGGGCTACAAGCTGCGCTTTGGTGCCGCTCCAGGGGGCCTGCACGTAGGGGAAGGCCGCTTTCAACGTCGTGTCGTTTTTCTCTACTCCAGTGGTGAAGGTCAGCACGTTGCCGAGCTGCATGGTTACCGGGTCGGTAGCCGTGGTGCTAAAGTCATCGTACCATAGGCCGATAGAAGCAAGCACTACGCCACTAACAGCTTGTAGCTCAATGCGGGGCGCATCATCTTCGAGGCGGCGACCGTTGGGGAAGCCATCCATGTTCGGAATGAACTCAAGCCTGGTACTGCCATTGTAGCGCGTATCGGTCAGGCCCAGCTTGGCAGCGGCCAGCAATCCTTCCGAGCTGAAGTCGGGCGAGTTGCGCGGGGTGGTCGGCACCGCCATATTCAGGCGGAGCATATCGCCGATTACGGGCAGGAAGTTGTTGATGAACGGCTTGCCGGCGGCCAGCGGGTTGCCGGCTTTGCCGGTAGCCAGCTGGTACGGGGCTAGGTTAGGCACCCCAGTCATGAAGATAGGGAGCAAGTCAGCCGAGCGTGGCTTACCAGCTTGCAATAGAATCGGGCCAAACGTGGGGTCGGCAAACACGGTACCCGTGCGCTGAGCAGCCGTGAGCACCGACAGGCCATCGGCCCCGTTGCGGAAGTCAAACCCGTTGGTGGGCAGGCCGGGCCGGCCGGCCAGCGACTTTGACTGAATACGCAGCTTTGCAAAGCCGGGTACGGCTTCGCCGTAGTATGTCTGGCCAGCCGGCTTGGCAGCGGCACCATTCATGGGGGCGTTATCAGCCATGTACAGGGCCAGCTCCGGGTTCACGAAATTGGCCTGGAAGGCGGCATTCTCGGTGTAGGGAGTGCGGGCGTTGTATTCATCCTTATTGCCCACTGGGTTTACCACCTCGTTGGTAAGCGGCATACCCAGGCGCGATACCTGCACCCAGTTACCGGAGAACGTCTGGGCACCAGTAGTGGCACCACCGGCCCCGGGCTCCACCAGCGTTTTCAGCGAGGGGCGGCTAGCCGAGGCCCACACGCCAATTACGTAATCCGGGTCCAGGATATTGGCGGCCATTGCGCCCGTTTTACCCGCCTTCTGCAAGGTAGCAATCGGGATTTGCAGGGCAATGGTATTGACGTTCTTACGCGCCAACCCGTCGCGGGCGTTCAGGGGGCGTAGGCCACCCAGGTCCTCAATAGCGCCAATATCAACGAAAAACGGGTCATCCACGGGGCCGCAGAACACCCGGCCACCGCCCGCCGGCACCGTAGCGCTGGTAATGAGTGCGTCGTAGTTAGCCGCGCCGAGGCCAGCCGCCCCACTGATAGCACGCGGCCCCACGTTGTAGGCCGGCACCACGCCCGCAGCCACCAGGGTAGTAGTAGCGCCACCACGGATGATTTGCTCGAGCTTATAGGTCGTCTTTAAGTTCTCCTTACCCAGCCGGATGTTGAAGTGGGTGGTGGGGTCTTCGTTGGTCCGCGTGAAGGTGAAGCGGTAGGTGATATCGTCGCCGGTCGTAGTGGCGTCGTTTTTGATGTGAATCTCGTAACGAATATTTTCCCCGAAGTGATAATAGTTCGGGCCTCCCTGCGGAAGCTGAAATGGGATATAGTCGGCAATGATATTAATCATTTCCGAATTAGTGGGGTCCCGGAAGGCATACACATCTGTGTTGTCAGCCAAGGGGTCATCGGCAATGAGCGGCGCCTCGCGGTGCGAAGAAGCCTCCAGGTAGTTGGTGTGCCCGCTCCACGTGAGCAGCCCGCCCACAGCGGCGGCAGCCAACGCTACTTGAAGGACGGGACGAGTAAGCATTTTTTTCATGAACAAAAAAGGGGTTGGGTGGGAAAAATGACGTACGACCTAAATAATGTGCAAAGCTTTTCAGCTGATAGTAAGTTATTTACCGGCCGCTGCCAGCGAATCTACGGCGCAGCTCTCTCTTTGGATTACGCCCCCTGCAAGATGCCCGAATATTATACCTGGCCAACTTTCCCGGCGGTGCCGGCTTATGACATGGTAGCTGGCCGGGTGGGGCCTAGCCACGCCGCCGGGCGTACTTTTGCGGGCCGGGCGGCGGTTTATCTCACTTGTTTTTTGCGGGCTGCGCGGGCGCGGCCGCTTTCTATTTCTTATGGCTAAAGTTGCCATCAATCTCGCCACGGGGGCCATTCAGCAGGAAGAGCTCATCGTGGGCATCGACCTGGGCACCACCAACAGCCTCGTGGCCTACGTGCACCCCGAAACCCGCCAGCCGGCTGCCATCAACGACCTGGGGCGCGGCACCATCGTGCCCTCGGTGGTGCACTTTCCGGCCGATGGCAGCACCCCGCTCATTGGCAACGAGGCCAAGGATTTCCTGCTTTCCGACCCCGCCCACACCATTTATTCGGTGAAGCGCCTGCTCGGCAAAAGCTACCGCGACCTCGGCCAGCACGCCGGCCAGCTCGGGTATAAAGTCATCGACGACGACACCGAGGGCCTGGTGAAAGTGCGCGTGGGCGAGCGCTTCTACTCGCCCATCGAGCTCTCGGCCGACATTCTGCGCGAGCTGCGCCACCGCGCCGAGCACGCCCTCAAAACGCCCGTGCGCCGCGCCGTGATTACGGTGCCGGCCTACTTCAACGACTCGCAGCGCCAAGCCACCCGCGACGCCGGCCGGCTAGCCGGGCTGGAAGTATTGCGCATTGTGAACGAGCCCACCGCCGCCGCCCTGGCCTACGGCATCGGCCTCGACCCTAGCGAAGAGAAAACCGTGGCCGTGTACGACCTCGGCGGCGGTACCTTCGATATCAGCATCCTGCGCCTGCACCAGGGCATCTTTGAGGTGCTGAGCACCCACGGCGATACCTGGCTGGGCGGCGACGACATGGACCGCGCCGTAGTAGAGTTTTGGCTGGGTAAATTCCCGCTAGCCCCCACTTTTCAGGAAGTGCCGGCCTTGCAGCAGCAGCTGCGCCTGGCCGCCGAAATGGCCAAGCGCTACCTCAGCCAGCACGACGATTTCACGACCCAACTCATCGATGGCGACGAGCGCGTGACGGTCGTTACGCTCACCCGCGCCGAGTTCGACGGCCTCATCGGGCCGCTCGTAGACCGCACCATCGCGGCCTGCCGCCAGGCGCTCGGCGATGCGGGGCTAGCCCCGGCCGCCATTCAGGCGGTGCTGCTGGTGGGCGGCTCCACGCGCGTGCCGCTGGTGCACAGCGAGGTAAGCAAGTTCTTCGGCCAAGAGGCCAATAATTCGCTCAACCCCGATGAGGTGGTGGCGCTGGGCGCGGCCATTCAGGCCGATATTCTGGCTGGCAACCGCCGCGACGTGCTGCTGCTCGACGTGACGCCCCTCACGCTGGGTATCGAAACGCTGGGCGGGCTCATGGACGCCATTATTCCGCGCAATTCCAAGATTCCGACCAAGGCCGGCCGCCAGTACACCACGAGCGTGGATGGCCAGGTGAACCTGAAAATCGGGGTGTACCAGGGCGAGCGCGACCTGGTGGGTGAAAACCGCAAGCTCGGCGAGTTTGTGCTGACAGGCATCCCGGCCATGCCCGCCGGCCTGCCCAAAATCGACGTCAATTTCTTCCTCAACGCCGACGGTATTCTGCGCGTGGAGGCCGTGGAGCTGCGCTCGGGCACCCGCCAGCAGGTCGATATCAAGCCGCAGTACGGCCTCACCGACGACCAGGTGGAGCAGATGCTGATGGACTCGCTCCTCAACGCCAAGCAGGACGTGAGTGCCCGCCTGCTCATCGAGGCCCGCACCGCCGCCGAGCAGCTGCTCTACCAGGTCGAGCGCTTCCTGAAAAAGAATGCTGGGCACCTCGAAGCTACCGAAGTAAGCACCACCACCGCCAAAACCGACGAGCTGCGGCTAGCCCTCACTGGCAACGACCGCGACCTCATTCTCAAGCGCATGGACGAGCTCGATGAGCTGACCCGCCCCTTCGCCGAGCGCGTGATGAATATCTCCATCAAGCAGGCCATGAGCGGCAAAAAGATAGGCTAGCCCGCCCGATAAGCCCAAAAAAGCCCCGGCCGCTCAGTGAGCAGCCGGGGCTTTTTTACTGGCTACTAGGCCGCAACTAGGGGCGCGTAGTGGTAGAAGTACCCGTGGTAGTGCGCGTGCGATTGTTGAGGCGACGCGAGGGCTGCGAGCCCGGCACAGTGGGGTTGTTCATCTGCTGGTCCGAGCGCAGTGTACCGTTGTCTCGCAGTGTACCGTTGTCTATGGTGCGAGTGGGCAGACCATTGGGCGACATCGTAGTGCCCGACGTGCCGATGGGCGTAGTGGTGCCGGCCGGCAGCGTGCCCGTCCCGATTACCGTGCCGGTGCCCGCACCGGGCAGCACGGTGCCAGTTTGGCCCGGCACAACCGTACCCATCCCGGTAGTTGTCGAGCCGGGGGTGGTCATGGTGCCCGGCGAGCCCACTACGGGCGTTTGAGCATGGGCCGAAAAACTAAAACCTAACCCTAGCAGGGCGGCGGCGAAAAATTGGGTGGCTTTCATAAGTAATTATGGAAAAGGAAGTTACTGAGCAATGCTCCTGCGGCGCCCTTGGCTGCCAGGAGTTCTTCATCTTACGCAGCGCGAGTGCCAGGGGCTGAAAACCTGGTGCAAACCGTGGGCTAGCCAGCCGGCTTTTCTGCTGACAACTACGCAGCATCTTCTTTGCGAACAAGCAGTTAGTTAGGCTAGCGCGCAGTCTGAAAAACTTGTGCCTGATTGCCCTGGCTGTGGGCAGCGAGCGCGCGCCGAGAGGTAGCGTGGCTGCACCGACGGTAGCTTCTTAAGTTTCAGTCTTTTCATGGCTAGGCCTTGTGTACGTTCGCACGCTGCACAAGCAACAGGTCGCCTACCAGGCTACGCATTGGGTAGCGGCTATTGGTGTGCTGAGTTGCACGACCGGCGCTGGACACTGGCTAGCCAAAAAAAGCCCAAACCTATTTTTATACTGAGATTTTAGTACAAAACAGGCTGTTTGGTTCCACTAATTGGCGGCGATACCCGTCGTAAATTTGGGGGTATTCCTGCTTGATTTAATGCGCGTACTGCACACCGCCGACTGGCACCTGGGCCAGCATTTTCTTACCGGCCAAGAGCGCCTCACCGAGCAAAAAGCCTTTCTCGACTGGCTGCTGGCCACCGTGCAGGCCGAAGGCGTAGACGCCCTGGTGTTGGCCGGCGACGTGTTTGACACCACCACGCCCTCGCACGCCGCCCAGGAGCTGTACTACGATTTTCTGGTGCGGATGCAGGCCACCGGCTGCCGCGACGTGGTGATAGTGGGCGGCAACCACGACTCGCCGACCCTGCTCAACGCCAGCCGCCAGCTGCTGCGGGCGCTGCGCATTCACGTGGTGGGCGGCGTGCCCACCGACCCCGCCGAGCAGCTCATTACCCTGGCCGGGGCCAGCGGCCGGCCGGGCCTGGTGGTGGCCGCCGTGCCCTTCCTGCGCGACCGCGACCTGCGCCTGACCATCGCCGGCGAAACGCCCGACGAGCGCCAGCTGCGCATCCGCGACAGCATTGCAGGCCACTACAAAACCCTGAGCGAGCACGACTTGCTGCGCCGCCTGCGCGAGCAGGACGTGCCCACGCTGGCCACCGGCCACCTCTACGCCGCCGGCGGCGAGGCCCGCGAGGGCGCCGAGCGCGACGTGCACATTGGCGGGCTCGGCGTGATTGCGGCCGAGCACTTTCCGGCTAGCTTCGACTACGTGGCGCTCGGGCATCTGCACCGCCCGCAGGTGGTGGGCGGGCGGGCGCACATCCGCTACTCGGGCGCGCCGGTGCCGCTGTCCTTCACCGAGGCCGACGACAAGCAGCAGGTGCTGCTGCTGGAGTTTGCGGGGGCCGGGGCGCCCACCATCACCCCGCTAGCCGTGCCGGTGGCGCGGCGCCTGCAGCGCTTTCACGGCGAGCTGGATGAGGTCGAAGCCGCCATCCTGAGCTTTGATAACGAAGCCTTTAGCCTTGTGGCCTGGGCCGATGTGCTGGTGCACTCCGACGAGCCCTCGCCCGAAGTGCAGCGCCGCGTGCAGGCCGCCCTCAAAGAGCGCCGCACCCAGGTGCTAGCCCCCCGCGGCGTGCGCCAGCACCGCCTCACCGAGGCGCCCGATGTGGCGGGCGCCACCGCGGCTGCCCCGCTCGAGCACCTGCACGAGCTCACGGTAGAGGAAGTTTTCAGCCGGCGCGTGGCGGGCCTGCCGCCCGAGCGCGCCGCCGCCCTCACGGCTACCTTCCAGGAGCTGCGCCAGCTGCTGGCCGAGGCCGACCCGCAGGCCTGGGGCGGCGAGACTGAGTAGCTTTGAGAGGCTATTTTACGCACTAGCAAGCACCCATGGAAAACCGACTGTTTCCCGCACTTTTAATTAGTAGCGTTGCATTGCCGGCAGTGGCGGCCGCCCAAGCCACCCAAGCGCTTACCACGGCCATCAGCCTAGCCAGCCACGGCTTTAAGGGCGGCAGCGGGGCTAAGGTGCAAATGAGCGAGTACCAGGGGCAAAAGTTTCCGATGCAGCGCACGGCGCCCGACCGCCTGCCCAAGCAGCGTGCCGAAGCCATTCAGCTGCTCGAAGCGGAGCTGGAGCGCTGCCATGCCGCCCTGCTGGCTAGCCCCACCGCACCGCTGCTCACGGCCGAGCAGCGCCACGCCCTGCCGCAAGCCCTCATCACTGCCGGCCGGGCGCAGCCCGATTATAACATCGCTTCCTACCAGCAGGAAGCGGCCTTTTACTTTGCCGAAGACACCCGCCGCCAGCAGGCCGCTACTACCCCCGCGCCCACCAAGTAAGCTAGCCACCACCGGCTAAAATTACGCCCGCCGCCGCCACCAGTGCAGCGGCGGGCGTAATTTTAGGGTATGAAGATTATCAGCCTGCGCTTTGCCAACCTCAACTCGCTGCCGGGGCCGTACCACATCCGGTTCGACACGGCGCCGCTGGCTGATACGGGTTTATTTGCGATAACGGGCCCCACCGGCGCGGGCAAAAGCACGCTGCTCGACGCCATTGCGGTAGGCCTGTATGGCCGGGTACCGCGCCACGACCGCCAGGTGGGCGAGATGGTGAGCCGCCACGCGCCGGCCGCATTTTCGGAGGTCGAGTTTGAGGTGCACGAAACCAACGCCGACACCGGCCACACGCAGCGCGTGCGCTACCGCTCGCGCTGGGAGGTGAAGCGCAAAACCCGTGGCGACGACAAAGGTGGCCTCGGCCAGGATGCCATGACGCTGGTCTTCAGCCCTTCGGGCGAGGCCGTGACGAGCGGCAAGGAAGCCGTGCCGGCTAAGGTAGGCGAGCTATCCGGGCTGGATTTTGGGCAGTTCGAACAGGCCGTGCTGCTGAGCCAGGGCAAGTTTGCGCGCTTCCTGCACGCCCCCGAAAAGGAGCGCAGCGCCCTGCTCGAAAAGATGACCAACGTGGGCATCTACTCGCGGCTGTCGGTGGCCGCGTTTGACAAAGCCAAGGAGGAAGAGCAGCAAACCAAGCTCCTCGAAGCCACCCTGCACGCCACCCGCCTGCTGCCCGAAGAGGAGCGCCTGCGCCTCGAAAGCCTGCTCGACGAGCTGCACAACGAGGCCGAAATGACCTACGAGCACCAGCAGGAACTGAGCACCTGCCTGGCCTGGCGCACCGTGCTCGATAGCTTTGAGAAACAGCTGGCGGAGGCTAGCCGGCAGGCCGCGCGCCTGCACGCCGAGGATGCTACCCTGCAACCCACCCTGGCGCGCCTCGCCGCCCACGAGCGCGCCGCCGCGCCGGCCTTGTCCACGGCCTTTGTGCTGCGCGAGCAGGCCCACCTGGAGCTACGCCGCGACACCGACGCCCTGGGCCAGCTCGAACAGCAGTTTCCGCTGCTGCGCACCGCTGCCGAGGCTGCCGAAGTAGCCCACGCCGCCGCCGCCGACCGCCAGGCCCTGGCCCAGCAGGAGGCCAACGACTTGGGCCCCGTGCTGCAGGAAGTACTGGTGCAGGACACGACCATCCGCGCGGCCCGCGCCCAGCTGGCCAAGGACCGCGCCGCCCACGACCACAACCAGGCCGCCTACGATACCGAGCTGGCCGCCTGGCACCACACCCAAACCAGCGAGCTCACCCACCTCGAACGCCAGCAGACCACCCTGCAAGACTGGCTGCTGGCGCACGGTCACGAGCAAAGCCTCAAGGATGAGCTCATCGAAATCAACCGGCAAATCATTGATTTAGAGGCCGTCAATACCCAGCTAGCCACCCTCGAAGCGCAGCAGAAAGCGCAGCTCAAGCAGCTCGCCGATGCCACCGCCGACCGGCAGCGCCACGAGCAGGCCGCCCACGACGCCCAGCAGCGGCAGCGCGCCCTCATCGAGGAAGGTCGCCCCTGCCGCGAGGAGCGCGATGCCCTGCTGCACGGCACCGACGAGGGCGCCCTGGCCCAGCACGAGGCCGACCTCACGGCGCGCCTGCGCCTGCTGCAACGCCTGCTGCCCCTGGCCCAGGCCACCCACGAGCACACCGCCCGCGCCCAGGCCCTGGCCCAGGAGCACGCGCAGGCCGCCCCCACCCTAGCCACCGCCGAAACCACCGGCGCCCACCTCGACCAGCGCCTCGCCGATGGCCAGCAGCTGCTGGCTAGCTACCAGCGCGAGCTGCGCGCCCAGCAGGTCCTGGCCGACCTCAACGCCCACCGCCAGCACTTGCAGCCCGGCCAGCCGTGCCCGCTCTGCGGGGCGGCCGAGCACACTTTTACGGCCGATTTTGCCGCCGATGCTAATGAGCAAGAGCAGCGCGTAGCAGTTCAGCAAGCAGCGCTTGCCAAGCTCGATGCGGAAAGCAAGCAGCGTGGGCAGGAGCTGGCCCGCCTGCGCTACGCCCAGCAGCAACGCGTGGCCCGCCGCGACGAGGCCACCGGGGCCGCTGCCGCCGCCCGCACCCAGGCCACAGCAGCGGCCGAGCTGCTCGCACCGCCCCTGCCTGACCCGGCTGACCCGGCCGCCGTGAGCCAATTACTGACCGAAACCACCGAGCAGCAAGCCGCCACCGACCAGGCCCGCCGCCGCCTCGTCACGCTCACCGGGCAGCTGGCGCAGCTGAAGGCCGAGCACACGGCCGCCGGCGCCCGGCTAGCCCAGGCTCGCGAAGAAGCCCAGCTGGCCGAAGCCCGCCAGCAGCGCGCCCAGCAAGCCCTAGTGCCCCTCGATGCGGAGCTGGCCGACACCCGCGCGCAACTAGCTAATTACCGCGCAGTTATCCAAAGCCTGCTACTGCCGCACCGGCTGCCGCTGCCCACCGGCGCGCAGCCCTACGCGGGCGTGCTGGCCACCTTGCAGGAGCGCGCCGACGTGTACCAGCACCGCAAAAGCGCCCTGCTGGAAAGCGAGAACAAGGTAGCTGGGCTACTCGAAAAGCAGGTTTTGCGCGCCGAAGCACTGGCTAAAGACCTGGCCAAGCTAACGCAAACAGCCGCCGCGCTGCAAGCCGGCCAGCTAGCTATCGACGGGCAACAGGCCGCCCGGCTAGCCCGCTACGCCGGCCCCGACCCCGCCGCCGAGGCCGAGCGGCTGCACCGCACCACGCAGCAGCTCAGCCAGGCCGCCCAGCAGGCCGAAGCCGAGCGCACGCGCCAGCAGCTGGCGCTGGAAGGTACCCGCGAAAAAATAGCCCAGCGCCAGGCCGACCTGAGCTGCCACCAGGCTGACTATGAAGCGCGCCAAGCGGAGCTGGCCGCCGCCCTGGCCGCCGCCGGCTTTGCCACTGCCACCGAGGCGCAGGTCCTGCTGCTGCCCGAGGCCGAGGCCCGCCAGCTAGTTCAGCGCCGCCAGCGCCACCTCACCGACCAGCAGGCTAGCCAGCAGCTGCAAGCCAAGCTAGCCAACGACCTGGCTCAGCACCACGAGCTGGCCCTCACGCACTTGCCCACCGCCGCCCTCACCGCCGAGCTAGCCCAGCTCAACGCCGAAAACGAGAAGCTGCACCAGCGCCTCGGTGCCGCCGCCAGCCAGCTCGCGCAAGACGACGAGGCCCGCCAGCAGCAGGCCGTAGGCCTGCGCCAGCTCGCGGCCCGCCAGCTCGAGCAGCAGCGCTGGCAAGACCTGGCCGAGCAAATCGGCTCGGCTAAAGGCGACAAGTTCAGCCAGTTTGCGCAAGGGCTTACCCTCAGCCACTTGGCGCGGCTAGCCAACCTGCGCCTCAAGCAGCTCACGCCGCGCTACACCATTCTCAAAACGCCCAACCGCAACCTCGAGCTGCTCATCATCGACCACGACCAGGCCGATACGCGCCGGCCGATGGCCTCGCTGTCGGGCGGCGAAAGCTTTTTGGTGAGCCTCGCGCTAGCCCTGGGCCTGAGCGAGCTAGCCGGCTACAAGGCGCGCATCGAGTCGCTGTTTATCGACGAAGGCTTCGGCACGCTCGACCCCGACTCGCTCAACACGGCCCTCGATGCGCTGGAGCGCTTGCAGCATTCGGGCAAGATGATTGGCATCATCTCGCACGTAGCCGACCTCAAGGAGCGTATCGGCACCCAGATTCGGGTGCAGCCTGGTGCCGGTGGCAATAGTACCGTGCGCGTGGTCGACGTGCTGGGCGCCGAAACCAATTGCGCGGGCTAGCTGGGCGGTGAGGCAATAGCTACTAAGGGCCATCACTTACTACCCATTGTTCACCGCCCGCACCTCGGCCCAGGTCCAGTACTTCCTGGGCTGCACCCCTGCGTAGCCATTTTGCAAAAAAGCCACTACTTCAGCCGCTACCACGCTAGCCGCTAGCGAGGAAGCGTAGATAGGCCGGCCGTCGGGGTCAGCGTAGCGCTCGGCTTTGGTGAGCCGGCGGCCCGCCAGGCGCAGCAACGGGCCGGTATCGGTAAGCTGGTCGGCGGCCCAGCGGAAGGGTCCGGTTTCCAGCTCGTTGAGCCGGATAGCGAGCGGCGCCAGCGGCAGGCGGGGCAGCGTAGGCCGGCTCTCAAGGTCTATCCAGGTCGTGTACTTGCACTCCAATTCGTAGCGCTGCCCATCGTAGAGACTCAGTACCCAATCGAACCCCGCCGTGGGGCCAAAAAGCGCATAGTACGGCACCGGCTCGGGCGTGCGAATGACGACCAAGCCGATAGCCGGATAATCGGTGCGCTGCGTCAGCGCTCCTCGCCTATCGTCTGCCGGCGGTTGCAGTCGGACTAGCGCCTGCCTCACGCGCAGGTACTCTGGCTCCCAGGCGGCACGGCTAACCTCCGGATTTAGTATTATTTCAGCAAAGCGTGGTAGAAACCAAGTAAACTTTTCGGCTGAGGCCTCGTCTTCGCGGCGGCGGCGAGCGGGTGCGCCAAAGGGCTCGTAGAAGCACGCCTTCTCCTCCGCATTGAGCCAGCAGGCTAACCGCAGGGCATGGTCGGCCAGCGGGTGCTGGTAGTCGAGCTCCCGAAAATCGCCCAGCGCGGCGGTGAGGCGCAGCAGGGCTTCGTGGGCTAGCGCCAGCGCGGGATGCAGCAAGGCCCACACCCCAATGAAGCCGTCGATGTCGAAATGATTGGCCGTGACGGCGCGCGCTTCGAGGCCGGGCGTGGCGGGCGCGTGCAGCGCACGCAGGCACGAACCGGCGCTGGTATCGTCGCGCAGGGCGAGCGGCGTGGCCGCGCCGCGCCAGTGGGCGAGGGTCAGGGCCGCGCCCAGGCCAGTACTATCGACCACGATGGTGGGCTGCCGCCGCAGCTGCCCAAACGGCACAAAGTAGCGCTCCGGGCCAACCGCCTCTGGGCTATCTACCTTTTCTTTAGCTTGTTCCATAAAACGACTAGCTACTGGCGCGGCGGTTGCGAATTTTCTCCACCTTGTTTTTTCGAATCCAGCTCAGGTAGCCTTGCAGTTCTTCGGCGGTGCGCAGCGCTTCCACGGTGTAGTATTGCTGGGCCAGGGCCCGGTTGGTGAGGAAGCGGTGCACGCTGCTGTGGCAGGGCTGACACAGGTCCACGGTTTCGCCGTGGCGGCCGCCTTCTTCGCGGGGCACGAGGTGGTGGCGGCTGGTGTGCTGCACGGCGCGCGCGCAGAGGCCGCACCGAGTTTCGGGGGTACGCTGGGCGCGGGCGGCAGCTTCGGCGGCGGCCTGGGCGAGTTGCTGGCGGCGGGTCACGGAGCGAGCGGGGACAAGAGAAAGAGGTTGACTTATTTAACCACTATCAGCTCTTTAGAGTTGCGAAAATTGAATTGATGGCCCTATATTGACCGCCGATTGACAGGTTTTGTCAATATTATTTTTCCGCGAAGCTTTCATCTCTCTTTTCTCACTTTTTTTCTCTAAATGGTACACTATTCTACTACTTCACGCCCGGCTACCGGGTGGGCGCGCCGGGGCGCCGTGGTACTGGCCGTATTGGTCGGCAGTCTTTTTGCGTCGAGCGCCCAGGCCCAAACCTGGATGGTTTCGACCACGCCTTACGTCAAGCTAGGGGTGCTCGATAAGTACAATGCGCTAGGGGGTTACAGCGCCGTGTTCATTGTCACGAACGAGAAAACGAGCCAGGAATTTATGCTCACCAAGCAAGTAGCCAAGGGCGAGAGCGGCGTCGACGTGTTTTTCCCCACCGAGCCCAGCGACCCCGAGTACTTCAAAAACATGGCGGGCCTCGCCGCCCAGGCCACCCCGGGCCGCTACCGTTGGGAGTGCCGGGTAAATGGCAAAAAAGCCGTTGGTGGCTTCTTCACCTACCCCGAAACGGGCAACGACATCACGGTAATCGGCAGCGCGGCTTCGCGCTAGCCGCGCACTACCCGCATATAGGGCACATTGTCAGGCAGCGGGCCAAGCAGCTTGGCTAGGGCTTGCAGGAAGCGGCCGGCCGTGTCGGGCCGGCCGGCCGGGGGGCCGGGCGCGTGGTGGCGGTGTTGCTCGCCGCGCAGCTCGCCCAGCACGGTGGGCGTGCCCGCTTCCTCGGGGCTACGGCCCAGGGTGGCTTCGAGCAAAAAGTACCGCGGCAACGCCTCTTCGGGTGCCAGGTCGTCGTCGGCCTCTTCGGCCTCGTCATCGTCCGGAATACGCGAGTGGTCGTCGGGGTCCGGCTCGGGGCCCTCGTACACCACGGCGGCCAAGTGCGCCTCGCCGGTGGCCTGGGGGGGCGGCAGTTGCAGCAGCGCGGTGGCGCGGCCCGCCACCTGGTGCCAGCTCAGGTGCAGGCCCCGGGGCGGCACCCGCTCGCGCGGGGGCAGGCTTTCGGCGGCTTTGTCCCACATATACAGCAGCAGCTCGCGCGCCAGCAGAGGGTCACTGAGCTCGCGGCGCACGGCGGCGGGCCGGCGCCACACCAGCTGCGGCAGCATGAGGTAGGCAAAATGGTGCGGGTGCGGGCGGGCCATTACTCTGGGGTAAAAGGTAAAATGCCAGTAGCAGCGGGCCGCCACTGCTAAGCCCGGCAAAGATAAACCGGTGGCTAGGTGGCGCCGACGGGCTTTGGCGCCATCTTCCCCTTTGGAGGGTGGAATTAAAAATTAAAAATGGAGAATTAAAAATTTGACAATCAAATTTTTAATTCTCCATTTTTAATTTTTAATTCCTACTAAAGAATGTGCGCCAATTCCCCTACCCTAGCGTTGGTCCGACATCCGAGCCAGCCGCCACCGCCGCTTGCACGGCCTGCCACAGCACCTGGGCCGTGTGCTCCCAGCTGAAACTGGCGGCGTTGGCGAGGCCGGCGGTGCGCAGGCGGGCGCGCAGCGGCGCATCGTGGGCAAGCTGCTGCAAGCCAGCGGCAATGGCGGCCGGCTGGTGCGGGTCGCAGAGCACCGCCGCCGCCGGGCCGCCCGCCGCCTCGGGCAATGACGAGATGTTGGACGTGAGCACCGGGCAGCCACTCGCCTGCGCCTCCACCACCGGCAAGCCAAAACCTTCAAAGAAAGGCACATACGCCGTGGCTAGGGCCGCCGCGTAGAGGTCGGCCAAGTCGGTCTCGCTCACGCGGCCCGTGAAGGCGATGGCCGCCTGCACCTCGGCCGGCAGGCTGCGAAATACTTCGAAAACCGGCCCGGCCTTCCAGGCAGTGCGGCCCACCAGCAGCAGGCGCACCGGGGTGGCCGCCGCGCCGCCTCCGGCCTTAAACAGCGCAAAGGCGCGCAGTAGGTTCAGCAGGTTTTTGCGCGGCTGCAAGGCGCCTACAAACAAAAAATACGGTTGCCCCTGGCTGAAACGCGCCCGCGTGGCCACTTGCGCGGCGGCCGGCTGCGGCGCAAAGTGCCGGGCCGGCGCATTGTGCGCCACCAGTATGCCGCTAGGGTCGAGCCCGTATTGCAGGGCAATATCTTGGCGGGTGGCGTCGGACACGGCCACCAGCTGGGTGGCGGCGCGGGCAAAGCGCGGCAAAAAATGCGCGTAGTAGCGCGCTATCGCCCAGCCGATGTCCTGCGGGCGGTGCAGGTAGGCCAGGTCGTGCAGCACCACCACGCGCGGCACCCGGGTGCCCAGCACCGTGAAGCCCTCGGGCGAGAGCAAAGCGGCCGGACGGTGGCGGCGCAGCCACAGGGCCACCGCGCCCTCATACCAGGCCAGCATCAGCAGGGGGTGGCGGGCCGGGGGCGGCAGCACGTGTGGCACTACATTGGGGGCTAGCAGGTAGCGCGGGTCGTAGGCGCGGTCGAAGAGAAAATGAAACGTGCACTGCGGCTGCTGCTGCACCAGGCAGCGCAGGGCCTCGAAGGTGTAACGACCCAGGCCTTCGAGGTGGCCGCCGGGCAGCAAAAAGCGAGTCGTGACGGCAATGTGCATGGGCTGGAATACGTGCGTAGCGGCCGAGATTTTGGGCTTGCCCACTCGTTTCGCACCCCAAAACTAGCGCCGCGGGCCCAAGCAATGCCCCACCGAACTCCTGGCCCGGCCAGCTGGCCGGGCTAGGGCTAGCCCTGCCGGCGGGGAAGCAGCTGGCGCAATTCGCGCAGGTGCACCAGCCCGGTGAGCGGCAGCAGGCCGGCGAAGAACACGCTCATCAGGCTGGCCTCCAGCCACCAGGCCAGGGCTAGCTGGGTGCGGGCCAGGTACCAGCCGCCGCACAGCAGCCCAAACGCCAGGGCCAGCCTAGCCAGCAGGTGCCAGGGCACCGCAATGCCCATGCGCCGCGCCACCAGCCACACGTAGCCGCCCGACACCAGCACGCCGCTCACCAGGGTGTTGAGGGCGGCCGCCACGGCGCCGTAGCTGGGCAGTAGCAGCAAGTTAAGGCTGAGGTTGAGAGCAATGCTGCCGGCTACGAGCCAACTTACCGGCCGCTGGTGGCGCGTGCCCGTGAGCAGGGTGCTGTAGATGGCGAAGAAGGCATTGACCAGCACATTCAAGAATAACAGCTTGATACACAAGGCCATGTGCCCCACTTCGGCGCTCGTGCTGTGGCTGAACTGCCAAAACAGCACCTCGCCCCGAAACAGCACGAAGGCCACTACCAGCAATAGCGGCACGGCCACCACCCGCTGCCCCGCCCATAGCAGCTGGCGCAGCTCGCGGGGCCGGGCGGCGGCGTGGGCAAAGCGCGCAAAAAATAGCGGCAGCACCGTCCAGGCGTACATCATGGCCGCGTCGAGCCAGCGGTAGGCCCCGGCGTAGTAGCCCGCCTCGCGCGCCGACGACAGCCGCTCGAGCAGCACCATATCGACCCGCTCGTTGATGCCGTAGAGCAGCGCAATGAAGGCAAACGGCAGGCTGCTGCGCAGCAGCCGCCCCGCCGGCCGGCGCCGCGGCCAGCGGTGGGGCAGCCGCCCAAACAGCCGCCGCAGCAGCCCCAAAAACAGCACCGCCGTGAAGCCCGCCGCCGCCAGCCGCGCCCCCACGTAGGCACTCAGGCTTAGCCCACCCCCTAGCAGTAGGCCGCCCACCATGCCCAAGGCCAGCAGCTTTTCGAGCACCGAGAGCAGGGCATCGGTATTGAAATGCTGCCGGGCCTGCACCGGCGCCCTAAGAAACTGCCCGTACTGCGTAAGCAGCAGCCCCGCCCCCACTGCCGCCAGCAGCCCTAGCTGCGGGCCGTGGTAGCCCATTACCCAGCCCAGCGCCACCAGCGCCGCCAGCGAGCCCAGCGTGAGCAGTCCGCGCAGCGGAAACAGCGTGGCAAACTGCCGGTCGGCAAAGGCGGGCTCGGCGGCCAGGCGCTGCACCGTGAACTGCGTAAGGCCCAGGTCGGCGAAGGTGGCCACCACCACGGCCAGCGCCGAGCAAGCCGCCAGTAGCCCAAACGTGCTGTGGCCCAGCCGGTCTTGCACGATATTCTCGAGCAGCACCCAGCCGGGTTTCACCAGTAGGTTGAGGGCCACGGCCAGGCTGATATTACCGAGAAAGCGTTTGATGCGAGGAAAGGGGCTAGCCGCCGGAGGGTGAAAGCGCAAAGATAAAGCCGCTCTAGACCAGCGGCCCGTTTATCTTTGCCCCTTGTTGCCAGGAGCCCGCGCCCGCCGACGGCTCCTTTTATTTTGGTTATGCTGCCCGACTCGCCTCCCTCATTCTCCCTTGCCGGCCTGCGGGCTATTTTTCAACGCTGGAAATATCTGCTGGGCCTAGCCGTGGCCGTGGCGGCCGTGGTGAGCGCCCTGGTGACGTGGTCGCTGCCCAATATTTACAGCTCCACGGCCATCTTCCTGCCTACTTCGCCCCAGAGCACCGACCCCGACCGCCTGGTGGAGGGCTCGAAACTGGAGGTAGGCGCCCGCTCCGAAGACCTCGACCGGGTGCTCACCATCGGGCAGTCGCTGCCCCTGGCCGAGCAGATGATTCGGCGCTTTAACCTCTACGACCACTACCACGCCGGCGCGCCCGGCACCGATGCCGTGGAGAATAGCGTGCTGGCCGAGTACACCAGCAACCTGAGCATCGTGCACAACGAGCGCGATGCCATCGAGCTCACCTTCGAGGACCGCGATAAGAAGCTGGCCGCCGCCGTGGCCAACGCCCTGGTAGCCGCCATCGACTCGACCAACCAGCAGCTGACGCTCGAAAACCGCCGCAATGTGCTCGAAATCTACCGCCAGCGCTCCGAGCAGCTGGGCGGCAGCTACGAGCGCACCCGCCAGCGCCTGCTGGCGGCGCGCCGCCGCTACGGCGTGTTTGGGCTCGAACAGCAGGGCCGCTACCTGGGCAAGGCTGTCATCGACACCGAAAAAGAGCTGCGCCTGGCCGAAGGCGGCGGCCCCGGCAACGCCGCTAGCCTGCGCCGGGCCCTGCGCGGCCTCACCCAGGCGGCGGGCGGCAACCTCATTAACCTCGAAAGCTGGACCCAGGGCGCCGACTCGGTGGGCCTGCTGGCGGCGCGCCTCACCGACCTGCAAACGCGCTATGTTACGTCGCAGGGCGCTTTCGAGCAGGCCCAGACTTCGCTGCGCAGCCGCGTGTCGTCGCTCTACCTGGTGCAAAAGGCCTACCCCGCCACCCGCAAAAGCAAGCCCTTCCGCACCCTCATTGTGCTGGGCTCGGTGCTGGTGACGCTCGCCCTCTCGGTCTTCCTCATCCTGCTGCTGGAAATGTACCGCCGCCGGCCCTCTTCAGTTACCGGTTAACAGTCATTAGTTATCATCCCTTGGATGACTGCTACTTGACGACTGATAATTGCTACCTGCTACTTGACTTTCATGCGCCAACTTCTGCTTCGCCTGCGGCCCGCCGATGCTAGCCAGCGGCTGTTTTTGGGCTTTGTGGGGCTGCTGCTGCTGGGTGGCGTGCTGGCGGGCCTGCGGCAGCAGGCGGCGCCGCTGCTGCTAGCCCTGGCAGTGCCGGCGCTGGTGCTGGTGGCCACGCGCTGGCAGTGGCTTTACTACGGCCTGTTTCTGGCCCTGGCCTTCACCCACGAAATGACCGTGGGCGGCCAAAAAATGGAAATACCCTCCGAGCCGCTGCTGCTGGCGCTGCTGGCCTGCGTGCCGCTAGCCCTGCTCTTTGGGCCGGGGGGCCTGCGGCAAATAGCCCCGCGCGAGTGGCGCCACCCGCTGCTGGTGCTACCGTTTATGCTGCTGGCGTGGTCGGTGGTTGACTGCTACTTCTCGGTCGATAAAGTAAAGTCTATCAAGTACGTAGTGGCCAAAACCTGGTTTTTGGTGCCGCTGCTGCTGGGCACGCTGCTGCTGCTACGGCGCCCGGCCGATTTTTGGCGGCTAGCCGCCTGCTACGTGGGCGGCGCCGTGGTGAGCCTGCTGTGGGTGCTGCCGCGCCACGCCAGCATCGGCTTCAGCTTTGCCAAAACCAACTGGGCTATTCAGCCCTTCTACGTCAACCACGTGGTGTATGCCACCACGCTGGCGCTGCTGCTGCCGTTTGCCTTTGGGCTAGCCATGCGGGCTGGCACGCCGGCCTGGCGGCGGCTGTGGCTGGGGTGCGGCCTGCTGCTGTTATTTGGGCTGATTACCTCCTACACGCGCGCCTCGTGGCTGTCGATACCGGCCGCCTATGGCTTCTACTGGGTTATGCGGCTGCGCCTTACGCGGGTGCTGCTGCTGGCCATCGCGCTGAGCACGGCTGGGGCGGCGGTGTATTTTGTGAGCGGCGAGAATTTCATGCGCTTTCGGCCCGACTACGAGAAGACCATCTGGCACGGCGGCAACCTGGCCGCGCACCTCGAGTCGACCTATAAGTTTCAGGATGTGTCGGGCATGGAGCGGGTGTACCGCTGGGTGGCCGCCGCCCGCATGATAGCCGATAAACCCCTGACGGGCAGCGGTCCCTCCACTTTCAACCCCACCTATAAGCGCTACACGGTATCGAGCTTCCGCACCTACGTGAGCGCCAACCACGAGGGCTCCACGGCCCACAACTACTTCCTGCTGCAGCTGGCCGAGCAAGGCGTGCCGGCGTTTCTGCTGTTCTGCATCCTGGTGGGCACGGCGCTGCTCACGGCCGAGCGCCTCTACCACGCCACCCGGCAGCAGCCCGACCTGCGGCGGCTGGTGCTGGCCGTGAGCTTGTCCTTCGTCATCATTGTCTTCCACTTGTTTCTCAACGAGTTGATTGAGAACGACAAAGTGGGTTCCATCTTCTTTGTGGCCCTGGCCATGCTCATCCGCAGCAGCACCTGGCTGGAAGAAGCACAAACAACCGATGCCTCAGCGGCTCGGAAACTGGCGGGGCAGGCCTAGCGAGTCGGGTTGCCAGTGCAGCACGCGCCGCGCACGGGCCCGCACGGCCGTTTCGTACACCTGTTCGTTGAGCATCGCGAGGCTAGCCATGAACAGCATCCCGTTTTTCTTGGTGGTATGTTCCAGCAAAATGTAGCTGTGCTGCCCTAGCCAGTACCACTGGTTGGGCAGCGTATCGGGCCGGGCGGGGCCATAGTGCGCCGTGAGGTAGGCCAGCACCTGCGGCAGCATAGCTTCCGTCAGCGGCACATCCACGCCCGCAAACCGATTTTGCCGAAACCAATAGGTGGCCGGCAACGGCAAGCCACCGAAGTGCGTGGTGTCGCCCGGCCGCTGGTAGAGCTTGGTAGTGCGCCAGCGCTTGCCGATGCCACCCGGCGCGGGCCGCAGGCCGGCCGCCGGGTCAGCGGGCTCATCAAAACGAATACCGCCCACGCCACTAGCCGCATCGAGCCGAAAAGCGGGCGGCGGCGTCTGGCTAGCCAGCAAGCCTGCCGCCAGCCCAACAACCAGAATTAAAGGCAGTTGCCGCCTCATTTCACGCGCAGGCTCAGCATCGTCACGTCGTCGGCGAAGCGCTCGCCGTTGACGTTGAAATCGCGGATGCAGTCCAGCAATTCCCGGTGCAGGCGGGGCAGCGGCAGGTAGCGGTTGCGGGTGAGCGTGCGCAACACGCCTTCCTCGCCAAACTCCTGCTGCTGCTCGTTGAAGACTTCGGTGAGGCCATCGGTGTAGCTGAACAGCAGCGAACGGGGCGGCATGGCGGCTAGCCCCAGCTTAAACTTGGGCAGGTCGGGCATGATGCCCAGCATCACGGTGCCGTCGTGCAGCAGCTCGGGCGGGCCCACATCGGGCAGCAGCAGCGGGTCGTTGTGGCCGGCATTCACGTACTCGAGCACCTGGGTGCGGCGGTCGTAGAGCGCCAAAAAGGCCGTGATAAATTTTTCGCCGCCCGAGTTACGAAAAATCAAGTGGTTGAGCTCGTGCACGATGGTTACCAGGTCGGCGCCCTGGCGCAATAGCGTGCGCAGGCCGGCCTGAAAATTCGACATGAGCAGCGAAGCCGGCACGCCCTTGCCGCTCACATCGGCCACGCACACGAGCAGGCGGTGGGCGTCAATCTCCACCACATCGTAGTAGTCGCCGCCAATCTCGGTGTGCGGCTGGTAGGTGGCGTGCAAAACGTGGCGCGCATTGTTGGGCAGCACCTGCGGAAACAGCAGCTGCTGCACCTGCTGGGCAATCTCGATTTCGCGCCGCACCGAGGCCTCGGCCACCAGCAGCGCTTCGCGCTGGCGGGCCAGGCGCAGGTTGGCCACGGCCCCGAGCAAGATGTTACTCAGCGTTTCCAAAAACGACAGGGCTTCGCGACTAGCATAGTCGCCCTGCATGGTGCCCACAAACACGAGCGCCTGCACTTTTTCGCGCTGGCGCACCGGCACCAGCAGCTCAAACTGCCCCCAGGCGGTGCCTAGGGCCAGCTCGGCCACCTGGCAGGTGCTGTCGGGGCACCAGCTAGCCACCTCGGCGGGCAGCAGGTGCGAGTCGGCGGCCAGGGCGGTGCCGAAATTTATTTTCATGCGGTAGGCCCCCTCCTCCAGCACGTACAGGGCTAGCCGCCGCACGCCCAGCTGCCCGATGAGCGTGAACTGGTAAATCTTGTATAAATCCGCCTCGACCGAATTGAGCGTGATGGCCTGCGTGATTTCCAGCAGCGCGCTGAGCTCGCGCTCCTTCAGGAAGAGGCGCTTTTCGAGGCCAGCTACAAGGGCTGCGGGGGTGATGAAGGGTGCGTTGATGAGCTAGCTTAATTTATGAAGTGGGCAAACTGCGGCCTTGGCCGGGGCTAGCCGCAATTCTCTACAATAATACGCCCAGCTGCCCCACTCGCCGCCCGCAAGCTTAGCTAAGCTGCGTTTTGGGGTCGAAGGCGTCGCGCAGGCCGTTGCCCAGCACGTTAAAACTAAGCACTAACAAGCTGATGGCCAATCCCGGCAGCAACGTCAGCCACAGGCCGGCCTGGGTGCCTAGCAGGTCGTAGCCTTCCTTCACCATGAGGCCCCAGCTGGGGGCGGGCGGCTGCACGCCCAGCCCCAGAAAGCTCAGGCCCGCTTCGAGCAGAATAGCCGCCGCAAAGTTGCTGGTAGCCAGCACGATGAGCGGCCCGCGCAGATTGGGCAGCAGGTGCACAAAAATGAGCCGCCAAGTGGGCAGCCCCAGCACCCGCCCCGCCTCGATAAACGTGGCCGAGCGCAGCCCCAGCACCTGCCCACGCACCACCCGCGCTACATCGACCCACATGGTAAGGCCCACCGCTACAAAGCTGACCCACACACCTTTACTATCCAGCGCCAGCGAAATACCAATCACCAGCATAATGCCCGGAATACTCCACACCACGGTCATCAACCCCAGCAGCACACTATCGACCCAGCCCCCGAAGTAGCCGGCCACCGCGCCCACCGACACACCGATAACCAGCGAAATAAGCACCGCTACCAACCCGATACCCAGCGAAATGCGCGTACCCAGCAGCAGGCGGCTCAGCTCGTCGCGCCCTGCCTTGTCGGTGCCTAGCCAGTAAGTGCGGGTTATCTGATTGTTGGTTGTTGGTTGTTGCTTGTTGCCTAAAACCACTTCATCCTTGACCTGGGGCGGACGGCCGCGCAGCCACACTTGCAGGAAATTGCCGGGCGGCGCAGCGCTAGGGTCGGGCACCTGGCGCAGGGTAGCCACGAAGCCGGGCGGCTGCTTTTGCAGCTGCACCAGGCCGTTGTTGGCGTTGGGCGAGGGGTCAGGCAGCACCCAATAGCCGAGCAGCGCCACCAGCGCGCACAGCCCGATGAACACCAGCCCAGTCACCGCCGGCCGGTTGGCCCACAGGCGCTGGCGCACGTAGTAGCCGGGCGTGCGCACGGGGGGCGGCACCACCACGGCCGTGTCGGGCGCGGCCGGCTGGGGGCTAGCTAGGGTGGGCGCGGCGGCCACGGCTAGCGGGTGTTGTGCTGAAGCAGGCCCTCTTTCGAGGCCAGGTAGCTGGCATCCTGCCCCAGCGCGCCAAACGAAGTCGGCTCGTAGGCCAGCTCGGTATCGGGGTCGGGCCAGTAGTAGCGCACCAGGCCGCGCTCGAGCAGGCCGCCCAGGATGGGCAGCAACTCGGCGGCGGGCCGGCCGGTTTTTTCTACCAATACCCGAAAGGGGGTGACGAAATATAGCTCGTCGAGTAAGTCAAATTCTGCGTCGTTCATGGCTGGCAAAAGTACTTCTGTTTGTCCTTGCGGGAAGTAGCGCAGACTTTATAGTCCGCGAGTGACAGCACTTGGTCGGCTCGGCACTCGCGGACTACAAAGTCCGCGCTACTGCACTTTGCGCACGCGCAGGTAGTCGAGCATGGCCTGGTTCACGGCGCCGTTCATGTTAGTGTTGGCGGGCTCCAGGGTGAGGGCCAGCGTGTTCTTGCCTTTGGCCAGGCGCACCAAAATGGGGTTCGAGAAGCCCCAGTTGCTCCACTCATCCACGCCGCGCTGGGGCAGCACCACGGTACCCAGCAACTGGCCCTGGCCATCGCGCAGGGTGCGGATGGCGCATTTATTATTGGTATTGATGGGCCCGTTGCCATTGGCGTAGCGAAAATCGAGGGCATATAGGCCGGCCGCCGGGGCCGTAACGGGCAGTGTGAGGCGAGTATTTTTATCCGTGCTTACCTCCACGAAGCCCTTGCCACTGAAGCCTTTGTAGGCGTAGCTAGCCGCGGGCGCCACGGTTTCGAGCTGTACCTCAGCGGCGGGCGCCCCCACCGGCAGCGGCTCGCTGACGAACGATTCCAGGCCCTGGTTATCAATGGCCAGCACCTGGTATTCGGCGTAGCCGCCGGCCGGCACGGCGTAGGTGAGCGCCCCGCTGGCGTTCACGGGCTGGCCGTTTTTGAGCACGCGGTAGGTCTGGGCGCCCGCCACGGCGGGCCAGCTGAGCTGGCCTTTGGCCAGGGTCACCTGCGGCGTTTCGGGGCTGACGAGGTTGGCTACGCGGGTGTCTTTGGCCGCGGCCGGCGACTGGCTGGTGAGGATGATGCGCACGGCGTGCGCGCCGGTGAGGCTAGCGGGCACGGCGCCGCCGGCCAACGGCTTGCCGTCAAGCGTAATTGACTGTATCTCATTGCCGTAGCCTAGCATGCTAATATTGAGCACGGCCCCGCGATACTTGAAATTCAGGAGCTTGCGGCCGCCCTGCAACGCCTGCGGCACGAAGGGGCGGAAAACCAGCCGGTCAGTTTCGTAGTGCATCCCAAACAGCACCTTGTACACCAGCCCCAGGCTGCCCGAAAGGCTCCAGAGCATGTTGCTGGAGTTGATTTGGGTGCCGGCAAAGTCGCCGTTGTCGGCCACAAAATTTTCCTTGTTGGTGAGAAACAGCGCGGCCGGACGGTACACAGCGGCGATACTCGCCATGAGCGAGGCCTCGTTGCCGGCTTTGGCCGCCGCCAGGGCCCAAAAGCTCTGCACGAAGGGCCACACGGCATCGTTGTGGTAGGGCGGGATGCCCGGAATCTGCGGGTAGATGCACGAGATGCCGAAGGCCGTGGTGGGCGTTTTTTCGACTACTGTTTTGGCGCGGCTAGGGTCGGCCACGTCGTAGAGCACGCTCAGGGCCTCGCCCAGCCCCTCGACCTTGGGCGAGAGCACCGAGAACACCCGGCCGTAGCGGTACTGGCCGTAGTAGCCCGCCTTATCGAGCCACAGGTGCTGATTGATAGCCTGTTTGATAGTGGTCGCGGCCTGCTCGTGGCGGCTGGCCACGGCCGCGTCGCCGAGCTGCTTGGCCATGAGGGCCAGCACGGTGTTAGCCTGAAAATGCACGGCGTTGGTGCCCAGGTTTTCGCTCTGGTAAATGTCCACCGGCTGCATCCAGCGCGGGTAGGTTTGCTCGCGCCAGTCCAGGAATGACGACTCGCCGCGCACCAGGCCGCTGGTGGGGTCGTAGGCGTTCTGGGCGTCTTCTTCGAGTGATTTCTGGATGATGGGATAGACCTTTTTCAGCCAGGCCTGGTCGCCGGTCACCTTATATATTTCCCAGGCCGCCACGGCCCACACGGCGCGGTCGGTCGAGCACGGGTAGGCGCCGCCGGTGCCCGTATCCTGAATAATGCGGCCCTCGGGGCTGACCTTGCGCAGCAGGCTGTTCATGGCCACCCGCGGCTGCAACGTGGCCTGGGCCAGGATGATAGAGTAGCTGATGTCGCGCGTCCAGACGCCCGCCCACTCCTTGCCGGTGCGGAAGGTGCTATCGGGCTCCACGGCGCGACGAGCCTCCTCCAGGGCAAGGTTGTAGAGCGCGTCGGAGATTGGGTAATCGGAGCTGTAGTGCGGGAAGTCGTCGGTGTTGAGCGTTGCTTTCCAGCTGGCGGCGGTTTGCTTGGCGGCGGCCGGCTGGTTGAGCGTCAGCGTTACTTCGTAGATGCCGTCGCCGTCGGGGTCGTGCAGTTCCAGCTCGGGCTTGTTCACCAGGTTGTCGAAATCCCAGCTCAGCGGCGCCGGCTCGCCAGCCACGAACACCCTCTTAAAATCCTGCCTGTAAAGCTTATCGCCCTTGTAGGTGGTGTAGTAGCCCTGCTTCTCGAAGGCTTGCAGCACCGGCCGCATGTCGAGGCGAATTTTCACCTTCGTGTTGGGCGCCAGGTACTGACCAGCCGGCGCGGGGCGGGCATCCACCGACTGTTTGCCGAAGACGACTACCGGCGCTTCAAGCACCTCGCCGGCCGCGGCGGGCAGCGCCAGAAAAGTATTATCCTGGCCCGAGGGCGACTCGTTGTCTTTGCCGTTAATGCTGAAGCGAAACAGAATTTTGGGGCTCTGCTGCTCGTTGGCCGGGCTGCGGTAGTTGGAGGTCAGCTCGGTGGCCGACACGGCGCGGGCATGGTTGGGGCCCTGCACCACGCTGTCGCGGTACACAGTGAAGGCCTCCGACTGCCAGATGGGCGCGGCCACCACCGCTGCCGCCTTTTCGCCAGCACCGGGCTTCGACTGGCAGCTGGCTAGCAGTAGGCCGCTGGCTAGCAACACGGCTGCGGCTTCGCAATAATTCAGCATAGGTTTTTGATATTGAAGGTTTTCTGCTGCGTTTTAGCGCATTCTGAAAGTAGTCTTTATTCCGTCATGCTGCGCTTTGCTCCGCTCAGCATGACAAAGTTTGGACTCTAAGTTTTTGGGTATTTCTTCAACCCGCAACCATGCGCAAAATACTGCTATTCCAGCACCACCCCCACGGCGGCCAGCGCCCGCCAGAAGCTGGGGTACGACTTGCGCACTACCAGCGGCTCGTGCACTACCAGCGGCCCTCGCATAGCCAGCGGCGCAAAAGCCATCGCCATGCGGTGGTCGTCGTAGGTTTCTACTGTTTGGCCATCGACCTTGAAATCAGCCGACTGCACCTCAAACACGCCGGGCTCGACCTCGGGCATATCGGCGCCGAACTTACGCAGCTCGTTCTGAATAGCTGCAATGCGGTCGGTTTCCTTGATGCGCAAGCTGTCCAGCCCGGCGAAGCGGCGGCGGCGGCCTAGCGCGGCCACCACCACGGCCACGGTCTGGGCCAGGTCGGGGCAGTCGGTGAAGGTAGTGGTGGGCGCGCCGGCCGGCGCCGGGGCCGGCGGCACCTGCGTGAGGCTAGCCCCGCTCCCATCGGCCAAGAACTCGGTAGCGACCCCTAGCGGGCGCATAATAATCTGGATAACGTGGTCGCCCTGCCACGATTTTTCGCGCAGACCGGGCAGCCGCAGGCTCGAGCCCGCCGGGGCCAGCGCCAGCAGCGCGTACCAGTAGCTGGCCGCCGACCAGTCGCTCTCCACCGTGTAGTCGGCCGGGCGGTAGCCGCCGGGCTGCACCTCAATCATGTCGCGGCTCACCTCGATAGCCGTAGCGCCAAAGTGGCGCATCAGCTTGAGGGTCATTTTGATATACGGCCGCGAACCTACCTCGCCGGTGAGGCGCAGGCGCAGGCCGCCGGGCAGCATGGGCCCCACCATCAGCAGGGCCGAAATGTATTGGCTGCTCACGTCGCCGCGCACTGCTAGCTCGGCCAGCTGGCCCGCCGGGGCGGCCACCGGCTGCCCGCCGAAGCGCAGCGGCGGGTAGCCTTCCTGCTCCTCGTACGCGATGCTGGCCCCTAGCGCGCGCAGGGCATCGACCAGGATGGCGATGGGCCGCTGCTTCATGCGGGCGGCGCCGGTGAGCGTGCCGCGCCAACCAGTTACGGCCAGGTAGGCCGTCATGAAGCGCATTACGGTGCCAGCGTCTTCGGCGTCGAGGTGGTCGGTGGTGGCAGCCTGGGCTAGCAGGCGCTGCATCAGCACGGTATCGTTGGCTTCGGAAAGGTTATCGACGGTGCCGCTGCCGGCCAGCTTCTGCAGCAGCAGGGCGCGGTTGGCTTCGCTCTTGGAGGCGGGCAGGTAGGCGGTGCCGGTGAGCGGGCCGCCCGGCCAGCGCAATGTTTGATTGGTCATAACAGGGTGCTGTAAAACGGAGTGGCACTCCGTTTCGGGGCAAAAAATCAGTTCCGGCCCAGGCACATAGCCCGGGCGGAAACGGAGTGCCACTCCGTTTTATATGCTTACATACGCCCGCAGCGCGGCGGCAATATCGGCCACCGTCACGGGCTGGTCAAAAATGCCGTGCCCGAGGCCTTGCAGCAACGTGCACTTAATAACATCGCCCCGGTTTTTCTTATCGTGCCGGGCGTAGGCCGCAATTTCGTCGATTTCGTCGTTGGCAAAGGCTAGCGGCTCGAACGAGGCGTCGATTACGGCGCGCACCTGCGCCAGCTCATCGGCCCCTAATAGGCCGCGCTGGGTGGCTAGCCAGCTTTCGCACACCAGGCCCGCCGCCACGGCTTCGCCGTGGCGCACGGCGCGGCCAGGCTGGGCCAGCAGGTAGCTTTCGAGGGCGTGGCCCACGGTGTGGCCGAAATTGAGGAGCTTGCGCGGGCCGGTTTCGTGCGGGTCCTGGGCCACAATAGCTTCCTTGATGGCCACCGAGTGGCGAATGATGGGCACCCAGTCGGGCACGGCGGCCACGGCTAGCCCCTGCAAATTGGCAAAGGCCGCCGCATCGGCAATCAGCGCGTGCTTGATGACTTCGGCATAGCCCGAGCGCAGTTCGCCGGGTGGTAGCGTGGCCAGGAAAGCAGGCTCCATAAATACGGCCTCCGGCTCCTGAAACACGCCGATGTGGTTTTTAAACCCCTGAAAATCAACACCCGTTTTGCCCCCCACGGCGGCATCAACCTGGGCCAGCAGCGTGGTGGGCACGCCCACGCAGCGCAGGCCGCGCTTGTAGGTGGCCGCGCAAAAGCCGCCGAGGTCCGTGACCACACCGCCGCCCAGGCACACGAGCAGCGCGTGGCGGTCGGCCTCGTGGTGGGTCAGCCAATTCCAAACCAGCTCGCAGGTAGCCAAGGTTTTGTGCGCCTCGCCAGCCACAATGGTTAGCAGCTCGTGGGCCGGCAGGTGCGGCCGCAGGTGGGGGTAGCAGTCACGGGCCGTGTTGGCATCGGCCAGCACAAAGAGGCGGCTGGGCGGGGCCTGGCGCAGCAGCTCGGCTAGGGCCGGCAGGGCCGCGGGGCCGATGGTGGGCGGGTTGGTCAAGGCAAAAACGGCGGAGGTAAAGCGGCTGCAAAGTAACGGCGGCCCGGCCCAAGCGCCCCCGCTAGCCCCTGGTGCAACCCTCGGGGCTAGTCGGCGCTCCTCCTGCTACCCTCCCATCTAGCCTTACGCTATGCGTACACTTCTCCTTTTCCTAAGTCTGCTGGGCACCAGCCAGCTGCTCGGCGGCTGCAAAACCGATAGCGACCTGCGCCCCGCCAACTACGACGAGCTAGCCATGGCCAGCGGCCACTGGCAGTGGGACCGCTCGGCGCTCGGCTTCAGCTACACAAAAACGCCAGCCTCGATAGGCTACTCGCGCCAGCTGGTTTTTGGCCCCGACCACCGCCTGCTGTTGCGCCGCGATGGGCAGGCCGACTTCGCCACCACGTACCAGCTCTCTGCCTGCACGCCACCCGGCGGCACCAAGAGCCTGCCGGCCTTGCGCTTCGACACGGCCGAAACGGAGCTGCCCACCGGCAGCCTGCGCTACTATGAGGTTAGCCAGCAAAACGGCCAGCAACTCCTGACGCTGGTGGGCGAGCGAGCCGTCCTGGACGCCGACGCTATCGAAACCTACCATTGGGTAGCTGAGTAAGCACGACTACTTACCTTGCCTGCACCATGAAAAATCTATTGCCCCTGTTCGTAATCGGCGCCAGCCTCGCGGGCTGCCAGCGCGGTGCCACTACCGCGCCCAATCCCGAAACTACGCTGGAAGGCTCCTGGCGCCTCACCGGCTACCAGTGCCACTGCCCGCCCAACCAGCCCGTGCCCGACGAGTCGGTGACCTTCGAGGCCGGCCAGCATTTCAAGTTATATCGCAACCAAACGCTGGCGGCCGAGGGCACCTACACCACGGGCCAGGGGGCTAGCTGCGGCGGCGGTACTCCCGAGCCCATTATTACCCTCACGCCCACCACCGCCAGCACCTACGCGCCCAAAGGCGCCTACACGCTGGAAGGCAACACGTTGGTTATCGACCAGTGCAGCGCCGCCGATGGTCCCAAGTACACTTACACCCGGCAATAGCTTTTTTGAGCTAGAAGTTATGAGTCACCGTCCAAGCAACTCATAACTTCTAACCCATACGTAATCTAAAGTCCTGGCCCCAGGTGCGTAAGCCCATCCACGGGCCGGCCATTGAGTACCTGCGTTTGCTGCCGAATGCTCTCGATGTGAATGAGCTTGTAGAGCTCGCCCACAAACTTTTCGTCGATATTGAGCTTGCGCCCCCATTCGGGGCGGGTTTTGAAGATTTCCTGCCAGCGCTCAAGCTGCAAAATCTTCACGTTGTTCTCCTTCTTATACTCGGCTAGCTCCTGAATGAGCGCCATGCGTCGGGCCAGCATCTCCAGGATTTCGTGGTCGGCGGTGTCCATTTTCTGGCGCAGCTCCTCGGCCTTGTTGCGGTAGTCCACGTTGTCGCTGGACCGGTAGCGGTACTTCAGCTCGCTCAGAATTTCCTGCAAGCGGGCGGGTGTCACCTGCTGGGCGGCGTCGCTGAGGGCGTGGTCGGGGTCGGGGTGCGTTTCGATAATGAGGCCATCGTAGTCGAGGTCCAGCGCCTTCTGGGCAATGGGCAGCAGCAAGTCGCGCGCGCCGCCGATGTGGCTAGGGTCGTTAATCAGCGGTAGCTGCGGATAGCGCGTCTTCAGCTCAATCGGGATGGCCCAGGTGGGCGAATTGCGGTAGCGCGAGGGCGCAAACGTGCTGAACCCCCGGTGAATAGCCGCCAAGTCGCGGATGCCCGCCCGCTCGAGCCGCTCCAGGGCGCCGGCCCACAGGGCAAGGTCGGGGTTCACCGGGTTTTTCACCATCACCGGCACGCCGGTGCCGGCCAGGGCATCGGCCAGCTCCTGCACCGCGAAGGGGTTGACGGTGGTGCGCGCGCCTACCCACAGCACGTCGATGCCGTATTTCAGGGCCTCTTCTACGTGCTTGGGAGTAGCCACTTCGATGGCCATTGGCAGGCCGGTTTCCTGGCGGGCGGCTTGCAGCCAGGGCAGCGCGGCGGTGCCCATGCCCTCGAAGCCGCCGGGCTTGGTGCGCGGCTTCCAGATGCCGGCGCGGTACATATCGGCCTG
>JBPBQJ010000103.1:0-2105 GCA_050954765.1 Janthinobacterium lividum | reverse complement strand
GCTTCGACCTGGCGTGGGAGGGCCTGGAGCGCTTTGGGGCCGACTGGGGCTTTATTGTGGGGCTAGGCGTGCCGTTTTTGTGGCTGAAGCAGCGGTTTGTACACCGCCGGGCACCGCTGGTGTAGGCACCGGGCTGCTGGTTGGCACTAACATACATATCCCCTTACTTACTAACGATTTACCAATAGTGAATACTAAATTAGTGCCGCTCGCTTTGGGCGGCTTGGCCATCGGCACCACCGAGTTTGTGATGATGGGCCTGCTGCCCAGTATTACCCAGGATTTTCGCGTTTCTATTCCGGAGGTGGGCTACGTCATCTCGGCCTACGCACTGGGGGTCGTCATTGGGGCTCCGTTGCTCACGGTGATGGGACGCAACCTGGCCCCAAAACGACTGCTGGTACTTCTGATGCTGCTGTTCACGGTCTTCAACACGCTTTCGGCTTTTGCCCCCACTAATACTGTGCTGTTCTGCACGCGGCTGCTGGCGGGGCTGCCACACGGCGCGTTCTTTGGGGTCGGGTCGGTGGTAGCTAGTCGGCTAGCCGAGAAGGGCAAGCAGGCGCAGGCTATTTCAACCATGTTTGCGGGCCTCACCATTGCCAATCTACTTACCGTGCCGCTGGGTACCTACCTCGGCCAGCACTACTCGTGGCGCTACGCGCTGGGCGGCGTGGGTGGGGTAGGCGTGCTCACACTGCTGGCGATTCATTTTTTCCTGCCGGCCCTACCCGTGCAGCAAACCGGCAACTGGCAGTCCGAGCTAGCCTTGTTCAAGCGGGCTGAAACCTGGCTCATCATCCTGCTCACGGCCATCGGCACGGGCGGTATGTTTTGCTGGGTCAGCTACATCGCCCCACTCATGACGGAGGTGTCACATTTCCCGGCCTCCTACGTGCCGTATATCATGATGCTCGTAGGGCTGGGCATGTTTGTGGGCAACGTCATTGGTGGCAAGCTCGCCGACCGCTTTTCGCCCCTTACGGCCGCCATCACCTTGCTGCTGGCCATGGGTGGCACGCTGCTCGCCATCTACTTCGCGTCGGGCAATCAGGTGCTATCGCTAGCGCTGACGTTTCTGGCGGGTAGCTGCTCGCTGGCGCTGGCTGCGCCCATCCAGATTTTGATGATTCAGTCGTCAAAAGGCGCCGAGATGCTGGGCGCTTCCATCACGCAGGCGGCCTTTAATATGGGCAATGCGCTAGGCGCGTTTTTGGGCGGGCTGCCCATTGCGGCGGGCCTTGGCTACACCTCGCCCGCGCTGGTGGGGGTAGGGCTGGCGCTGATGGGGGCCGGCTTTGCCTACGTGCTGCTGAAGGTGTCGCGCCAGCAGCCCGTGGAGACCCCGGTGAGCGTAGTAGCTGGGCACTAAGCTTATTCGTTGGCCATGCCTCCTGCTATTTATATCGGCTGCTCCGGTTTTTCGTTTCGCGATTGGAAAGGCGTGTTCTACCCGCCAGACCTACCGCCGCGCAAGTGGCTGGCTTACTACTGCTCGCAGTTTAATAGCCTGGAGCTGAACGTTACCTTTTACCGAATGCCAACCCCGAAGGCCTTCGAAACCTGGTACGACCAAAGTCCGGCTGACTACCGCTTTGCCGTGAAGGCCCCGCGCCAGGTGACGCACTATAAGAAATTCAACGCCGAGGCGCAGCCCATTTTGGCTGATTTTTACGGCACCGTGCGCGAGGGGCTGCGCGAAAAGCTGGGGCCCGTGCTGTTTCAGTTGCCGCCCAAGGCCGAATATACTGATGAGCTGGCGCAGCGCTTAGTCGAGAGCCTCGACCCCGCGTTTACCAACGTGGTAGAGTTTCGCCACCCCAGCTGGTGGGCGGCCGAGCCCCAGCGCTTACTCACGCGCCACGGTATTGCCTTCGTGGGCCAGAGCTACCCGCCGCCGCTGGAGCTGCCCGACGAGGTAGTGGCCAACACCTCCGTGCTGTACTACCGCTTTCACGGCGTGCCCGAGCTGTATAAATCGTCCTACAGTGCCGAATTTCTAGCGCGCATTGCCGCTGAAATAAAAGCGCTGCCACACGTGCAGCACGTGTATCTGTATTTCAACAACGGCATTGGCGGCGTGGGCATGCACAACGCCCGGCAAA
>JBPBQJ010000102.1:0-2326 GCA_050954765.1 Janthinobacterium lividum | reverse complement strand
CAATTTCGGGCAGCAGTTCGTCGTGCAGGGCACCCGTCACGAGCACGAGTGGGCGGCAGGGGCTAGCGGTGGCTACTTCGGCGGCGCGGCGCAGCAGCGTCTGGCCCTGGTACTGGAGCAGCTGCTTGGGGCGAGCCAACCGGGAGGAAGAGCCAGCGGCCAGTAGTAGCAGGCCCACGGTGGCGATGGGGTCGTTGTGCATAGGGGTGGTAAAGAGAAGGCAGATGGTTGATACTACCCCAAAGAACGTCATGCTGAACAAAGTGAGGCAGCTCGGCCACATCGTTAGAGTGAGTGACCCTAGCGGTGCGAGCGAGATGCTTCACGCTGTTCAGCATGACGTTCTTGGTTTTTGGCAGGCGATTGGGCTAGCTGGCTAGCCCGCTCATCAGCACCTTGTCGGGCGTGAGGGGCAGGTCGCGCATGCGCTTGCCGGTGGCGTGGTACACGGCGTTGGCCACGGCGGCGGCTACGCCTACCATCGAGATTTCGCCGATGCCTTTCACGCCCATTGCGTTGATGTAGGGGTCGTGCTCCTCCACAAACTCCACGGTAATGTCGGGAATGTCGGCGTTGACGGGCACGTGGTAATTGGCCAGGTCAGCATTGGTGTAGCGCGAAAAACGCTGGTCGCGAATGGTTTCCTCCATCAGCACCGAGCCGATGCCAAAGATGGCACCGCCGATAATCTGGCTGCGCGCCGTCTGCGAGTTCAGGATGCGGCCGGCGCCCATCACACTCACCCATTTCGACACCCGGATGGTACCCAGGTCCATATCGACCCGCACCTCGCAGAAGTGCGCGCCAAACGAATGCATGGAGTGGTAGCCGGCCGTGTCGGTATTATTGTTGGGCCCGGCGGGGCTGCCCGAGCCGCCGGTTTCGTAGCCCGAGCCATACTTGCCCTGGCCCATGCCTTCGATGTCGGTTACCTCGGAGCGCTTCATCAGGTCGCCAAAGTTCTCGCCTTTGCTAGGGGTCTTCTTCAGGAACAAGCGGCCTTTTTCAACCGCCACATCCTCGGGCTTGGCTTTGTAGAGCGGCGATTTTTTATCGACCACTGCCACTTTAATAAGCCGCTGCCACACGTCCTGACAGGCCATGTAGACCGACGAGGATACCGTGCCGGCGGCCACCGAGCCGCCCGAGTTGGGGGCGGTGGGCAGGTTGGTATCGCCCAGCTCGAAGCGGATTTTTTCGGGCGGCAGGCCTAGCGCGTCGGCGGCTACCTGGGTCATCACGGTGTAGGTGCCGGTGCCGAGGTCGGTGGCGCCGCTCTGCACCACGGCGTGGCCGTCGGCGTAGAGGCGGGCGCGGGCCGTGCCCTGCGAGTTGTGCACCGGGTAGCTAGCGGTGGCCATGCCCATGCCCACCAGGAAGCGGCCGTCGCGGGTGGCGCCAGCCTTGGGGTTGCGCTTGCTCCAGCCAAACAGCTCGGCACCCCTGGCGTAGCACTGCTTCAGGCTTTTGCTGCTCCAGGGCTTGTTGGTGCTGTAGTCGTGGTCGGCGTGGTTGCGCAGGCGGATTTCAATGGGGTCCACGCCCAGGCGGGCGGCCAGGTCGTCCATCGAGCACTCGATGGCAAACGAGCCCGGCGCCTCGCCCGGCGCCCGCATAAAGGTGCTGGTCATCACGTTAGCCCGGGCCATCTGGTACGTGGCCTCAAAGTTGGGCGTAGCGTACAGCATGTCCAGAATCTTGGAGTTCGACTCGGCATATTCATCCCAGGGCGAAGTCGTGGACGTCTTGGTGTGAATTATCGACGTGATTTTGCCCTCGGCCGTGGCCCCAAGCTGCACCGTCTGGGTCTGGTCTTCGCGGTGGCCCATGCTCGTAAACATCTGCTTGCGCGTGAGCATCAGCTGCACCGGCCGGTTCACCGCCTTGGCGGCCTGGATGGTGAGAATGGTATGCGGCCAGGTAGAGCCTTTGCAGCCAAAGCCGCCGCCCAGGTACTTGGTAACCACTCGAATCTGCTCGCGCGGAATGCCCAGCATCGCCGTGAGCGTCGACTGCGTGCGCGTGACGCCCTGCGTCGACTCATATACTGTGAGGCGGTCGGGCGCTTCCCAGTGGGCCGTGGTCGAGCCCGGCTCCATCGGGTTGTGGTTGTACACCGGGTGGTTGTAGGTGGCCGTGAGCTGGATAGCCGAGCTGGCATACGCCCCCTTGGCATCGCCGCGCTTGGTGTGGCCATCCTGCTTGCCATCCTGCACCTTTTGCGGGTCAAACAACTCGGCTTTGGGGTCGAGAAAGCTTGCGATGGGCGCGCCGGTGGTCTGGTAGGTCACCTTCACGAGCGTAGCGGCGTGCAGGGCGTGGTCGA
>JBPBQJ010000101.1:0-3787 GCA_050954765.1 Janthinobacterium lividum | reverse complement strand
TCACGAGCCCCGCCGACGACCTCACGCCCGCCCAGCGCCACGACCTGAGCCTGGTGCGCCGCAACACCCAGCGGCTGCTGCAGCTCGTCAATCAGCTCATGGATTTTCGCAAAATCGACGTGGGCAAGATGGCCGTGCACGCCAACGAAGGCGACCTGGTGGGCTTTGTGCGCGAAATCATGGACGTGTTTGAGAAAACGGCCCGCCGCCGCGGCATCACCTTCCGCTTCGTGGCGGCCGAGCCGGTGGTTTTTCTCTGGTTTGATGGCGAAATTCTCGATAAGGTATTCTTCAACCTGCTCTCCAACGCCTTCAAGTACACCCCCGACGGCGGCCAGATTACGGTAAGCATTGGCCTGGAATCAGCCGCTAAACAAGTGCGCGTCAGCGTCGAAGACACCGGCCGCGGCATTGAGAAGGCTGACCAGCCGCACATTCTGGAGTGGTTTTACCAAGGCAGCCAACCCACGGCCAACAGCTCGGGGCTAGGCCTGGCGCTGGCCGAAGGCCTGACCCGGCTGCACCAGGGCACGCTTTCGTTTGAGAGCCAGCCGGGCCAGGGCAGCACCTTCGAAGTACGCCTGCCGCTCGAAAAGCCCGCCGCGTTCCTCGATGTGGAGCCCGGCTCGTGGCGGCTGGGTAGCGCCGCCGCGCTGGCCCCCGACGAGCTAGCCCCCCCTAGCCAGCCGGCCAGCGCGCCCCCCGCCCGCCCCGAGGCCACGGCCCTCGTTATTGAGGATAACGAGGAGGTGCGCGAGTTTTTGGTGCAGAAGCTCCAGCCCCATTTTCAGGTGAGCACGGCCGCCGACGGGGCCGCCGGCCTGCGGCTAGCCAGCGAAACCATTCCCGACGTGATAGTCTGCGACGTGGGCCTGCCCGAGCTCAGCGGCCTCGACGTAGCCGCCGCCCTCAAGGGCGACTGGCGCACCTCGCACATCCCCTTGGTGCTACTCACGGCCCAAAGCGCGCCCGAGCAGCAGGTGGCCGGCGTGCAGGCCGGCGCCGACCTCTACCTCACCAAGCCCTTCAACCCCACGTTTCTGCTCGAAAGCCTGCGCACTTTGCTGCGCAACCGCGACCAGCAGCGCGAGCATTTTCACCGGCAGCTGTCGGGCGCGCCGCCGCCCACGGCCGCCCCGCTAGCCCCGCTGCGGGTCGACCAGAAGTTTCTGGCCGACCTGGCCGCCATCATTGAGGGCCGGCTCGACCAGCCCGGCCTGGGCGTCGATGACATTGCCCACAGCCTGGGCGTGTCGCGCACGCAGCTCTACCGCAAGGTGAAGGCGCTGCTCGGCACGGGCGTTACCGAGTACATTCAAACCGTGCGCCTCACCAAGGCTAGGCAGTTGCTTTTGCAGGAAGGCAGCACCGTGGCCGACGTGGCCTATCAGACCGGTTTTTCGTCGCCCTCCTACTTTTCGACGGCCTTCAAGGGCAAGTATCAGGTGTCGCCTTCCGAGTTTAAAGCCCTGCATACCCACCTAAGGGTGTGAATGATTTTTGAATACTGCATCAAAAACGCAGGTGCCTGCCGTCGGTGAGTCAGTACTCACTAATTTTTATTTTGCTGTCTGTCAATTAGATAAACTGCACATAATGCTTATGCATCAATTTTGAATGCATTTGGTATGCTAGCGAATGCCTGGCTAGGCCCCATTTCGGAAGTTTGTGCAAACGATTCCGGTCATGGTGCAACGCAAGGTTCTTTTTTGGTCTATTGTCACGGCGCTCGGGGGCTTCCTGTTCGGCTTCGACACGGCCGTGATATCGGGTGCCGAGCGGGCCATCCAGCAGCTCTGGCACCTGAACGCGGTCGAGCATGGCTTCACCATTTCCATCGCGCTCATCGGCACAGTAATCGGCGCCATGTTCGGCGGCATCCCGTCCGATGTACTGGGTCGCCGCCAAACCCTACGCTGGATTGCGGTGCTCTATTTAGTGTCGGCGCTGGGCGCGGCCCTAGCCCCAGCCTGGGTACCCTTCATGGTGTTTCGCTTTTTGGGCGGGCTGGGCGTGGGCGCCTCGTCGGTCACGGCGCCACTCTACATTTCTGAGATTTCGCCGGCCGACTCGCGCGGTAAGCTCGTAGGCCTGTTCCAGTTTAACATCGTCTTCGGCATCCTGGCCGCCTACCTCTCCAACTACCTGCTGGCCAACGTGGGCGAGCACTCCTGGCGCCTGATGCTGGGCGTGCAGGCGGTGCCGGCGGTGGCCTTCTTGCTGTTCCTGTTTCGAGTGCCCGAAAGCCCCCGCTGGCTGCTGCTGCACGGCCGCCTCGAAGCCGGCAAAGACGTGCTGCGTCTCATCAACCCCGCCACCGTGGAGGCCGACACGGCCGCTATCCTCACGGCCCAGGCCGAGGCTAGCCAACAGAGCGAGTCGCTGTGGGCGCCGCAGTACCGCACGCCGGTGCTGCTGGCCATGGCCTTCGCATTTTTCAACCAAGTGTCTGGCATCAACGCCATTATCTACTACGCGCCGCGCATTTTTGAGATGACGGGCCTGGGCCAGAACACGGCGCTGCTCTCCTCGGCGGGCATCGGGCTAGTCAATTTTATCTTCACGCTGCTGGGCGTCAATGTCATCGACCGCTACGGGCGGCGCACGCTCATGCTGGTGGGCTCGGTGGGGCTTATTGCCACGCTGGGGCTAGTGGCGCTGGCCTTCTATACCCAACGCTTTCAGCTCTTTGGCGGGCTACTGGTGCCAGGGCTGCTGTTTGCCTACATCGCCTTTTTTGCCTTTTCGCAGGGCGCTGTTATCTGGGTTTTCATCTCCGAGATTTTTCCCAACGCCGTGCGGGCCAAGGGCCAGGCGCTGGGCAGCTCCACGCACTGGGTTATGGCCACGGTTATCGCCTTCACCTTCCCCTACTTCGCCGAGCGGCTGGGCGGCGGCAACACGTTCGCCTTTTTCTGCGGCATGATGGTGCTGCAGCTGGTATTCGTGCTGCGCTTTATGCCCGAAACCAAGGGCACCAGCCTCGAAGGTGTGGCCAAAACGCTGGTCATGCACTAAGGCTGCGCTGCCTTTCATTTCACTTTAATTCAACTAGTTGACAATACTTTACCCCTCGCGATTATGGCCATTGTCTGCTTTGGAGAAATGCTATGGGACGTGCTGCCCTCGGGCAAGCAGCCCGGCGGCGCCCCGCTCAACGTGGCCGTGCACCTGCGCAATTTTGGGCAGGACGTGGACATTATCAGCCGCGTGGGCCACGACGACCTGGGCGCCGAGCTGCTGGCCTTCGCGGAGGCTAAGGGCCTGAGTACCCGTTACGTGCAGCGGGGTGAAACCCACCTCACGGGCGTGGTGAAGGCCAACGTGAGCGACAGCCACGAGGTCACCTACAAGATAGTGCAGCCCGTGGCCTGGGACTATATTCAGTACGAAGACGCGCTCGGCCCGCTGGTAGAGCAAGCCGATGCCTTCGTGTTTGGGAGCCTGGCTGCCCGCAGCGGTGCCACCCGCGAAACGCTGTACCGCTTGCTGCAACGCGCTCCTTTTAAGGTGTTTGACGTGAACCTGCGCGCCCCGCACTACTCGCGCAACGTGGTGACTTACCTGCTACGCCAGGCCAACCTGGTGAAGCTCAACCACCACGAGCTGACCGAGATTATGGGCTGGTTTGGGGCTAGCCCCGACGAGGAAACGGCCCTGCACTGGCTAGCCGACCGTTTTGGCCTGCAGGCCGTGTGCGTGACCAAGGGTGCCGACGGCGCCGTGCTCTGGGCCGGCGGGCACCTGCACCGCAGCCCCGGCATTGCGGTGCAGGTGCAGGACACCA
>JBPBQJ010000100.1:0-4059 GCA_050954765.1 Janthinobacterium lividum | reverse complement strand
GCACGCGCTACGCCGCCGCCGCCGACCAGGCCAAGGCCCAGCTGCAAGTGACGCGCACCAACTACGTGCGAGTGGCCAAAGATGCCGAGCGCTACAAGCGGCTGGCACAGCAGGATGCCATTGCCCTTCAGCAAGTTGATGTATCGAAAGCCGACGTGGCTAATGCGCAGTCGCAGATAGCGGCGGCGCAGGCCTCGCTGCGCAGCGTAGCGTTGGATTTGAGCCACTCCGTGATTACGGCCCCGCTCACGGGCACCATCGGCATTGCGCAGGTCAAGCTTGGGGCGCTCGTGAGCCAGGGCCAGACGCTGCTCAACACCGTGTCGGCCGAGAACCCGATTGCGGTCGATGTAAACATCGGGGAGCAGGATATTGCCCGCTTTACCAAGCTTCAGCAGGCGAAGGGCGTGCGGAAAGACTCCATTTTTACGCTGCAAGTGCCCGGCGGCACGACGTATAAGCTACCCGGCAAAATCGTGACCCTCGACCGTACCATCGACCCCCAAACGGGTACGTTGCGCGTGCGGGTCCAATTTCCTAATCCTCAGCACTTGCTGAAAGCGGGCATGAATACTACGCTGCGCGTGCTCAACCAGGACACCGGCGACCAGCTCATGATTCCGGCCCGCGCCGTGACTGAGCAGATGGGCGAATTTTACGTGTACGTGGTGGGTGACAGCAGCAAGGTGGCTCAGCGTAAAGTGCTGACAGGCACCAAAGACAAAGATAAAATCGTGGTGCGCCAAGGCCTCAAGGCCGGCGAAACCATTGTGAGCGATGGGATTCAGAACCTGCACGAAGGGTCGAAGGTGCAGGTCGGCGACCCGACCAAGCCAGCCTCGGCGCAGGGCGCGGCGGGTAAGTAGTTTACTAATACCTGTCAGGCAGCGCGTAGCCAAGCATCTTGCGAGCCGCAGTACCTACTGACACAAGAGTTTACTGCGCCACGTGAGACGCTGCGCTACGCACTGCCTGGCAGACGCCTTTTTATTCATAGCCAGCTAGTTGGCTTCCAATAGTCTATCCCTTCCTGAATGATATCTGACGTTTTTATTAAGCGGCCGGTCACGGCAATAGTCGTGTCCATTGTGCTGGTGCTGCTGGGCGCGCTTTCCCTTAGAAGTCTGCCTATCAGCCAGTACCCGGATATTTCGCCGCCCGTGGTGCAGATTTCGGGCACCTATACCGGGGCCGACGCCCTGACGGTGGAGCAAACCGTGCTTACGCCCATCGAGACGCAGGTAAACGGCACGCCGGGCATGGCCTACCTCTCGTCGAACGCGACGAGCGACGGGCGTATTTCCTCCAACGTGACGTTTGAGATTGGCACCAACGTCGATATCGCCACGCTCGACGTGCAAAACCGCGTGAGCGTAGCCCAGCCCCAGCTACCCGACGAGGTGAAGCGCCTGGGCCTCACGGTGAAAAAGCGTAACCCAACCATCCTGATGGTTATCGCGCTGTATTCGCCCAAGAAGACCCACGATATCAAGTTTCTGGATAACTACACCAACATCTACGTGCGCGACGCCTTGCTGCGCGTGAAGGGGGTAGGCGACGTGCAAAGCATTGGCCAGGACTTTAGTATGCGCGTGTGGCTCAAGCCCGACCGCCTGGCCCAGCTCGGCATCAGCCCCGCCGAGGTTACGGCGGCCTTGCAGGAGCAGAACGTGCAGGTAGCGGCCGGCTCGGTGGGCTCGGCTCCGCAGCTAGCCTCGCAAGCCTTTGAGTACACGCTCTTTGTGAATGGGCGCCTGAGCAAAGTCTCGGAGTTTGAGAACATTATTGTGCGCACCAAGCCGCAGGATGGCTCGGTAGTGTACCTCAAGGATGTGGCGCGCGTGCAGCTCGGCAGCTTTTCGTATTCGCAGACTTCGTTTGTGAACGGCAACCCCGCCACGCTGCTCTTGGTGAACCAGGTGCCCGGCGGCAACGCCCTCGAAACCGCCGAAGGCGTGTACGCGGCGCTCAATCAGCTTAAAGTAAAATTTCCGCCCGACATCTCCTATAAGGTTCCTTTTGAGTCGGTTACGGTGGTGCAGGTGTCCATCGAAGAGGTTGTGCACACGCTCATCGAGGCGCTGGTGCTGGTAACCATCGTGGTGTTTGTGTTTCTGCAAAGCTGGCGCGCTACCCTCATTCCGGTGCTGGCCGTGCCCGTGGCCATCGTGGGCACGTTTATCGTGTTTTTGCCGCTGGGGTTCACCATCAACACGCTGACGCTCTTTGGTTTTGTACTGGCAATTGGTATCGTGGTGGATGATGCCATCGTGGTGGTCGAGGCCGTGCAGCACTACATCGACACTGAGAAGATATCGGCGCGCGAGGCCACCGAAAAGGCCATGAAGGACATTACGGCCCCGGTAATCGCCATTGCGCTTATTCTGGCGGCGGTGTTTGTGCCGGTGGGCTTCATTCCGGGCATCGTGGGCAAGCTTTACCAGCAGTTTGCCATCACGATTGCTATTTCGGTGGTGCTGTCGGCATTTATCGCGCTTTCGCTCACGCCGGCGCTCACGTCGCTGCTCATGCGGCCTACCGAGCAAACGGCTGATTCAAAAGGTCTTAACAAGCTATTTTATAAATTCAACCAGTGGTTTGAGCGCGTCACGAAGTCGTATGCCAACGGCGTAAAGCGAGCGTTGCGATTCGCGCCCCTGGTGGGCATCTTGCTGCTGGCAGTGTATGGCGGCACCTATGGGTTGTTCCGCACCAAGCCGTCGGGCTTTATTCCGACGGAGGACGAAGGCCGGTTGTTTATTTCGGTCGAGCTGCCGCAGGGTGCCTCCAGCGTCCGCACCAGAGTTGTAATGGACCGCATTGCCCAGATTATTCACGATAAAGTACCCGCCATCGAAAACGCGGCGGGCATCGGCGGCCTCAACGCGCTGAACTTCGCCTTTAAGTCGAGCAGCGGTACCTTCTTCGTACAAATGAAGCCCTGGAAGGAGCGCAAAGACCCCTCGCAGCAACTCTACGGCGTGATTGCGCAGTTGCAAAAGGAGTTCTCGGTTATCAAAGAAGCGAATATCGTGGTAGTGCCGCCGCCGGCTATTCCGGGCCTGGGCAATACGGGCGGCTTCAGCTTTATGCTGGAGCAGCGCGAAAGCTCGACCGACATTAAGGCGTTTGAGGCAACGGTCAACAAGTTTGTGGCCGCCGTGAACCAGCGCCCCGAAATAGCGCGGGCCTATACCTTCTTCACCGCCAAAACCCCTGGCTATCAAATAACCGTAGACCGCAACCAGGCCAAAAAGCTCGGCGTGCCGCTCACCAATATCTTTACTACCATGTCGACGTACATGGGTAGCACCTACGTCAACGACTTCACGAAGTATGGACGCAATTTCCGGGTAGTGGCCCAGGCCGATACGTTCTATCGCAAGGACGTCACGGACCTGAACACGTTCTACGTGGCCAACCAGCAGGGCAAGCAGGTGCCGCTCAGCTCGCTTATCAGCTACAAGCTGGTCGAAAACGCGCCGCTCATCTCGCACTACAACCTGTTCCGCTCGGCCGAAGTCAACGGCGATGCCAAGGCGGGCTACAGCTCGGGCCAAGCCATCACGGCGCTCAAAGAAGTAGCCGCCCAGACGTTACCCGCCGACTATGGCTACGACTTTTCGGGCCTGAGCCGCGAGGAAATCAGTTCGGGCAACAGCACGATTATCATTTTCGGCTTGTCGATTCTGTTCGTGTTTCTGCTGCTGGCGGCGTTGTATGAGAGTTGGTCAGTGCCCTTTTCGGTGCTGCTGGCGGTGCCATTGGGCATATTTGGGGCCATCGTGGCGCTCACACTGGTGCCCAAGCTCACCAACAACGTATACGCCCAAATTGGCATGATTACGCTCATCGGCCTGGCAGCCAAAAACGCCATTCTGATTGTGGAATTTGCCAAGGAGCGTGTGGACTGGGGCATGCCCGTATTTGATGCCACAATGGAGGCCGTAACCTTGCGCCTGCGCCCCATTATTATGACCTCGCTGGCGTTCATCCTGGGTGTGCTACCCCTTGCTTTTGCCTCGGGCGCGGGCGCCGTATCGCGCCAAACCATCGGTT
>JBPBQJ010000099.1:0-5528 GCA_050954765.1 Janthinobacterium lividum | reverse complement strand
TATGGGACGCCTATGGCAAGGTCTTACCGCGCTGGCGGCATCGCCCGTGTCCAAAAGGCGAGGGGCAAACCAGTATTGTCGAAGCTATCAATTGTTCGTTGCGCCAGCGCTGTGGCGTGTTAGTGCGTAAGTCCTGCTCGTTTAGCAAAAGCCTGCTGATGCACACCGCCCGAATTAAAATCGTCATTGATAATTACAATCTCACCTTAAATTAGACCACCGCCCGAATTTTTAAGACGGGCAATAGCGGCTAACCTAAATCTGGCCCATGCCGCCATCTACGAAGAGTTCGATGCCGTTTACGAAGCTGGCATCAGCAGAAGCCAGAAATAGGGCGGCAGCGGCAATCTCTTCCGGGCGGCCCATTTCTCCGCGCGGAATCAGGGCGCTGATTTGGGCCTTGAACTCGGGGCCGGTACCGGCCATCATAGGCGTATCAATCGCGCCCGGACTCAGTAGGTTGACCCGAATGTGGCGGTCCTGCAAGTCTACCAGCCACCCACGGACGAACGCCCGCAGGGCCGCTTTGCTGGCGCTGTACACGCTGTTGACGGGATATCCCTTAATGGAGGCCCCCGACCCGTTGAGCAAAATCGAGCCGCCCTCGGCGAACAGGGGCAACGCTTTCTGCACCGTGAAGAGCGTGCCGCGCACATTTAGGTCAAAGATGGTGTCAAAAAACTCTTCGGTAATTTCCCCAATTTTGCCGAAGCCGGCAGCCCCCGCGCTGGCAAACAGCACGTCGATTTTGCCTTTTTCCCGCTGAACCGTCTCGTAGAGGCGGTCGAGGTCGGCTAGATTTGCCGCGTCGCCCAGCACGCCGGTCACGCTACGGCCGATGGCGTGCACAGCTTCGTCGAGCTTATCCTGCTGACGACCCGTGATGAAGACGTAGGCGCCTTCTGCCACAAATAGCTTGGCGGTGGCCAGGGCCATGCCCGATGTAGCGCCGGTAATGACGGCCACCTTTCCGGTGAGTTTTCCCATGATAGTGAGTTGATTGGTTGAAGTGCGGGGCGCTTGCTGCGCACCTGAGGCGCTGTTCGCAGAGCAAAGTTCCGGGGCGTGGCAGGGCCTGGCAAGTACGGAAAAGTTATTCGGCACCCGATACTTTTCGCCCCTAGGGTGGTTTTAATCCCTGTTCCTCTTGCACGTATCTTCACTCCTTATCCGCTTCCCTGATGTACCAGAAGAAAATCGCCAACACGCTGACCTGCGGCTCCGTGCTCACCAAGGAAGTGCTGCACGGCAAATGGAAATCGACCCTGCTCACGTGCATTGCCCAGGGTATTCAGCGACCCAGCGCCTTGCAGCGCAGCATTTCCAGCGCTACGCGGCGCGTACTCAACGTGCAGATGACGGAGCTGGAGCAACACGGCCTGATTGGCAAAACCATCTTCCCCGAGCTGCCGCCTCGAGTGGAGTACCACCTCACCAGCCTGGGGCAGTCGCTGCTGCCGGTTATTGCGATGATGGAGCAATGGGGCAACGCCCACCGCCCGGAGCTAGAGCCGGTACTAGCGGCGAGTTTAGCAGAAATGCCGGGCTAGCCCCTAAACAGTCCTTTTTGGATACCGTTGCAACTGCTGCATGCGGTACGCTTCTATGACGTGTTTTCCTACCCCCTCTAACAGGGCCTGGGCGAACCAGGTGAAGTAAGCAGGAAGGCTGACCAACAAGCGGCAAAAAACCTTGTTAGTCAGCCTCACTAGTAAATTAATAGCTTTACTCTCGTGCAGCCGCTAGCCGCTGGCAATGCGCCCCTAGCCGTTTAGGTGCTGCATGGCCCTTTCTGGGTAGCGGGTGCCGGCGACGATGCCGGCCGGCATAATGGCTTCGAGGCTGCGCAAGTCTACCGAGGTGAGGTGCACCCGCTCGGCGGCGATATTCTCCTCCAGGTAGGCGACGCGCTTGGTGCCGGGGATGGTGATGATGTCCTCCCCCTGGGCTAGCACCCAGGCAATCGCCAGCTGGGAAGGCGAGCAGCCCTTGGTAGCAGCGAGCGTTTCGAGTTGGTCGACCAGTTCCCGATTATGGTGGAAGTTCTCGCCCTGAAAGCGCGGCATGTGCATGCGGTAGTCTTTGACGTCGGCCGGCGCCTTGAATTCGCCGCTAAGCAGGCCTCGGCTGAGCGGGGAGTACCCGACCAGGCCAATCCCGAGCTCGCGCACGGTGGGCAGCACGTCCGCTTCAATCTCGCGGCTCCAGAGCGAATACTCAATTTGCAGAGCAGTGATGGGGTGCACCGCCGCGGCCCGGCGGATGGTAGCAACTGAGGCTTCCGAGAGGCCGATGTAGCGCACGAGGCCCTGCTGCACGAGTTCAGCTATCGCCCCGATGGTTTCCTCGATGGGAACCTGGGGGTCTACGCGAGCCGTGCTGTAGAGGTCGATGTAATCAGTGCCCAGGCGCTCCAGGCTGTAGAGCACCGCATTGCGCAGGTAGTCCGGGCGGCCGTTTACCGGCCCTATCAGCATGGCTTTGTTGGGTCCTGGCACCACCATCTGGCCGCTTTTGACCGAAATAAAAGCTTGGTCACGCTTGCCCCGAATAGCCTTCCCAATAAGGCGTTCGTTGTGGCCCGTGCTGTAAAAGTCGGCTGTATCTAAAAAGTTATGCCCGAGCTCCAACGCCCGCTTAATGGTAGCGATGGAAGTTAGCTCGGCGGCGGGGCCGTAAGCGCCCGACATGCCATAGCAGCCCAGCCCGATAGCGGAGACCGATGGCCCGTTGGTTCCTAGGATTCTGTTCATGAGGTGGCGCGTTGAGTTCGCGGCTGAAGAGGGGATTGTTAACCAAATGCACTAAACTGGCGCGGTCTGGCCAGGGCGGACACTGACCTGAGGCGGGTGCTACAAAGGTGCAGGCCCGCTTGGCGCCAGCCAAGGCCATTTGGACGGACCGCCTGGTTCGGATTACGGCACTTCGCACGGCTATGCCTCCACCCGGCGCCGGTAATTGGCCGGGGTGAGTCCCGTGTGACGACGGAAGAATTTGCCAAAAGCCGACGCGTCGCTGAAGTGTAGGGCTTCCGCTACCTGGGTGAGGCTGCGGGTCGTTTGTTGCAGCTGAATGCAGCTTTCCAGCACGACAAGGTCGGTAATCCACGCGCTGGCGGGGCGGCCGGTGGTAGCTTTTACCGTTTCGCTCAGGTGCTTGGCCGTGACGCACAGCAGGTCGGCGTACTCGTGCACGAGGCGCCGCCGCAGGTAGTGCTCCCGCACGAGTTGCTTAAACCGCTGCACCAGCTCGGGCGACGGCCCGGCGGCGTGGGTGGCCGTGTGCCGCTCGTAGCAGTCGGCCACTAAGTGCGCCAGAATATGGGCGTAGTGGCGCACCACGGCCGCTTTGTGCGCACTCGACCCGGCCAGTAGCTGCCGCACCGCTTCCAGCAACTGCCAGATGGCGGCAGCTTCGTCGGCCAGCAGCGGCACCACCGGCGCGGCGCCAGACCGCAAAAAGGGAAAGTGCCGCAGCAGGGTAGCGGTGGAGCTACCCTGCAGGAAAAAGGACTCGGTGAAAAACAGCGCCACGGCAGAGTAGTCGGCGGACTGCCGCAGCCAGGTCCGCACCACATCAGGGGGTAGCACCAGCAGCGAATTGGGCTGCACGCTATAATGCTCCAGGTTGGTGCGCAACTCCGTACTCCCCTGTCTACACAAGCCAATGCAGTACAAACCAATCCGAAAGGGAAAGTTCAGCAATGCCGCGCTCGGCGTGACGGTAGAAAGCAAATACTCCGGCGCGTCGGCGCTTTGCAGGACGTTCCGCTGGGCCAACTCGGGCAAGGAAAGTTCGGGAATAGTGGCAGGGCGCATGGTAGCAGTAGCAAAACGTAGGCAGCTGCAAGGTAAAGCCGCCGACCGTGGCGCCGAAGCCCACCGTCACGAGGAGGGTACGCGGGGCGTAGCCCACAAAAAGCACCCGCAGCCGGAACGTCCCCGCCGGCAACTGACTCAGCTTGAACTGGCCTTGGTCGTCGGCCGCCGCGCCGCTGAGGAGCGTTTCGCCAGGGGCGGGGGTAGGAGCACTACCGTGGCGTAGGCCACTGGCTGGCGACTGACCGAATCGAGCCACCATGCCCGTGAGCGAGCCGCTATTTATAGGAGCCGGTGCCTGAGCCGCTGCGGCATAACTCCCTAGTAACGCCCATAACCAGACGAGGAAATAGAGGAAATAATAGTTCTTCACGAAGAGAAAGAGGAAAACGGGGCAACACTGGCTAACAGCGACGCGGTTAATGAGTCCGGGCGGCTGAGCCAGGAATAGCCCGCAGAAAAGGGCATTTGGCCTTCCATAATTTGCTATCCTTAAAAATCCGGCCCACCTGCCACCTAATACTAGGCAGCTAAGCAAGCGTAACGCCTGCTGACCGAATTGCTCAGTTAGCTTCCAAAGCCGCCACTTTGCGGAGCGGCTTCAATCCGCTTACCCGGTTTGCTGGCCCCGAGGTAGTACGTAAAACTAAGCCAGCCTATGCGGGTTTCCCGCTTAAGCCGCAGGGTGGTTTCCAGCTCGGGCGTAGCTAGCTCGGTGCGGCGCACTTGGGTATTGAGCACATCCGCTACGCGCAGGGTGAGGGCCGCCCGCTCGCCGAGTACGCGCTGGCGCAGCGCTACGTCGAGGCCACCAGTGGGCAGTTGTCGACCTTGGGCCGTGAGCACCGTCGAACGCACGGCACCCGTCACCTGCACATCCAGGCCTTTGCGGGGCGTAAAGTTATTAACCAAGCGCACGTTGCCAGCCAGGGCCACGCGGTTGGCCGTATTGCCGGCATTGGCGGCAATTTGGGACCGATAGAGCGAGCCGCCAGCCGACACGCGCCACCACTTGGCCACGGGCTGGGACCAGCTTAGCTCCAGGCCCAGGTTGGTGGTAGACCCGATGTTTTGGTAGGTTTCGGCCGTCACAATGCCCGCCGCACTCAGGCGAGTAGCCAGCGTGTCGATGGTGCGCACAAACTGAATAGCATCCTGCGTGAAACGGCCAAAAACCGTACTCGTCAGGCTGGCCCCACTCGCCAGGTTTAGCTGGTGGCTCAGTTCGACACTGTGGCTGAACTCGGGCCGCACGCCCGGATTGCCCGTTTGGTAGTCGCGCACGTCCTGGTAGAGGCGCTGCGGCAATAACTGGAAGTAGCCGGGTCGGGTGACGCGCCGGGCGTAGCTGCATTGCAGGCGGCTTTGACCGGGCTCTTGCCCCAGCTCGTGCGCCACCGTAGCCGAAGGAAACAAGCTGAGGTAGTGCTGACTGGTCGAGCCCCGGCTGTCATTTACCTCTCCGGAGGCGTTCGTGTACTCGGTGCGCAGCCCGCCCTGCACGTTCCAGCCGCGGGCGAGCTGCTGCTGGTAGCTGGCGTAAGCCGCGGGCACGAGCTGCGTATAGTCAAACGCGAAGGAAAGTCCGGGTTCGGGCACGAGGTCGCCCCCGGTGGCGAGGCCGCGCACCAGCGTAGCGCTCCTGCCCTTGATGAAGGAAGCATCCAGCTTCACGCCCGTCTCAAACCGGCCTTTCCCATCAGGGCTGGG
>JBPBQJ010000098.1:0-6630 GCA_050954765.1 Janthinobacterium lividum | reverse complement strand
CCCACCCCGGCCATCGTAGACCCCGAGGTGCTGAAGCAGCTGTTGCAGCTAGGCGGCGAAGAGTTCACGGCCGAGCTCTACGGCGAATTTATCGAGGAAACTACGGCCCTGATGGCCCAGATAAATGAGCACTGGCGAGCCACTGAACTCGACAAGCTGCACCCGCTGCTGCACCAGCTCAAGGGCACGGCTGGCACGCTGGGGCTCACCAAGCTGGCTACGCAGGCCTTAGCTTTGGAGAAAGCCATTAAGAAGCAACAAACGCAGGTAATCGACAGCGGCTTGCCCGAACTCAATAAGTTGTTCGCTACTTTCATCGAAAATTATCCCGGCCTGCTTGCACTAGGCTAGCCCTAGCGCAAGCAGGCCGGAAAGGCCGTCCAACAATCCCAGTCGACTCTTTTTCACCTTTCATTTTTAGCCGGTTTTTCAGCCACTTTCTTTCCACATGACTCCCACCGCTACCCCCAAAACCATCCTTATTGCCGAGGATAGCTCAGTCATTCTTAGCCTGACCCGTAAGATTCTGGAACAGCAGAAATACCGTATTGTGCTGGCCAAGAACGGCGGCGAAGTTATCAAGCAGCTTGAGAGCCAGCAAGTTGATGGGGTACTGATGGATATCAACATTCCCGTGCGCAACGGCATGGAGTGTACCCGCGACATCCGGGCCCACGCCGACCCGCAAATCAACCAGCTGCCCGTTATTGCCATCACGGGCAATGCCAACAACTACTCGATGGAGCAGTTTCGGGAGGCCGGCGTTACCGATTACCTGCCCAAGCCGCTGGACTTTGACGCCCTAGTGCGTGTAGTGCGCCAGTACGTGGGGTAGTCTTTTCAATTATGAATTGAAAATTATGAATTATGAATTTTTACTTGAGCTAAGCGGCTTTAACCGCTCGCTGATTCATAATTTTTAATTCATAATTCATAATTAAAAGCAAATGAAGCTGACTTTTCTGGGCACGGGTACTTCGTCGGGGGTGCCGATGATAGGCTGCACCTGTCCGGTGTGCCGCTCGCTCGACTACCGCGACCAGCGCCTGCGCGTGGCGGTGCACCTAGCCGTGGCGGGGCGCAGCCTGGTAGTGGATACCGGTCCCGATTTTCGGCAGCAGATGCTTCGGGCACATATCGACCGGCTCGACGGCATCTTGTTTACGCACGAGCACAAGGACCACACCGCGGGCCTCGATGATGTGCGCGCCTTCAATTTCCGGCAGCAGCAGGAAATGCCGGTTTATGCTGAGCCGCGCGTTATCGAGCAGCTCAAGCGCGAGTATGCCTACGTGTTTGCCGAGCATAAGTACCCTGGCGTGCCCCAGGTGGGCCTGCACCCCATTCTGGACGACCAGCTGCCTTTCGACGTGTTGGGGCTAGCCGTGCAGCCGCTGCGCGCCCTGCACCACAAACTGCCCGTGCTAGGTTTCCGCCTCGGTGGGCTAGCCTATCTCACCGATGCTAACCTCCTGCCCGACAGCACCCTAGCGCAAATGCAGGGCGCCGACACCATTGTGCTTAATGCTCTGCGCCACGAGCCGCATCTCTCTCACTTCTCGCTTAGCGAGGCCGTGGCTATCCTGGAAGAGCTAAAGCCGCGCCGCGCGTACCTCACCCACATCAGCCACCAGTTGGGCCGCCACCGCGAAGTTGAGGCCACGCTGCCGCCCTGGGTGCGGCTGGCGTATGACGGGCTGGTAGTAGAGGTGCCCGAATAGTAATGAGGCTGCCAACTTCCGCAGAAGAGACTTACTACTCGCCCTTAATGGCTGAAGCACTGCTGCAACGGCTCACAAACCAAACGGCCTTCCTCGCTATTTCAGCCGATGGCTTGAGCAGTAGCCGCCGGAGCCAGCCGCATCATGAGTTTGAGGGCATTATTTTCAACAACCACTTTGCAATCAGGCGCTTACCCATAGACTCATTAGGCCTGCATTCCTACCAAGTCAGTTCACCAGCACCCCCACCAGAAGTCGAAGGCTGGCTGACAGCACACTCCGCTGGCGGCACACAGGTGCAGCTTTGCTACCAAGCTATTCATATAAAATGGTGGTGGGCGCTGCTTAGCGTGTTGCTACTAGCCTGGTCAGGAGGCGCCTTCGTATTCGCTTGGCCCACAGCTAGCCAGGCCGGCCAGGCACTAGCAGTCGCCACTTTAATGTTGCTGGCAAGGTGGGTAGCGCGGCCCATTTCCTTATGGCTGAGAATGCGCGAGTTGCGCCCTCGCTTAGTCGAATTACTCAGCTTAGTGGCTAGTTCGACTACTTAGTTTTACCAGTTCAATTAAGCCATCGCAGCGTGCACACTAATTATTATTTCCTGCGCCAGCTAGCCCCGGCTCTCACCGCGCAGCTGCGCGGTTACCACGTGGCGAGCTGCTTTTCGCAGGAAAAAGACGAGCTAGTCGTGGGCTTGCTGAGCGAATCGGGCACCGAGTTTTGGCTGAAAGCGCAATTGGGCGCCGCCTTTCCGGCGCTGGCCCTGCCCGAAACCTTCCACCGCGCCCGCCAAAACTCGGTAGACCTACTGCCCGAGCTACTGAGCCGCACGGTGGCCAGCGCCGAGGTCTGGCCGCAGGATAGAGTCTTGCAAATCAACTTTGTGGAAGACGCGGCTAGCCTCGTCTTCAAGCTCTACGGCCCGCGGCCAAACGCCATTTTCCGGCCCGCGCCGGGCGCGCCGGCTCAGCTTTTTCACCAGCGCTACACTGGCGATGCTGACCTAGCGCCCCTACCGGCCGATGCGCCAGCGCCGGCCATTGGCCTTGCCGGCAAGCTGCCACCGGCCCTGGCCGACCTGCCGGCGCGCTACCTACGCGAGCAGCGCGGCTACGACCCCGCCCCCGCCGAGGTAAAGCAACGGCTAGCCCGCGAGTTGCAGGCCGCGCTGGAGAATCCGCCGCACTATTACGTCATCTACCTCGACGGCCGCACCCGCCTGAGCCTGGTGCCGCTGGGTGAGATTCTCGCCACGCTGCCCGGCGCCGACCCCATCGGCGCGCTCCGGCGCTTTGTGCCGCTGGCACTGGCCCGCCGCGCCCTCGAAACCGAGCGGCGCCAGCTGCGGCAGCTGCTCACGCGGCGGGCCGACGAGGCTAGCACGAGCGCCCACCTGGCCGGCCAGCGCCTGCACGCCCTAGCCCACGAGGCCGGCTACCGCCACCGCGCCGACCTCATTATGGCCAACCTGCACGCCATTGCGCCCGGCTCGGCGCAGCTCGAAGTCGTTGACTTTTACACTAGCGAGCCGGTAGTACTCAAGCTAAAGCCGCTCGAAAAGCCCCAGCGCACGGCCGAAAACCTGTATCGCAAGGCCAAGAACCAGCAGATAGAAGAGCGGCAGTTGCAGACGCGTATCGACACCCGCGAGGCGGAAGCCTTGCAAGCCCTGGAGCTGCTCGAAGAGCTGGAGGCCGCCCCCGCGCTGGCCGAGCTGCGTGGCCTGCGCGCGTGGCGCAAGCTGCACGCCCTCGACCCCAACCCGGAGTTGGTCAAGGCGGCTAGTGAGCTACCATTCAAGGTGTTCGAGGACCACGGCTTTACCATTTTGGTAGGGCGCAATGCGCAAAACAACGACTTGCTGACGCAGAAATACGCGCACAAGGACGACCTCTGGCTGCACGCCAAGGATGTGAGCGGCTCGCACGTCGTCATTAGGCACCGGGCGGGGCAGGTGGTGCCCGAGCCCGTGGTGGAGCACGCTGCCCAACTGGCAGGCTGGTATTCGCGCCGCCAGAACGACTCGCTGTGCCCGGTCACGGTGACGCCCAAAAAGTTTGTGCGCAAGCCCAAGGGCGCGCTGCCCGGCCAGGTCGTGGTAGAGCGCGAGCGGGTGGTGCTGGTGGTACCCGGCAACCCATTTGAGAAGTAGGCTGCTGCTCCCTAGCAACAGCGCATAAAAAAAGCCCGCTCTCGAGCGGGCTTTTTTCTTTCAGCGTGCGCGCGGGGAGATTCGAACTCCCACACCCGAAGGCACCACCCCCTCAAGATGGCGTGTCTACCAGTTTCACCACGTGCGCAGAAAGGCAATCGGTAACTTGGAGCGGCCTGGGGGCCGGCTTCGCTGAGGGGCGAAGCGGGTGCAAATGTACTACGGCGCGTCATTTTTTCAAATTCTGCGGCGCATTTCGCGCAGAAAACTATTGCCTTCAGGACTTGTACACGTCCTTAGTGCTTATTTGGCAGGATATTAGCCGCAATACTTGCGCTGTTTTTTTTGCTTTTTTTATGTTTACATCCTCCCAACCGGCCAATAAAGCTTCCTTCTTCGGGCGCTTTGCCGAAAAAACCACGAAGTACTCGGGCACCACGGCCGTGTTTGTGGGTGCCGTGGGCATTGTGCTGCTGTGGGCCGTCACGGGGCCACTTTTTCACTACTCCGAAACCTGGCAGCTGGTCATCAATACGGGCACGACCATTATCACCTTTTTGATGGTTTTTCTCATCCAGCGCGCGCAGAACAAGGATTCGCTGGTGCTCCACCTCAAATTGAATGAGCTGCTAGCCGCTACCAAGGGCGCCAGCAATCGCCTCATCAACGCCCAGGATTTTTCGGAGGAAGAAATCCGACTCATCCACCAGTTTTACTGCCTGCTGGCCGATAAAGCGCGGGCCGACAACGACTTGGGCGAGACCCACTCGGTGGAAGAGGCCGAGGACAACCACCACGAAAAGCTGGCGGCCCACCGCAACGACTAGGCGCCGGGGCTATCCCCATGGGTGGCGGCTACCTTTGCCCTCCCCTAGCGCCGCACCCCCATGAACCAAGCCCACTGGCACCTACTTTTCAACCATGTCCCCATTTTCGGGGCCCTAGCCGGGGCGCTGCTACTGGCGGCGGGTCTGCTGAAGCGGCAGGATGCCGTGCTGCGCGCCGGGCTGTGGGCGCTGGTGCTGGCGGTGGTGGCGGGGCTGCCCGCCCAACTCACCGGCCCCGGCGCGGCGCAGGTGGTGAAGGATATGCCGCGCGTGAGCCAAGCACTTATTCAGACCCATGCGCAGGCGGCGCGGCTGGGCTACTACGTGCTGGCGGCCACGGCTACCCTGGCGCTGCTGTGCGTGGTGCAGCTGGGGCAGGGCCACATGCGGGCTCGGCAACTGGCCTGGGGCACGTTGCTAGGGGCCACGCTGAGCTTTGGACTACTGGCCCGTGCGGGTAATTTGGGCGGGCAGATTAGCCACCCCGAAATTCGCGACGGTTTCGGCACCCCCGACGAGCTGTAGCGGTTGCTGAACTGCCGAGCCGAGCACGCCTGCGCAGCTGCCGCCGCCTTGTTTTTTCGCATTTCTTTTAGTTATTTTCGATGGCTTTTCCTTTTTTTGGCGACGATAAATCGACGGTAGCCCGGCTGCTGGCCACCCTGCCCCAGGAAGGCCGCCTGGAGTGGATAGGCCTGCGCCCGGTGCGCCGCGCCGTGCTGGAAGCGGTAGGCGAGGCCGAGGTACTTACCGACCGCCACCTGGCCGGCGACCACGCTAGCCCCAAGGCGGGCGGCAAGCGCCAGATTACCCTTATTCAGCACGAGCACTTGGCGTCGGTGGCGGGCTTTTTGGGGCTAGCCGAGCCGGTGGCGCCGGGCCGCCTACGCCGCAACCTGGTGGTGAGTGGCCTCAACCTACTGGCCCTCAAGGGCCGGCAGATTCAAATCGGCGAGGAAGTCATCCTGGATATCACGGGCGAGTGCCACCCCTGCTCGCGCATGGAGGAAGAGCTGGGGCCCGGCGGCTACAACGCCATGCGCGGCCACGGCGGCCTCACGGCGCACATTGCCCAGGGCGGCCGCCTGCGGGTAGGCGATGCGGTGCGCGTGCTGGCTAGCCCGCCAGTGGCCGAAACGACCGAAAATAAAAAACCCGCAGCCAAAGGCGACGGGCTTTCCTGAGCTATGAAAACACGGCTCTGATGAGCCTGCTTACTTTACGTAGTTGTTAAGCTCGTCGGATTTAGCAACGGGAACTTTTTTTAAGCGCCGTCCATCCGCACGATTTTGGGCGTGAAGGAACCTAGTACATCCACCAACTCGCGCTGGCTAGCCATCACGGTGTGGATGTCTTTGTAAGCCATCGGCGCCTCATCGAGCCCGCCGCCAATGAGCTCGATGCCGTGGGCGGCCAGGTGCTTGCGCACCTCGGCTTCGCCGAGCTCGGCCTTGGCGCGGGTGCGCGACATGAGCCGCCCCGCCCCGTGCGAAGCCGAGGACAGCGACGCCGCCAGCCCCCGCCCCCGCACAATGAAGCCGGGGGCCGTCATGGAGCCGGGGATGATGCCGAGCACGCCCGCGCCAGCCGGCGTGGCGCCCTTGCGGTGCGTAATGACTGCCCGGCTATCGGCCAAAGTTTCTTTCCAGGCGAAGTTGTGGTGGTTTTCGACCTTTGCCAGGGGCTTTTCGCCCAAAGCTTTGGCCAAGCGGCGGTGGATTTGGGCGTGGCAGGCGGCGGCGTAGTCGCCGGCCAGGGTCATGGCGGCCCAATACTCTTGGCCGGCCTCGGTGTCGAGGCCCAGCCAGGCGAGGTGGGCGGCTTCGGCGGGCAGCTTGCACACGTCTTTGGCGAGGCCGGTGTAGTGCTGCGCCACGCTGGCGCCCAGCCCCCGCGAGCCCGAGTGCGAGAGCACGCCCACGTACTGGCC
>JBPBQJ010000097.1:0-15413 GCA_050954765.1 Janthinobacterium lividum | reverse complement strand
GTAGGCCCCGAGCACCGCGCTCAGCGCGCCGCTCACGGTGCTGAAGGTGGCCTCGGTGGTGGTGAGGGCCGTGGGCTCAATATCGAGGTAGCTCTTGCAGGAAGAGGCTAGCCCGGCTGCCCCGGCCAGTAGCACGGCGGCCGTCGCCTTCCGCGAAGAAATAGAGGAGAGTTTCATATGGCTAGATGCTAGCGCGGGGCTAGCGGATAAGGCGGGTGGGAAGAAAGATTACAGCCCCAGGTTCAGGCCAAAGAGGAAGGCGCGGCTGCGGGGGTAGGCAGCGTAGTCAACACCCGGCGTGAGCGGCGTGCTGCGGCGGGTGTTCACCTCCGGGTCGTAGCCCGAGTAGCTGGTGAAGGTGTACAGGTTGTTGAGCGTGGCGTAGAAGCGCAGGCTCTGCACCTTCACGCGGCTCAGCAGGCCCTTGGGCAGCGAGTAGCCCACCGTGATGTTGTTGACGCGCAAAAACGAACCGTTCTCGATGGCGTAGGAGTGCAGCAGGTAGTTGCCGCGCACCGGGCTCCACATGGTGGCGTTGGCGTTCACCTGGTTGAAGGTGGCCGCGTCGGTGATGAGCGCGCCGCTGTTGTCGATGTAGCGCACGCGGTTATTCATCTCGCTCAGCAGGTTGGCGTAGGGCGTGTTGGCCGTGCTGGTCGTGAATTCAATCTTGTTGGCGTTGTAGATATCGTTGCCTAGCACGAAGTTGAGGAACACGCTGGCGTCGAAGTTCTTGTAGGTGAACTGCTGGTTGAGGCCGCCCGTCACCTTGGGGTTCGAGTTGCCGATGACCGTTTTGTCGGCTTCCGTAATCTGGCCGTCGCCGTTGATGTCGCGCAGCTTCAGCGAGCCAATGCTCAGCAGCGAGTTGCCGGTTACGCTCAGGTCGCTGGCTACGCCATCGGCGAGCACGCCGGTGCGGGTGGCGTAGTTATACGACTTGAAATCAGACTCTTTGTAATAGCCGTCGGTCACGTAGCCATACATCTGGCCCACTGGCTGGCCCACGCGGGCCACGTAGTCGGAGCCCGACAGGGCCGAGCCGGCCCAGCCCGACTGAATGCTCGGGATTTCGGTCAGCCCGCCCAGGTCCGTGATTTTGTTGCGGTTGAACGAGGCGTTGGCCGAGGCCGTCCAGGTGAAGTTCGTCGTCTGAATGACGGTGCCGCTCAGCTGTAGTTCGAGGCCCTTGTTCGAGGTCGAGCCGATGTTGCGGTACTGCGAAGTGTAGCCCGAGAAGCCCGGCAGCGGCTGCGAAATCAGCAGGTCGTGGGTGGTGTTGTAGTACACGTCGGCCGTGAACTGCACGCGGTTGTTGAACAAGCCCATGTCCACGCCCACGTCGCGGGTCGTCGTGATTTCCCAGCGCAGGTCGGGGTTGTAGAGCGTGGTCAGCGCCGTAGCGGGCGTGGTCACGTGGTTGAGGGCGTAGTTAACATTGCCGGCCTGGTAGAGCGGCTTGGTCAGGAAGTCGGGGATGCGGTTGTTGCCGGCTTGGCCGTAGCTCAGGCGCAGTTTCAGGTCCGATACTTTGGTGAGGTAGTCCTTGAAGAAGTCTTCCTGCGAAATGCGCCACGCGGCCGACACGCCCGGAAACACGCCGCGGCGGTTGGGGCCGGGCTCAAACTTGGAAGAGTAGTCGAGGCGGGCCGACGCCGACAGCAGGTACTTGCCATCGTAGTCGTAGCTCAGGCGGCTGAAGCCCGACACCAGGCCGTAGTCGACCGGAATAGTCGTGGTGGGCAGCACCGGCTGGGCATTGATGCCAATCGGCAGCACGGCCTGGTTGATGTTGGCCAGGGCCCGCTCGGCGGTAATGTCCGTCGGGAAGTAGTTGACCTGCACCGCGTACTGGGTGGTGCGCTGGCGGTAGGTTTCCTCACCTAGCAGCGCCGTGAAGGTGTGCTTGTCTTTCTTGAACGTGTAGTCGAGTACGTTCGAGTTGTTGAGCGTCGTGGTCAGGCCATTGGTGAGCGTGATGAACGGCTGGGTGTTGTAGCCGCCCGCCGCCTGCCGAATGGTGGGCGAGTAGAGGCCGTTGAAGGTGCTCAGGTCGGCGTAGGTGAGGTCGAAGCCGCCCGTGGAGCGGAACACCAGCGAGGGTAGGATGTTGAACGACGCCGTGCCGCCCATGTTGAAGGTGCGGCGCTTATCCGAGCGGTACTCGTTGTTGGCCACCAGCACCGGGTTTATCAGCGTCGAGTTGTTGAAGAAGTCGGGGTCGAAGTTGGCCGTGGGGTCGGCGCCCGCACCGGTGGGCAGGTTGAAGGGGATGTACTGCACCGAGTTGCGCAAGCGCGAGGTGGTGTTCGAGCCGGTGTTCACGAGCTGGCCGGTGCTCGAGGTGCCGAGTGCCGCGCCGGTGCCCGCGCCCAGGTTTTCTTGGTCGTTGAAGCGGGCATTGAAGCCTAGGCGGAAGCGGTCGCTAGCCTTGGTGTCGATGCGGAAGTTCACCAGGTTGCGCACGTAGCCCGACCCTAGCTGAATGCCGTCCTCGTTGTTGCGGGTCAGGCTCAGGTTGAAGGTGGTGCTCTTGGTGCCGCCGCTGATGGCCACGTTGTGCGTTTGCTGGAAGGCGCTGCGGCCAAACACTTGGCGCTGCCAGTCCTGGTTGGGCAGGTTGCGCAGGTTGTTCAGCGTATCGCTGTTGTAGTTGAGCGAGCCAAACACGCTCTTAAAGGTGCTGAGGTTGCCGGTGGTGCCGGCGGCCACGCCTACTAGCTGTGCCCGCTCAAACTCCCAGTTCAGGTAGTCGGCCGGGCCCATCACGCCGAGCGTTTTGGTGATTTTGCGGAAGCCCGCGAAGCCGTTGTAGGTCACCGAAGTGCGGCCTTCGCGGCCGTTTTTGGTGGTGATGATAACCACGCCGTTGGCGCCGCGCGCGCCGTAGATGGCCGTTGAAGAAGCGTCCTTCAGCACATCGACCGAGGCAATATCCTGCGGGGCAATCACGGCCAGGGCATTCTCAATCTGAATGCCGTCCACGATGTAGAGCGGCGAGTTGTCCTGGGTTATCGAGCCGCCACCGCGCACGCGCACCTGCACGTTGTTGTTGCCGGGCGTGCCCTCCGACGAAGTCAGCTGCACCCCAGCCAGGCGGCCGGTCAGGGCCTCCGCCGCCGAGTTGACGGGAATGTCCTTAATCTGCTGCGCATTAACCGACGAGATGGCGCTGGTTACGTCGCCGCGCCGCACCTCCTGGTAGCCGATTACTACTACGTCATCCAGGCTTTGCACATCCGACACCAGCGTTACGTTAATGGCCGTTTTGGTGCCCACGGCTACCTCCTGGCTCACGTAGCCCACAAAGCTGAAGCGCAGCGTGGCCGACTTATTATCGGCGGGCACGCTCAGGGAGTAGGCGCCGTCGACGCCGGTCGAGGCGCCCACGGACGTGCCTTTCAGCACCACCGTTACGCCGGGGAGGGTTTCCCCATCCGAGCCTTTCACCACGCCGGTGATAGCCCGGTTTTGGGCGAAAGCCAGGCCGATGCTGCCGCACAGCACGAGCCACAGCATGAGAAGATGTTTTTTCATAAACGGGAAAGCGGTTGGGTGGGAAATTGAAAAGTAAAATCGGGGGCTAGCGCAGGTCTTGCAGGGCCACGGCGTCCATGTCGGTGTATTCGAGGTTCTCGCCGGCCATGCCCCAGATGAAGGCGTAGGCGCTGGTGCCGCAGCCAGTGTGGATGGACCAGGGCGGCGACAGGATGGCCTGCTCGTTGCTCACCCACAGCGGGCGCGTTTCGCTGGGCTCGCCCAGCATATGCAGCACGCGCTGGCCCTGGGGCAGGTTGAAGTAGAGGTAGGCCTCCATGCGGCGGTCGTGCACGTGGCTGGGCATGGTGTTCCACACCGAGCCGGGCTTGAGCTGGGTCAGGCCCATCACGAGCTGGCAGCTGGCAATGCCCTCGCCAAAAATGTACTTGTAGATGGTGCGCTGGTTGGCGGTTTCCAGCGTGCCCATTTCCACGGGTGTGGCCTCGGCCTGGGTGCGGCGAGTGGTGGGATACTCCTTGTGGGCCGGGGCCGAGAGCAGGTAGAACTTGGCCGGGCTAGCTGCATCCACACTGCGAAACTCGACCTGCCGGCTGCCGCGGCCGATGTAGAGGCAGTCCTGCGAACCGAGCGGGTAGGTCGTGCCATCCACCATAATCTCGCCCGCGCCGCCCACGTTGAGGGCACCCAGCTCGCGGCGCTCCAGAAAGAAATTAGCCTTGAGGCTGTCGGGGCAGGGCAGGGCTAGCGGGGCAGCGGTGGGCTGCGCGCCGCCCACAATCATGCGGTCGTAGTGGGTGTAGGTCAGCTCGATGGCGCCGGGCGTGAAGATATTCTCGATGAGAAAATGCTGGCGCAGGCCGCTCGTATCGAGGCTGGCTGTTTCACGCGGGCCGATGGCAAAGCGTTGGGTCATGGGTGGGAGAAAAGGCGGAGGAGGGAGCAGCGGCGCGCTAGGGTCGCTGGGTGGGCGAGCGCCGCTAGGGTGCCAAAAGGCGGGTGCCCGCGGCGGCCGAAAGGGTGGGAGTTGCGTTTTAGGAAGAACAAAAAGCCGGCGCGGACGCGGCTAGGGCAAGTGGCAGTGTCGAAGTTTAGCTGCGGATGAAGATGGAGTAAGCTCGCCTGGCCGTTTTTATTTGCGCAATCGTTATCGGTAACGTTTCCACGTGCCGGGCCCCGCACCTTGTTGGAAGCTCGACAGGTCGTTAACGGAGGGGTAACGGTTATCTTTAGCCGCCAAATTATCGGCCGGCTGGCTGTCAGTAATTGCATTTTAAGTAGAACCCGTTTGGAACCCGCTACCCTCAAAGACATCGCCCGCGAGCTCAACATCTCCGTCTCCACGGTGTCGCGGGCCCTGCGCGACTCTTACGAAATCAACCCCCAAACCAAGCGCCTGGTGATGGAATGCGCCGCGCGCCTGCACTACCGCCCCAACCCCATTGCCCTCAGCCTGAAGGGCAGCAGCAGCAAGGCCATCGGGGTGATTGTGCCGCAGATTGCTAATTATTACTTTTCGCAGGCCATCAACGGCATCGAGGAAGTGGCCAACCAGCGCGGCTACGACGTGCTCATCTTCCAGACCCACGAGGCCTACGACCGCGAAGTGGCCAACCTGCGCCAAGCCCTGGCCCGCCGCGTCGATGGCCTGCTCATCTCGCTCAGCAGCGAAACCAACGACGTAAGCCACTTGCAGGAGCTGCAGCAGCAGGGCACGCCCATCGTGCAGTTCGACCGCGTGTCGGCGGCCCTCGACACGCCCCGCGTGGTGGCCGACAATTTTGCCGGGGCCTTCGCGGCCACCGAGCACCTGCTGCTGTCGGGGCGGCGGCGCATTGCGCACCTCACCATTCAGCCCTGGCTCAGCATCACGCAGGAGCGGCTGGCCGGCTACCGCGCCGCCCTCGAACAGCACGGCGTGCCCTACGACGAGAGCCTGGTGCGCTTCGGCACTTTCGGCCCCGACGAGGTAGGCCCGCTCGTAGACGAGCTGCTGGCCCTGGAGCCCCGGCCCGACGCCTTTTTCACGGCCAGCGACCGGCTGGCCGTGGGTTGCCTGGCGGCCCTGCGCCAGCGCCGCATCGCCATCCCCGGCCAGGTGTCGCTCATCGGCTTCACCAACCTCACGGTGGCCGATATGCTAGCCCCCTCGCTGAGCACCGTGACCCAGCCCGCCACCGAAATCGGCCGCGTGGCCGTGGGCCGCCTGCTCGACCTCATCGAGCTGAAGCACCGCGCCGCGCCGCCCAGCACCATTACCATTCCGACTACGCTGGTGGTAAGAGAGTCGTCGGCGGGGGCGGAGGGGTAGCTTATTAAATACTTGAGATAGTGAAAAACCTTTGCCACATCACTACTGCCTCAAATCCTAATGAAAGCGTCTCTTTCTCTGCGACCGTACCTATTTCCTTTTGGGCTTAATTTACTACTGTTCATCTGGGCTTGTTTTGGAGTAGGCCAAGGTGGAAAGCAGTTGTATTTCAGAATGGATAAGGATGGGTTAATGCTTTTTCTGCCGCTAGTGGTATTCGTGAACGGCTTAGCAATATTACTGGCGCTATGTGGGGCGAAAAACCAATGGGCAAAGGCGTTTGCGATATTTTTCCTGCTGTTATTTACTGGTTGCGTGGCAGTTTGGACGCATGGATATTATTCAGGAGTTACTTTTTGACTGGCAGCATGTTACGATTGAAAAATCGATAAATGCGCAAAAAAACGTCTGTCATACTGAGCTTGCCGAAGCATCTCTCCCGCGCCACTAGGGTTAATCTATTGGTGCGAGCAAGATGCTTCGGCAAGCTCAGCATGACAGACGTTTTTTAATTTAGCTAATCGAAAAACAGGCTAGCCTACTCCAGCGGCACCCAGCCGCTTTCGCCGCCGAAGATGTTGGTTAGGGTATAGCGCTTGGCTTCCTTGGCCGTGAGCTGGTGGCTCCACTGGGCGCGGGTGGCGGGGCTGGCGCCGGGGCCGGTGCTCTGGTACTCGGCGTAGTAGGCGGTTTTTTCGTTGGCGGTGTCGCGCCAGTTGTCCCAGCCGGCGGGCAGGATGTGGGCGCCCAGCTCGCAGCGCAGGTACACGGTGCGCGCGTGCGGGCGCCAGGGCCTAGCCAGAAATACCTTGTGGGCGGCCGTGTCAGCTGTGAGCTTGCAGTCGCGGAACACGAAGCCGTAGGCCTGGCGCTCGGTGGTGGCGGCAGCGGCGATGTAGGAGTTGCGCTTGCTGCGGATTTCGCAGCGGTCGAACACGGCCACGGCGGTGCCGAAGATGAAATCGGTGGTGCCCTCGATGTAGCAGTCCTGGTAGTACTGGCGGCTGTTTTCGACGGCCGGGTACAGCGTGTCCTGGTTGCCCAGCATCCGGCAGCGGCGGAAGGTGGCGCGGTCGCCATCCACATGCAAGGCCACGGCCTGGCCCACGGGACCAGCAGCGTTCTCGAAGGTGAGGTTTTCGGCCGTGAAGTCGTTGGCCTGCACCAGCACGGTTTGGGATGAGTAGGTGTTGTGGCCGGCCGCATCGCCGGTGTGGTCGCTGCCCGTGATGATGGTGCCCAGCGCGCTTTCGCCCACCAGCCGCACGTGCGTTTTGTGGGCCGGCACCACCAGCTTCTCGTGGTAGATGCCGTTTTTAATCTGAATGGTGACCGTAACCTGCGATAAGTCGCGCGAGGCATTCACGGCCTCCTGAATGGTCTTGTAGTCACCGCTGCCATCCTGCGCCACGCGCATCAGCAGCACCTGGGGCGGCTGGGCGGGGCGCGCGGGCGGCATGCCGAGGCTAGCGGCGGGCGGCGTGGTTTGGGCCCGGGCGGGGGCTAGCGGCAGCAGAGCCAGCAGGAGAAGTTTGTGCATAAGCAGAGAAACGGACAGGTACGCTGGCGCGGGTTTAGCGCAGCGTAACCCGTGTCAGATTATTGAGATGAGGTTGCACCTCATCTGCCGCGCCAGCGGCAAGGGGCGGCAGGATTCGTAGCAACAGGCCCGGCGCAGTATTGCCGCTGGCGCGGCAGTGGAGTTGAAAACTCCACGCATGGGCAGGCGCGAGTTACGCTGCGCTAAACTCGCGCCAATGGGTGAGGAGCCACGCCGGGGCAATGAAATGAAGTGCTACCTCAGTGGCTGCCAGCCGCGTAGCACGGCCGTTTGAGTATATTTTTTGGCCTCGGCCTTGGTGAGCCGGTGCGACCAGGGCGCGCGGGTGCGGGGGCTAGCCCCCGGCCCGCCCGACTTATACTCGGCGTAATAGGCCGTTTGCTTGTTGCTTTCCTTGCCCCACTCATCCCAGCCCTCGGGCCGCACAAGGGCGCCTAGCTGGCACTCCAAAAACACTGTTTTGGCGTAGGGCCGCCAGGGGCGGCCCAGGTAAAACGAGCCGGCCGGGGCCGTGCCATCGAGGCGGCAGCGGTGAAATACGTAGCCATAGCGCGTGGTGTCGGGCGTGGAGGCGGCGGTAAAAAAGCCGCCCGTTTTCCCCACTACGCGGCAATTCTCAAACCAGGCCGTGCTGCTGCCGAAGATAAAATCGACGGTGCCCTCGATGTAGCAATCCTCGTAGAGCTGGCGGCTGCCGAAGCCGAAGGTGTAGAGCGTATCCTGAAAGCCCAGGAAGCGGCAGTGCCGGAAGCTGTTGCGGTCGCCGCTGACCCAGGCGGCCACGGCCTGCCCCACCGGCCCGGCCGAGTTCTCGAAGGTGATGTTCTCGGCCGTAAAGTCATTAGCATACAAGTGCACGCTGGCCGAGCCAGTGGTCCCAAAGTTCTTGCCCGTAGTCGGGTTGATGCGCTGGTTGTAGTTGTCGAAGGTGAGGATGGTGCGGGCCGCATCCTCGCCCACCAGCCGCACGTGCGTTTTCTCGGCGGCTAGGGTCAGCTTTTCCTTGTAGGTGCCGGGCTTTACCACAATAGTAAACCAATCGGCGTTGCCGGCGGGCACGGCGTCGAAGGCGGCCTGTACGCTGCGAAAGTCGCCACTGCCATCGGCAGCCACCACCACGCGGTGGGCCTGGCCCCAGGAGGTGGCGGCGGCGAGCACGAGGCCAAGGAGAAGCGGAAGTTTCATGAGCTTGGGGAAGGAGTGATACAAGCTATCGATAAGGCTGCTTAGCCAACAGTTTTATCATCATGCTAAACGCAGTGAAGCATCTTGCTCGCTTTGTTGCTAACGCCAGAAATTACTGCTCAAAGCACGAGGCTTCACTGCGTTCAGCACGACAAGACGTATTTCTACCCCTCTCAAGCAGCTGGGTTTACTCGGCAGCCCGCACCACTTGGCGCGAGCTACCCAGGCCCTCAATACCCAGCTCCACCACGTCGCCGGGGGCGAGGTAGCGGGGCGGCTTGAGGCCGCTGCCCACCCCAGCCGGCGTGCCGGTTGAGACGATGTCGCCGGGCAGCAGCGTCATAAACTGGCTGATGTAGCTGATGAGGTAAGGCACGCTGAAAATGAGGTTGGCGGTGTTGGCGTTCTGCACTTTTTCGTCGTTCACCGAAAGCCAGATTTTGAGGCGGCTGGGGTTCGTCAGCTCGTCGGGGGTGGCTAGCCAGGGGCCGAGCGGGGCGAAGGTGTCGCAGCCCTTGCCCTTGTCCCAGGTGCCGCCGCGCTCGAGCTGGTAAGCCCGCTCGCTCACATCGTTGAGCAGCACGTAGCCGGCCACGTAGCTCAGGGCGTCGGCCTCGGCCACGTAGCTGGCCCGCTTGCGAATGACCACGGCCAACTCCACCTCCCAGTCGGTTTTCTCCGAGCCGCGGGGCAGGATAATAGCGTCGTTGGGCCCACTTAAAGAAGAAGTTGCTTTGAGGAAAATAACCGGCTCGGTGGGTAAGCCCAGGCCCATTTCCTCGGCGTGGTCGGTGTAGTTGAGGCCCGCGCACACGATTTTGGACGGGCGCGCCACCGGCGGGCCTAGCCGGGTGGTGGGCGGAATGGGCAGCAGCAGCTCGCGCTGCACATCGATAAAAGCCGTCAGGCGCGCCAGCCCATCGGAGGCGAAGAATTTCTCATCGAAGTCCTCGCCAAAGGGACTGAGGTCGTAGCGGTAGCCGTCGAGGACGATGCCGGGTTTTTCATGGCCGGGCTGGCCGTGGCGGATAAGCAACATAGCAAAAAGGTGGAGGTAGAGGGCACAAGAACGGCAAGCGCGCCCCGACGTTCTGGTAAGCTGCTACTATTTGAGCAGCCAGCGCCCCAAATCCTTGCCCGCCTGGAAGTTCTCAAACCCGGCCGGAATCTTGCGCCCGTCCACATACTCGTTATACAGCCACGGGTCGCCGAGGGCAAAGACGCGGCCCTTGCCCAGCGTGGCCGTGGCCATAATAACCTTGCCGTTGTTTGTCACCAGCGGCTGGGCGGGCGCTTGCAGCGCCAGTACTGACAACTCTTTGATATAGGCGGCTTTGGCTTGCTTGAAAACGGTCGCGCCGCTCGCTAAATCCACCCGGCCCTGCTCAAACTGGCTGCCCTGCACCATGTTCACGCTCTGGTCGCTGAACTGGATGCCGAAGTTTTTGGCCAGGGTGTTGAAGTGCTTGATTTCGCAGTTGGCCGTGTCGTTGGCTAGTAGCACCAGCGTGCCGCCGGCGCGCACCCAGTCGGCCACGGCCTTGCCATCGGCCGCCGAGATGTAGTTGGGCGTGGGCGACTCTTTCTTGGTGTCGGGGTCCACTACTACGTACACATTCAGGCCTTTGAGGCTAGCGGCGGTGGGCGCCGTGGGCACCGGCACCGTGCGGGCACCTAGCTCGCGCAACTGGTTGCCCCACAGCCAGAAGCCGCCGTGCGTGCGCTCCTCCCAGGTGTAGTGCCACTGCTCGGGCTGGCCGGTGAAGGCGTTTTTGCGCGTTTCGTGGTTGAAATAATAATCCAGGCCCACGGTTTTGCCTTGGCCCACGGCGTTTTCCTGCGCTATTTCCATCTCCGTGCTAGCCAGGATAAACGGGCCGACGCCCTTTAAATCATTCTTGCGCAGCGGCTCGGTGAGGTAGTAGGCGTAGGAGCCGTCGCGGTAGGGGTTGCCGCCCAGGCCGCCCACGCTCACCGTGCCGTTGAGGGCCAGCGCGCCATTTTCGGTGCTGACGAAAGTTTTGAGCAAGCCATCGTAGCCCTTGCGGGCCACGGCGGCGTATTTCTTATCGAGGTAGCCTAGCCGCACGCCCTTGGCCAGCGCGTAGACGAACATGCTGCTGCCCGAGGCCTCGGCGTAGTTGCCCTGCTGGCCTTCCTGGCCCAGCACGATGCTCCAGGTGCCGGTTTTGGCATCCTGGTACTTGGCTAGGGTAGGGGCCAGCCGCTGCAAGTCCTGGATAAGCTCGGCGCGGTGGGTACTGCCGGCGGGCAGATAATCGAGCACGTCCACGAGGGCCATGGCGTACCAGCCCACGGCGCGGTCCCAGGCCTGGGGCGAGAGGCCGGTAGTTTTGTCGGCCCATTTCTGGGTGCGGCTTTCGTCGTAGCCGTGGCGTAGCAGGCCGGTTTTGGGGTCGTGCAGGTGCTTTTCGATGAGCGCGAATTGCTTGGCCACATCGTCGAGGCCGGCCTGGTCGCCGGTTAGGGCGCTGTACTGGGCGTAGAAGGGCTCGGCCATGTAGAGGCCATCGAGCCACATCTGGTTGGGGTACACCTTCTTGTGCCAGAAGCCGCCTTCCTGGGTGCGCGGCTGGCTGGCCAGCTGCTTGCGCAGGGTGGCGGCGGCTAGCCGGTACTTCTCGGCAGTGGGCACCGAGAGCTGGCCTAGCAGCAGCAGGGCCGGGCCAGTGGCCAGGTTATCAAGGGTATAGTCGTCGGCCTTGTAGGTGCGGATGCTGCCATCTTTCTGCACAAACTGGTCGAGGTCTTTCTGGATGTAGGTGAAGTAGCGGCCGTCGCCGGTGCGCTCCCATACGCGCTCCAACGCCTTCAGCATCAGGCCCTGTTCGTAGTCCCAGCGGGCCGTTTTGCGGTTGCCGATAACGATGGAGTCGGGGTGCTGGGCGATGAAGGCATCGGCCATGCGCTGCGACATCGCGGCCGGCGCGTTTTGGGCGGGGGCTAGTAGCGGCAGGGCGAGGCTAGCGGCGGCGAGGAAAAGGCGGGTGGGAGAGGTCATGGGGAAGATTTGGTTGTCGTGCTAACGCGGGGGCCGGGGAGTGAGGCGCCCCGTTGTTACGGCTTACTTCGCCGCCACCTGCACCACCTTCTTGCCCACTTTATCACCCAGCTCCAGGCCCTTCTTGGCGAGCTTGGTATTGGTGTTAGTGAGGCGGATATCCTGGCTGCGGTCGCCGCTCACGCGCAGCAGCAGGTCGGCGCCGCTGGCATACTTGATGCCGTCGAGGCTGATGTTGCGGCTGTTCTGCACCTCTAGCACCGGGCGCGTTTCGGTGGTTATCAGCGTCACGTTTTTGAGGCGAATATTCTCGGCTTCCTGGCACAGCATCCCCTTCTGGCTCTCAATCACAATGTTTTCGAGGCTGATGTCTTTGATGGCCATCTCGGGCAGGCCGCGCACCAGGATGCCGGTTTCGGCGCCCTTGCAGGTCACGTTCTTGATGTAGAAGTGCTGGAACTGCGGCGTACCCTCGTTCAGCGGCTGGGCCGCGATAACGGGCGGCGCGCTCGATTCGCCGGCCTGGGGCACGGGGTCCTTGGCGGCGTAGTACATATCAAACAAAATGGCCTGGCCGGCAATGTCGGTCATGGTGATGCCATCGACCCACACATTTTCGACCATGCCGCCGCGGCCCCGGGCCGTTTTGAAGCGCAGGCCCACGTCGGTGCCCTGGAAGGTGCAGTTGCGCACTATCAGGTTGCGCACGCCGCCCGACATTTCGGAGCCAATGACAAAACCGCCGTGGGCGCTGTACACCTTGCAGTTCTGGATGAGAAAGTTTTCGGTGGGCACGCCGCGCTTGCGGCCCTCCTCGTCGCGGCCGCTCTTGATGCACAGCCCGTCGTCGCCCACGCTGAAGGTGCAGTCATCGAGCACGCCGTTGCGGCACGATTCCACGTCGATGGCGTCGGTGTTCTGGCCGTACCAGGGGTTGCGGGCCGTTACGCGGCGCACCGTAATATCCTGGCACAGCAGCGGGTGAATCGTCCAGGCCGGTGAGTTTTGAATGGTGAAGCCTTCGAGCAAAATCTGCTTGCAGTCGGTAAGGCTCAACATATTGGGCCGCAGAAAGTCGCGGATATCGTCGAAGGCCGTGGGGTCGAGGCTCTTGCGCGGCGTGCCGGCTGCCGCTAGCATGTTCCCTTTCAAGGAGCTAGCCGAGGGGTACCACGAGTCCTTCTTCTCATTGAGCACGCCGCCCGAGGCGAGCAGCTTTTTCCACTCGCCCTCGTTGAGCTTGTTTTTCTTCACCGGCCGCCAGCTGTCGCCGGCCCCGTCAAAGGTGCCGTTGCCGGTGATGGCAATGTTGGCTAGCCCCACGCCCGAAATCGGGGCCTGGCTGCGGATGGCTTCCTCGCCCTCCCAGGTAGTTTTGATGAGCGGGTACTGCAAGTGGTCGGTCGTGAACTGCACCAGCGCGCCGGTGGCCAGGTGCAGGTTCACGTTGTTTTGCAGCAAAATGGGGCCCGTGAGCCACAAGCCGGCCGGCACCAGCACCGTGCCACCGCCTGCCTGCGTGCAGGCCATAATGGCCTTCTGAAACGCTTGCGTATTCAGCAGCTGGCCATCGGCCACGGCCCCGTACTTCTGGATATTGAAGGTATCGGCCTTGAAGCGCACCTGGCGCACGGCGGGCAGCGTGGGCGGGGCCGGCTGGCTAAGGGCCGGGCGGCCGCTCTGGCCGTGGCTAGGGGCCGCCTGCCAGGCCGCCAGGGCCAGCAGCAGGCCGGGCAGCAATGCGAAACGAGTCATATAGAAAAGGAGGCGGGTGGGAGAGTGGCTAGGCCACCCAAGGGCACTAACAGCGTGAAAAACGGCCGCTGTCCGGCGCAAACCAGGCTTTGGCACCGGAATACTAGGCCCGCTGGCGGGCTTCTGCAAGGAGTAGCCCCGATTTATTTGCGCCATCGTTCCCGGGAACGTTGCCGGAGGGAGCCATCCGCCGCCCGGTCTGGCCTCGGGGTAGAAAATTGCCAAAATCGACTGGCCAGCCCGGCCGGAAGCAGCAAAAAATGGTTGGCTCCCGTAGAGCGCAAATTATTACCTAATTGTTACGCCATGACTTCACTTCTCTCGTCTACCCGCGCCGTGCTGCTGGGCCTACTGCTGAGCGCTACCACGCCGGTGCTGGCCCAGGTACCGCTCAACCCCGCCGCTACACCTGCCCCCGCCGATACTACCCATAAATACGAAAACCCGCTGGGGGTGCCCGCGGCAGCCAAGCAGCCATTTTTTAAGAGCAAGCTTTTCAAGGCGGTGGCCATTCCGGCGGTGCTCATTGGCTACGGGGCCTATACATTTAATGGTGGCGGCTTCTACACCAACCAGGATGCGCAGCGCGATATTCACCGCGTATTTCCGTCGTCGCAGAGCCGGGTGGCCGATATTCTCATCTTCGTGCCCTACCTCGAGCTAGGGGCGGTGGCGCTGGCGGGCGTCGAGAGCCGCAACGACCGCATTAATACCCTGCTCATTATTGCTAAGGGCGAGGCGATTATGCTAGCCAGCACGTTCATCGTAAAGTCGCTCAGCCACGAGGAGCGACCCGATGGGTCGGATAACCTCTCGTTCCCGTCGGGGCATACGGCGCAGGCCTTTTTGGCGGCTAGCATCGTGCACACCGAGTTTCGGGATAAGAGCCAGTGGTACGGCGTGGGGGCCTACGCCGTGGCCACCAGCGTGGGCGTGTTGCGCATGGTGGTGGATAAGCACTGGCAGAGCGACGTAGTGGCCGGCGCGGGGTTCGGCATTTTGTCGGCCCACCTGGCCTACCTCACCCACCGCAACCGCTGGGGGCGCAAGTCGATTGGCCGCGATGTGGGGATTATGCCCACGTACTACGGCAACACGCCCGGCCTGTGCCTCACCTGGCGGCCTAAGTAGTTGGTGGTAAGCAATTAATGCCTAAAGCGTCGGGTTGAAGTGCCGCTTTAGGGATGATACAGCCGCGAACAAAGATGAAGTTATTATGAGTAAATCCTGAATTTAACAGATTTGCTACAGGATTACTGCCTTTTTTCGTGTGCTGTATCACCCACCCAGCACTAGCAATGAAAATACTTTTAGTCGAAGACGAGCCTGCCCTACGTTCCACCCTCATTGAAGCCTTGCGCCAAGGTGGCTACGTAGTAGAAGTAGCCGCCGATTATACCCAGGCCTACGAAAAAATAAAGGTATACCGCTACGACTGCGTGCTGCTCGACCTGACCCTGCCCGACGGCAACGGCCTCGACCTGCTGCGCGCGCTCAAGGCCGATAACTCGCCGGCCGGCGTGCTCGTTATTTCGGCCCGCGACAGCCTCGACGACCGGGTGGCCGGCCTCGACCTGGGCGCCGACGACTACCTGGTGAAGCCTTTCCATATCTCGGAGCTGAATGCGCGGCTGCGGGCCATTATCCGCCGCCGGCGGTTTCAGGGGCACAACCACCTGATATTCCGCGACCTTGTGGTGTGGCCCGACCAGGCCGAGGTGCTGGTGCACGGCGAGCAGCTAGCCCTCACCCGCAAGGAATACGACCTGCTGCTGTACCTGCTGGCCAACCCCGGCCGCGTGCTTACCAAGGAGGCCATTGCCGAGCACCTCTGCGGCGACTCGGTCGATGCGGCCGACTCGTTCGATTTCATTTACACGCACCTCAAAAACCTGCGCAAAAAGCTCCAGGAAAAGGGCGCTGAAAACTACATCCGCACCATGTACGGGGTAGGGTATAAGCTGAGCGCGGAGTAAGTGGGGTGATGAGAGTAAGGAGAGTAATAAGCTGTTCATAATGTACCCTAGTCGTCATGCTCATCTGGCGTCCGCGGAGCAAAGCGTAGTCGAAGCATCTTGGCC
>JBPBQJ010000096.1:0-25026 GCA_050954765.1 Janthinobacterium lividum | reverse complement strand
AGGGCCCCCGGGGCGCGGGGGCGGGGGGGGGGGGGGGCGGGGGGGGCTAGCCACTGGGGCTGGGGGTTGGCCTGCCACTGCCATTGCTGGCCGGGCCGGCCGCTGGTAAACTCGTCGGAGGTGGCAGGCACGACCACGGCTACCTGGCCGGGCACGGCGGGCTTGCGGTAGGTGCGCACGGGCTCGCCAGTGCCGTCGCCATCGGCGTCGCGGCCGATGACGGGCCAGTCGTTGTGCCAGGTCAGGGGTTGCAGGTGCACCACCCGGCCGTAGGCGCCCTGGTCTTGGAAGTGCAGAAACCAGTCTTCCTTGCCATCGGGCGTGTCGACCCAGGCGCCCTGGTGCGGCCCGTTGATGGGGCTCTGGCCCTGGGCCAGCACAATTTTATCTTCGTAGGGCCCAAAGACCTTCTTGCTGCGCAGCGCCACCTGCCAGCCGGTTTTCACGCCGCCGCCCGGCGCGAAGATGTAGTAGTAGCCGTGGCGCTTGTAAAACTTGGGCCCCTCGATGGTCGGGTGGTCTTTGTGGCCGTCAAAAACCAGCAGGTCCTCGCCCAGCAAGCTCAGGCCGTTGGGCGCCATTTCGCTCACGTGGATGACGCTCTTGATGCCCGCCCGGCTGCCCGCAAAGGCGTGCACGAGGTAGGCGCGGCCGTCCGCGTCCCAGAAGGGGCAGGGGTCAATCCAGCCCTTGGCCTGCTTCACGCACACGGGCGCGCTCCACGGGCCGGCCGGGTTAGTGGCCGTCGTCACGAAGATGCCCAGGTCGGGGTCGGGGTAGTAGAGGTAGAACTTGCCGGCGTGGTGGCGCAGGGCGGGCGCCCATACGCCGTTGCCGGGCTGCACGTGGTCGTAGCGGCTGGCGGGCGGCTGTACGGGCAGCGCGTGGCCGATGATGGTCCAGTTGACTAAATCCTGGGAATGCAGAATGGGCAGGCCCGGCACGGAGTTGAAGCTCGACGAAGTGAGGTAGTAGTCGCGGCCCACCCGCACCACGTCGGGGTCGGAATAGTCGGCGTAGAGCACCGGGTTTTTGTACTGGCCATTGCCCAGGTCGGGCACCCACGGCGCGCGCGGGGCCAGCGACTGAGCCGGCGCCAGCAGCGGGAGGCTAGCGGTAGCGAGCGCAAAAAACAGGGTGAGCAGGCGCATAATAGAGCGGGCTAGGGCGGAGGGCAAGGGTGAAAGTAGAAAAAGCCAGGCATTAGCTGCACGAATCGAAGATTAACCTGGTGCGCGGGAGCAAGCCGCCGTTGTATTTTTGTAGGCATACCTACCTTCTGCTTGTGAAAAAAGCGCTGTACCTCATCGGCTCGCCCAACCAAACTACCCAGATGCACCGCGTGGCGCAGCTGCTCGAGGATGAGTACGAACCCTACTTCAGCCAGCTCTACTACGATGGCTGGATGCGCGGCTTCTACGAGTGGTTGCTGCGCAATAATATTCTGGAAAAGACCATTGTGCAGGGCCTGGTGAAGGAAAAGGCCGACCGCTACATCGAGCAGCAGCAGCTGCGGCGCGACTTCGAGAACCGCGAGCTGGGCCTCGACTACGACCTCGTGGTGTGCTGCTCCGATATTGTGGTGCCCTGGCCGCTGCTCCAGCGCACTAAATCAGTCTTCGTGCAGGAGGGCATGACTGACCCCATGCACCTGTGGGCGCGGCTCGTCAAGCGCTTCACGCGCTTTCCCATCCTGGCCATCGGCACCTCGCTCAATGGCATGAATAACTGCTGCGATGTCTATTGCGTGGCCTCGGCGGGCTACGCCGAGCACTTCAAGATGATAGGCGTGGACCCCGGCAAGCTGGTCGTGACCGGCATCCCCAACTTCGACGACGTGGAGAAGCTGCGGAATAACGATTTCCCGCACCGCGGCTACGTGCTGGTGGCCACCACCGATATGCGCGAAACCTTCCGGCCCGACAACCGCAAGAAATTCATCCGCGAGGCCACGCGCATCGCCGCTGGCCGCCCGATGATTTTTAAGTTTCACCCCAATGAGGAGATGGACCGCGCCACTGCTGAGGTGCGCAAATACGCGCCGCCCGGCACGCTCATCTACACCAGCGGCAACACCGAGGAGATGATTGCCAACTCGGTGGAGCTGATAACCCAGTACAGCACCGTGGCCTACGTGGGGCTAGCCCTTGGCATTCCGGTGCATTCGTACTTCGATGTGGAGGACCTCAAACGCAAGCTGCCCATCCAGAACGGCGGCACCAGCGCCCGTCGCATTGCCGATATTTGCCGGCAGTTTGGGCAGTTCCAGGGCTCTGGCCCGGCCTTCCTCAAACAGTACAAGCCCGCCGAAATGCCCCAATTAGCTCGTGCCGAAGCTTCTTGACTACTTCGGGAACTCTTGCGCCGCTAGTGTTACACTTTGTGCCGATTTTGTTACGTTTTATACTTTAAGCAATGCTCACTCTTATCCAGGCCCGGCGCGGCTCTTCGCGGCTCCCCGACAAAGTCAGCCTCGACCTCGTGGGCCGGCCGCTGCTGGTGCGGCAAGTCGAGCGGGTGCAGTTGGCTAGCCTAGCGGGCCGCGTGGCCGTCATCACCACCGACGAGCCTAGCGACGACGCGCTGGCCGAACTGTGCCAAAAATATGGTATCGCCGTGTTTCGGGGCTCGGCCCTCGATTTGCTCGACCGCCACTACCAGGCCGCGCTACACTTTGGCGAGACGGAGGCCGTGGTGAAAATCCCGAGCGACTGCCCACTTATCGACCCCGCCATCATCGACAAAGTGCTGGGGGTATATGAGGCCACGAAGGGCCAGTACGACTTCGTGAGCAACCTGCACCCCGCCACCTACCCCGATGGCAACGACGTGGAGGTGATGACCCTGGCCGCGCTCGAAACGGCCTGGCGCGAGGCTAGCCGCCCGCTGGAGCGCGAGCACACCACGCCCTTTTTCTGGGAAAACCCCGAGCGCTTCCGGCTTGCCAATGTGACCTGGGAAACGGGGCTCGACTACTCGATGTCGCACCGCTTCACTATTGACTATGCGGCCGATTACGACTTTATAAAGGCCGTGTACGAAGCGCTTTACCCCGCCAATCCGGCGTTCAGCCTGGCGGATATTCTGACTTTATTAAAACAAAGACCGGACATTTACGCCTTAAATGCCGACCTGGCCGGCGTGAACTGGTACCGCAACCACCTGGGTGAGTTGAAAACGGTGAGTAGCGATAATACTAAGCAATTGTAAAACAAGTAATTGTCATGCTGCGCTGCGCTCAGCATGACACCGCTCATATGACTTCCGAAAAAAAACAAGCGCTCTCCGAACTCGCTCTGCGCGTGCGCGAGCACATCGTTCGCCTCAGTACCGATGGCGGCTGCTTCACCGGCGCTTCGCTGAGCTGCGCCGACCTGCTGGTGTATCTCTACGCCGACTTCCTCAACGTCAATCCGGGCAACCTCACAGACCCCGAACGCGACTACCTCTTCCTGAGCAAGGGCCACGATGTGCCGGCCCTCTACGGCACGTTTGCCGAGCTGGGCTTCATGCCTAAGGAGCGGCTGAGCAATCACCTGAAGTCGAACGACAGCATCTACTGGCACCCGAATCGCAGCGTGCCGGGCGTCGAGTTTCACTCGGGCTCGCTAGGCCACCTACCGAGCGTGGCGCTGGGCGTAGCCCTCGATGCGCGGATGCGGGGCCAAAATCAAAAGGTTATCGTGATAACCGGCGACGGTGAGCTCAACGAAGGCACCTGCTGGGAGGCCCTGCTCGTAGCCAGCGCTCATAAGGTGAATAACCTCACACTTGTGGTCGACCGCAACCACTTCCAAGCCAACATCGCCACCGAAGACCTCATCCCGCTGGAGCCGCTAGCCCCCAAATTCGAGGCCTTCGGCGCTGAGGTGCGGCGCATCGATGGTCACGATTTCGCGGCCCTCGAAGAAGCGTTTAGCGCCCTGCCATTCAGCGATACCAAGCCCTCGGTTATCATCTGCGACACGGTGCGCGGCCGGGGCCTGCCCAGCATCGAGCGCCGCGCCGACCGCTGGTTCTGCAACTTCAGCAGCGAGGAAATTACGCAGCTTCTCAAAGAGCTGCACAGCCAGGAAGCCACCAATCTCACCAGCGAAACCCTAACCGTCCGATAATCGCAGATTTAACGGATTTAACGGATTTCGTGGATACGCCCGCTGCGCGGGCTGACTACGGGGCGTTAGCCGTTTACTGCGAGCGCGGCTGGCTAGCCGACAGGCTAGCCAGCCGCCAATACCTTACTCGTCTGCCATACGCCCGCATAGCCAGCTTGGCGCAGCCAGGCGTATCCGCGCAATCCGTTAAATCCGTTAAATCTGCGGTCATGAATTACGAACAGCTTATCCACGAAACCGCCCTAGCCGACGAGCGCCTGCTGGTGATGACGGCCGAAAACCGCGCCCTTATCCGCAACCTGCCCGGCCCGCTGGGCGCCCGCTTTATCGACACTGGCATCACGGAGCAAACCATGATTGGCGCCGCCGCCGGGCTAGCCCTGCGCGGCCGCGTGCCGGTGGTGCACGCGCTGGCGACCTTCCTCACGCTGCGGGCGTTTGAGTTTATCCGCACCGACGTGGGTATTGCGAATTTACCGGTGAAAATCAGCGCCTTCGTGCCCGGCTTTTTGTCGGATGGCAACGGCCCGACGCACCAGGCCATCGAAGACGTTTCGCTCATGCGCGGCATCCCGGGCATGACGGTTTTTGCGCCCGCCGATGAGGCTGACATGCTCGCCATGCTGCCCGCCATCTGGGCCTCACCCAGCCCGGCCTACCTGCGCGTGAATACCCGGCCGGCCACGTATAAGCACGAGCCCTTCGTGATGGGCAAGGCTGAAATTGTGAGTGAAGGCAAGGACATCACCATCCTCACCTACGGCATGCTGTTCGAGCAAGCGCTGATTGCCAAGGACTTGCTGACCGAAGCCGGCTACTCGGTGGGCCTCGTGAACCTGCGCAGCCTCAAGCCGTTGGACAGTGAAGCCGTGCTGAACGTAGTGCGCGGCGGTAGCCTCGTGGTGACGCTGGAGGACCACTTTCAGACGGGCGGCCTCTACTCCATTCTGGCCGAGCTGCTGCTCGAAAACGAACTGACGGCCAAGGTGCTCCCGCTAGCCCTCAAGGAGCGCTGGTACAAGCCCGGCCTGCTGAGCGAAGTGCTCGAATACGAAGGCTTCACCGGCCAGCATATTGCCCGCCGCATCGGCGAGCGCCTGGGCGATGGCGTGCATTCGTTCGGCGCCAAGACGAAGGTGGTCGAAAACGAATTTGCCGAGTAGTTTTTCCTGCGTCTGTCATGCTGAGCTTGCCGAAACATCTTGGTCGCATCTTTTAGGATTAGTACCCTAGCGATTCTTGCCAAGATGCTTCGGCAAGCTCAGCATGACGGGCGTTTTTAAGTTTTGACGTTTCAGCCTGCCATTCCAGCTTATGAAATTCCCCCAATCCGACGACCTCTACGCCCGGGCGCAGAAAATCATGACCCCGGTCACCCAAACCCTGGCGAAGGGCCCGGGCCAGTACACCAAGGGGGCCAGCCCCAAGTACGTGAAGCGCGGCAAGGGCTCGCACGTGTGGGATGTCGATGGCAATGAATACATTGACTACCAAATGGGTATCGGCCCTCTGAGCCTGGGCTACGCCTACCCCCGCGTGGACGACGCCATTCGGGCGCAGCTCGAAGACGGCATCACGTTTTCGATGATGCACGAGCTGGAGGTAGAGGTAGCCGAGCTGATTCACGAGATTATTCCGAACGCCGAGAGCATCCGCATTTCCAAAACCGGGGCCGATGTGTGCTCGGCGGCGGTGCGCGTGAGCCGCGCCTTCACCGGCCGCAAAGACGTGCTGTGCTGCGGCTACCACGGCTGGCACGACTGGTACATCGGCACCACGAGCCGCGATAAGGGTATTCCGCAGGAAAGCAAGGACCTGGTAACGGCCTTCGAGTACAACAACCTCGACTCGTTCAAGGCCGTGCTGACGCCCGACGTAGCCTGCGTCATTCTAGAGCCGTTTATTTTCGACGCGCCCAAGGACAATTTTCTGCACGAAGTAGCCCGCCTTTGCAAGGAGAACGGCACGCTGCTGATTTTTGATGAGATGTGGACGGGCTTCCGCATCGCCATCGGCGGTGCGCAGGAGTATTTTGGCATTACGCCCGACCTCGCGGTATACTCGAAGGCCTGCGCCAACGGTATGCCCATCGCGCTGCTCACCGGCCGCAAGGACGTGCTGCAACTGTTCGAGCAGGACGTGTTTTTCTTCACCACCTTCGGCGGCGAAGCCCTGAGTCTGGCGGCCACTATCGCCACTATCAGCGAGATGCGCGAGAAAAACGTGCCCGCTTTCCTGGCTAGCCAGGGCAACAAGCTGAAGGAAGGCTACAACCAAATCGCCGCCGACCTCGGCCTGAGCAGCTACACCAAGTGCTACGGCTACGACTGCCGCAGCATCATCACCTTCGACGCCAGCGCCGGCAACCCGCTGGAGGTGAAAGCTTTCGTGCAGCAGGAACTGTTCAAGCAGGGCATCCTGTGGGGCGGCTTCCACAACATGAGCTTCTCGCACACCGACGAGGACGTGGCCAAAACCCTGGCCGCCTACCGCGCTGTGCTGCCCATGCTGAAGGAAGCCATCGACAAAGGCGATGTGGCTAGCCGCCTCGAAGGTGAGCCGGTAGAGGCCGTGTTCCGCAAAGTGACCAACGCGGCGCCGGTGAAGAAGTAGCTCGCCTTACGCAGCGCCTCACCCCTAGCCCCTCTCCGAAAAGGAGGGGAGGACTAGCTTCTGTTTTTTAGCTTTTTATAGTCCGCCTAAGCTGCTTTTGCTCAAAGATTCTAGAAACTAAACTAAAACTAGAAGCTAGTCCCCCTCTCCTTTTCGGAGAGGGGCTAGGGGTGAGACGCTACGCGAGTGCGATAACCAAATGAATTTCTTCGACCTAACCAATAAAACGGCCATCGTAACCGGCGCCTGCGGCCTCATTGGCCAGAAGCACTGCGAGGCCCTGGCCCTGGCCGGTGCCCACGTAGTAGTGGCCGACCTCAACCTCGACAAAGCCCGCGAAGTGGCCGCTAGCCTGCCCGGCGCCGTGCACCTGCCGCTGGCCGTGGATGTGACCTCGCCCGAGTCGCTGGCCGCCGCGCGCGCTACTATCATCGCGCATTTCGGCCACATTGATGTGCTGGTGAACAATGCCGCCATCAACGACATGTTTGAGAACCCGGCGCTGGCCGCCGACCTCAGCAAGTTTGAGAATTTTCCGCTGGCTACGTTTCAGAAAGTGCTGGAAGTGAACGTGACGGGCATCTTCCTGGCCGCGCAGGTTTTTGGTACGCCGATGGCCGAGCAGGGCCACGGCTCCATCATCAACGTGGCCAGCACCTACGGCATCGTGGGGCCCGACCAGAGCATTTACCGCAACGAGGCCGGCGAGCAAACATTTTATAAATCACCCTCTTACCCGATGACGAAAGGTGCGGTGGTGAACTTCACCCGCTACCTGGCCGCCTACTGGGGCTCTAAGGGCGTGCGTGTGAACACGCTCTCGCCCGGCGGTGTGGAAAACAGCCAGGACGCCTTCTTTGTGAAGCAGTACAGCGCCAAAACGCCGCTCGGCCGCATGGCCATGCCCACCGATTATCAGGGCGCGGTGGTGTTCCTGGCCTCCGACGCCTCGGCCTACATGACGGGCGCTAACCTAGTGGTAGACGGCGGCTGGACGGCGATATAAATAGTAGCGCGGCCTTTGTAGGCCGCGTTTGCCGAGCGTGGGCGCGGCCTACAAAGGCCGCGCTACTGCCCGCCGTGTCGTAATTTTGAATAGGATTTCACCAGATTTTTATATGAAGCACGCCGACCTCGTTGCCAAAGCCCGCCGCATCAAGCTCGTTCTCACCGATTGCGACGGCGTGCTCACCGACGGCGGCGTGTACTACGGCGAAAGCGGCGAGGTGCTCAAGCGCTTCAACATCCGCGATGGCATGGGCGTGGAGCGCCTGCGCGCCGTGGGCGTGGAAACCGGCATCGTGACCGGCGAGCGTTCGCCCTCGGTGCAGAAGCGCGCTGATAAGCTCAAAATCACCGAATTACACCTGGGTATTAAGGACAAAGCGCCGTTGTTAAGCGAGATACTAGCCCGCACCGGGCTAGTGGCCGAGCAGGTCGCTTTTATCGGCGACGATACCAACGACGTGGCCATTCTGGGTTTGGTGGGGCTAGCCGCCTGCCCTGGCGACGCCACTATTTTTGCCCGCGAGGCCGCCGACTACCGCTGCCAGGCCCACGGTGGCCAGGGCGCATTTCGCGAGCTGGCCGAGCTGATTATCAGCTGCCAGGGCGGCGCGCCGGTGCCTAGCCGTGGCTCGGAATAAGCGGCCGCATTACCTTCCTTAAAATAAAAGCGAGCTAGCTGCGTCAGTCAGCAGCCGGGAGTGAAAACCGCCCCCTGGCTGCGCTGTTAAGTTGCTTTTATTGTTCAGGCTTTCACTTTTCGCCCACCACCTCTTTTTGTTATGTCTGTCGTTCAAATCAAGAAAGACCGCGCAATTGGCCCCGGCCAGCCGTGCTACATTATTGCCGAAATCGGCATCAACCACAACGGCTCGCTCGACCTGGCCAAGCAGCTCATCGACGCGGCCGTGACGGCCGGCGCCGACGCCGTGAAATTTCAGAAGCGCACCCCCGAGCTGTGCGTGCCCAAGGACCAGTGGGAAAAGCAGCGCGACACCCCCTGGGGCCGCATGAGCTACATCGACTACAAGCGCAAAACCGAGTTTGGCCTGGAAGAATACACCGCCATCGACGACTACTGCAAGGCCCGCGGCATCGACTGGTTTGCCTCGTGCTGGGATGAGCCGTCGGTTGATTTCATGGAGCAATTCAAGCCCGTGCTCTACAAAATGGCCAGCGCTTCGCTCACCGACAAGCCCCTGCTCGACCGCGTGCGCGCCACCGGCCGCCCCATGATGCTGAGCACCGGCATGAGCACCCAGCAGGAAATCACCGACGCTGTGGCCTACGTAGGCCTCAACGACCTGATGATTGCCCACTCAACCTCGGCTTACCCCTGCCCCCCACAGGAGCTGAACCTGCGCATGATTCCGACCCTGCAGGCGCAGTTTCCGGGCACGCCCATCGGCTACTCGGGCCACGAAACCGGCCTGAGCACTACCGTAACGGCGGTGGCCCTGGGCGCCACGTTCGTAGAGCGCCACTTCACCCTCGACCGCGCCATGTGGGGCTCCGACCACGCCGCTAGCGTGGAGCCGGGTGGCCTAGCCAAGATGGTACGCGATATCCGCGACACCGAGGCGGGTCTTGGCGACGGCGTGAAAGTGGTGTACGAAAGCGAGAAAGAGCCCCTGCGCCGCCTGCGCCGCGAGGTAACGGCCGCTTAGTGCAAGCACTAGCGCAAAGCTGCATCGAGTAACGTCCGTCTTGCTGAGCTTGTCGAAGCATCTTGGCTGGTCGCGTAGGGAATAACCGCCTTACGTACCCTAGCCAGATGCTTCGGCAAGCTCAGCATGACGGACGTTGTGTATGTTTAAGTAGCTTAAAAAACCGTCCTTTTTGCCAGTAGGCGAACATTCGGCCGCGCCAGGCAGTTAGGGGCAGAGATACCAAGCCATCGAATACGCTATGTTAGAGCCGATAAGCACGTTTTACCACAGCCTCAACGCCGTGGGGCGCACCACGATGATTACCACGCCCATCCTGCTGCTGGCAGTGGTGGTGCTGCTGGTGCTCGAGCGCAAGATGCCGTACCGTAAGGGCCTGCCGTTTTTTCGCGAGGGGCTCTTTGTCGACCTGTTCTGGTACACGCTGGTGCAGAGCTACTTTCTCCAAATCCTGATTTTTGGATTCATCATTGCGCCGCTGGCCGCGCACTTCGGCACGCGGTTTAACCTGGTGAGCAGCTGGCCGGTGGCGGCGCAGGTGGGCTTCTTCGTGATTACCCACGACTTCTACATTTACTGGTTTCACCGCTTCCAGCACAACAGCGCCTTTTTCTGGCGCACCCACGAGGCGCACCACTCGGGCAAGCACGTAGACTGGCTAGCCGGCTCGCGCTCGCATATTGTTGAGATTATCATCAACCAAACCATCGAGTTTGCGCCCATCATCTTGCTGGGGGCCAATCCGATAGTGGTGCCCATTAAGGCGCTCATTGATGCGGTATGGGGCATGTACATTCACGCTAACATCGATGTGAAATCGGGTAAGCTGCAGTACGTTATCAACGGTCCCGAAATGCACCTCTGGCACCACGCCGACCACGAGGAAGTGTACTACGCCAACTTCTCGACCAAATTTGCCTTCTGGGACTGGCTATTCGGCACCGCCTTCCTGCCCCAGGACCGCAAGCCTGAGCGCTGGGGCCTGCCCTACGCTTTTCCCAAAGACTATTTCGCGCAGCACGCCTTTTCGGTGTATCGCTTTGATGAGCAGGCCCTGGCCGAGAAATCGACCGTGTTTCGCTACTACCACGGCGCCCGCTGGCGTGCGCTGGGCTGGCTGGGCCAGCACCTACCCGCCACCAAGGTGCTGCAGGGCTGGCCAGTAGCCCAGGGCGCCGCCGAAACCGTGCCCGCCCCGCGCCCCGGTGGCAACCCGGGCGCCGAGCCCGCCGTTGTTCCTGAAACCTCCCGCCCTGCCGTAACCGCCGCGTCTTGACACTCAGCTTTAATCCCGCCTGGCTCTTTCTGTTCCTCGCTTCCATCATGGAAGTATGCTGGAACTACAGCCTCAAGTACACGAGCGTGGCCAAGATAAAGGCCATCGACTGGTCGCAGTTCTTCACATCGTCTGAGGGCGTCATGACCCTGCTGCCGGCCATTGGCTACGTAGGGTTTGGGGTGGCCAACGTGTTTTTCTTCTCCAAGGCGCTTAACGTCATTCCCGCCTCCACGGCTTTCGCCATCTGGATGGGAATAGCCCTGGTCGGTATCAAAATTGTGGATACGCTGGTGTTGAAGGAGGCTTTTCAGTGGGCGCACGTCTTTTATATTGGCTGCATTCTGGTTGGTATTATCGGGCTGAAACGCACGGCCTAGCCTAACGACGGCCGGGCGATAGCTAAGCCGTAATTTGCTGGCCTATGCGCCGCTTGCTCTTCTCGTTGTTGCCCCTGCTAGCCCCTCTGGCCAGCTTGGCGCAAAGCCTGCCCATCATCTCCCAAAACCCGCCCGCGCTGCGCTGGCAGGAAATTCGTAGCCCGCACTTCCGGGTGCTGTACCCGGCGGGGCTCGATACGGCGGCCCAGCGCACCGCCAGCCGCCTCGAGGCGGTGCACGGCGCCGAGGGCGCCACGCTGGGGGTACAGGCCAAGCCCATCGCGGTGGTGCTGCAAAACCAGACGACCGTCAGCAACGGCTTCGTGACGTTTTTGCCGCGCCACGCCGAGTTCTTCACCACCCCCGACCAAGGGCAGGGGCTAGGCACCGTGGACTGGCTCGATGGGTTGGTGGTGCACGAGTTCCGGCACGTTAATCAGTTCGACAAGGCGCGCCAGGGCTTTGGCCGGGTGGTGGTGCCGCTGCTCGGCGATGGCGGGCTAGGGGTAGCAGCGGTGGGCGTACCGCAGTGGTTTTTTGAGGGCGACGCGGTGGGCACCGAAACGGCTCTTACGCGCAGCGGGCGCGGGCGCATCCCGTACTTCGGCTTGGGCTTGCGGGCCAATTTGCTCGATGGCCGGCTGTATAATTACCAAAAGGCGGTGAATGGCTCGCTGCGCGACAACGTGCCCGATTGGTACGTGCTAGGGTACTACCTGACTTCCTACGCCAAAGCCCACTACGGCCCCGATGTGTGGAGCCGCGCGCTGAGCGAATACTACCGCTTCCCGTTCTATCCCTTCTCGTTTTCGAACGGCCTGAAGCGCACCACCGGCCTGCGGGTGGAGGACTTGTACGCCCGCACTATGCGCGAGTTGGACTCGACCTGGCGGGCGCAGGCGGCTAGCCGCCCGGCGCCCACGCCGGTGCGCGAGCTGGCCGGGCAGGCCACTACGCGGGTTTTTACGCAGTACCGCTACCCGCAGTACGTGAGTGACAGCACGGTGCTGGCCCTGAAAACCGGCCTCGGCGACATTCCGCAGCTGGTGCTGCTGGGCCGCCGGGGGCGCGAAAAGCGGGTGTTTACGCTGGGCCAGCAGAATATCCCGGAGCTGCTCTCGGTGGGCGGCGGCAAGGCCGTCTGGCCCGAGTTTCGGCAGAGCCCGCGCTGGGGTCAGCGCGTGTACTCCGAGCTAAAGGTGCTCGATTTGGCGACCGGCCGGCTCACGTGGCTGGGCAAGGGGCAGCGTTACTCGGCCGCCGCGCTCTCGGCCGATGGCACGCGTATCGTGGCCGTGCGCACCGATGAGGCCTACCACCACGCGCTGGTCATTCTGGATGCCACGACGGGCGCCGTTATCCGCACGCTGCCCAATCCGAAGAACGACCTGTACCAGCAGCCGCGCTTTTCGCCCACCGGCCAGGCCATTGTGGTGGTGGCGCTGCGCGCGGCTGGCAAAACCTTGCAGCTCATCGAGCCCACGAGCGGGCTGGAAGTCGATATGCTGCCGGTGGCCAATGTCAACCTATCCAACCCGCAGCTGTGGGGCGAGTACGTGCTCTACAACTCGCCGCAGTCGGGCGTGGATAACATCTACGCCGTCAACTACCGCACGCACCAGACCTACCAGGTTACCAACCGGTCCACCGGCGCCTATCACGTAGCCGTGAGCCCCGACGGCCAGCGCCTGGCCCTGCACGACTACCGCGCCACCGGCGCCCGCGTGGCCGAGCTGCCGCTAGCTCCCGGCACCTGGCTAGCCCAGCCCCAGCCCGCGCTGGCCGATGCCCCGCAGCCCTTTGTGGCGGCGCTGGCGGCCGGCGAGCCGGGGGCGGCGCGCATCACGGCCCTGCTGGCCTCGCCCGATTCGGCGGGGCCGCGCTACGGGGTGCGGCGCTACCGACCGCTGGCGCACGCCTTTCGCATCTTCAGCTACGGGGTGGTGCAGAGCCCCAGCGGCAACGCCGTGACGGTAGGCGTGCGCTCGCAGGACTTGCTGAGCACGACCCAGCTTTTCGCGGGCCTGAGCTACGACCAGACCGAGCGCACGGTGGCCGCCACGGCCGCCCTCAGCTACCAGGGCCGCTTCCCGGTGCTCGATGTGGAGGCCACCTACGGCGGGCGCAATGCGGCGCGCTACTTCGACCGCGCCGCGCCGCTCGACAGCCTGCGCAACAGCCAGTGGCAATACGCCCGGCTGCTGGCCGGGGCGCGCATTCCGCTGGTGCTCACGCGCTCCAAGTATTTGCAGGCCCTCACGCTGGGGGCATACTACCTGCACGAGCGGGTCTACAACTACACACCCACCTTGCGCAGCCTGTCCGAAGTAGGTCCCAACGCGCCGCTGCACGCCGTGCAAACCTCACTGGCCTACGCTAGCCAGCTCCGCCAAAGTGCCCGCGACGTGGCCCCGCGCGGTGGCGCCACGCTGCTGGCTACCTACCGCACTACGCCCTTCGGTACCAGTTTGCAGGCTAGCCAGGTGGGTGTGCAGGCTGGGGTGTACTTGCCGGGGCTAGCCCGACACCACGCCGTGCGGCTGCGCGGCGGCTTTCAGTATCAGCAGCAAAATCAGTACAGTTTTACCTCCGCCATTTCCTTTCCAAGGGCCGAAACGAGCTACGTGAGCTTCGATAGGCTAGCCGTGGGCAGCGTCGATTATTCGCTGCCGCTGGCCTTCGTGCACTGGTCGGTGGGGCGGGTACTCTACGTGCAGCGGCTGCGGGCCACGGCCTTTGGCGACTTTGCCCGGGGTAGCAGCCTCGTAAGTCTGCGCACCACCACCGGCCAGTTGGTGCCCACGCGGCTTTACCAGGATTACCAAAACTACGGGGCCGATTTTATGGCCTTGTTCAACGTTTTGCACCTGCGCACGCCCATCGAGGCGGGCGTGCGGGTGGCCTACAGCAGCTACCAGCAGGCGTGGGTAGTGCAGCCGCTAGCCTTCAATGTGCGATTATAAGTAGCGCGAAGCAGAAGCTTCGCGCTACTTCGCAACCTTCGCTTGGTCGGCCAGAGTGAAGCGCGTGAGGTACGCCGTTTCCTCGGCCACATCGGCGTGGGCCAGGTTCGACTCCTGAATAAGCAAAACGCTGGAGTAGAGTAAGATGAGCGCGCCTGCCACGCTCAGCGCGGCAATAATCCAGACCCGCGAAATATCGGTCAGCTCAAAGACGCCGATGGCCAGAATGCTGCCAATAAAAGTGCTCAGGGCCAGATGAAAGCTGGTCATGGCCCGTTGCAGCAGCCTAGCCCGCCGGATGGCAAAGAGTAGCTGCTGCGTGAGGTGGCCGTGCTCGGCCGGGTCGGGCGTGGAAGTAGTGGCCTGCTGCTGATTCTGGCGCAGCAACTGGGCCACCTCGCGCTGGCGGTCGAGGCTGCGGCTGAGCCGCTGCGAAGTGGTGAGAATAAGCGAGCCACACGCCGACACCAGAATGGCCGGCGTAAACATGGCCGATAGGATGGAGAGCGTGCCCGAAAGATTGGCCATGAGCAGGGCTAGCGTCAGACGATGGGCTTGATTTCCAGCTCCCTTGCCTTCAGCGGCGCCTTGGCCTTGCCAATAATGTAGCGCATGCCTTTGTCCTGGGTAATGTAGTTCCAGGCCCAGGCAATGAACACGGCAATGCGGTTGCGAAAGCTCACCAGCGCCATAATGTGCACGAGGCTCCAGCCCAGCCACCCTAGCCAGCCCGTGATGTGAAACTGCTTGCCGAAGAGGATGATGTCGCCCACGGCGCGGTGCCGGCCGATGGTAGCCATCGTGCCCTTGTCGGCATACACAAAGGACTTTAGCGGCTGCTTTTGCAGCAAGCGCTGAATATTCTCGCCTAGTAGGCGGCCCTGCTGAATGGCGGGCTGCGCCACCTGCGGGTGGCCATCGGGGTAGCCGTCGGTAGCCATCTGGGCAATGTCGCCGATGGCAAACACGTTGTCGTAGCCCGCCACCTGGCTGAACTCATTGACCTGGTAGCGGTTCGACTTGAGCAGCGCGGCGGGGTCTAGCCCCGGCACCGGGGCGCCGGTGACGCCCGCCGCCCAAATGAGGGTGCGCGCCACCAGGTTTTCGCCGCTCTTGAGCGCCACCGTGTAGCCGTCATACGAGGTCACCTTGTTGTCCAGCCACACCTGCACGTTGAGCTCCTCCAAATACTTGAGGGCGTGAGCCGAAGCCTCAGCCGACATGCCTTTGAGCAGCACCGGGCCGCTCTGCACCAGGTGAATGTCCATCTGCTTCAAATCCAGCTCGGGATAATCGCGCGGAAACACGTGGGCCCGCAGCTCGCTCAGCGCGCCGGCCATCTCCACGCCGGTGGGGCCACCGCCCACTATCACAAAGTCGAGCATGCTGTTGAGCTGCGTCTGGTCGCCGATTTGCAGCGCCTGCTCAAAGTTGGAGAGCAGTGTGTTGCGCAGCTCGATGGCATCGGGCACGCTCTTGAGGCTGATGGAGGCTTTCTCCATCTGCTTGTCGCCAAAGTAGTTGGAGGTGGTGCCGGTGGCCAGCACCAGGTAGTCGTAGCGCACCTGCCCGATGGAAGTTTCGACCACCTGCGCCGCCGGGTCGACGCACAGCACCTCGGCCATGCGAAAGAAGAAGTTTTCCTGCTCGTTGAGAATCTTGCGAAACGGCGACACAATGCTGTCCGCATTCAGGCCCGCCGTGCCCACTTGGTAGAGCAAGGGCCAGAACCCGTGGTAGTTCTGCTTGTCGATAAGCACTACCTGCACCGGCGCATTAGCCAGCGACTTGGCTAGCTGCAGGCCGCCGAAGCCGCCGCCCACAATCACAACGCGGGGCTTGCCGAGTTCGGCGATTTTCGTGAGTCCTTCCATAGGAAAAAAATGAGGGAGTGCGAAGCTAGCCTGCGCAGTGCCAAGCACCTAATACGGCCCGGCTGCGCATTAGGCGGCCCCAAACACAAAAAAGGCCAACAACGCGGAGTTGTTGGCCTTTTTTGTAATCAACGGGCTAGCCTAGGCGGGTGTTGGCCAGGCTACTTGCTGTCCGTGTCGAGGCTTTTGAGGTAGGCTACCAACTCGGTGCGCTGGGCCGGCGTCACGACGTAGAACGGGTGCGGCGACGTTTTGCCGCGCTTGGGGTCGAGCAGCTCGTCGAGGCTGTGCACCGAGTCGTCGTGCAGAAACACGGGCTTGCGGGCCAGGTCGAGCAGCAGCGGCAGGGCATTGCCCCGAATGCCGCCGCCCGGGCTGGCATCCACCACAATCATCTTGTCGTCAAACGTGCCGGGCGCGTTCTGGATGGGCGTGAGCGGAGCCTGGCGCTGGGCCAGCACCTTGGGCGCATAGCCGGGCCAGATAACGTTCATCGGCACGAGCTTGCTCTGCACGGCCACGCCCTGGTTGGTGTTGTGGCAGGCGGTGCACTTCTCCGAAGCGAAGAGGGCGCGGCCCTTGGTTACGAGGGCAGCGCTGGCTACCACGCCTTTCGGCGCGGGCAGGCTGTTTACGTAGGCTTGCAGGTCGCGCAGCTTTTGCTCGTCTACGCGCTTGCCGGTGGGTGTGGGCGGCTCGCCGGGTTTGCCCTGCAGGTGGGCCGTCACGAAGGGGTAGCCCGTGACGCCGGTGGCGGCCAGCACGCGCTGGTAGCCGGCCAAAATGGAGTCGCCGCCCGTGGCCCCGAGGCCGTGGATAAACTGCTTGCCGCCCGGCGAAAGCAGGTTGGTCTGGTCGAACAGCGCGGTGTATACCGTGTTGTTGAAGTCGTTCAGGTCGCTGTTCTGGCCCGACGAGCCGTAGGGCGCGGCCAAATCCTGGCGGAAGAATGGCGCGATGTGCACCGGGTTGCCATTGCCATCGGGCGAGTCGTCAAACGTACCGATGGGGTAGTATTTCGGGTTGCTGAAGTAAGCGTCAAACTCCGCTTCCGTCGACTTGGCCGTCAGGCCCTTAGGCGCGCGGCCGATGGTGCTGCCATCGGGGTTTTGCAATTGTGCCGTGGTGAAGAGCGCCCGCGTGTTGGCGCCCGTGGCCAGCAGCTTGCCCACGTTGAGGCCGTGCGGCGTGGGCCCATCGATGCGCTTGCCGATAGTGCCCTTGCCCGTCACCTCATACAGCGACTTGTCGGTAACGGCGTGGCACAGCGCGCAGGTCACGCCCACTTTGCCGCCTTTGGGCACCATGCCGATTACGGCGTTGGCCTTCACCAGCGCGTCGAGCGTGGCGGGGTCGTTCAGCTTGGGTGCCTTGGCGGCCGATAGGTCGGTTTTTACCTCGCTGGCCAGCACCGCCTTCAGGTCGGCCGGAATCGCATCCACGTCGAAGCTTACGCCGGCTTGCAGGGCTTGCAGCACCGTCAGCTTAGCGGCTTTCATGCCCTGGGGCATGCGCACGGCATCGGTCCAGAAGCCTTCGTCGCCAAACGTTTCGTAGCGGTACACATCGCGGCCCGCCTCCACGCTGCCCGCGCGCAGCGAGGCATTGGTGGCAGTGGCCCCGGTTTTGGTGGTGTCGGCCACGGCCTCGTGGGCCGTGGTGGGGTCGCTGGTCTGGGTAGTGGAGTTGCCCTGGCAGGCAGCGGCCACCACGGCCAGCCCCGACACCAGAAGGGCCGGAATGCGCAAGTGCTGAATGTTTTTCATCAGGCGAAATCGAAGCGAAGAGAATAGCGCTACTAAGTAGATAAGCTGCCAAGCCATACGCTTGATTGTAAGGTCAGGTTATCAAATACTTATTTGGGGTGTTTCATTCGCATTGTGCGCGCTAGCTAAGAGGCGGTAAGTCGGCAGGCTAGCGACGAGCTTCCTGGCCTGCCTTGCCGCAGTGGGCAGGCAGTCCAGAACAACCTTCTACCTCTAAAACAGGTATCTACCGCCTACTGTGCTCACTAATTTATCCTTTTCCCTATGAAAAAAATCCTCTTAGGCCTCGCGCTAGCCCTCGGGGGCGGCCTGAGTGCCTGCTCCTCCGCCGTGAACGTGGAGCAGCGCGCCGATGTCAACTTTGCCAAGTACCGCACCTTCGACTTTGCCGACACGGAAGTGAAAACCCAGGGCGACCAGAACCCTCTGCTGAACAGTCCCATTGCGCAAGACCGCATCAAGCAGGCCATTGCCAGTGAACTGGCCAAGCGCGGCCTGCGCCAGGTAGAAACCAACCCCGACTTTTTGGTAACTACCCACACCTACGTGGAGCGGGCCGAGCGCACAGTGTACGACTCGTACCCCGGTGCCAACTATGCCTACCCGTATTCGGTGGGCTACCGCGGCCGGTTTCTGCCCATCAACTACGGCTCTTGGTACTCGCCGGCCTACTACCAGACGCCGCGCACCGAGCAGTACCGCGAGGGCACCCTTGTGCTCGACTTTATCGATGCGCGCACCAACAACCTCGTGTGGCGCGGCTCCATGGCCGACCCCGTGGACGACCCCGCCCGCCTGGGCACCGAGTTCAGCAAGTCGGCCAAGGAGATTCTCGATAAATTCCCGATTGCCGAGAAGAAGTCATAGTTCTGTTTAGTTCGTTGATTGAAGCGCGCCGCTGGCCCTTGGGCCCGCGGCGCGCGTGGCGTTTAGGGCTAGCCCCACGAACGGGCTAGCGGCGCTCCGGTAGCTACGCGCGGTTCTTCTCATAGAAAAACTCCCCCGCGCCCACTGCCCCCAGCCGCTGCTGGGCCTCGCGGGCGCGCAGCTCCACACGCCTGATTTTGCCGCTGATGGTCTTGGGCAGCTCGGCCACAAACTCCAGGATGCGCGGCATCTTGTAGGGCGCCAGGTGCGTGCGGCCGTAGGCAAAAAGCTCCTGCGCCAGCGCCGGGCTAGCCTCGGTGCCAGGCGTGAGGATAACAAAGGCCTTGATTTCGTGGCCCTTGATGGGGTGGGGCGAGCCCACCACGGCGGCCTCCACTACGGCCGGGTGCTCGACGAGCACGCTCTCGACCTCGAAGGGCCCCACGCGGTAGTCGCTCGATTTTATCACGTCGTCGTCGCGGCCCACAAACCAGAGGTAGCCGTCGGCATCGCGGTAGGCCTTGTCGCCGGTGTAGTACAGGCCGTGGCGAAACACGCTGGCCGCCCGCCCGGGCTCGCCGAAGTAGCCGGTAAACAGGCCGTTAGGCCGCCCGGTGTCGGTGCGCACAGCGATGTGGCCTTCGGCCAGGGCCGGCAGCTCGCGGCCCTCATCGTCGGCCACCACCACATCGTACATAAACGAGGGGCGGCCCATGCTGCCCGGGCGCACGGCCGCGCCGGGCAGGTTATACACCATGCAGGTGCTTTCCGACTGCCCGTAGCCGTCGCGGATGAGCTGGCCCGTGCCGCGCTGCCAGGCCTCAATCACTTCGGGATTAAGGGGTTCGCCGGCGCTCACGCACTCGCGGAAGCCGAATTTATACGCGGCTAGGTCTTCGAGCACGAGCAGCCGTAGCACCGTGGGCGGCGCGCAAAATGTGGTAACCCGCTCCCTCGCCAGCGCCGCCAGCAGTGGCCCGGCCGCAAAGCGCCCGCTGCCCTGGTAGGCCACGAGGGTAGCGCCCACGCTGAGGGGCGCAAAAAAGCTGCTCCAGGCAAATTTGGCCCAGCCGGCCTGCGCAATGTTGCAGTGCCGGTCGGTGGGCCGCAGCTCAATCCAGGCGGCGGTGCTGAGGTGGCCCACAGGATACGAAAAGTGCGTGTGCGTCACCACTTTGGGTAGGCCCGTAGTGCCCGAGGTGAAGAACAGAAACAGCGGGTCGTCGGCGCGGGTGGGGGCCGCCTCGGCCGTGGTGGGCAGGCTAGCCAGGTCCTCGAAGCCCACCCAGCCGGGGCGCTGCGCCGTGGGGCCGCCCACCAGCATCTTGAGCGTGATGCGCTGCCCCAGCGCCGCCTCGGCGGTGTCGATTTTGGCGGCGTTTTCCAGGTCGGCAATGACTACGGCGGGCAGCAAGCGGCCAAAACGATATTCTAAGTCATTTACGGTGAGAATGCTGGCCGCCGGAATCAGCAGCTGCCCGCCTTTGATGCCGGCCACGTAGGTGGCCCACAATTCGGCGCACACCGGCACCATCAGCAACACGGCTTGCTGCGGCGGCACCCCGGCGGCCCGCCAAAAGTGCAGCAGCTGGTTGGCCCGGCCGGCTAGCTCGGCGTAGGTAATGGTGTGGGAGCCGGCATCGTCGGCCAGCACTAGCGCGGGCTTGTCGGGGTGGGCAGCCACGTGCAGGCCTTCCAGAATTTCGGTCGTCCAGTTGAAGTATTCGGGCTTGGGCACGGGCCGGGCGGCTAGCTCGTGGTAGGTGCCGGCTTCGGCAAGGCGTTGAAATTCTTGAAAGTAGCGCTGCATGGGGTGGCGGAGCGAGGGGTGGGGCCCGCAAGGTAGCCGCCGGCTAGCCAGCACCCAGTAGGAACGATTTGCGGCTAGCCCTGGGTTTACCGAGCAACCAGCCGCCCTTAGCTGCCTCCCTATGAAGACTTTGCCACTGGCCGCGCTACTGCTGAGCGGTTTCTCGCTGGGCGCCCGGCCCACCCCGCCGCCCGCCAAAGCCACCGAAACCGTGACGGTAGTGATATCCGCGATGGCCTCGACCCAGTCGGTAATAAAGCTGAATTTTTACAACGCGGCCGACAAGTTTTTGCAAAAAGGCCAGCACGCCCTGCACGTAGAGGTCAAGCCGGAGGGTAAAACCGAGCTTTCATTGCCCGTGGAGCTGGCGCCCGGCGACTGGGCCGTGGCCCTGACCCAGGACACCAACAACAACGACAAGCTCGACAAGAACTTTCTGGGTATCCCGACCGAGCCCTACGCGTTTTCCAACAATGTGCGGCCCCACCTCGCCCCGCCCAAATTTGACGAATGCAAATTCACGGTGAGCGGCCCAGGCAAAGTAGTGGCCATAACTGCCTGGAATTAAGCTACTAGCTCGCTTTGAACGGGTGCCCGCCCCGCGCCAGGCGCTCGGCTAGCTCCACGGCGTAGCGGGCGCGGGTGTCGGGACGCTTGGCATCGGCCACTTTGCGGGCCATGGCCCGGCGCATCGCACCGGTTTGGGCTAAGAAGGCCGCTTCGGCCTCGGGCCAGGCGGCCAGGGCCTCGGCTAGCTCGTCGGGCAGGTCCACATAGTCGGGGTTGGGGTCGGGCGCGAGGTGCACCTCCAGCTCCTGGCCGATTTCCAGCCCGAGCTGCTGGCACAGCGTTTTGCGCAGCATCAGGTAGCGCCCGCCGCCTTCCTGCGGCAGTAGGCCCAGGCGCTCGGCGTGACCGTTGAGGGTAGCCACAACGCGCTTCGTGGCCTTGCCGCCCACCGCCTGCCAGGCGTAGTCGGGTACCTGCACAATCTGCGTAGGCATGAAGCTGGGGCCACCAGCCTCCAGTACCGCGCGAAACGTATTTTCCATACTAACAAAGAGTTACTAAGTAAGTAGCGCTAGCGGCGAAGCGAAGGGCTAGCCCGCCCGCACCTGTCCGGTGCCGCGCACCAGCCACTTGTAGCTCGTCAGCTCCTCCAGACCCATCGGGCCGCGGGCGTGCAGCTTTTGGGTGCTGATGCCAATTTCGGCCCCCAGCCCAAACTGCCCGCCATCGGTGAAGGCCGTGGAGGCGTTGGCGTACACGGCCGCCGCATCCACCACTTGCAAAAAGGTGTCGATGTGCCCGGCATCTTCCGAAATAATGGCCTCGCTGTGGCGCGAGCCGTGCGCGGCAATGTGGTCGAGGGCCGCGTCGAGGCTAGCCACAGTTTTGATGGCCAGCTTATAATCTAAAAACTCGGTGCCGAAATGCGCCTCGCTCGCCTCGGTCAGCAGCGCGGCCGGGTAGTGGCCGGCCAGCGCCGCGTAGGCCGGCGCATCGGCGAAGAGGTGCACCTGCGCCCCGGCCAGCGGCGCGGCCAGGGCCGGCAAGTCGGCCAGGCGGTTGTGGTTGATTAACAGGCAGTCGAGCGCGTTGCAGACGCTGACGCGGCGCGTTTTGGCGTTGGCGACGATGGCCTGGCCCTTGGCCAGGTCGCCGGTTTCATCAAAATACGTGTGCACCACGCCGGCCCCGGTTTCGATAACGGGCACGCGCGCATGCTGGCGCACGTAGTTTATCAGCCCCTGGCTGCCCCGCGGAATAACCACATCGACCAGCCCCACTGCCAGCAGCAGGGCCTCGGTAGCGGCGCGCTCGGGTGGCAGCAGCATGGCGGCGCCCAGCGGCAGGCCGTGGCTAGCCAGCACCGGCCCGGCCACCTCGATGAGGGCCGCGTTGGAGGCCGCCGCATCGGAGCCACCCTTCAGTAGGCAGGCGTTGCCGGTTTTCAGGCACAGCGCCAGGCTATCGAAGGTCACGTTGGGCCGTGCCTCGTAGATGATGCCCACCACCCCTAGCGGCACGCGCACCTTCTTCAGCTGCAAGCCGTTGGGTAGTTCTTTTTCGCTCATCACCGCGCCCAGCGGCGAGGGCAGGCTAGCCACGTTGCGCAGGTCCTGGGCCATGCCGGCGAGGCGCTCGGGGGTGAGGCGCAGGCGGTCGTGGCGTGGGTCGGTTTCGGGCAGGCGGGCCAGGTCCCGGGCGTTTTCGGCCAGCACAAAGTTGGTGTGGGCCAGCAGGGCGTCGGCGAGGCCGCACAGGGCGGCATCGATGGTGGCGGGCGCTACCGTGGCCAGGCGGCGGCTAGCCTGCTGGGCAGCGCGGAAGTAAGCGGAATAGTCAGTCATCAGCGGGTAGGGTAGGCTTGCGCTTGCCTTTTTGGCATAGGAGTCGGAAAAGGCAAGCGAAAGCTTACCCTGCATTTTCGGTCAGGAACAGGTAATCGTAGTGCACCAGCGGGCGCTGGCCGTGCTGGCCCAGGCGCTCGCGGGCCTTGTCGGCACCGTATTCGGCCAGGCCCAGGCCTAGCGCGTGGCCGGCCTCATCGACGAGCCGGATGAGGTCGCCTTTCTGGAAATCGCCCTCGATGCGCAGCACGCCCACCGGCAGCAGGCTCGTGGCCTTGGCGGGGGCTAGCAGCGCGGCGCGGGCGCCGGCATTCACGTGCACGGTAGCCTGTGCGGCTTGGGCGTGGGCCAGCCACTTTTTGGTGCCCGAGGCGCGTTTGCTGGGCTGGAACCAGGTGTTTATTGCGCTTTCAGCTAGAAGATTAGGCAGGATATCGGTCGTCTTGCCATTGGCGATGTGCACGCTGATGCCCAGCCCGGCCACTTTGTGGGCAATGGAGCACTTGGTGAGCATGCCGCCGCGCCCAAACTGCGAGCGCGTAGCCGTCACAAACTCGGCAAAGCTGGTGTCGTGCGGCGCGATGTGGCGGATAACCTGCGCGCCCGGCTGGCTAGGGTCGCCGTCGAAAATACCGTCCACGTTGCTCAGGATGATGAGTGCGTCGGCATCGAGCATACTGGCCACCAGGCCGGCTAACTCGTCGTTGTCGGTGAACATGAGTTCGGTTACCGAAATTACATCGTTCTCATTCACAATAGGAATGACGTTTTGTTGGAGCAGTTCCTGGAAGCAGTTGCGCATGTTCAGGTAGTGCTGGCGGTCGCGGAAGTCTTCCTTGGTTACCAGCACCTGGGCGCCGAGCAGGCCGTGCGGGGCCAGCAGCGCGGCGTAGAGGCTCAGCAGCTTCACCTGGCCCACGGCGGCCAGCAGCTGGCGGCTGCGCACGGCGTCGGCTTTGGGCGGCAGCGTGATGAGGCTGCGCCCCGCCGCCACCGCGCCCGACGAGACGAGGATGATTTCCAGGCCCTGGTTTTTGAGGCCCACTATCTGGGCCACGAGCTGGGCCATGCGGCCCTCGTCGGGCAGGCCGTTGGGCTGGGCGAGCACGTTGGAACCGATTTTGACGACGAGGCGGCGGTAGGGCAGGGGCATGGCAGCGACAGAGAAGAACGTCAAAAATACCGCCGGCCGGCGCTGGGTTGGGCCGGGCACCAGACTTTTTGGGGTGGCACCTGTTACTACGGCTCCTTCTACGGGGCCGCCCGGCCCCTTTCCAGTTCGTATGAAAGCCTATAAACTGCACGACCCCAAAAGCCTCGCCAACTTCAAGCTGGGCGATTTTGACGAGCCCACCGCCCGCGACTACGAGGTGAAAATCCAGGTCAAAGCCGTGTCCCTCAACTACCGCGACTGGGCCCTGGCCAACGGCTGGTTTGGCTACCCCGGCGAGAAACTGCCGATGATTCCCTTCAGCGACGCGGCCGGCGTGGTTACGGCCGTGGGCGCGGGCGTCAGCAAGTTTCAACCCGGCGACCGCGTGGCCGTCAACTTCTTCCCCGACTGGGCCGATGGCGATTTCACGGCTGCCAAAACTCACCGCTCGCTGGGCGGCAGCACCGACGGCGTGCTGGCCGAGTACGTGGCCTTTCCCGAAAGCGCGGTGGTGAAAGTGCCCGATTCCTTCTCGTTCGAGGAAGCGGCTGCCTTCCCCTGCGCCGGCGTCACGGCCTGGCATTCCTTGGTAGAGCAGGCCCGGCTGCGGCCCGGCGACACGGTGCTGCTGCAAGGCACGGGCGGCGTCTCCATTTTCGGTCTCCAGATTGCCAAGCTCTTCGGCGCCCAGGTCATTATCACCTCCAGCTCGGATGAGAAGCTAGCCCAGGCCAAAGCGCTCGGCGCCGACCACGGCATCAACTACAAAACCACGCCCGACTGGGAGGATAAGGTGCGCGAGCTGACCCACGGCGAAGGTGCCACCTACGTGCTGGAAGTGGCCGGCCAGATGGCCCGCTCGCTGCGCGCCCTCCAGCCGGGCGGCACGGTGTTTCAAATCGGCCAGGTATCGCCCAGCGACGAGGCGCCCAACCTGCGCATGGTGCCCCTGCTCACGCAGCGCCTGCAAGGCATCTACGTGGGCAGCACCCAGATGCTGGCCGACTTGCTTAAAGCCTTCGATACCAACCAGGTGAAGCCCGTAATCAGCGAGGTATTTGACTTTGATAAGGTGCCCGACGCCCTGGCCCATATGGGCAGCGGCGCGCACTTCGGCAAGATTGTGGTGCGCGTGGGCTAGGGTCTGTTTTAAGCGAAAAGGCCGGCCGCTCGTGGTAGAGCG